>JBGAIN010000205.1:0-12763 GCA_044225505.1 Limisphaerales bacterium
TATTGCACGTCCGAGAACGCCGGAGCTTGCTCAAGCGGAGAGCGGAACTTCTCAACGCGGGCTAGACCTAGAGTTCAGTGGTTCCATGAATGAGCGCCGGAACGCGGTCGGCGCGGGATCCGATCCAGGGGGCGCTCCACTCATCGAAGGATCGACTGTCGAGGGGGCGAACTCGCGACCCTCTCAGCGCGATTTGGCGCTGGCCTTAAACCAGACCTCGGGAAGCTCTCACGCGGTTTTGTCAGAACCGAGCTCAGCGGTGGCGAACGCTCGCGCGCTGAATCTGGAAGGGACGCCCAGCGAAACGTACCAGGCCATCCACGCGTCGGAGCTTTCAACGGCTCGACCCATGCGCGTCGGCCCGCTTGGCGCGGTCACTGACGCGCGCCTCGTCGGGCGCTGGGACGTGACCGAGGTTTCTTTGAATTCGGATTCGCGAACAACGATTATTGAAGATGCGCCTCTTGCCGGTGCAAGGGACTCGTTCTTGGCAATTTCGTCTGAAAAAAGGCCCGACGTGGCTCAGAAGAGTCAGTTCCCAGCAGTCGGTAAAGCGCTGATAGCAGAGGGACCCGCGCACGAAGAGGCTACCGATCTTGAATCCAGTGCGGCACTTTCAGCCCTCCCGGCAGAAATTGCACCCGATGCCGATCAGGCTCTTCACGAGAATGAGAACAACCCTGCGGTTTCAGCATCAGCGCCATTGGTTGACTCGACGACAGAGCCTTCTGGCTCCACCACCATCTTCGAGACGACAAGCTCGATCGAAGAAGCCGTCGGAAACCAGAGTCAGGGCAAAGTGGAATTTTCGACCAATTCCACTCCGCCGCCCGGCGTTGACTCGGTCGCCGCGCCGTTAACTCAACGCAGGCCCGTGGAACCACGTGGCACTCGCGCGGCATCCAGGACTGAGGCCCAGGCAGTGCGCGTGGCTATGGGGGAAACGGGGACAGTGCGGACGCCAGTGGGAACGGATGTTGCGCCCGTGGAAGTCGATTCTGACCAGCTCATTCGTCGGATCGTGGCAACCGCCGTTGGACCTGCCGCCGTGGATGGAGGGCGACGGATGGAGCGTCGGGAGCGTGTTTCAGAATCCTCTGGCACATCTGTTGCTCAGACAGACAACCAGATGAAACGTGCTGCGAACAAGTATGAATTTGCCTCCTCGAGCCTGCAAGATTTGCCGGGGGGGGCAGGACGTTCTCTACCATCGAAAGATGGGGTGGAAACCAAGGTTGCAGCAAATCGATTGGTCAGTGACCCATCGAACGATTCTGCGGCGTGGTCGACCAGTGCCAACGGCGCGTCGTCGAACAGCAGTCTCAACGTCGGCGAAGCCCATGAAACCGGGAGTCGCCGCGGCGAGGTGGCTGAGCGCTTGGCGCAACTAATCCAAGCTGAAGCGCAGGGCTTGGGCCGGACGAAACCGGAACGTGTGTTGGTGCGTTTGCGTCCCGACGAAGAGACCGAGATCGTGCTGCGTTTGCATCTGCAAAACGGAGCTGTTGAAGCGCAGGCGCACTGCGATCGCGGCAACCTTGAGGCGTTGGGTGCTCAATGGAGCCAATTACAAGAGACGCTTTCGTCTTGTGGCGTGCGTTTAGGGCCGCTTCATACTGGACCCGCGTCTGACTCGCCAGCTCAACACCCGCATTCGGCGCCGTTCGCCAATGGCGAATCCTCTCAAAACCAACGTCACTCCAGGCCAGCACCGTCGGTTCGGGAACTGGAAGGGGATCGGGTTGCGTCAAATCGGCCGCAGAGCCGTCGCGTGTCGACGGCGCAGAAGTCAGGGCGAATCTTAGAACTTTGGGCGTAATATGAGCTCTCCAATCTCTCCAACTGGTGCTACGAGCAGCAAGAATGGGATTTCCGACCCGAATTGGACGCCAGGATCGTCACGGGTTCGAGTCACATCGCTCGGACAAAACGATTTTCTAAAGCTGCTCGTTACGCAGATGACCGCGCAAGATCCAATGAATCCTAAAGCAGACACTGAGTTCATCGCACAAATGGCCCAGTTCAGTGCTTTGGAGCAGGCCAAGTCGACGCAGGCAGAAATGACTAAGATCAGCGCGGACCAAGATTTGATCCGAGCCAACGGATTGCTGGGGAAAACAGTGGAACTGCAAATGGATGCGGATCTAACAGCGCAGGGGACGGTGAGCGCTGTGCAAGTAGAGGCAGGGACGCCCAAACTCGTCGTGAACGGAGAACTATTCGACTTAGACCAGGTGATAACCATCGCCTCTGGTCTCGATTCAACCTCAACTTCTACTCTAAACAACTATGCTAGGATCTCTCAACTCGGGCGTTAGCGGACTTCGTCAGTTTCAGAATGAAATGGACGTCATTGGCAACAACATTGCCAACTCCAATACGTTGGGCTTCAAGTCTGCGCGCGCGGACTTTGCCGATGCCCTCAGCCAGACTCTGCAAGCGCCGACCAACGGCCCTTCCATGCAGCTGGGCAGCGGTGTGACTACGGCCGCAGTCAAGACGATTTTTGACCAAGGATCCCTGACCAGGACGGGAGTTAAAACGGATCTCGCGATTTCCGGAGAGGGATTCTTTGTTGTGAAGGACACCATCGACGATCGAGAATACGCCACACGAGCCGGCGATTTCCGCGTCGACGACAACGGATACCTGGTGACCAACGGTGGATTTCGTGTCCAAGGCTTCAGTGATTCCGGATTGACCACACGGGGTGATCTCCTCATCGACGGAACCGGGCGCCCGGCGACGTCGAGCGCGACCGCCACCGTGCAGGGTTTCAGTATTGACCAGACCGGCAAAGTGACGGTGCACCTTTCCGACAACACCGACTTTGTTCGAGGTGAAATTCTACTCCAGAGATTTCAAAACCCCCACGCGCTTGTGAAGGAAGGCAACAGTCTTTACTCGGGTATTGCTGACGCCGGACCGATGGGGGGGGCGACACCGCAAAGCGAGGCCCCCGGCAGCAATGGCCTTGGCCAAATCCAGAGCGGCACGTTGGAATTATCCAATGTCGATTTGACGAATGAGTTCGCCAACCTGATCACCACACAGCGCGGCTTTCAAGCGAGCGCGCGTATAATCACGACCAGTGACGAGTTACTGCAGGAACTGGTCAACCTCAAACGATAGGCTAGGTTATGGCCACGGAACGTCCAGAATCCCAAAAGTCTCCAGAGCCCGAAAAGACGGGCGCCGAAGCCCAGGCAAACACCGCAGCGGCAGCGGGTTCGGGGGGGATCAAGGCCTGGATTCCGTTGCTAGCGAACGTGGTTCTTATGCCGGTCGTCGCTTATTTTAGCACGACGATGCTTTTGGCTCCGAAATTAAAAGGGGGGCATGCCGCAAGCGGCGCCCACGAAGCGCCGACCGGACACGGCGAAGGCGCTGCTGCTGGCGGCAAAACCAAATTCACTGTTCCCCTGAACGGCAAAGTGCTGGTCAATATCTCGGGTACCGCGGGAACTCGTTACCTCTTGGCCAACCTCTCTCTCGTTGGAGCTCAAGCGACATTAAAAGAGTCGGTGGAAAAGAACGAAGCGGAATTGCGAGACGTCGCAGCGGGGGTGCTTTCGACAAAAACTATTGCAGACCTGGAGAAGCCCGGAGCCCGAAACTTAATCCGTGCTGAGCTCATCTCGGTCTTTAACAACGTGCTTGGAGAGGGCGCTGTCCAAGAATTGTTTCTGACCGAATTCGCTATTCAATAAACTCACGCGCATGTCTGCCACCGAGCTCAGCATCGCAGATCAAGAACTCCTCTCCACAGTAGACGTGGAGCGCCTAATAGCGGAGATATCCAAAGAAGCTCATCCGGCTACTGATTCGGTTAAACAAACACCGCTCCCCACTCCCGAGCCGGAGGTTCAACCGTTTGACTTTCGAGGTCCGTCACTTCCGACGCCTCGGGAACTGCGCTCATTCCAGGCGCAGCTCGAAGGGGTGGCTGATCTCTTGACCGACCGTTTGTCGAGCTATTTGCACGGAGACTTTACGCTGTGCGTTACCGACGTTCAAACTCGGACCTATGCGGAGTTTGTGAAGGACATTCCGCCTTCCTGTCACTTGACCTTATTCAAGGTGGAACCGTTGCGGGGTATTTGCATTCTAGAGCTCAATGCCCGCCTTGCGCTGGCCATGAGCGATCGGTTGATGGGCGGTAAAGGAACTCCACCGTCTGACTCACGCGAATTGACTCAGGTGGAAGTCGCTTTGTTGGAGCCGGCCGTTCAATTGGTCCTGAGTGAATGGTGTGCGTACTGGTCGAAAGTCCAAGCGCTCACCCCGATGCTGCTTGGGCACGAAAGCACCGCTCGGTTTCTTCGGACATCTGCCCCGGATGCCACCATGATTCTCATCGTCATGGAAGCAAGGTTGGGTGATTGTGTGGAGATGCTTCACCTCGCGTTTCCAAGTGCGACCTTGGAACCGCTGCTCCTCGAGCTTCGAGCCAAAGCCAGCCTGGCAGTGGAACAGTTGCTCGAACCAACCCCGGCGGTTAAGCCTAAGTGGAAGCATGATTTCGACGAGATTCCGATCTCGATTGTCGCCCATTGGCCTGGAATGAAAGTGCGGGCCGGTCAACTGACAACACTGGCAGTGGGCGATGTCATTCCGCTGCCTCCAGAGTTTGCCAGCCGCATTCGCCTCTCCCTGGCCCGGGCAGCCAAGTTTTCCGGCCGGCTTGGGACGAGCGAGGACTGCTGGGCCGTGGAAATTACCGAAGTCTTAAAACCCTGAAGAGCTCACTTTGTGAACGCAACTCAAGATTATCCCCCCAATCTCGACATCCTTTTGGATGTGCCCGTCCAGGTTACTGTCCAACTCGGCGCTTGCCAATTGCCGATGCGCGAAGTGCTGCAATTGAACGTTGGTTCGGTGGTGCAGTTGGACAAGCCTTCCGATGCTCCGGTTGAGCTTCAGGTAAATGACAAACTGATCGCACGGGGCGCGGTGGTGGTAGTCGAGAATCGCTTTGGATTGAAGATCACCGAACTGGTGGCCAAGCAATGAATCTCAGGGAATCAATGCGGCGCGATTCGAGGTTTGGTGGGCTCGCCCGATGGTTGACTGGCCTCGTGGTCGCGATTTCGTCCGAAAGCATCTTGCGCAGCGAGGCTGTTCAGCCCTTGGTTGCGCCCACGGCGCCAGGCGCAGGAGCGACTTTCTTTTCGATGATCCGGGTCCTTGGGGCGTTCGCTTTAGTTCTGGCGGTTTTTTTTGGTGGCTTGTGGGTGTGGCGTAATTGGCAGCGGCTCGCCGTTGGCCGACCGGTCAAAGCGCCCAGATTGAGTATTTTGGAAGGGCGATCGTTGGGGCAACGTCAATCCATCTTTGTCATCGGCTATGAGCAACAGCGGATGCTGGTCGCCACTTCTCCAAGTGGCGTCACACTGTTGACCCAATTGCCGCCGGAACAATCAGCGCCCGAGGTTGCCGTGGCCGATTCGAGTCCGTCGCCTGTGCCAGCTTTTGGAGCGCTTTTATTGCGTGCTATCGCTCATCGATCATGACTTCTTGGCTCTCACCGAAACAGAAATGCCTGACCTGTCTCTGTTGGGTGACGTTAGTGCTGCTGGTTGGCTTTGTGACTTCACTTGCCGCGGAAGCACCGGGCGGTGCAGCCTCGAGCACGTCGACGGGAACGGCCGGTATTGCGCCGCTGCGTCTGAGCTTCGGAATGGAAGCCGCGCAACAACCCCAGGATGTCGATGTGGCAATCAAGATTCTGTTTGCCATCACCCTGTTAAGTCTAGCGCCTTCCATCATTCTATTGATGACCTGCTTCACGCGGATCGTGATTGTTTTGTCGTTTGTGCGATCGGCGTTGTCATTGCAGGGAACACCAGCGAATCAAATTATTGTCGGTCTGGCATTATTCATTACGTACTTCATTATGTCGCCGGTCTGGTCTCAAATCGACGACCGAGCGCTCCAGCCGTACATGGCCAAACAGATCACGAGTGAGCAAGCGTTGGAGGAAGCCTCTAAGCCTATCCGCGGCTTCATGCTGAAGCAGGCCCGACCCAAGGATGTGGAACTCTTTGTGGCTTTGGGCAAGCTGCCTCCCACGGCACCTGACCAATTGCCGCTCAAAGCCGTGGTGCCAGGATTTGTGCTCAGTGAATTGCGCACCGCTTTCCAGATGGGTTTCCTTCTCTTTGTTCCGTTCATCTTGATCGACCTCGTGGTATCGACCGTGCTCATGAGCATGGGGATGATGATGATGCCGCCGGCCACGATTGCCTTGCCGCTTAAACTTCTGTTGTTTGTTCTCGTGGATGGATGGGAGTTGGTGGTCCGCTCGCTGATCCTAAGTTTCGGAAGCTAATTCGAGGACGGCGCACTTCGTGCTGTGTAGCTCCTGGAAAGCAGATTCCAAGCTATGAACCCAGAATTCGCAGTCGAGTTGATCAAGAACATGATGCTCCAGTCGGTTAGCCTAGTCTGGCCGATCTTGACCACGGCCATGACCATCGGTCTGGGCATCAGTCTTTTCCAAGCGGTCACATCCATCCATGAGCAGACCTTGAGTTTTGTTCCGAAAGCCCTTGGATTGGTCGCTCTCATCATTTTGCTCCTGCCCGCTATGCTCCGGTCTCAGGTTGAATTTACGCGGGCGATCTTCGAGAAAATCCCGCAAATGGTTCGGTAGCGAGGTCTTAATCCTGATGCTCTCCGCTCTGGATTTATGTTTGCCTCCGCATTTGCGAACTGGCTGATTGTCTTTGCCAGAGTCGGCGCCTTGCTCGCGGTTCTTCCTCTCTTCTCGCTGCCAAACGTGCCAGCGCGATTGCGAGTGTCCATGAGCGGAATGCTAGCCTTGTTATTAACTCCCTTCCTGCCTTCCCCCAATGTCGAAACGATGGCGACGGGCGCCTTGGTTCGCCTGCTTTTCCTGGAGATTAGTGTGGGACTGCTGCTCGGATTTGCCTGCCGCGTGGTATTTTTTGCCCTCGACGCGGCCGGGCATTTGATCGCCACAGAGATCGGTTTGACAATGTCAGCCGAGATGAATCCGATGAGCGGAGCCCAATCGTCGGTTCCAGGGATGCTTCTTTACTGGATGGCGCTCATGTTGTGGTTCAGCCTGGATTTGCATCACTGGATGATCGCGGGTTTGCAACGGAGCTACGCTCTTGTGCCAATGGGGGCAGCCCACGTAAGTGAGGCTTTGCTTCAAGAAGGGATCCGGCGTAGCGCGTCGGTTTTCGGTATGGCCGTGCAATTGTCGGCACCCATGATCGGCGTTTCGTTTGGCCTCTCTTTGGTTTTGGCTCTCCTCGGCCGAGCGGTTCCTCAAATGAACGTCTTTTCAGAGAGTTTTCCAATTCGGACTTTGGTCGGGTTAACCGTTTTTGGGTCGACTTGCATGTTCATGGGCCAGCACGTCGCTAACTACCTACGTCGGCTTCCAGAGGACGTCCTGCGTATCGCCAGTCTGTTGGGGACGGGTTGACCTTACGGATTGCCGACATAACCCCACGTACTCATGTCTGAGCAACTCGGCGAGAAGACAGAGCATCCGACGCACAAGCGCCTGGAAGAGGCGATCAAGCAGGGGCAGTTTCCCAGAAGCGCGGAGGTTCAGACGGTTTTTGTGCTCATGGCAGGTTTGGTCGCGCTGAAAATGGCCGGACCCGACATTTGGCGGACGATTGTGCTCTCGTTAACTTCGGTATTTAGCCATCTGCACGACGTGCCAGTGACCATGGAAGCGATGCCGGCCTATGCGATTCGAGCAGTGCTCGTGGTGTCGACCTGCGTCTCACCAATCGTCGTTGCCACGATGGTGGCGGGCTTGCTGGCCGGAGGAATTCAAAACCGATTTCAAACGGCCTCCGAAGCACTTACGCCGAAATGGGAGCGTCTTGATCCCATGGCTGGGCTAAAGAGAGTTTTCTCAGGTCAATCGGTAGTGCCGACAACAGTTGCGTCGCTCAAACTCAGCCTGGTCGTTGGAGTCTCCTATTCCAAAATCCACGCGATTCTCACAGACGCCACTCTCTACTCGGCCTCCAGTGTCGCGGGAATTGCCGCAGCGGTGACAGGTGCGGCGGTGGGGATCCTCTGGAGGATTATTTTTGGTCTGATGCTTCTCTCGGCCATCGACTATGCTTACCAGTTTTGGAAAACCAGCCGGGACCTAATGATGACTCGGCAAGAGGTAAAAGAGGAAATTAAGAACAGCGAAGGCAATCCTCAAGTGAAGGCTCGTCAGCGGCGGCGTCGCACCAAAACGATTCGGCAGATGCTCTTGGATGTGGCCAAGGCGGACGTAGTGGTTACCAACCCGACCCATTTGGCCGTCGCTCTCCGGTATGACCGAAAGACGATGAAAGCCCCGCGGATCGTAGCTAAAGGAAGCCGGTTGAACGCACTCCGCATTCGTGAGATTGCAGCGCGGCATTCTATCCCAGTTTTAGAGAACAAACCCCTGGCGCGAACGATGTTTAAGTACGGCCGTGTGGGTGGTGAGATTCCTGCTCAGCTCTATGTCGCCGTGGCGGAGATATTGGCCTATGTCTATCGAATTAATCGGTACCGCTATTATGCGGAGGAGAACCAAACTGCTGGTGTGCAACCAGATGTGATGAAAGCGTCGCCATGATCCGAGGACCTCTGCCATCCCTTGCCCTCCTTCGTCGGGAGGCTTCGAATGGGGAAACGATCCGAGAACGGCAATTCCTGCCGGTGAGATCGCTTAAGGTCGGCCCTCGGAGAGTGGCTCAGCGGGTTTGGCAATTTTCTTAACGGCAATCGCAGCCTATGGAACGAGCACGAACGAGTTTAATGAAGGTGCTGCAGCAAGCCGACCTATGGCTCATACTGGGCGTCTTTGGCACAGTGCTGCTGTTGATTCTGCCGGTTCCTCCGGTCCTGCTGGACGTGCTTCTCACCGTCAGTATTGCCCTTTCGCTGTTGGTTCTGCTCATTATTCTTTATGTCCAGGAGGCGGCGGACTTCACGGTCTTTCCGACACTCTTGCTGTTTATCACTCTATTTCGCTTAGCCTTGAACGTCGCTTCCACTCGCCTGATTCTTTTGGATGGTTATGCTGGCCACATCATCGAAGCTTTCGGCAATTTCGTGGTGCGAAGCAACTACGTGGTGGGCTTGGTGGTCTTCCTAATCCTCGTCTTGATCAATTTCGTTGTCATTACCAAAGGTGCAGGCCGTATCGCGGAAGTTGCGGCACGATTCACTCTCGATGCCATGCCCGGCAAACAAATGGCGATCGACGCCGAACTTAGCGCGGGGGTGATCAACGAGGCAGAAGCCCGCACCCGTCGCCGGAAAGTTGAGCAAGAGGCGGATTTTTACGGAGCGATGGATGGTGCGAGTAAGTTCGTGCGCGGGGATGCCGTTGCCGCCGTGCTCATCACTCTGATCAACGTTTTGGGTGGTTTTGCGATCGGGATTATGCAACGCGGGATGAGCGTCGCGGAAGCTCTCCAACGCTTTACGCTCTTATCGATCGGGGATGGACTCGTCTCGCAAGTCCCCGCTCTCGTTACCTCGATGGCTGCGGGCATGCTAGTTACGCGAGCCGCCACCCGCAATAGCCTGGGTGAAGAACTTGGAAGTCAGCTTTTGTTTTATCCGCGCGCCATGGCGATGCTGAGTGGCATGCTGGGCGTGATGTCGCTTGTGCCAGGGCTACCGACTATGCCTTTCGTCGTTCTCGCAGCGGTTTCAGGCGCTGTGGCCGTGCGACTGAAGCGGACTAAATCCCAAACTGCAGCGTCGTCGAAAGGCACAGCCTCCGCCGCGGCCGGTGCAGCCGCAGGAGCCTCAGGGCCTCAATCGCCAGCACCGGAGAAACTCGAGACCTTGCTCAATGTGGACGCCCTGCAGATCGATCTCGGTTATGGACTTGTGCCTTTGGCGGACACCAGACGGGGAGGGGACCTACTCGAGCGAGTTACCGGGGTCCGGCGTAATTTCGCTCAAGAGATGGGTCTAATTGTCCCATCCATACGGCTCCGGGATAACTTACAGATTGGAGCGAACGAGTATCGATTCCTCCTTAAGGGCGAACCCGTTGCGCAAGGGAACCTGATGCCAAACTATTGGCTGGCTATGAATGCCACCAATAGCCGCGCCCCGCTGAAAGGCGTTCCTACAGTCGAGCCCGTATTTCAGCTGCCTGCAACTTGGATCACGGACGTCGAGCGGAAGCATGCGGAGTCAGCCGGATACACCGTGGTGGACGCAGCCTCCGTTTTGGCGACGCACCTATTGGAGATTATTAAGCGGAATTGCTCTCAAATCCTCAGCCGGCAGGATGTGCAACTATTGCTCGATAACCTGAAGCAGACCCATCCGACGGTGGTGAACGAGTTGATCCCAGCTCAGCTTACGGTCGGGCAGGTGCAACGGATTTTGCAGAACCTGTTGGCAGAAGGGATATCGATTCGTAACTTGGTCGGAATCCTGGAAAAGGTCAGCGACTATGCCACGTTAACGAAGAACCCAGACGAGCTGTCTGAGCACGCTCGCCGAGCGCTCGGGACGCAATTGGTGAAGCCATTCCAGTCCGACTCAGGGCCAGTGCGGGCTATCACTCTAGACCCGAGATTAGAGCAACAGATCGCTCAGGGCGTGCGTCAATCACCCACAGAGATCTCGTTGTTACTTGAGCCAAGGTTGGCGCGGCACATTGTGGAGTCGCTTTCAAAACACTTGCAGCAATTGCTGTCTGCTGGACATCCGCCGCTGGTCCTTTGTGCACCGCAGATTCGACTCGCTTTCCGGCGCTTCTTTGAGAGCACCTTCTCAGATCTAGCTGTGCTATCGTACGCGGAACTGCCCGCCCGCGTTGAGGTGCAGAGCGCCGCGGTCGTTCCTGGACTGGAGTGAAGACGGGAGCTCGAACCGCGGGGTGCCCCTTACAGGATTTATTTTGATGCAGTGCGCCTAGTTTCCGTAGCATCCTCTTGCCAATGCAAGTTCACACGTTCATTGCCGACTCCGCTTCCGATGCTGTTGCGCAAATTCGCGCCCAGCTCGGGCCTCAGGCGGTGGTCCTAAACGTGCGGCCCGTGCCTGGCGAAGGCTTGGCAAGGTTGTGGCAGAAACGTCGGATTGAAGTGCTTGCCTACCTTCCAGAGGCTGAAGCACCCGTTTCCAAGGCGGCGGACGCTTTAGTCGAAAAGCGCTTGGAAACCCCAGCCAGCCGACAGAACTCGCTCCAGGACGCCTCTGTGGTTGAGCCTCGCGTGGAGGGAATCGGACAAAACTCGATTAAAGGGGTCTACAGTCGTCCGGAAACGCGCTCTTCGTCGCCGCCCCAAGCCTGGCGCATCGGTGCGCTGTTGCAGAACAGCGGAATGCTACCTATTCATGCGGAAAGAGTTCTGGATGAATTGCGAGCGTTGCATGGCGATGTGCCGCCGGCCACTTTGGCCCGTGAAATGGAACTGACCAGGGCGCTGCTGCGGATGTTGTGGAATAAACCTGACAGTATGCCGGGCCTGGCGCGAAGCGAAGGGATGCACGTGTTGATTGGAGCACCTGGCGTCGGAAAGACCGTTTGTCTGTGTAAGTGGTTGGCTCAGGTAGTCTTACTTGAAGGGCGGCCAGCGCAAGTCTGGCGGTTGGACGGCCGAACGGCCAATACCGCTGAGGCCCTAAGTATCTACGCAGAGATTTTGAATGTTCCGGTCGAACGATCCTTGCCGGTTGGGCCTCGGGATTCGTCGGATTTGTTACTTGTTGATCTGCCGGGGGTTAACTGGGTTGAAAAGGAAGCAGTGGAACAGCTCGGGCAGCAAATAGCGCAGATGCCCGGAGCGACCGTCCACCTCGTCCTTAACGCCGCTTACGAGATCCCGATACTGCTCTCGCAAATTCGAGCCTTTTCCGCGTTACCCATCGCTGACTTGATCGTCACACACCTCGACGAAGAGCTGCGCTGGGGCAAACTTTGGAATCTGGCGCTCGGCACAAATTTCACTTTGGGCTATCTCAGTGCTGGGCAGAATATTCCCGGCGCCTGGATTCTAGCCACTCCCGACGAGATTCTCACTCGTCAATTCCCTTCAAAATAGGCCTGTTTGCAGCCTTTCTGCCTGCTGGCAAACCGCTTGCTGAGCCTACGCTCGGCAAACGATGAAAAAGTTCATGATGGCAGGCGGTTTTCTCGGATTTCTGATCGGCTTGGTCTCCGGCACTCTTCAGCGCGGAGCTTGGCCGTCGGTCCTATGGCGAGCTAGCGTTTCTGCCCTCTGCGCCGGCATTCTGATGCGCTGGTGGGCGGGAATCTGGGTGAGGAGCTTGCAGAACGCCTGTCAAGAACCAGCCGTTGCGACAACTTCGGACCCTACCACCAAACCGAGTCCAACGACCGTAAAGCGTTAGCCTAACCTCATGTCAACTCTGGTCGAGAAACAATCTGCTCTCCCTCACCGACGAAAGTACCCCGGGGCAGCTCGAGCGCGGGGTGCGGTCGCCCCGGGCAGTGCCATGGAAGAAGCCCTGGTTAAGGAGCACTTGCCCTTGGTAAAGACCGTCGTGGGACGCCTCGCAATGAGCTTGCCAGCCCATGTGGACATTGACGACCTGCACAGCGCCGGGTTGGTCGGACTGCTCAACGCCGTCCGACAGTACGACCCGCGTGCCGGCAGTTCGTTCGAGTCCTATGCGCGAGTTCGAATCCGCGGCGCGATTTTTGATGAACTTCGCCGCCTGGATTGGGTTCCTCGTTCCGTGCATGAAAAAGCCCGTAAAGTGCAGACCGTGATGCAAGAACTGGAACAGC
>JBGAIN010000206.1:0-13069 GCA_044225505.1 Limisphaerales bacterium
GACAAAATGCACGGCGGCTTTCCTTGGCGCGGGCGAACGTTGGAGATGCCGAATACTTCGGAGGGACAGCTTCGGACCGTTCAATTCAATTCGATTGGAGAAGAAAGCTTTCCATGGCGCGGCCTGGAACCGCCGTTTCGAGTCCCCCAGTCGCAACGGGCAATAGTGCGATCGACGTTTCAATATGGGTAATGCGTGCCGCCCGTTTTAACGGTTGGAGCATTCCGATGCGCACGGAATGAGCGTCCGAAGTCAGATTCCAGAGTCTTGCCACGATCCCATGGGCGATCCCGTCGTTATGAGGTTTGAGCGCCCAGAGGAGAATATTCGAGTTACTCAAGGTGATCAGGCTATGTTGCGCCGCTGGTAAGGAACGGTTAGCGCCTCCGGTGACGACACCGGTTACCGGTGGATTCTGGTGTTCAAGCGCAAACTTCATTGCTTCCGTCGGGTTGAACGAGCCATGCGGTCGCAACCCAAAGCGTTGCCGGAAAGAGCGGTCACCATCCTGCCGCCGAATACCCAGGTTGTCGCCATCAACCTGCCCGCCTGCCAAGACGTGAAGTTGAGCGGTCTGCGTATCGAGCTTCTCGGGTGTGCTCCGGCCAAGGCGGACAAAAGAGCAGTCCCAGTTCGACAGTGTAACGCCGGCGGAATTGGTTGCCTCAGTTACATCGGCAAAATGATTCATTGTGGCGTAATCGTAGCGGGCCAGGGAATCGGCGTAGTCTCCGCCTTCGCGTGCGGTTTTTACCCGAATGACCGCACCGACCTCTTCCGTGTGAACATCGGGCGAGGGCAGATTGAAGCTGAACGCCCAATGGCGGACGTCGCTGAAGTTCTCGGTGATCTCATTGTCGAGAAACACCCGGTCTGAGTCCCGAAGCAGCGTGACGCGCGTGGTGTGCTGACCTCCCGCATTGCTTTCGCACTTGAGCGTCACGGAAATCGGTCCGGATTCTTCCAGCACAACTTCCTGACCTTCGGACGAGTTAGCGGCAAAGTCATTTAACCACCGTCCGTCGATGTTCGCGGCGAGCTCGTGGTTGCCGCGTCGTTTGTCGATGAAGCTGGAGATGGCTCCGTCCGCAGCCACGGTCAATCGGACGAGATCGTTCTCGATGACGCGGCGATCCTGGCTAACCGTCGCACTGGCGTCTCTCGAGGTGGTGCCAGGTCCCTCTTGGATTTCAAAGACTTTATACCCCACCGGGGGCAATGCTTGGGCCAGAATCCGTAGCGTTCGATCGTCTGCACGCCCCATGAATTGGTGAGGCACTTCCCGCCCGCTCGTCAGATCACGCACATGAATGTTCGTGCTGCCTTGATAGGGGAAATCTGCGGCGTCGGTTCGGGTCCAACCAAGCGGGTTAAAGACATAAAACCGTGTGGTCGCCCCCGGGTTCGGAATCTGTTTGCCGAGTTCGTTGGCAGCGTCCGCTTGTAGCCGATCGACATAGCGCTCGATCTCGGTGGCCAGCGTTTTTTGCCAGGCTGCTCGCGCGTCGCGGGGGACTGGCCCATCCGCCGTCCAATCGTGCTCCCAATACAGGCCCAGATTCATGAAGGCAAGGTCGCGCTCGGGCTCACGTCCATTCAGGAACGCTGGGTTCTGCAAACTGACCCAGGTGGCGAGCGCTTCGGCGCTCCGCAGTTTCTCCACCGCGCGTTTGACGCGAGCCGTTGTCTCGGCCATGGAGGCAGAGTAAAGGTCCCATTCATTCCCATAGGTGACGCGCATGGAGGGGAGCTTGTCGCCGTAACGGGCTTCGAAATCGCGAAAGAAATCTTCCTCGTTGGAGACAATCACCTGGCGGTCGGCGGTGGACTGCGCTCGTGCAATCTCGTGAAAATGTTCGACCCGCGGGTACGATTTCGGGTTAGCGGGGTAATCCTGGCCCGTCTTTCGATCTAAGGCATCCCACCCAAAGCCAAACGCCGCTCGAATCGCGTAGGGCATGTCAGCCCCTGGGGGACGGTAACGCTGTAAGAAATCTGCGTCTTGATCCAAGAACCGGATGGCCGCGAGCGGGTCGAACGCCTCCGCATAGCCGCCGCTCAATTGGTTGCCCGAACCAGCGAGCGAGTGCCATTTCATCAACACTCGCTGACCGTCCAGCCCGGTGGCCCAGTAGATTTCGTGAGGACGCCTTTGCAGCGCGGTGCTGGGGAGTTTGCTGGCGCAGGCACAGACCCCTCGCCAGCTGTAACGCGCTCCAGCGCCTGCCCAAAGCGAGGCCAAGCCCACGGGCAACGTCTGGTTCTCCATGGCGACCGCGAGGGAGAATTTAAGCTGGTGACGCCGTTCCAGTTGACCGGCGTAAGCCATGCCCCGCAAGACCGCTTCCGCGGGCTGACCGCCGTAGCAGGAGGCGAGCGCGGTCATCGGTGCACTCAGGTGACCCGAGCGCAAACGGTCGATGACCCGTTGAAACTCAGAGGCAGACCGTGTTTTCGCGTAGACCCATAGCCAGTAACTGCCATCACAGCAAAACCGGCTTTGGTACGGAGAAGGATGGCCCTCCGTGATGTCCGCCAGGCGCAGGTAATAGTCGATCATCTCGGGCAAAACGCGGTTGTACGTCTCCGCGTCCGCGGTCCACAGAAAATCCGTGTGTTCGTCGTTTGCGAGATAGATCTTCCGGGGCTCCGAATGACTGGATTCCGTCAGGACCAAGCTGAAGGCTATAAGCAGGGACCGGAGAGCAAGGTGTGCCGATCGAGCGAGCGACGGGGCGCGACGGCCCGAAAGGGTCGCCGAAAACACGCAGTCGCCCGCGGGCGATCCTGGATCGGCCGTCGGCGCTTCCCGGTCCAGGGCGTTACCGCAATATGGCGCTCTCGTCGAAGATCGCATGGCGGAGGATGGTGCGTTCGTCCGTCGTAAAGGTGACATGAATCTTGCCATCGCGCGTTTGGATTGCGGTTGGATAAGCGAATGAGTTGCGCCCTTCCGCAATGTTTCGCCGGTGCGGGAAGGTTTTTCCTCCATCCATTGAGATGGCCGCCGTCAACGGGCTTCGCTCGTTCATGCTGTCGTTGAAGACAAAGAGCACGTGCCCGTTCTGCAATCGAATCAAGTCCACCGCAGCGTTCGGGTTGGCAAACTCCGTCTCAGTCCCGGCGCTCCAGGTGCGGCCACCGTCTTTGGACTCCGTGCGGACCACATAACCATCGTCGCCTGGAGCATAGTCCCCACCGCGCCGACACATCGCCATCAAGCGGTTGTCATCCAACTCCACAACGGCGGGTTGCAAGTTGCCCATGCGCGAGTGCACGCGATTGGACTCCGTCCACTGTTTGGATCGCGGATCATACCTAAGAAAGAAGGACGTTGTCGCCGCGGGGACGAGCTCTGTGTCTTCACCCACTTCATGATAGACAGGCAAGAGGTAGGCTCCGTCTTTGAGCACAATGGGGCGCGCGCGCACCATGGTCCCGGCTTCCCAGGTTAAGACAAAAGCATCGGACCAGGATTGGCCTTCATCCGTGGAGACTTTCGCCATGATGCGTGAGCTGGACCAGGTGGCTCCCGGACGCACCACAAAGAAGAGCCAGAGCAGTCCGTCCGGTGCCTGCCACACGACCGGATTCCCCATGGAATAAAAAGGGTTCCGGGCGATGACCGTCGGTGCATCCCAAGCACTGCCGCTTTTCTTGCGAGCGCCATAGACCGCAGTGGCTTGCTCGTATTCGCCGCCACCGCCGTAATAGGCCAGGTAAAGATCGCCGTTACGCAATTCCGTGATGCAAGAAGGATGTTTGTACGGTCCGGTCGGCGTCTCGGGACCGAATACTTTCTCCGTCTGAATCTCCGCGGCTTGGGTCATTACCCGGGTCCATACGAGGAGACAAATAAGAATGAATCCGTAGCGCCAAGGCCTGGTTTCCTGCGAAGTCCTAGACATGTGGAGAGAGGGGACTAATTTTTTCGGCGTGAGACCGGCGCACCAGACTTGGAGTCCGGCGTGCCCTCGGTCGCGTCTTCTTCAGGTTATTTCCGACGCGCGTTCCACACCATAGACTGTTCTTGGCCGTCGATCTGCGCTTTAGCAACGCCGGTGATCTGCGCGCCATCGACTTTACCGGTCATGCGATAGGTGAGGATACTGCCGTCCGGTCGGTCCCGCTTGATGGTCCACGAGAGATTGTTGTCGTTTAATTCCCCGTTCTCGATTTGCAGCCATTTATCGTCACCTCTCGAGAATTTGCCGGTGATGGTCTTGCCGCTATTTTGGAGTTGAAGCCGAGATTCGAAGGTCTGCCCATCGTTGCTGCGCAGAGTGCTGACCCATTCGCCATTGAGCGAAACGGACTGAGCTGTTTCAGGTTTGACAGGTTCATCGCCCACCAGGCGCGCAACGAGGCGTTCGATGGCTTCCGCCCAGATCGCATACCCGCGCTTGGACAAATGCAAGTAGTCGGGCATCAGCTCGCCGGGAATCGTCCCGTCGTTATTGATGAAACGATGGCCGAAGTCCGCCCAGAAAACGTCCTTGTTGTCGGCTAGTTTGTGCAAGACCTGGTTGATTTGCATAATCTTGCCGCGTTGCGCGCTAAAATTCTCACTGCGCGGGAAGATGGCCACCAGGACGACTTTGGTTTGAGGCAGTTTCTCGCGGAGCTTTTTGACGATTGCTGTGACACCCTCGACGATCTGTCCGGGGGTGTTGTCTTCGCCATTGGAATTGTTAGTTCCAATCATGACCACGGCTGCTTTTGGGTGGATTCCTTCCACGTTGCCGTGATCCAGCCGCCACAAAACGTGCTGGGTGCGGTCGCCGGAAATACCCAGATTCACCGCATTGCGCTTGGCATAGTATTGAGCCCAGACCTCTTTGCCCTCGCCTTCCCAGCCTTGCGTGATGGAATCGCCGATAAAAATAACCTGGGCTTTATCGCCTGCTTCGGTTGCCTTCGTGTTGATCAGCTTGTGACGATCCTGCCACCAGCCTTCATTTCGCGGGGCGGATTCAATCGCGGAATGGGCGCAGACCAGCTGGGTGGCCCAGAGGCAAGTCGCCAGAGATAGAACGAGTCTTGGGAGGGAAGATTTCATAGAGCTAGCAAAGCGGACTGAGCGGCCCGACGCAAGCCAGGGAAAGGAGAATCCTACGAGGTGATGACCGGTATTGGTAGATGATCTAACCCGTCGTGAGTAACGGTTAGGGAGGTGGTTGAACTAAACGATAGAACCGGTCGCCAGGTTCAATCGGGAGCACCGCTTCATGGATGCCGTCGCCACCAGTGATTATCGTCTCCAGATTGGTCCACTCTAACCCCGGAAATGAGGTGGTAGCTGTTTGCAGGACCGGAGCTGGATCGAGCGACGCCCAACTGAGGCGGAATCGGCTTGCGTCCATACGCGCTATCGTCAATTGACCAGGACCCACCACCGAACAGGTGCTAAGCCAGGAGGCAAACCGACGCGGTGCGCTGGGTGGAATGCCGCTCGCAGATGCCAAGCTGTAGAAGAGACCTGGGGTTTGTGGCCGCAGCCGAATGGACAGAGCCGCGGATTGTCCTGGATTCATTGTTCCGAGGTCAAACCGGACGGTGTTGTTCGTTACCGTGAATGCTGGCCCGGGCGACACGACTTTTAAGACCTCAAAGTCCGCAGCGGCGAGTGAGGCATGAAAGGAGACGCCGTTTCGATCCTGAATGACGGGTTCCGGAGGGGCGAGCAGGGCTGAAGCGAATACGTTCGTGAGACTGACTTGATATAGAGTTTCGCGAGAGGCGTTTGTTACCACTGTGCGGACGGTGATCTCTTTGCCCCAGTAGACCAGATTTGAAGAAATGTCTCCTCCGACGACCAGCCCCACTGAATTGAAAGCGGTAAATGGCGTCGGAGTAACCGCAGCGCCGACCGAGGTTTGAACTGTGATCGGGCCAGACTCAGCGCCAGGCGGCACAACCGCCAAGACATCCTCTAGCCCTTGACTCAAGAACGCTGCCGAAGCTGGACCGAACGAAACGCCGGTCACTATCCCAAGTCGGGCACCTTGAAGGCGGACCCAGGTCCCACTCGATCCGCGAGTGGGAAAGAAACTGAGCAGGCGAGGCTCTGGCGGACCATTGATAACGGTAAATGGAACCGGCGATAGGGCAGCCCCGGATTGAGTTAGGACTGATATAGGGCCGCTCGCGGCGTAAGGAACCCGAATTTGAAGAGGCAGGCTGAACGGATGGAAGTCCACCTTAATTCCGTTAAACCGGACTTCGCTGACGAACACGAGATTGGACCCCTCAATTGTAATGTAAGTTCCGGGAGGTCCCGACAAAGGGGAAAAGCCCGTTATGGCCGGCGGAGGTTGTGGGGTGACGGTAAAGTTCTCTCGGGTCGTAAAGCTTCCAGTCTCCGTCACTATCGTGATGGGTCCGGAAGTCGCATCGATGGGAACAACGGCGGAACCCGATCGCGGCGGACCTGGTAACGGGGCCAAGAAAAAAGTAGCGAGTGTATTGTTAAAATAGAGAAACTTGACTCCGGCAAAATTCGTTCCGTTGAGGGTAACGTAGGTCCCGGAAGTCCCGCTGGTTGGCGAAAAGTCGAAGATTTCCGGTGAGCCTAGAACGGGCGGCGTAATCACGGTAAAGGCCGTGGGCGAGGTCGCGGACCCTTCGCTGGTCGTCACGGTAATAGGGCCGCTGCTTGCTCCGACGGGAACAACGGCATAAGGGTGAGGCAGACCGACCCCTCCAAAGTCTCCAAATTCTGCGGGTGTTCCGTTGAAGTCGACGCTCAAAAGCGGACTCAGATCTGTCCCGATGAGATCGACAACGGCTCCTGGAACGGCCGATTCTGGGGTGAATCCTGTAAGAATAGGGAGCCGGCGTTTTGCAACGATGAAGTCATCTCGTGTCGTGAACGAACCTTGCGCTGTCGACACGGTGATGGGCCCAGAAGTAGCCTCCTGCGGCACGATCGCTACCGGTGGGAACACTCCATTCCAATCCTGGAACACAGCCGCAACGCCATTGAATTGGATGCTGAGAATTTCGCGCAGATTGGCTCCAGAGAAGGCGACCGAGGTCCCCGGAGGACCAGACGTCGGCATGAACGAGTCAATGACGGGCGGACCTGAGTTTGCCAGGGTCGACGCCGAAAACACTATTCCCTGCCACGCCGCGCAAATGAGCACCAGCAATATTCGTGCGGCGAGGAGCAATCGTTTCGGCCGGCATTGTGGCCCGGCCACCGGTGGGCGATGCGACATAGGCTCACGGAAATTGGCGCTCTTTACCGAAACTTTCAAATTGATTGTTCCGTCCGAGGGCTTGGCCTGTTACGATCTATCCATTCAAGTCATTTGGGCGTTGCTTGGCTTCGACACAATCCAGACGCTCGGACGAGTCGTAATCCTATGAACACTCTGCCTAAACTTTCGCCTTCACGGACGCTTCTGTTGCTTGCGGCCGTCAGTTGCGTGTTTCTCGAATCGCCACTCCTCCGGGTTGAGGTAACCAACGCCGCCGAGGTTGAAGCTCCGAAACGGCTACGCCGCGCCGATAGTTTTCTGGGCATCCATTTCGACTTCCACGCCGGACCAGACTGCAAAGAGATCGGACGGAATACCACTCCGGCCATGGTCGAGAACATTATCGATTTGGTGCATCCGGACTATCTCCAGGTCGATTGTAAAGGCCATCGTGGCCTGACCAGTTACCCAACGAAAGCGGGGAATCCCGCCCCTGGTTTTGTCGGTGATCCGCTGCGGGTTTGGCGAGACGTGACAGCGCGTCGCGGGGTGGCTCTTTACATGCATTACTCAGGTGTTTGGGACTCGGAAGCCATCCTGCAGCACCCGGACTGGGCGGCCATCAACGCGGATGGAAAAACCAACGGCAATGCGACCTCGTTTTTCGGACGCTACGCCGATGAACTGCTCATCCCGCAATTGCGGGAACTTGGCTCTGTTTACGGTGTGGATGGCGCTTGGGTGGACGGAGAGTGCTGGGCCTCAGTTCCGGACTACGGCGCGGCCGCCTTGGCAGCGTTTCGCCAGGCGACAGGCATCACCGACGTGCCACGCCGCCCCGCGGATCCGCATTGGTTCGAGTTTCTCCAGTTTAATCGCGACGCATTCCGCGGCTACTTACGCCACTACATCGCTGAGGTGAAGAAATCCTGTCCGGAGATACAGCTCTGCAGCAACTGGGCATTCACCGACCACATGCCCGAGCCGGTCACGGTGCCGGTCGACTTCCTATCCGGAGATTACTCACCCGAGGACAGTGTTAATTCAGCCAGGTTGTCAGCCCGGTATTTGGCCAGGCAAGGCAAGCCGTGGGATTTAATGGCTTGGAGCTTTACTCTTAAGCCGGGGCGGGGCGGGGGAAAGCACAAGACGGCGGTGCAACTCGAGCGCGAAGCGGCGGTGGTCTTGGCTTTGGGCGGAGGATTCCAAGCCTATCACTCGCAGAAGCGTGACGGGTCCATTGTTCCGGAGCAAATGCCGGCAATGGCAGAAGTCGCGAAGTTCTGCCGTGAACGGCAAACCATTTGTCACCATGCCGTCCAAGTGCCACAGGTGGCGCTGCTCTACTCCACCGCAGATCACTATCGACGAATCAACGGACTATTTTCCCGCGATCTGGCGCGTTTGAGCGGAACGCTCCAGGCCTTGCTGGAAAGTCAGTTGTCCGTCGAAGTTTTGGGCGAACACCATTTAGCAGGGCGAATGCCGGAATACCCGCTGATCATTGTCCCGGAATGCCGCTATTTGGAGCCGCAGTTCGTAAGAGAACTCGAGGCTTATGTCCGTGAAGGCGGCAACCTCCTGCTGATTGGACCGCAAGCGGCCGCTCTCTTTCAGTCCCAGCTCGATGTGGCGTTGGAAGGCAAACCCACCACCGAACGCCGCTATCTGGCCGCACAGAACTCTTTCTTGGCGACGAAAGGGGAGGTGCAAGCGGTTCGATTGGGCGCAAACGCGCAGGCGCGCGGTCTCCTTTATCTTCAAAACGCTGCCACGGCCCCGTCGCAACCGGCCGCATCGGTAACCACGCTCGGTCGAGGGAAGATCGCCACAACGTACTTTGCTTTTGGGCAAGGTTACCTCGAAAAACCGGCCGAGGAGTCTCGCGCTTTTCTGCGTGAACTATGCCACGAGCTCTTCCCGCAACCGCTGGCGACGGTCAGCGGAAGCTCCGATGTCGACGTCGTCATCAATCGCATCGGCTCGAAGCTGGCCGTGAATCTCGTCAACACCGCCGGGCCGCACCGAACGGAGCCGATCCTGGATTCTATTCCGACGATTGGCCCACTTTCGGTAGCGATTCGAGCGAGCGCCAAGCCAGTCCGCGTCACGCTTCAACCTGGCGGCTCCGAGCTTCCTTACACGTTCAAAGACGGCCTGATCGAAACCGCGGTCCCACAGGTGAAAATCCACGACATCGTCGTTGTGGAATATTCCACGCCGGCGGAATTATTGCGGTAATTTTACTCCATTAACGCTGTTGCTGGTGACAATTGTCACCTGCGGCTGACGATTTGGGGCCGAGCCGTTCCCAAAATGGCTCGGCGCCTCCGAGATTTGTCTCACACTCTGTCAACAAATTGCGGACAGTCCCGCCAGCCCCACTTTGCACAAAGGCGATTCCTTCACCTCAGGCGGCCTCCTGACAGCGTGTAAACTGCTTGCTCACAGCCTCGCGACGCTGTGACCAAGCTGTCAGCAAGCCGTGAGCAGCGAGCGATCAAGCCCCTTTAGCAGAAGAAAGCTTTGAGATACCGGGCGCCTCCTCGGCCCGTATGGAAAACGAATTCAAGAGGAACATTAGTCATTGCGCGCCAGCGTCTTGGACTGCGCCAGCCCTCTGGCGCTTTTCTGTGCGGGCGAGCCTGAAATCCCGCATCCGCCTATTCCCCAACCGTTTCCGTCTGGGTCTTTCCCTCGTAATCGTTAATCATAATCGTAATCGTAATCTTGATCCTAATCCTTCTCCCAGTCCTTCCGCACCTTCGTCTGCCACCCATTTCTCCCCCCCCATGGCGAACCATCAAATCCAGCGAAAGCCGGCGATCAAGGTCTGCGGCATTGCCCCAACGCGCGCTTCGGCAGGGCAACGGAATCCAGGAGCAAATTGCTCCCGGTATGTGCAACATTTCGCTCCATCAGCGGCTGTTTGAGCGTGAATGCGTTCCTCACGCAAATCCGCCACGGCCCAAGGTATTTTAAGAAGGCCGAGAGCTGCTCAGTCTCGCCCCTACCGGAGATGGTCGGGAGCTTCGATCGGAAATTAGGAAGCTGACTCACGGAACAGGCCACGTTGGTTTTCCGGATACCGCCGGTTCCACATCTTGACTGAACAGACGCACAAACGGTTTTGAACAGAAGATCGCGAAAGGAACGAAGTGGTTAGCTGCGCAAGATCTCCGTCGACGACGGGCTGCCGACAATTCAAGACGCTGACGCGCTGGCTCGTGATCTGGACCAACGATCGGTGGCCGACGAGCCACGAGGCGGAATCCAACTCCGTCATCCAGACGCACTTTCCGTCTGCGATCAGCAATTGCTGATCCGAGTGCAACGTGCGCCGATTCAGGCGTTAAGAAGGGCGTTTGGGAATTTTTGCCAGCGCTGATCGTCAGCTGGCGTAATGGAAGGAATGAAATGGATAGACAGAAAGGCAAGGTCAAACGTTCCGCGTGGGCGACCTGACGCGCTCCAGGAATCGGCCATCGAAGTGGCGCGACCTTCCCAGGTCGCGATTCTGCTGAAAAGTGGGTCGAGACGATCAACCGGAAACGAGATCAGCCGTTAGAGACTTCCGGCAAGCGCAGGCACCCGCTTGCTCGTCACACATTGGGAATGGTTGCACGGTCTCGAACGACGGTCGCCAGCCCATCTGGTGCGATTCTTCGTCTCCACCGAACCTCGGACGGGGTCGGTTCGTTCAAACCGCCGTCAAATGGCCGATTTTGTCAATACCAGGTCAACAAATTGTTGTCATTGGAGAAGCCATAAACTACGAGGGTGCGCCCAGGAAGCTTTTGGAAATGCAGCGCCTGCCCGACCGCCTGGAAAGAGCGCCGACATCCCCAGCGCCAGCCCCGACCGTGCGCGGTAGCCAAGTTTAGATGAACCTTAGTCCTTGCGCGTCAGCGTCTGGAGTGCGCCAGCCTCGGCGTTCGTCCAGACAAGCCGAAACCCCCGATCGCCTGCTGACCGCAACCGCTTTCCGCCTTCCCTGAATCGTAATCGTAATCGTAATCCTAGTCCTCTCCACCTTCGTCCGCCGCCCATTTTTCCTCCACTGGCGAACCATCACATCCAGCCACGACCGGCGATCGAGGGTTTACGGGATCGTTTCCCCCGTGCTGGCGATGGTTGAATCGCTGGGAGTGGGTTACCAGCCTTATGTGGAAACGGGCTTGGCGAGCACGGACGAGGAGTTCCGGACCTTGTATCAGCAAGCGCGGTTGAGCTTGGGAAACGACGAGTTTAGGGAGAAGATGAGCCGGGCGCATGAAAGGGTCGCCCAGAGGGCACGGCGGCGCGAAGACGTGGCGTTTCGGCGGAAGGGTGACTATCGGTCGGTGACTCAAACGCTGGCGGCAGTGGCCGAAGTGTTCCAAGTGCCCGAATCGGGCTTGTGTGAGAGAAGGCGGAATGCAGCGGTGCGCGGAGCGGCGGCTTGGTGTTAGTGCGGCACGCGGGATTAACGGAACGGGCCGGCCGCCGGTGAAATCCTGGGAACGGGGAGTGGCGCGGCCGTGAGTCAGCAGTTGGGGAAGTGGCGTCGGAACGTGTCGGCAGAAGCGCGCTATCAAGCAATTGATACAGAGCTGGACCGGAAACTTGCGACCGTTAACTTTTAAAAGGGCTGACCCCCAGTGCTCCGCTGATAACGTTTTTTCTTGTTGACCAGGGCCCTTCCCCTCGGACGGATCAAGCCAGATTGTTTGCTCGCGTTTTAGGGTTGTCGGCGGCTGTCGGTCAGCTCATCGTTAGCCCACCGGCCTATTGAGAATATGTGGAACGACATTGAGAGCCTCCAACGTTTCGCCAAGCTTGTGCCGTATCTCTTCATATTCGTCGGTTTCATCGTCGCATTGTCCGGGCAATTTGCGAAAACCAAAATCGAGGATCGCGTTAGGTCGCTGCATAGGGCCGCAGAAACACGCCGCGCCGAAGAGCGTAAGCGCCTGGACCAAGAACTCCATGACGGTGCCGCCGCAGCGCTACGGGCTACGGCTGCCATCGAAGCGAAGACGCTACAGCGCACCTTGAACACCGATCAACGCAGTCGCCTTATCAAAGCGCTTGCATCGGTGCCGAAGGCTGATATCGAATTCGAATGCCCAGCGGACGACCACGAGGCCGTTGTTTTTGCTAATGAAGTGCTCGAGTTCTTTCGAAGCCTCGGTTGGAATGTTACTAATTTCGCCCGGGCCCAGTACCCGGACGGGTCGAATCCAAAAGGAATTGAGATTGGGATTCGTTCGACAGAACGGGAGGTGATCGGGAAAGAGGTGGCCTTTGTGTTCCAAGAGCTCGGATTTGCTCCACGCGTCAGTTGCGGGGGCGAAACAGAAAAACACCCGCTTACCTTTTTGATCGGATCGAAGCAGTGACGACGATGTTTACAAATCGCGGTCTAGCGGCATTCCCCCTTGCATTATCGATGGTTGCGCGGTCTATAACCCACCTGACTGCATCGGAAATGTCCAATGCGTCTCTCAGGGGGACGTTGATTGCCGTCGCGCCTTCTCGCGATGGGATAGTAATGGCTGCTGATAGTCGTTCCACCGTAGGCAGCCAGTATTGTGACGGCACCTACAAACTCGTTGAAGTGCCGAATCCTAACGCCACGGCTATCGCAGTACCTGGAATTGGGATCGTGTTCGAACGGCCACCCGCGGGAACCACCGATCTGTGCGCCTGGATCAAAACGGCACCGCGTGTGATGGATATCGAGAAGTTCACATCTGACTACCTGCAAGCGCATCCGGACGACATCTCAGAGAACGGTTTGCTGCGACTCGGTAATGCGTCTTTGGACCAGGTCAGGTTGCTGGTGAAATGGAGTCCAGACGCTCCGAAAGTATACGCCGGAAACA
>JBGAIN010000207.1:0-12888 GCA_044225505.1 Limisphaerales bacterium
CTTGCGGGAACGATTCAGCCAGCGAGAGAACGTTAACTTCTCGCCCGTCTGGCGCCACGCTTCGACGAGAAGATGCCCTGTCCCTCCTCCAGAGCCGAGCTGGTGTCCCGCCGGATCACTGCAGGCGAACCAATCTGGTCGGGAATGGGTGGTTAAAGCCTCGAATGCACTCGCCATTCTGGGGGGCAAAGAAATCAGATACTGGAGGTCGCGATTTAACTCCGACATACGTCACGGCAATAATGCCGGGAGGGACACTCGCTGTCGAGGGGTTGAATTAGGCGCCAAGCGTCGCTGCTATTCACCCCAGGTCGACCAGCGCCATCTTAGCGGCTCCAACAGCAACAGCGGTGCCGCCGAGTTTGGCCGCTTTAACCTTTAGGACTTCGGCGACTTCCGGGATCAAGTGGCTCCGCATACTTTCGCTTATTTCATGGACGACCAATTTTGGCATTTCGTCGGTCAAACCACCACCCAAGACCACCATCTCCGGATTCATAAAATTGACTACATTGGATAGGGCAATTCCGACCACTTGCATGCGGGCTTTCAGCATGTCTTCGACTTGCTTATCGCCGTTGGCTATCGCCTTCGCAAGGACATGCCATCCGACCTTGGCTAGATCTGTGCCGACACGCTTATGTAAGTATGGTGCCCAGTTCTTGATTGCCATTTGGAGGGCTTCGGCCGCAATGCTCGCTTTGCTCGCAATGCGATCGACCATCCCGTGGCTTTGAGCCGCCTTGGGACCGCCAACCGGCTGAGCAAGAATACAGCCCACCTGTCCGCCATAGCCGGTTGCTCCTTCGTAAAGCTGCCCATTCATAATGGCTGCTCCGCCCACGCCCGTCCCGAAGAAGACGCCCAAAACGTGTCGGCACCCCTTAGCCACACCCGCTTGATGCTCCGCATACAGCCCGAAGTGCACGTCATTACCAATGACGCATGCTAATCCCGTGCCCTCCTGAACAATCTTGCCAATTGGATAGTCCTCCAAGCACAGAATGTTCGGAGCCGTCTGAACGTGACACTTGATTTTGTCGACGCTCCCCGCGAAGCCAATTCCTGCACCGGCCAACGAAAGTTTCTTGCGCTGAGCAGTCCGTTTTGACGCTTTAATCGCACTCACCAGTTCGCTGGTAAATCGCTTTTGACCGAGCCCTGGCTCTGTTTTGAATCTGATCTCATCCAAAACTTGCAGATCTTCATCAACCAGAATGCAGAGAGTTTTGGTTCCCCCAATATCGATTCCTATGCTGGCGCGCTTGCTCATGCCGGATTATACCTCCTTTAGGTCGGTCAGCTACAGGGACGCGCTCATTCTCGGGCGGAGGCTCAGCGAAAGCCCCAGTTTGAGCCAATCTCGTCCTTAAGCTGCCCAGAACGTCGTCTCTCGGACCGTGCCTGTCCATAGGGCCGGAGCTGATTTCGTCGTGAGCTGATTAGGAGGGATCAAATCGATGGCCTATTCAGTCGTCGCACGGTTCTGGGCTTTCCCACTTCGGATAGACCTCCGGTTTCAATTCTCCGCGTCGGATCAACTCCTGTAAGTCGCGGATAATGGTGCGACGGGCTACGCGGAATTCGCGAGCCAGGGCCGAAACATTTGGGCGGTCTGTGCTCTGGGCGATCAACCGTCGAATCTCGGTTTGCCGGCTCAACCTATCGGTGGAACGGCTGAGCAAAGCTTCAATATCGACACGTTTGGAACGTTCCAAGGCTTCAAATTGGCGCACAATCTCGGCCTCGCCGCACTCCTTTAAAGCAACATCAACGGTTCGCTTTAGTTCCTCCAAATCGACAGGTTTGGTAATGCAATAATGGGCGCGGCGGGGTCCTTGCAAAGCCTCTATCTGTTGCTGTGCGCCAAGGACACCAGAGACAACAATGATCGGGACGTAAGGTAATAGTTCTTTCAGCTCCGGGAGGTAATCCAAGCCTAGTTCTCCGTCATCAAGGATGTGATCGAGAATGATGACATTCGGAGGCTTGTCTCGCAAAGCCCGTAACGCTTCGCTGCCTGTCGTGACCCGGACTAGCTCGTATGCGGCAAGAGCGTCCTCGTAAAGTTCGTATTGCAGATCGTCATCTTCCGCCACGAGGATTCGCGCTGTATTCATACGGAGATTAAGCATTACATAACTCAGGAACCCCCTTGCTTCAAGCAGTTCCCCACGAACCAATGATTACTTCCATTTTCAACCGAGCGCAGGATCGACAATGGCGTATACGGTCGACCAATCCGCGCGCGGCCCCGGGGCTCCCCGAAACATTCGAATCAAACGTCGCTGCACCGTAAACCCACGCGACTGCGCCAACTCGACCGCGGCGGGATTGACCTCAGGAACATCCCAAAAAACCGCCTCGCCTCCCGCTTCGGCGAGCAGCGTTTGCAGGATTGGTAAAGCGCCTTCCCGACTCCGAGCTATCACCGGTCCCAGGTAGGCTGCACGCATGCCCGCGCGCAGCATCCCGAACCCGCTATGGTTCCCTTCTCCTCCATCGTGCCAGAGGACACGAAGACTTTGCCGAGCCAGGTGGCCCAGAAGTTGTGCGCGCTCGATTCCGAAAGCTTTTCCATCTAGTTCGGTAATCCGTGCCAATTCCGTGTCCCGGAGCGGTGACGCGGAGGTAATCCCACGAGCAGGCTTAGACGGCGCAGCGGTTAACTCATGCCGGGCCAGACTCATTTCGGGCTGGAATCCGGCCCGCTCGTAGAGCGGTTGCCCGAGCGGTGTCGCATCTAACTTAATGCATTTCGCGCCTCGGCCTTCCAAATAGTGCAAGGCTCGACGAAGCAGCGCGGAACCGACGCCGCACCGTCGACACTCTGGAGCGACCAAAACCATCCCAATCCAACTGAGCTCAGGTCCATAAAAGTGGGTTGTGGTAGTACCAGCAGGTTCGCCATTCAAACTGGCGACGAAACACCCCTCGGGCTCGAGCGCAAGAAATCGCAGCCAATCTTGTCGCGTCTGATTCCATCCTGCCGCCGCGCGCAACCGTTCCGCGAACGCCAAATCACTGGCCTTCATCTGCCGAACTTCAACACCTGCTAGGAAGTCACTTGGCATTGACCAAGACACTGGTTGGTTTTAGGGAAGCGAGTTGTGGGAATTCGCCGCCCATTTTGCTGCACGAACGAATGCCATTACTTTCGCCGGGTCTTTACGCCCAGGAGAAGACTCAACGCCGCTCGAAACATCCACTGCGTAAGGTCGAACTTGCTTGACCGCATCGGCAACGTTGGCCGAGGTGAGTCCTCCCGCGAGAATGATACGGGGCGCGAACTGGCTCGCGTTTGCCGCAAGCGCCCAATTGAATCGCTCCCCTGTGCCGCCCAGCTTGTCGGGAACATAACTGTCCAGCAAACACGTTTCTCTGCCATAGGCTTTCAGCGCGGCAAGCGACCCCTCGTCTCGAATACGAAACGCCTTGATGACCTTCAATGCAAACCGACGACAGAACTCCGGAGACTCCTCCCCATGGAATTGCAGGGTATCGAGCCCGCAGATGCCGGCAGTCTCATGCACGAACGCTTCCCCGGCGTCGACAAACAGCCCAACTTTCGCCACAAACGCCGGCAGGCTCGATGTGATAGCGAAAGCCTGAGCGGCCGTAACGAAACGGGGACTTGCTCGATGAAAGACAAAGCCCAAAGCATCAGCGCCGGCATCCACCGCCGCAAGGGCGTCTTCCAGAGAGGTTATCCCACAAATCTTGACTCGGACGTTGCTCACTTTGAACGCAAGTTTACCGACTCTTGCTGTTTGAATCTACTGCATTCATTCTTTCCATCCTGCCGAACGAGATACTGCAAGCCTAAGGCTGTCAGCCGCGACCCAATCCCTTCGACCAACGAGGGCTTATCGTTTGCGGTATCGACTCCCCCGGAGTTTCGCTCCTGGGAGCAAGCTTGCTTAAGGCGCTTCCCGCAGGTGAAACTGCAACCGAATGAGCTCCATTTCAAATGATGCGCCGAAAGGATCAGGTCACGGATTGCGCGAGGCCGATTTGAACACAGATCCCATCGTGCAATTCGGACTCTGGTACGACCAAGTTCTTGCCGCGGGCGTGCCCGAACCGAATGCTATGACTCTGGCTACGAGCACAACCGATGGAGTGCCTTCTGCTCGAATCGTTCTGCTGAAAGGCTACGATGCGCGGGGCTTTACTTTCTTTACCAACTACGAAAGTCAGAAAGGTCGGGAACTTGCTGAGAACCCCAGAGTCGCGCTGGTGATGTTTTGGCCAACCTTAGAGCGACAGGTCCGGATTACCGGCACAGCGTCGCGGACCGGGCGCGATGAATCCGAGGCCTACTTTCGCGGTCGACCGGTTGGAAGTCAGATCGGCGCTTGGGCGTCATCCCAAAGCACGGTGTTAATCGACCGCGAAGAATTGGATGCCCGGGCCCAGATGCTGGCTCAACAGTTCCACGGCAAGCCCGTCCCGCTTCCAGCGTATTGGGGCGGATTTCGGGTCCAGCCGAACGCGGTCGAGTTTTGGCAAGCCCGCGTGAGCCGGCTGCACGATCGGTTTCGTTACACGCGCCTAGCCACGCAAGAATGGCGGCGCGAACGGCTTTCGCCGTGATCTCGTACCTATTCACTGACACGACGAGCGTCTTGAGTGATCTTTACACTATCCATGAGCTTGCGCACTGTCGCCAATTGGCCTGGTAGTATGAAATCGGGCGCAATCTCGCTGAGCGGAGCGAGAACGAAGGCACGCTGATGAGCGCGTGGATGCGGGAGGGTCAATCGTGCCGTCGCGCAAACGGTCTGGCCCCACGCGATCAGATCGAGGTCCAGCAGCCGCGGTTCGTTCAGCACGGTTTTGGGACGACGCCCGAAGTACTTCTCTAACTCCTGGAGGCGAGTCAATAGCGTCTCTGGGGTCTCCTGATTGCGTGGCAGAAACGCGACGACCGCATTGACGAAAAGAGCAGAGCCTGCCGGGCAGTCGATGGGGGCGCTGCGCCATCGGCTCGAACGCAGCATCGGATAGTCTGAAAAAGCCTGAAGAGAATCCATCGCCTGCGTGACGATGTTCAGCGAATCGCCTAGATTCGACCCAAGCGCGACGATAGCCCAGTCCGGCCCAGAAAACTCCGGAAACCTTGACGCTGCTTTTTCGGGTCTCGTCATTCGAGCGCGCTCTGGACCTGTTGCACCGTGGCAACGAACCGAGCGATGGCGTTATTGCTTAAGTCGAAAAAACAGTGACAACCCCGATGTTGGAAGTGCGAGCTGGCCAGCCACTGTAGAACTAGGCAAATCTCGCCACACGTCCAAACCAGAGGATGTTTGAACACGCGCGTTAGCATCATTCCAGGAAAGGAAGACGGCTCCTTCGCGGTATTGAATGCTCAACTTGGGAGGGTCGGGCAAAGGCTGTCCTACATCGTTCGCCCAAGTTTTCCAGATGCGATTTAACTGTGGGTGTGGTGCCAACTGATCGAAGGCCCAAACCAGCGCCGTATTGAATTGATGATAGATCGGAAGAATAACAGGGCTTCGCCCTTCATAGACCATATGCGATAAATCGAACAGGCTATAGCCTATGCCGTCTACCTGGGCATCGTAATAAGGTAGAACTTGGTGTAGCGTCTCTAACAAAAGGTCAAAGACGCACTGCATTGCCGGCTGATACTCGACCCAGTCGTAAAGTCCTAGCATCGCGAACATGGAGCCATCCAAAGTATAAACATCGGGCGTGAAGATGTACTCAGCCACCATCGGATAGCGAGCCAGCGTTGGATTTAGATCGGCCAATGACCCCATTCCTCCTTCCGGGTAGAGCATGACCTGAATCGCATTACTGGCAGCGCGAAAGTAAGCCGCATCTTTGGAGAGTTTGAATGCGCGCAAAAAAAGACTCACCGCCTGGCCTTGCTCCATCCCTGACACCCAACCCTTGGCCAACGGAGCGGCTTCGCCATTGAAATCGAAATGGTACGGGATCGTTCCATCCGGCAGTTGCATCTCCTTCAACGCGTTGACATTCGTCCAGAACACGGTCGGAAGCCCTCGTCCGTGCTTATAATCACTGTACAGCCACAGCGCGTATTGGGTGATGGTATTCGGCTGATAGACATAGGTCGCCCCGCGATCGTAAGACTGCATGATGACCCCATTGACATCTCCCTTCGTATTCTCCCACTGGGCTGGCGACCAGACGGAACCCGCCCAATTCAAATAATCGCCACCGCGCTGGTAGGGCCCACTCTGAGTAAAACGGCGCCAATCCGCTCCCTGGCGATTATATTCATCTATCGCCGCCCGAATCGCAGCCGAGTTTGTTAATTTCGGAATCTCCGGCCATTCGTCGGTCGGAAGAGCTTCAATCCAGCACGAGGCCAATACGGCAGGATAAAGGACAGTCAGCAGCAAAACTCCCAAAACGATATGGAGAAACGGGCTCGTGAAGCAATCGATGGCCACAGGTGACAATATGGGTGGAGACCCCAGACCTGCGTGAAGACTCTTTCCCCAATTCGATCGCCGTCCCCGCCGCCCACGCTGATCGAGGCCAAGTCCTCCGCCGGCGTTTTCCGGAAGAGTCCTGCCGATCGGCTTAAAACTGGTGTATCCCCGGAGCTCTTTCGTTGGAATTCCGCTCATTTTCAGTGCTCTGGTCTGCCAGACTTTCCGTGAATGACGGAATAGACGCGCATCAGTGCTTCAAACTCACTTTAATCCCAACACATCCTGCATGTCGTAAAGGCCCGGCTTTTGCGATACCGCCCATGCTGCTGCGCGCAAGGCGCCATTGGCGAAGGTTTCACGATTGGAAGCTTTATGGGTCAGCTCGACCCGTTCCCCGCCCGTTGCGAAAACCACGGTGTGATCGCCCACCACGTCCCCTCCACGGAGAGAATGCATGCCTATCTCCGCGCCCGTTCGCTCGCCGACGATGCCTTGCCGGCCGTGACGCAGAACGTCTTTCAGTTGCTGGTTTCGGACCGCAGCTAGAATTTCTGCGAGAGTTGCCGCTGTTCCGCTGGGCGCATCCTTCTTGAACCGGTGGTGCATTTCCACAATCTCCAAGTCGAAGTCAGAGCCCAGAATCTCTGCAGCTTTCCGGGTCAGCCAATAGAGGGTGTTCACCCCCCGCGAGTAGTTAGCGGACCAGACAATAGGAATCCGATCTTTCAGGGCCACGATGACGGAGCGCTCGTCTGGAGAATGCCCAGTCGTCCCGATCACCAGCGCTTTTCGGTTCCAAGCGCACAGAGTCGCGATCTCTGGCGTCGCGGAGTGAGCACTAAAGTCGACGACCGCATCGGCCTTTTCAATGACCGACCGAATATCGTCGCCGGCATCAATCTGGCCTACGACCTGCAATTCGGTTTGACGCGCTGCACACGTAACGAGCGCCTGCCCCATTCGGCCTTTCGCGCCGGTAATGATGAGCTTCGTCATAGACTTACTTGAGAACCCCGCACCGTTTCAGAGTCGATTTTAGCGTCTCCCTATTCTTGAGTGTCATGCCGACCAATGGCAATCGGACTTTTCTTCCATCCTCCCAGCATCGCCAAGGCCGTCTTGAGTCGGCATGGATTGGTTTCGACAAAAAGTCTTTGAACAAGGGGTAAAGTTTCGTGTGCAGCTTCAGTGCTTGCGCTGTCACCGCTGGCAAAGGCGCGCACCATGGCAGCGACTTCTCGGGGAACCAGATTCGATGCAACACTGATAACGCCCTTTGCCCCCACCGCCATGAATGGGAGCGTCAAGGAATCGTCGCCACTCAGGATTTCAAACCCGCTCCCCAAAGCAGTCCGAAGTTGGCTGACACGGTCCGCGTTGCCGCCAGCTTCTTTAATGCCTACGACCGATCTAAACTCGTCCGCCAAACGCCGGACGGTGTCCACGCCGATTTCCACGCCGCACCGACCAGGAATGCTATATAGGACAATCGGAAGTCTAGTGGCCCGCGCGATGGACGCAAAATGCTGATAAAGACCCTCTTGCGTTGGTTTATTGTAGTATGGCGCGACTTGCAGCGAACCATCCGCACCGGCTTTCTCGGCAGCCTGCGTCAGGTAAACCGCCTCGCTCGTCGCGTTTGCGCCGGTCCCAGCGAGCACTTTGACGTTGCCGTCCGCACATCGCACCGCCGCGCGAATGACCTCAATATGCTCCTCGTAGCTTAAGGTTGGCGATTCCCCAGTCGTGCCGACGGGCACAATTCCTTCGACCCCAGCTTTAATCTGCGCCTTGATCAACTGTTCCAGCGCGGGATAATCAATCTGGCCGTCTTTGAATGGGGTAACAAGGGCTGTATAAGTTCCAGTAAACATATCACCTGAAGTCTTGGACAAGCTTTTCCAGCATCGAATAAACGGAAGAACTTGGCGAGAGGTTTTTAGAGCTCGACGTTGCCCTCAAACGCGAACTCGGCCGGGCCTTTCAACTGGACCCCGCAAAAAACTCCTCCTTCCTCGCGAAAGCTCACTTCTAACACCTCCCCACCCTGCACTTGGACGGACAGGGGCGCTTTGGCACCGTGAATCTTTGCGGTCACAAGCGCTGCGGCCGAAACGCCCGTTCCGCACGCAAGCGTCTCTCCCTCAACGCCCCGCTCATAAGTCCGGACTCGGATGGAATCAGTCCCTAAGCGCTGCACAAAGTTCACGTTGGTTCCTTTTGGCGCAAAGAATGAATGGTAACGGATTTCCGCACCCATTTCCTGAACGGGCACCTTCTCTAGGTCCGTCACAAAGATGACGGCATGCGGCACTCCCGTGTTGATCGAATGCACGGTTTCCACCCCGCCAGACAACGGCACCTTCTGTGACAGCTTTAAATCGCGGGGTTCGGTCAGTCCCACGGTGACTCGGTCTTGATCGAACACTGCCCGAATGACACCGGCGCCCGTCTCGAATGTGACGGGCTTTTGAACTCCGGTCAGGCGTTGAATAAAACGCGCGAAACATCTGGCGCCGTTGCCACACATCTCGGCCGTGCCGCCGTCGCTATTATAGAATTCCCACGCGTAATCCGCTTTCCCTGACGTGCAAGGCACCAGGAGAAAGAGGCCATCGGCGCCCACTCCGCGGTGGCGATCGCACAACCGAACCACCTGATCACGAGTCAGTTGAATACGTTTATCTCGACTATCCATCAAGATGAAGTCGTTTCCCGCTCCGTTCATCTTTGTGAACTGCAAAAACATGCGCCGGAACCTAGCAAAGCGGCTGCAAAACACAAGCGACCAGCCCGGATTCGCCCGGAAAACCACGGCGATCCCCGAAGACAGGGATTAAACCGACAAGGCTCGCTGGGTTTCGACCAAGCCAAGTCTGCCGCTCTATGCAAGGTGCGAGATTGCTTTACAACACGGATACGAAACGGTGTTAACAGGGCAATGACACGGTGTTTATCCGTGTCTATTCCGTGTTATTTCCGAGTCAATTCCGTGTTATATCTGGACCAAGACGCTCGAAAGGTGCTTCCTAGAGCGAGCAACGGCCAACAACTTTGAAAACGTGTGCCTATCAGCAGACGCCTTAAAAACCCGCCAGCGAGCAAAACGATACCTCCTGGGGCTGGAAACCGGGGCCAACCGCACCGGAAAAACTGCTTTACAGCCAGTCTTGATCCCGCAAATCATCATCCTGTGTCTGGCAAACTGTTCCGCGGCCATGCCTTGAGTGAAGCGCCGCAAAATGGATCCCCGTCGGGTTTCGAGCGTGACGCGTTAGACCGTGCGATTGCACGGTCTCAGCGGTATTTACTCAGCGTTCAGTATCCCGAGGGCTATTGGGTCGGGGAACTCATGGTCGATGCCACGCTCGTCGCCGACATGCTGGCGCACCACCACTGGAACGGAAGTGTCGATCCGGCATGGCAACGTAAGGCAATCCATCACCTTTTCTCGATGCAGCTGCCGGATGGGGGTTGAATATCTACTATGGCGGGCCGTCCGAGGTGAATGCCACGATCAAAGCGTATCTGGCGCTCAAACTGGCGGGAGTTCCGGTGACCGACCCGCGAATGCTCCGGGCGCGAGAGATGGGGCTGAGGTTAGGCGGGGTTCCGCGGATGAATACCTTCTCGAAGCTCTATTTGGCGTTGCTGGGTCTCTTTCCCTGGGAATACGTCCCGACCATCCCGTGCGAGGTGATCCTCATCGGCAAGTGGTTCCATGTGAATTTTTACGAGATGAGCTCGTGGAGCCGGTCCATGCTTGTCCCGCTTGCCATCATTAATCACTACAAGCCGACGCGCAATCCGGGCGGGATTACGCTCCATGAATTGTATCCAGAAGGGTATCACGAGCGCGATTTGGCCTTGCCGTTCGACCGCGAGTGGTTTACTTGGCGGAACCTGTTTCTGTGGCTGGACAAGCTGCACAAATTCGCCGAGCGCTTCGCCAAACACGGAATCCATCCATTCCGCCGGAGAGCGTTGAAGAAGGCCGAGCAATGGATGCTCGAGCGCATGCAAGGAACGGACGGACTGGCGGCGATATTTCCCGCGATGCTCAATTCGCTCATCGCGCTCAAAGCACTGGGTTATCCGGACACTCACCCGGAAGTCGTTCGCGCCGAGCGCGAATTGAAGAAACTGGAGCATGAGACCGAGAACAGTGTTCGAATTGAGCCATGTTTCTCACCGGTGTGGGACTCCGCGATTGTGGCGATCTGCCTGCACGAGTCGGGCATTCCAGCCAATCATCCAGCGTTAGAGCGATGTGTCGATTGGATCATCGACAAGGAGATTCGCTTTCGGGGAGATTGGCAGTACAAGAACCCGGTAGACGTCGAGCCGAGCGGCTGGGCCTTCGAATACGAAAACAAGTGGAACCCCGATGTGGATGACACCGCGATGGTCCTTCTGGCTCTCCGTCGTGTTCCCACCCGTAATCCCCAACGGCGCGATGAGAGCTACCGACGCGGGCTGAATTGGATGATGACTTTCCAGTGTCGCGACGGCGGATGGGGCGCCTTTGACAAGGATTGCACGAAGAACATTCTCGAGAAGGTCCCATTTGCGGACCACAACGCGATGCTCGACCCGGAATGTGCGGACATTACAGCTCGAATTCTCGAACTGCTGGGGCATGAGCGATATCCACTGAATCACCCTCAAGTGAAGGCGGCCCTGGACTTTGTTCGTAAACATCAGGAACCTGACGGCTCGTGGTATGGACGGTGGGGGGTCAACTACATCTATGGAACCTGGCAAGTGCTGCGCGGTCTTCATGTCCTCGGGGTCGACATGCGCCAGCCCTGGCTGCTGAAAGCTCGCGATTGGTTGATTCAAGTTCAGCACGTGGATGGCGGTTGGGGCGAACGCTGTAATACCTACGAAGACCCGGTCTTCAAAGGTCGAGGTCCAAGCACTGCCTCGCAAACCGCCTGGGCCGTGATGGGATTATGCACCTTTGAGGATCCCGACCTGCCCAGCCTTAAACAAGGAGTTCAGTATCTGATCCGAGAACAATCAGCGGACGGGTCTTGGGCGGAGCTCGAGACAACTGGCACTGGGTTTCCGCGCGTTTTCTATCTAAAATACGACATGTACCGGAACGCCTGGCCGCTCCTCGCTTTGGCTACCTACGAAAAGTTGTTATCCAAAGCGCCGTCAGAGACCAACGGCCATTACCAAGCGCTGCCACAAGCGGCGACGACGAGTTAAGGTCGCGCACTTCGAAAACCGATCCGTGGCTCCCCGGGACCGATGCGCCGGACGCCCTATTCCAACGTTTTAGCCTGCTTCGCGGTCCGTGAAGAAGGCCGATTCTTCATGCCTCCCGCTTCTGTCGCGGTCCTGCACACAGGAATGGGCCGAGCGAATGCGGTGCGAACGGCCCGCGCCGCGGTGGAGCGCCAACGTCCCGAATGCGTGTTGACCTGCGGTTTTGCCGGCGGCCTTCGCCCGGACTTAACCTTCGGAACGGTGCTCTACTCTGCGGATCCGGCCTTGAACAACGATTGGGATGGTGCGTTCCGACAGGCAGGCGCCGTCGCCGGAGATTTCTTTTGTGCGCCTAGTGTGGCCGTCACCGCCCAACAAAAGCGGGACCTTTGGGCCGCTCACGGGGCCGACGCGGTCGACATGGAATCGCAAGCCATTCGGGAGCTTTGCCAAGAAATGAAGATTCCAAGTGCCACCCTCCGCGTGATATCCGATGCCGCGGACGAGAACCTGCCCTTGGATTTCAATGCGCTGATGAACGATCGGATGGAGATCCGGTATGGACAGCTGGCCTGGTTCGTGGTCTCGCATCCGTGGGTGATCCCCAAACTAGTCCGACTGCAGCGTCGAACGCAAGAGGCGGCGCGCCGATTGGGGACGGTGCTGGAAAACTTACTTGGGAAACAGGGTCTCGCTCTGCGCTGATCGAGCGACCGCCGGGGCGGCGCCTTCGACCGACGACCTGGGACTCTTTTGGCGTTCGGTCCATGTGATCAGCGCCGCCCCAAGCATAATGAGACAGACGCCAGACCAACGAAGTCCAGTCACCTGCTCATGGAGGTAGATCTTGGCCGCGATTGTAGTCACGACAAAGCTAAGCGATGTGAGCGGCCATACAAAACTGACCTCGGCCTTCGACATGAGCATTAGCAAGCCGACGAAGAATACCGCTTCAAAGAACACTCCCGATAAAATGTGAGTATTCGTCACCCCACGACCGATCAACCGACTCACTTCCACGACGTTCCACTGCTTCGCTTCGCCGATTTCCTTGAGCCCCCGGCTGAGCAGGACCACGCCTATCGCCTCAAAAACAAGGGCGATCAGAAGAATCGTTAGCATTCGAGTCATATTATAAATCCTGATATCGGATCAGCAGAATACCCGCCTCGCGCACGATCTGGCGGACTTTTGGACTGATCAGTCCCTCAAATTCATCCTTAAATCTCTCCACGCATGG
>JBGAIN010000208.1:0-12498 GCA_044225505.1 Limisphaerales bacterium
CCGAAGGCGTGCTCCTCCGGCTGGATCTGACGAACGGGCACGTGGTTTGGCAGCGCAAAACCGCCGAGGAATGGACGGTGCCTCCGGCGTTCTTCGGAGTTGGCAGCACGCCGCTCCTTGAGAGCAATTTGCTCCTGGTCATGGTGGGAGGGCAGCCCAATGCCGGCGTTGTGGCGCTCGATGCTGCCACCGGCAAAACCGTTTGGGAGAGCGTCGGCCAAAAAAGCTGGCAAGGGGCGCGCATGGTGGGATGGCCCGGTGAACCGGCCGTTCGTTGGCAGGAATGGGAAAAACAAGCCAGCTATGCGAGCCTCCGCGCCGCGACCATCCATGGCCGACGGCATTTGCTCTGTTTCATGAGGCAAGGGCTGGTCTCTTTGGACCCAAGCACCGGTGCGGTCAATTTCGTGTTCTGGTTTCGCTCGCGTGTCAATGAATCGGTCAACGCGATGACCCCGGTCGTCGTCGATGACAAGATCCTCATTTCCGCGGCCTACTACAAAGTTGGGGCGGTTTTGCTGCAAGTTCGACCCGACGGTAACGGCGTTGACGAAGTTTGGCGCAGTACGGTTCTGGAAGCCCATTGGTCTACGCCGATCTACCGCGATGGATCGCTCTACGCATTCAGCGGTCGGAACGAACCCGATGCGCGCTTCCGTTGCATCGATTTTGCGACCGGGAAACTCCAGTGGGATCGGGACGAACACTGGGCTCCGCACAGCACGACGACGCCCGACGTGTATGGACGCGGTTCGTGCGTTTGGGTGGATGGTAAGCTGATCGTGCTGGGTGAAGGAGGGTTGCTCGGATTGTTTCAAACAGACCCGCACGAAGCTCGCGAACTGGCACGTTGGCAGGTGCCAGGGCTGCATTACCCATGCTGGGCCGCGCCGGTGATCGCCCGCCGTCAGCTTTATCTACGCTCAGAAGACCGGTTAATCTGCCTCGACCTGGCACCGTGACAGTTTCGGCCGTCCAACCGTACGGAAGCGAGTTCACAGTCCGTAAGGGAATGAAAGAGGCAGCCGCGGGAATAGCTGTTGCACGTCTTGAACGTATCGTGAAGCGTTCATTGCTTGCGTTCGGTTCATGACCGGTCGAAAGCGCGAGAGATCGGCTTCGGAGAGCCCAACGGACAGTGATCTTGCCTGATTCCAGCCAATCGCGAACATCGATCGTTATTCCTCTATAGTTCCACTATGTTTTTACTATGTTTACGCTATGATTTGACTGATTTTACTTACTGCAACTATTGCTGAACCTTACTTTTTTCTTCGCCATAGATCGTAATAAGGAGAAGCCACGATGTAAGGGATTGCCTATCCCCAGGCGCTGCACTCTGCCGGTTGCCCCTATTTCCCAGGAGCGTTCGCAAGAAATGTCCAACGAACGACAAGGACCGTGTTGCGCAGAGCCCCTCGAACAGGTGAGAGTGGCTCTCAGGAAAAAGAACCGAAATGACTGCAAAACCGGATCGAACAGCTTGGCTGCAGGGCGGGGAAGCGAAATGCAAAACGCAACCGCGCCGGCAACTTCAACCGCGCCGTTTGGTGCTGCTTGGCGCACCTGGGATTGGCAAAGGCACTCAAGCTGAGCTGCTTTGCTCTGAGCTCGGGACGTGCCACCTGTCCACGGGCGATGTCTTTCGGGCCGCGAAAACATTGGACCCCTGCGAGCGCAGTCCGGCGCTGGATTCGGCGTTGGACTTCATGAAGAAGGGAGAGCTCGTTCCAGATTCGACGGTGCTCGATATGATTCGGGAAAGGTTCCGGTGTTTGACGTGTTACGGCGGGTTTCTGCTGGACGGATTTCCGCGAACGGTGGTGCAAGCCGAAGCGTTACAATCGTTGCTTCACGAGCATCAAGTGACACTGGAAGGGGTCTTGAGCTACGAGATGCCCATCGACAAGGTGGTCGCGCGCTTGAGCGGGCGCCGCACGTGTGCGGGCTGCAAGGCGGTCTTTCATGTCACCGGACGCCCTCCAAAGAAGGAAGGCATTTGTGATCATTGCGGAGGCAAGTTGTATCAGCGCGAAGACGATCGGCCCGAAGCGATCCGAGTGCGCATGGAAGCCTACGAAAAGAGTACTGCCCCACTCACTGAGTTTTACCGACGGCAAGGATTGCTCGTGACTATCTCGGCGGAGGGTTCCCCGGAAGAGATATGCCGTCGTTCAGTATCCGCCCTCAATGCACGAGCGCTCGCTGGTTAAATAAGGTGCCTGAAAACACCGCTTGGGACGCTCTGCAAAGAGCGTCCCATTTTTTTTGAAGAGATTCACTAGTCCCGGCGAGCGCCACGCCAAATCGCCATGGCGCACGGAGGGAGCGGCAAGAGGAATTACTTCGTCGAGCCGGTCGAGGCTGCGGGAGCCGCGCCTTGAGGCACCTGGAGCTTTTGCCCGACGAGAATGCGGTCCGTTTTTAGATTGCTGGCCGCGCGTATCGCCTTCGGCGTTGTGTGATGGGCTTTGGCAATCTTCGTGAGCGTGTCGCCAGTCTTGACCACATAAGTAACGGCAGGCCCATCCGGGAGGGCAGGAGTGGACTTGGCGGATTCTATTGTCGCTGCCTTGACGGGCTTGGTGGGAGTCGTATGGAGCGGTTCCAAAGAATCGGAGACGGTATTGGCCGCGGTTGGATTCGCCACGACCGTAGGCAGCGGAGGAGGTGCATCCGTGTGGACCGTGGTGGGCTGGGTGGTCACGGTCGCTGGGGCCGGTACAGGCGCGGGGATGACAGGAGCTTTTTCCTCTTCACGCGCAACCGGGTTCGGCGATGTGGCTGACGGCAGCGGCGGCAAATCGTTGGTTAGGGCCTCATGACCGTTACCCGCTGTTTCCTGGCGTTTGCAGCCTTGGATGAGCAACCCGGCCAGAATCACGAGGTGCACCGCGATCAACGCACAGACGGTCAGGACCAATTTGGAATTGCTGCGAGGCTCGGGGCGCTGCAGGGGCGAACCTGGAGGAATGATAGGCTTGCTGCTCATAACAAGGGCCATCCTGGCCAAGTTGGGCATCGCTCGTCAAGATGCCAATGGCTTGGAGTTGACAGGGTCCAGAAGCCCATATTTTTTTAGCTTATACTGCAAGGCGCGACGGCTGATGCCGAGGGCCTTGGCCGCTTGCTCACGGTGGGAGGCCACGTGCAAAAGAGTCTGGCGGATGAGAAGCTTCTCCACATCCGCGAGGGAAGTGCCAGGGCGCACGTTAAAGGTAATGGAATTTTGATCGTGCTGCCTGAGAAAGTCCGGCAGATCAGGCACATCCACGACGGAGTTGCGGCAGGTAATGACGAGCCTTTCGATCATGTTGCGGAGCTGGCGGACGTTGCCCGGCCAAGGAAAGCGCTGGCAGAGCTGGGTGGCCGCGTTCGACATGGTTTTGCGCCGGCGCTTATGTTTCGCCGCAAAATGATCGAAGAATCGGTCCATCAGCAAAGGAATATCCTCGGCACGATCGCGAAGCGGAGGCATGGAAATGGGGACGACTTGAAGCCGGTAAAACAAGTCTTCGCGAAAGCGTCCTGCGGCCACGGCGTCCGCGAGCTTTTTATTGGTCGCGGCAATCACCCGCACGTTGACTCGAATCAATTCGGTTCCACCGACAGGCCGGAAACAACCATCTTCCAAAACGCGCAAGAGATCGCCTTGCCCTTTCGGCGAAAGGTCACCGATTTCATCCAAGAAAAGCGACCCGCCCTCCGCAAGTTGGAATCGGCCCGGTTTATTGTGCATGGCGCCCGTGAAGGCGCCTTTCGCATGGCCAAAGAGTTCCGCTTCGAGGAGCTGTTCGTGCAAAGCGGCGCAATTGACCGAGATGAACGGGCGATCGCGCCGCGGACTTTTGAGATGAATCGCGCGGGCGACAATCTCTTTACCCGTGCCGCTGTCCCCTTCGATCAGGACGGTGACATCGCTGGAAGCGACTTCGTCAATGAGCCGCGCCACCGCGCGCATGCTCTCGCTTTCTCCGACGAGCGGGCTGGGCTCGGACCGTTTCTGGAGGCGGAGACGGAGTTCGTTGTTTTCGGCTACGAGCGCTTGAAACTCGAGAGCCTTTTGCGTCAAGGCGCGCAAGCGTTGCATGTCCAGAGGCTTGGCCAAGTAATCGTAAGCGCCTTGTTTCATGGCGTCGACGGCGCCTTCGACCGTGCCGTAAGCCGTCATGAGAATGAACAGGGTATCGCGACTTTTCTCTTTGACGCGGGTCAGCAGTTCCAGCCCGGTCATCTGCGGCATGCGATAATCGGTAAGGACCAGGTTATAGAGCGCGGCGTCCGTCAGAGCCAACGCGGAGGCGGCGTCGGTGGCGGCGTCGACCGCGTACCCCTCCCGTTGCAGGGCTTCCTGAATGCCGGCACACAAGCCGCGCTCGTCATCGACCACCAGGATTCGGATCCGGGATTTATCCATGGCCACCTCCAGCAGGCCGCAACGGCAAACGCAAACGAAAAATAGCACCGCCCGTGGCGGCGTTAGCAGCTTCCAAACGGCCCCCGTGAGCGACCGCGATCTGTTGGGCGATCCAAAGACCCAGTCCACTGCCTTCCTCTTTGGTGGTAAAATAAGGTTCAAACAGGGCCGCCAGCTTCTCGGAAGGCACTCCCGGACCCGAGTCTTGCACCTCGATCTCGATCGAGTCCTCGGAGGCCAGAGAAGCCCGCACGGCGATGCGGCCGCGATTCTCGACCGCTTGCAAGGCATTGATCATCAGGTTCAACAAAGCTTGGGTTAATTGGACTCCGTCAGCGAGCAAGCGCGGCACTTCGGGCGAGAGATCGATGGCCAGCTCGATCTGGCGCGCCGCGGCCTCCGGCGCCAATAATTTGCAGACATGATGCACAATGGACGCCAGTTCCACGGTCTCTAATTCCAAGGTCGACGGGGACGCGAGACGAAGGAAGCGTTTGACGATGTTCTCCAGACGGGCCAGTTCACCCCGGATGATCTGGAGACGTTGCCGCGTTTGGGGAGCGGCTGACGCCAAATCTTCGTCCAGTAATTGCACGTGAATATCCAGGGAACTCAACGGATTGCGGATTTCATGGGCAAGCCGGCCGAGTAATCGGGCGAGCACGTCCCGTTGCTCCGCTGCACCGGAAAGTGCCTCGGCACCCTGAGCAATTGGGCTGGGCACATCCATGACGAGAATAGCTTACAAACAGAAGCGCTTCTCCGCCACCCCATTCGGAGGGGTTGCAAAAGAAGCCAAGCGAGCCGAACGGAAGGGGTTACTCTGGCAGCAGCAGATACTGGACAACGTATTGGCGCCCGACCCCGTACCAGGTATGGCTGGAAACGGTGCAACTCGTGCCGTTACGGGAACATTTGTTTTCCAGCGCATAATAGACTTCAACAAATTCCGAAGAGGCACTCGCGGCAACCACGCTTTTCTCTTGGTGAGTCTCGTTCCAAAGGAAAATAGTTGTTAACTCATGCAGCATACGAAGGCGGCGTTGACAAGCCGTGATGAATGAATGCAATTGGCAGTGACTTTTCGACACGGCATCCGGCACCGACACCGTCGCCGTGCCTCGGAACTTAAGGGTAGCGCAACACCGAGGCTTCACGTGTGTTGGCAAAAGATGAACATCTCTTGGCGCTCCAACGTGCGCCTCTCCAGGACTTGACGGGCGGACCGAGCTAATCCACAGGTATCCGAGCAAGGAACAGGATTTTATGACAGATCAACGCACCGCACTCGTCACAGGCGCCAACCGGGGTATTGGGCTCGAGGTCGCCCGTCAACTCAGTCACCGAGGATTCCATGTTTTCCTGGGAGTGCGCCACCCGGAAGCAGGCGTCAAAGCTTGCGCTGAGTTAGGCAAAGGCAAAGCTAAGCTGGACTGGGTGGAGATGGATATGACGAAGGACGAAAGCATCCGCGCGGCGGTGAAGAAAGTGAGTTCCTCGACAGATCACCTCGACGTGTTGGTCAACAACGCCGGGATTTGTGAAGACGCGTCGAGTTCTATCCTGGATTTAGAGGTCGCGGTGGTGTGGCGAACGCTCGCTACGAACACGGTTGGCCCGCTCTTGGCCTTGCAGCACTTCCTGCCGTTGCTGCGTAAGAGCCAGGCTGGGCGAGTGATCAATGTCTCAAGCGGCCTGGGAGCCCTCCATCAAATGGGCAGCGGCTATCCGAGCTATCGCCTCTCCAAAGCCGCTTTGAACGCTTTCACGCGAATTGCCGCTGCGGAGCTTGGCACCGCAAAGATCGCGGTCAACTCCGTCTCCCCGGGATGGGTGCGAACGGACATGGGCGGACCCGACGCCACCAGTTCCCTGGAAGAAGGGGCGGACACGATTGTCTGGCTCGCGACCGAAGCTCCCCAAAGTTTGACCGGTCAATTTGTCGAGGATCGGAAAACGATCGCCTGGTAACCCCGCAGCAATACTTGCGACGTCCGTAAAACTCAGCGGCGTTGCAGAGAGTCACGATCAATCAATCGCCTGTGAAAGTCGAAACCTGCGGCGGGTCCCGCGGACACAGCCGCGCTCCACAAAACGAGAATTGACTGGGGAACAGGACTTTCGGACAGGCTCTCAAATCCCACGGTTCGCGCGCCAAAGCAGGACCGCTCCGGCCGCTTGAAAGAGAAAGTTTGGCACCCAAACAATCAATTGTGGAACGACCTCCGACCTCGCTTCCCAAGACTGGGCCAGAACGATAAAACTGTAGTAGACCAGCACGAGCACAAGGGCGATCGCGACGCCGGCGGTCGTTTCCCGACGGTGCGCACGGATGCCAAGAGGGATTCCGATCAAAGTAAATCCGATACTGGCGAACGAGAAAGCGATCTGACGGTGCAACTGCACTTGGGCAGGAGTGGTATCGATGCCGAGCCGCTCTCGTTCCTGGATCTCCGCGTGCAGCTGACGGGCTGACATTTCGCTCAGCTTCGGTTTGCGGAAGCCACTTTCCGCACCCGCGAGGCGAATGGGAGGATCGGTAATCCACCATTCGGAGAAGCCCGGTTGCCATTCGTGCAGCTCCGATCCGGATCGCGCGACCTGGTTGGTGTCGTTGGGTATCGCGCTTGGAGCGGAGCCCTGGTTAATGCGTTGCAGCATCGTGGCGTTGGTCAGAGTGATGGTAAGTTCGCGCCCGGTTGGATCGACCACCCAGAGCCCGTCCGACGCCGTGATGCTAAGACTAATGCGGTCGTTCTCGGTCTTGTAGAGCCGGACGTCCTGGAGATAATTCCCAGAACGCTTCCGGGCGTAAACGACCCAACCTGGAAAGTCGACGAACCGATCCTCTTGCACAAACGTGACCGACTTTTCGAAGCCGAGGTGTGTTAGCATCTGCTTGTAAGCGACCCGACAATGCGGTGCGATTTCCATGTTGAAGAGGGCGCACACCACACTGAGCGCCACGCTCAGGAGCAACACCGGCGTAATTAACGAGACAAGGCTCAAACCGCTGGCGCGGGCCGCGGTGAGTTCCTGGTCAGCGCTAAAGCGACCGAAAACAAGCAAGGTCGCTGTGAGCATTCCCATGGGCAGCGCGAACGCCAAGACGAATGGAATTAGGAGACCAATGGCCTGGCCGACAATGGGCAACGTCGCTTGATGGTTGACCAGGAGCGCCAGGATCTCCTTCAGCAAATTGGTGAGTAGCAAAACAAACGTGAAGACGCTCACCGTCAGCATCAGCGTGAGTAACACCTGCCGCGTCAGATAGGAATGAAGAGTCCGCATGACTTCCGGAAACGGTATGGATAACCCACCGCAAAATCACCTTCGACCAAAGAGGGGGGCGACGCGGGACGGCTCCACCATGAAAACCAGTCTTGTTGCCCAGCCCAGGCAGTCAAGGCAAATCAGGCGCCGTTCATTGAGATTACAAAGACGATGTGCGATCTCTCGAGGAGTGTCCGAGATCTCTCAGCACACCCGGAAAATCCATGGAGAGGTCTCAACGCCGTTCGGCCAAGCTGATGCCAAACAAATCGGGCCTGGGAACCCCAGGCCCGAAGCGATCTAAAATGAAGGATGCGATCGGCTTAGTAACGGTTGCGACCGCCACCGCCGCCGCCACCGCCTTGGCGCCCGCCGCCACCGTAACCGCCACCACCACCGCCGCCGCCGCTACGGGCGGGACGATCTTCGCGAGGACGCGCGACATTCACAGTCAATGCGCGGCCGTCGATCGACGCGCCGTTCAAGGCGTCGATGGCTTTTTGAGCCTCTTCCGGGCTGGACATGGTCACGAAGGCAAATCCGCGAGGGCGGCCGCTCATACGATCGACCATCAGATTGGTTTCAACGACCGTGCCATGCGCTGCGAACGCGTCTTGCAGATCGTTCTCTGTCGTATTGAACGACAGGTTCCCGACAAACAGTTTGGTACTCATGTGATGTTTGATTGTCCTAGACTAACTTTGCTTCCGTAAGCTGTTCCCGACTGCCGGGTTTCAAATCATCACTGAACGTCGTTCAACTGGTGATTCACCACGCCTTGAAAGTGACAAGCTATTCAATAGACGGCGGGATTATAGCCGGTTTCGTCCGATTGGCAAGCCGATTTTGCTGAGTGGGAAAGCCCAAGGACTTATCCTTCCATTGCGATGCAACGGGTTACACTAAGAGCAATTTGCTCCTAATCAGAACCGCTAACGCCAAAACAGGGACCCGCTGATCACGGCGCCGCTGTTCCCCCTGCCCTCTTCTCCTCTCCATGGTAAATCTCCGCTCCCGCCTCGACGAACTCCCGGCTTTTCTCAGCCAGTCCTTGGTCCAACGCCGCCGTTTCCTCAATGCCCTTTTCTTCGGCGTATTTTCGAACGTCCTCCGTGATCTTCATTGAGCAGAAGTGAGGCCCGCACATGGAGCAGAAATGGGCCGTCTTGGCACCCTCTTGCGGCAGCGTTTGGTCGTGAAACTCTCGCGCGGTCACGGGGTCGAGACTCAAATTGAACTGGTCCTGCCAACGGAACTCGAACCGGGCCTTGCTGAGGGCATTATCCCGATACTGAGCTCCAGGATGTCCTTTGGCCAGGTCCGCGGCGTGGGCGGCGATTTTGTAGGCAATCACACCGTCCTTCACGTCTTTCTTGTTCGGCAGGCCGAGGTGTTCTTTGGGCGTGACGTAACAGAGCATCGCACATCCATACCAGCCGATCATGGCAGCCCCAATTCCACTCGTGATATGGTCGTAGCCCGGCGCGATATCCGTCGTCAGAGGTCCGAGGGTGTAAAATGGCGCTTCGTGACACCATTCGAGCTGCTTGGCCATGTTTTCCTCAATCATATGGAGAGGCACGTGGCCGGGCCCTTCGTTCATGACTTGAACCCCTCGCGCCCAAGCGCGCTTTGTGAGGTCGCCCTGGACCTGGAGTTCGGCAAACTGGGCTTGGTCATTGGCATCCGCGATGGATCCAGGCCGCAACCCGTCGCCAATGCTGAAACTAACATCGTAAGCCGCCATGATCTCACAAATCTCGTCCCAATGAGTATAGAGGAAGTTCTCGCGATGATGCGCCAGACACCATTTGGCCAAAATACTCCCGCCCCGGCTCACAATTCCGGTCATGCGGCGTGCGGTCAGTGGGATAAACCGCAGCAACACGCCCGCGTGAATGGTGAAGTAATCAACTCCCTGCTCGGCCTGTTCAATGAGCGTCTCGCGAAAGATCTCCCAGGTGAGTTCCTCGGCTTTGCCACCCACTTTCTCGAGAGCCTGGTAGATGGGCACCGTTCCGATAGGCACCGGCGAGTTGCGCAGGATCCATTCGCGGGTTTCATGGATATTCTTGCCCGTCGAGAGGTCCATGACGGTGTCGGCCCCCCACTTGGTGGCCCATCGCATCTTCTCGACTTCCTCGTCGATACTGGACGCGATCGCGCTATTGCCGATGTTGGCATTGATTTTGACGAGAAAATTGCGGCCAATGATCATCGGCTCGGATTCCGGGTGATTGATATTGGCCGGAATGATCGCACGGCCCGCAGCCACTTCGTCCCGGACAAACTCCGGGGTGATGCGTGAGGGCAAACGTTGCGGGAAACGTCGGAATACGGAGGGCAGATAGGGATTTGTAGTTTGAGATTGGGCGGATCCCGCATGCTGCTTGGCCAAATCGTTGCGGCTAAGATCCCGGCTTAAGTCCTGCAAGGGACCGCCACCGCCGCCGCGCAGCATTTCCTCCAATCCTTGGTTCTCTCGGATGGCGATAAATTCCATTTCCCGAGTGACGATCCCTTGGCGCGCATACCACAACTGGGTGACAGGATGTCCTGCGGAAGCCCGGTGCGGACGCCGCGCCGAAAACACCCGGTTTGAAGATACGCCAGGTGAGGACGGCACATGCCGCGTGGTCCGCAGACTCTCATGCGGCGCTGTGTCGCCTCTTTGCATAATCCAAGGGCCGCGCAGCGCGGGTAGCCCTTCGCTCGAATTGCCGTGAAAATCAGGATCCCCCCAAGGGCCGCTGGTATCGTAAACCTGGACAGGGGCGTTCGGCTGTTTTTGGCCGAGAGGGGACGTCGTAGGGCCGACATTGATCTGGCGCATGGGCACGCGCAGATCCTCGAACTGTTGGCCTGGGATATAGACCCGTCGGGAATTAGGCAGTTGCTCACTGCTGTGCGGTTCGAACGAGTCATTGGTAGCGATCATGGTAAGCGATAGATTTCCGCAGGCTAACGAAACATCAGGATGGCCTGCTCGGGCGATACTGGTCTGGTCTGTCTAGCCGCACTTCTTGAGTGTTATTTCCAAACTTGAAGGGAAGGTCTCATTGAGTTCCCTTCGCCAGCATTATCTGGATCAGGTTCGATGGGTCTCCTGCGTTCCCACGCAGAACTCTCAGCCTTTGTCACCGTTTCCAGGCGACGGGTTGGCTCCCCGTGTGTTTAGAGTATTAGGCCTCGGCCAAGGCAAGGTCAAGCCGCCGGGGGCCTATAGAGCCGAAATCCTACCTTGGACGCCTGAATCTGCTCGTCAGCCATAACCGCCGTTTCCACACCGGGAAAGGGCTTATCACGGAAACCCGTGGTGACAATTGGCACCAGCGGCTAAAGCATTTGGGAACGGACCGTTCCCAAAAAGCCGCTGCTCCTGGATTTGTTGCACATGAAGTTCACAATTTGCGGACACGACGCAGGAACCTCAAACACGATGACGAGGCAAATACTGATGATTTTGCGCTACTCTCTGCACAACAGCCACTTGAGCTTCCTAAGTCGTCTCTTTGCGGTTTCCAGTGGGATCAGATCCCGGACAAGGGAACCGTTCAGTCTCTTGCCCATGTCCTCTATCTACAAATGACATGCCGGAGGCATGAATGAAAGTAGCTCGGACGCTTTAGCCCCGAAAGGGGCGACCGATCCTCCGAAAACACGTTGGCTTCTGGGATTCGCAGTGCTTCGGTCGCCCGGTCGAGACTTTGGTAATCTGCGCGCGGATTCCCGACACTGAAAGTGCCGGGCTTATGCCGCTACGTCCCTGTCGGGACGCCAAACGCTTGTCCCCGAAACGGAGCGAACAGATTCTACCCGACTGAAAACAGCGAGGAACGGATCCCCCGATACAGCGTTATCGGCCGACCGGGCCGCGGGGAATGTCAAAGACGGCACTCGTTGACTCAGTCCAATTGAATTCAGCGTCTATCCTTGCTCTACCGCCAATTCTTGAAAGAAATCGCGGATTCCGAATGCCGCTCCGCAGCAGAGCGTTGACGCACCGCTCCCTGGGCGTTTGCGGCCGGATCCGAAGCCTCACCTTCCACCTGTGAGCGTCCAGGGGGAGTGGAACGGCATATTTCATTCCTGACAAAGTCGTCTTCTCCTGCGGTCGCAGGAAAATTGTGTACGCGGTGTCGGCCACAAAATTGGTAATACCGCTAGATGTCTCGGCTTCACATCGGAAGCGCAGCGGCACTGCCAACGGGATCGCTGCGGCGTTGGTCAACACCAGAATTGCGAAAACCTGGTCCGTCGGGCAGATATACTCATGAACCCCAATCGACAGCGCCATTGGCTTCGCTCGAAACACAACCGTGGTGGCGACAGTCACGGCCACGATCAGGACAATCGCTAAGCCTCCGAGCACCAGGAGACGAGGAAGCCGCATAACGAAAAAGGTCAGGTACGGCGCAACGCTGCCGCCGTTCTTAAGAACAAAGGCGTTCGCAAGCGGCTGTTTGCACCGGCCTGGTTCGAGCATGTTTTCATTTTGTGACGGGCCGTGTGAAGTGCCACGCACATCCGACCGCTAACGCCGCGCCCAGTCCTCCTCCCGCAATCGATGACAGCACTAAGGCTCGCAGATGCTCCCAGGCTTCCCCTTGGTAGGCGAGAGCGGTAGAGCCGATCCGCCACACGGCGAGGTAGCCAAGCGTCCACCCAGCCGGTATGGCGGTCAGGATCAGCAACGAACGCCAGACGTTACGCGCATTCATAGGGCAAGCAGCTGGGCCACCGATGGCGGCAGTTCCGTTGCCCGGTGAGATTCAACGGGACGTTGACGAGCCGCTACTCTTGGCACC
>JBGAIN010000209.1:0-12362 GCA_044225505.1 Limisphaerales bacterium
CTGGTCCAAATTTCGGGGACCACTTCAGGATTGTCGTGGTTCACAAAGTCGTAAACCTTGGTGAGCGCGGGCTGCGCGATGCCTTGCCCGAGGCAAGTGAGCAAGACCAGGGAGCCAAAGATAAGGTGAGAGAAACTTCTCATGGGTTGTTCCATCGCGGCATGGATGTTACACATCCGACCGGGAGAGCCAAGCTGGTACTCATTCGCGAGCCTGAAGATCGCCTCGGACAATCCGTCAGATCCTGCGCGGTCACGGTTCATAACTCCTGACGAGTGGCCGCTTCGGCACCGATTTGATTTCATGGCTTGGTTGCCTGTGTCGCAGAAATAGTTAGTTCGGGCAAAGAAGCATGCATTTTCTTTAACGTTACCAAACGCTGTTGCCTGCGTTTTCCGAGGTTGATTCTCGCCCGTAACGCGATGGCCGTTCCCACAAACCGCGGAATCGAACGAAATGTCGCACATGCCGGGAGCAAATTGCTCCTGGATTCCGCTACGCCAACACCAGCCATTCTCACGACATCCGCGGACCGGGGATGCGTCACAGAAAGCCCCAATAGATTAATGGCTTACGAAAATCGAAACCTGCGACGGGTCCTGCGGACACAGTCGCGCTCCGTAAAATGAGGATTCCGCTGCGCCACCACGACGCGCGTTGGGGCGAACCCGCATACCTGCGTCGGCGAGCCGTGCTGAAATGTGACGGTCCGCGCTGGGGGATACGCAGCGGACGAAGGTGGTGGGGAGAATAAGGATTACGATTACGATTACGATTACGATTACGATTATGATTACGATTACGATTATGATTATGATTATGATTATGAAGGACAGTGCCTGGTTGGCGATTTGCCGGCGGCATGCTTCCTTCGGGGTCGGTATCGGTATCGGTATCGGTCCTGGATGGACCCAGCCCACGTCAGCGATGGCTGCACGGTACACGTCCAACCGCTCATGACCAAATCCTACGCACTAGCCTCCGATTCCGATTCCGACGCCGACAGGAAGCTTTAACCCTCGCCGGAAGGTCTACTTAGTGGTAAGTAACTGGGGTAATGTCGAACATTCGGCCAGCCACTCGACGCATTGGACCATCTGCTGTCGTCAGTGAGTTCACGGAAGCTCCGGCCTGGAATCCTGTCGGACCGGGATGGAGGCCGTTGTTTGGCCGTTTCCGAGAGCTTGGTTTCAGCTTTGAGTGGCACGAATTCACCACCGCCGAGGAATTGAATTGGTCTCGCAGCTTTCATCCAGGCAGCGTTGAATTATGCATCAATCTCGATGGCACGGGCGCGGTTTCCGACGGGCAACAGTCCGTCAAGCTTCGCGCCCGGGCACTGACCTTTTATTTTCAGGGTGATCCGCCTCTAATTGCGTCCCGTGAGCCGAATCAGCTTCATCGATTCATCACGCTGGAGTTCTCGCCTGAGTTTCTGAGGGAGAACTGTGCTGCGCAGGCGGACAACCTGCATCCGATCGTGCGCGCGGTTGTGCGACAGGAAGCGCGAACAGCGCGGGTCGCTTCCCCCGAACCGATCAATGCCTATTTGCTGCAAGTGGTGGAAAGCCTGCGGCATTGCCCCGTTTTCAAGCCAGCACAGGAATTGTGGTTTCGAAGCAAGGCGCTGGAAGTCGCTGCGCAACTCTTCTTCAGACCACCCGATGGCGAGTTGCTTTGTAGGCGGGCCCAACGCGCAGCTCGCGAGCGCGTCGAGCGGGTGCGCGGCATTTTGAAAGCAGAAATACACAACCCGCCTTCGTTGGAAGATCTGGGCCGGCTCGTGGGTTGCAGTCCATATTACCTCAGCCGCCAATTCTCCGCTGAAACTGGAATAACGATGCAGCAATATGTGCGGCAGATTCGTCTCGAACGGGCGGCTGAATTGCTTCGCAGTGGCAAGTGCAACGTCACTGAGGCTGCGCTCGAAGTCGGTTACAACAGCCTGAGTCATTTTACGAGTGCATTCCGGGAAGCGTTCGGCTGTTGTCCTGGCCTGTATCCGATGAAGCTGCCGAGGCAGCAGGACATTTCTGAATGACGAACGTTCTTCGTAACGCTTCCGTCACGGGTCGACCCGCGACCGATGCTACCGACTTTTCCTCGCGGACTTCAGGATGTCTGGGGTGTGGAATTCGGTCATCCGCCTGAGGTCCGTCCAGGAAATCCGGGACGCGACCCGGAGCTATCAAGGGCATCTGCGGTCGATGGGGTGTAGAATGTGATAACTCCCGTTTCAGTACACGCTCAGCCATCGCGCGCTCTGGCATCGAAATAGAGCGCCAACGTCTATCTCCCTGCACCTGTCGAAACGAAAGCATTTCGACGCAACTCTCCGACGATCCTGGAGAGGTTCACTATTGCTCCGTAACGGTCCCTGCCGATACCCTCCGAGCGGACACATTCAATTTTGCTATGGCCTTATGAGGAGCGACTTCAAGCCTTTCCAGCAACGATCTCCGCGCCGAGAGTTCATCAAGACCGTCGGGGCCGCTGCCCTGAGCTTCTCCGCAATGAGCGCTGTCGCCAAGGAAGAAGCCCCACTTCCCGGGACATCCAACTCGAACCGTTATCCCGAATCGTCCTCATCGCTGAAAATTGCCGATCCTTCCCGCATTGCCATTCTTCAGCTGACCGATGCGCACTTTTTCCAGAAGCGGCCGGAGATTCCCCATGCCAACGAGCGAACCGTCGGCGATTGGAAGAAGATGGTCGACCGTTACAAGCCGGATGTGGTTTGCATGACCGGTGATCTTTGGCACGAGAACCATGAACACCGAGGCGAGGAGTATCAACGTCAGGCGATCGCATGGCTCGGCGAATTGGGCGTCCCGTGGACGTTCTCTTGGGGAAATCACGATCAACTGGACGACCAAGCCAAGGGCCATGACGCGCTGCACGAGGGCAAGAACTCGCTTTACCGCGGTGGCGCGCAGGCTGGCAACTATACGGTGCAGATCCAAGACCGATCTGGCAAGCCGGTGTGGGAACTGCTCTGCCTGAATACTCATCGCCTCGGGCTTGTGGGGACCGCCTCCGACTGGCTAACGGCGCTCGGTCAGGCACGCCGAAACAAACGGCACAATCCAACCCCGGCCTTCGCCATGTTCCATATTCCGCTTCTGCAGTACGAACATCTCCGCACCAGCGGGGGAATGGCGGGCGTCACGATGGAAGGCGTGTGCTATGAAACGGAAAAAGGGGGTGCGTTAAAGCAACTCTCCGCGGTAACGACTGTGCGCGCGACTTTTTGCGGCCACGATCACACGAACGATTACTTCGGTATTGTAGACGGCGTTGAACTCGTCTATGGCCGTTCCTCCGGCTGGAGCGCATATGGCTTCGATCAGGTGCGCAAGGGGGGCAAACTTGTTACTGTAAACGGCGAAACCGGCAATTATGCGTGGGAAACTGTCTTTCCGGACGGGCTTCGGTGGCATCCCAAGCCCGGTGACCACATCGAGAAGCTCATCGACGAACCGTGGCTGGATCCAAAGCGCGCTCCGACAGCGTGAGTAGCGGTCCGGGTCGCACCTGTTTTCCGAGCGCGGTAGCGACGGTCAGTCGCACATTCTCAAAAAACGCTCCGCAAGACTAAGGTTCCTGGGTTGTCCAAGTTGCCGATCAGGGATTTTCCCGAACTTATTCGAACCCGCCTTGCGCTTTGGCGGACGATAGCGCCTCGCCCCAGGTCGAACCGCTCTTTCCGGAGTTGTTCCCGCTGGACCTGCGAAAAGCGATTCTCAGCGTTTGTGCAAGGGAACGACAGAAATTCGCAAGCCACCGGAAGCGCTCTTCCGAACCAGGTGCTAGAAGATATCCCTATCAGTGAACGGACAGACCCATTTCCTTGGCCAAGACGGCGAGCGTTGCTCTTTGGGCGGGTGGCCCCACAGCAACGTGCGCGATAGGATGGGCTCCAGGATGACTCCATCAAACACTCAATCGCGTTAACACCAGCATGACTGATCGATCTGCAGTTCAACTCACGGCCCTCTTAATGGCACATGGTTTAGCCTCGACGAGCCACGCTCAAACGGTCGATGGCAGCCCTTCCCCAGGAACCAGTGCCACCAACAGCGCCACGCAATTGCCGGAAGTGGTTGTCAAAGGGCAGAACCAGCCGAGCTATAAACCCGAAGAAATGGCGTCGCCCAAGTATACCGAACCGCTACGAGACCTGCCGCAAACGATTAATGTCGTTCCGCGGGCAGTCATTGAAGACCAGGGGGCAACCACTCTGCGTGACGTGCTTCGCAATGTCCCCGGAATTAGTTTCCAGGCTGGCGAAGGCGGTGTGCCCGCGGGTGATCAATTGTCCATTCGCGGGTTTAGCGCTCGTACGGATCTGTTCATCGACGGTGCCCGCGATATCGGCGGGTACACCCGCGACGCCTTCAACATCGAGCAAGTGGAGGTTTCCAAAGGCCCCAATTCGGCTTACTCCGGGCGCGGTTCCACCGGCGGCGCCGTCAATATGGTCAGCAAAACTCCAAAGGTGACGCCTGGGTATGGCGCCGACATGGGCTACGGATCCTATAACTACTACCGAGCGACGATCGATGTGAACCAACCGATCCCGGAGCAATTCCCCATCAAGGGAACGGCGCTTCGATTGAACGGCGTGTTCCATGACCAAGATTTCGCCGGGCGCGACCAAATCCATGATCAACGTTGGGGCTTGGCTCCCTCACTGGCTTTTGGCTTGGGAACGGACACGCGGCTGCTGCTGACCTACCTCCATTTGCAGGAGGATAATCTGGCTGGCTATGGCTTACCCTTCGTCAGCAATAGCAATAACCCCTACGGCGGCCGTAGTGCGGTTGGACGGATTGCGCCGCTGCCGTTTGAGAGCTTCCTGGGGTTGGTGGATCGCGACTACGAGCATATCTACAACGATGTCGGTGGCGCCCGCATCGAACACGACTTTACTCAGGATATCACCTTGCGCAATCAGACCCGCTACGGGCGCACCGTCCGCGATTCCGTCATTACCGCACCGCGGATTGTCAACAATCCCGCGGTGGATCCGATCTTCGGACCGAACACGCCCGAGGCGGGCCACTCGGTGCTCGGCCCGGGCGGCATCAACTACGGTCTAAACCATGAGCTGCAGTCGCGCGATCAGACGGACGAGATCATCTCCAATCAAACAGATCTGACGACGAAGTTCGACACCTGGAAGTTTTCACACACGCTGGTCAGTAGCTTTGAATACAGCCATGAAACGGAAGTGAATTACCTGCGTTCGGCCACGGCTGGCACGAGCTTTCCGTTCCCAGCGCAGACGAGCAATCCGCTCAACCCCAATCCGCATGACTTGTTTCATCCGGTCTTTCGGACGGGTGCACGCAACGAAGCGATTTCAGACGCAGTGGGCGTGTCGGCTTTCGACACGGTGGACTTGACGGAACAATGGATCTGGAACGTCGGCGTGCGAGTCGATTCCTTCGACGTCACCTACAATCAGTATGCGACTAACGGTGTGCGGACGTCGTTCGATCGATCCGATCTCGAACCGACCTGGCGTTCGGGTCTGGTTTATAAACCGCGCCCGAACGGCAGTATTTACTTCGGCTATGGCACATCGTTCAACCCCTCCGCCGAGGGGCTGACGCTGGCCACGAACAACGTCAGCTTGTCGCCGGAAATGAGTCAGAGCTTCGAGTTAGGCACCAAGTGGGACTTTTTCAATGAGCGTTTGTCGGTCAGTGCGGCACTTTTTCGCACGGACAAGGACAACTACCGCAACACCGATCCGGTGACCGGCATCGTCAGCACCACCGGCTCCGTCCGAGTTGAGGGCATTGAGTTTGGCATCTCCGGCCGGATCACCCAGGAATGGTCGGTCTATGGAGGTTATGCCATCATGGAAAGCGAGATTCTCGAATCCAAAACCATCACCACCTACGATGGCGCACGCATCGCCGAAGCAGGCCACCGCATTTCCAACACTCCCGAACAGACCGCCAGTCTCTGGACCACTTACGAGCTGCCGTTTCATGTGTCCATCGGCACCGGAGTGCAGTTCGTGGACAAACGGTTTTCGAACAATATCGAGACCAGTTCCGTGGCTGGCTACTGGCTGCAGGACGCGTTGATTTCCTGGAAAGCAAACGATCATCTCACCCTGCGGCTCAACGCGTACAACCTCTGGGACAAAGAATATATCGACCGGGTTGGCGGTGGGCATTCGATTCCTGGCGCTGGCCGCACCGTGATTCTAACGGCGAGCATGCGATTTTAACTCAACCCGGTTCGCTTATGTTACTGAACATCCCTGATATTCTCACCGCTGAGCAGGTCGTGCAGGCGCGCCGGCAGCTCGATACAGCCGATTGGGTCGATGGCAAAGTCACCGCGGGCTATCAGTCCGCGCAGGCAAAGGATAACATGCAGATCCCCGAGAACTCCCCTCTCGCGCAGAAGCTCGGCGAACTCATTCTGGGCGCATTAAGCCGGAACGGACCGTTCCTATCGGCGGCGCTGCCGCTGCGCGTCTTCCCTCCCCTCTTCAACCGGTATTCCGGTGGACAATCCTTCGGCACACACGTCGATAACGCCATTCGCCAAATCGGCGGCACGTCTCACCGAATCCGCACGGATCTGTCTGCGACGCTCTTTTTTGCGAACCCAGACGAATACGACGGTGGCGAGTTGTGCATCGAAGACACCTACGGCGTGCAGCGGGTCAAGTTACCCGCCGGACATATGGTTCTCTATCCGTCCACCAGCCTCCATCACGTGACGCCTGTAACCCGGGGCGCGCGCACGTGTTCGTTCTTCTGGATCCAAAGCATGGTTCGGGACGACGGGCGGCGCACCTTGCTGTTCGACTTGGACCTCGCGATCCAACGTCTCGGCCGGGATCTGCCTGGGAATTCTGTGTGGCCGGGCAAACGGCCGTTCAGCTCACTGGGGTGTATCACAATTTGCTGCGGCAGTGGGCGGAGGTTTAGTTTCATGAGGCTGCGTCCCATTCTGTTTTGGAGTCACCTCGTCGCCGGCCTCGTGGCCGGGCTGGTCATCGCGGTGATGTCGTTCACCGGGGCGATGTTGGCGTTTGAAAAGGAGATCATCGCCTGGGCAGAGCGGGACGTCCGGCGTGTCGCTCCGTCCCCGGACGGTCGGAGGCTGGGCCTCGATGCCTTGTTGGCTCGGGTGAAGGAATCTCAACCCGGGGTCAATCCAGGCAGTGTGACCCTCCGGCGCGATCCGACCGAAGCGTTGCTGGTGAGTATCAACCGAACGAACAACCTCTACGTCAATCCCTACACAAGCGAAATTCACCCGCAGGGCGCTCCTGCCACGCGGCAGTTAGTGCGGTTGATGATGGATTGGCATCGGTGGCTGGGCCAGGCGGACCAGCGGCGGCCGCTGGGGAAAGCCATTACCGGCGCGTCGAATGCCGCGTTTCTGGTTCTCGCCTTGACCGGGTTAGTCCTCTGGTGGCCGCGCAAGCTCAGCGCCGCAGCGTTCCGGAGTGTCACCCTCATGAACCTCAAGCTCCGGGGCAAGGCACGGGATTGGAACTGGCACAACGTGGTCGGCGTTTGGTGCGCGCCGGTGTTGATTGTGCTGACGATCACCGCGTTGCCGATGTCCTATCGCTGGGCGAATGACCTCGTTTATAAAATGACCGGGAACACGCCTCCCGCTCCCAACTCACCGCCCGGTGGAGCGAATCCAGCCGTCGAAGTGCCCAAACCTGCTCCAGGGTCCGACCGGATGTCATTGGCCAGGTTGGTCGAGGTGGCGCAGGAACAAATTCCTCAATGGCAGGAAATCACCATTCGTTTTGGGGGTGGAAACCCGCGAGAGGGTGGCGGTCGAAACGGAGGCGAGCAGAAGAATACGAGGCCGCATGGACCACAACCAGTGTCGATCGCAGTTAAGGAACGCAGTGCCTGGCCGCGCTTCGGCTCCACGCAACTATCGCTCGATCCCTATACGGGCTCGGTCCTGCGAGTGGAGCGATACAGCGACTGGAATCTGGGCCGTCGTATTCGCTCCTGGACACGCTTCCTGCATACCGGAGAAGCGCTCGGCTGGGCCGGGCAAGTCGTGGCTGGCTTGGCTTCGCTGGGCGGAGTCCTCCTCACTTACACCGGATTCGCGCTCGCTTGGCGCCGCCTCGTCTGGCGCTCCGCCAAGCCTGAGTGCTCCGCGAGCCCGGTGTTAACGGAGCCTGCGGTTCCGGCACGCGAATAACAGCCATCCAACGTCAGCCATGCCGATCGCTTCCATGCCACTCGCCACGCTGAGCAAGCCGACTGCGATCGCGCGCGCCCACACCGCGGCGCCGATGATCGCGAAACCGATTGCCGTTTCGTGGTTCGACGTGGTCACCTTGGTCCTGTGGGTGGGGTGTCTGCTCATCGGGATCGTTGGATCCCTGTGGCGCTATCCTCTGCCAGCCGCCGTGAAGGCAGCGCCCGCCCCTACGCAAGCGGAAATCCTGAACGTCGCATTGACCACGGAACCGCTGCTTCCACCCGATGCGCCTCCGTCTTCGGACGCTTCCGCCCCTCCGCCGTTAGCAGAACCGACCGCGCTGCCTTCCGCTCCGCCGTTGGTTCTGGTGGCGGCGCCCAGTGCGGCGATTGCATTCGCCCGGCCGGTCGAGGGTCCGACCCAGATGGTTGACACCAAAATCGCGGTAGCTTCGCGCATTCAGCCGCACCCGAACGCGGTCGCTGCGGCGGCGCCTGCCCCGCCGGTGCACCAACTGACCTTCGGCCAAGGAGAAGGCAAACAACCGTCGCCAGAATACCCCGCGCGAGCAATGCGAGAGGGCCAGGAGGGGACGGTTCGTGTTCGGTTCAGCGTGAATTCCAGCGGTCGAGTGGCCTGGGCGGAGATTGCGGCGCCGTCACCCTGGGCCCTGTTGAACGAGGCAGCCGTGCGCGTGATTCGCGAGCGCTGGCGCTTCCAGGCGGGCGCGCTGCGATTGTATGAGGTTTCGATTCGTTTTGAGCTAAGCAAATGAAAGGACTGTGATGACTCCCATGTTTGGAAATGTACTGTTAGACTTCTTCGTGCGCGGCGGGCCGCTCATGTGGCCCATCTTGATTTGTCTCTTTGCCGCCGCGGTCGTCGTCTCTGAGCGCGCGCATTGGTGGTGGCAATTGAGTCGGCGCAGTTCAGCCGAAACCCTCGACCAGACCTTCACGGCCATCTCGGAGGGCCGTTACACCAAAGCAGCGGAATTGAGCGCAGATCCAGCCGATCCTTTCCTGGCCACGGTGCACGACGGACTCACGCACGCTCACAGTTCTTTGCTCGGAGCGATGCAGTTGAAGGCCGTGGATGAGATCGAGCACGCGGAGAAGCGGCTCTGGATTCTGAGCACCTTCATCACCCTGGCACCGTTGCTGGGGCTCCTGGGAACGGTGACCGGCATCATGCGTTCGTTCAATTTCGTGGGAGATGAGCAGTTGGCCGCGACCAAGGTGAGCGGGGGCATCGCGGAGGCGCTCATTGCCACGGCGTGCGGCTTGGGGATCGCCATCGTCTGTCTGCTGCCGTACAACTATTTCAATCGCCGTCTTAGCGCCTTCCGATCACGCCTCGAGCGCACGATCAATCACGTGGAATTGCTCGTCGAATCTTCCAAACATCATGGCCATGACCTGGAAAGTTTTGCCCGCGCGAAGGCCCTAAACACCCGCGTCAACGTTCCCGGACGTGCGGCGGAATCATTCACCCTCGAACGCTCGCCGTCATGCCCGTAAAACTTGGCTCCAAGCTGCCGGCCGAGCAGGAAGCTCGCATTGAGATCATTCCACTGATCGACATCATGTTCTTTCTCCTGGCGGCGTTTATGCTGGTCAGCCTTAGCATGGTGAACTTGAGGAGTGTCAAGGTGAACTTGCCTACCGCCACGACCGCGACGTCCGACACCAAGAAGGACTTTCTGAATCTCTCGGTCAACAAAGCCGGTCTGATTTTTCTCGACGGAAAACCTGCTGGCAACCACGAGTTGGTGGTGAGCCTCGCGGCGCTGCATACGACCAACTCCTCGGTGCGAGTCATGATCAGCGGCGACCAGGACGCCCGGCATGGCGACGTCGTCCGCGCGCTCGATCTGGTCCGATCCGCCGGGATCGATCGCGTGGCGTTCGAGATCCATTCCGCTCTCGATGACAGCGACGGGACGTCTGCTTCCCGGAAGTAGCTCTGACCTGTGAACCGAACCCTCTCATACGTGAACGGCGCCGGCGTTCTCGCTCTGGCGATTTTGTGTGTTTGGCAGTGGCGAGCCAATCGTAACGCAGCGATCGAAGTGCACCGCTTGACCCGTGTCGAACAGCAACAAGCGGCCAAACTGGACGAACAGCAGAAATCGGCCGAAGCCTGCGCCGCGGACCTGAATCAGTTCCGAGATCAGGTTGCTCGTGCTCATTCCAACATAGTTGAGGTTGAAACCCGCCTCAGGACCGCCGAGCACGAACTCGCTCAGGCAATAAACGAACGCGATCAGCTCAAGGGTAGCATGAGCCATTGGACCCAGGCGGTGGCGAGCCGGGATGCGCGGTTGAAAGAAGTGGGCGAACAATTGCAAGAGCTCGCAACGGAGCGGAACAAAGTCGTACAGCAATTCAACGAGGTGGCCGGCAAGTATAACGGCGTCGTCAACGAACTTTCGGCTCGGACCAAGGAGTATAATGACCTGGTCGAAAAGTATAATGCGACCGTACCGCGCGCCCAAAGCACCGCCTCCAAATGAGCGGGAAACTACCGCCAGTTGATTGGACGCATGCTCACGACGCGAACGCGTCCGCCAATGACTGGACGCAACGCGGCATTTCCTTTCTGAACGAGAATACTCCCGACAAGCTCGCCGCAGCTCTCGACTGCTTCGATCGCGCCATTGAGCTCCGACGCTCCCTGCCGCTGCAAGTGGATCCTTGGTGGCGCTTCGGCCTCGTCGCGGGATGGTTGAATCGTGCCGATGCTTTAACCCGGCTTGGCCGCCCAGCTGACCTGGAAGCGGCCCTTGACGCTCAAACCCAGGCGCTCGCGCAGCTCGAGGCGCTTCCCAATCGAGAGCATCCCGCCTTCGAGAGACGCCGCGCCGTCGCGTGGGCCAGTCGGGGGGTGACCTTGCAAAAACGCGACGCCCCCGGCGATCGCGACGCCGCGATCGAGGCGTTCCAACGCGCCACTGGCGGGCTGCAAAACGGTGTCTGGGGTGTGGCGGGCCGAGAATCGTTCCTTGCAGGAGTGCAGATCAACCTTGCTCGCGCCTTTCTCACCGCCACGCCAACGGAATACAGTCTGGCCTTGGCGGCTGCGCAGAGGGCACGTGGTTTCATCGCCCCACGGGAAGCGGACGATCTCGAAGCTGCCGAGCTGGGCTTAACCGCGCATTTCCTCCTGTGCCAGTGCGTGGGAGGTCTTTTGGCCAGCCCGGCCGTCTCAAGCCAACGGGACGACTGGATCGCCCAGGCCACGGATGCCGTGGAGCACGGTCTGCAACTGGCCCGCCAGTGGGATGGCAAAAGCAATTCCGTCTGCCGCCGGCTGGCGGATGACCTGTTTTTATTTGGCGCACGTTTGTATCAAACTCTTCAGCCCCAGTTCCTCGGCGAATACCTCCTGGAGCACCTTCATCCGACGTCAGAGCCAGCATCGCTGGCCTGCCGCTGTGCAGTCGCACGCGAGGCTCTTTGGCGCGCGTTTCATCCGATTCTGCATCTCGCCTTTGCGAGCGTCCATAGGCCTGGCTTTGTCCGAGCCCTGGACCAGCTAGGCGAGCTCAGCGCGGTCGAAGCACAACTTGACCGATGGGTCGCCCGACGCCTGGACGCCACTGGATAACACCAGGATCAGTGCTTCATCGAGACAAAGTCGTTCGCTCCCCTTCGGAAATCAGCAAGGACGCGGTCCGAAATGCAGTCATTGCTGAAAGCCGTGGGAACGGTTGATCGAACGACTTGTCGCACATGCCTGGAGCAAATTGCTCCTGGATTCGGTGTCGCCAACCACCAGCCATTCTCACGACATCCGCGGACCGCGGCTGCGTCACAGAAAGTCCCAATAGACTAATGGCTTACGAAAATCGAAACCTGCGACTGGTCCTGCGGACACAGTCGCGCTCCGTAAGATGAGGATTCCTGAGCCACCACGACGCGCGTTGGGGCAAAGCCGAAAACCTTCATGGGCCGGCCGTGCTGAATCGTGACGGTCCGCGCTGGGGGATACTCAGCGGACGAAGGTGGTGGGAAGAATACGGATCACGATTACGATTACGATTACGATTACGATTACGATCACGATTACGATCACGATTACGATCACGATTACGATCACGATTACGATCACGATTACGATTACGATTACGATTACGATTACGATTA
>JBGAIN010000210.1:0-12276 GCA_044225505.1 Limisphaerales bacterium
CCCAGGGCGGTAATTTGATAATAAATGCGTCGTTCGTCATCGAGACCGGGATCGATTTTCTTATCCGTCTCCTGAATGAGGCCGGCGTCGAGCATGCGTCCAATAGAGCCGTAAAGAGTGCCAGGGCCCATTTTGACTTTGCCGTGGGAATCGGACTCGACTTGCTTCATAATCGCGTAGCCGTGACGTTCCTCAGTCGAGAGCGCAAGGAGGATATGGAGGACGGCGGGAGTCAGCGGTGTATCTGGCGAAATTCTGGCCATAGGGAGAGTCTATATCCGCCACGGATATATGTCAAGGCGCTCTGGAAATGCTGCGAAATCGATTGAGTGCATCTCGACAGTACCACCCTTTGTTGGCGCGCGGGCTTGAGTCCGCCGGACCGTCCGATGCGGCCAGCAGCGCTCGAATCCTTCGCGATCGCGGTCGTGCCTGCGGACATTCCTGCGGGATAAATCCCGCGATCCTGGTGGTGCTGTCAAGATACGCCCAAATCGATTCGTGGGTCGCTTACGACGTTGAAGAAATAACTTGGTATCGTTAGAATTCGCTGAGCTTCAGCCCCCTTCGGAACTTTGAACTCGTCGTGCGGATTGCCGGCATTGGAAGTGGCAGGCCAATGTCACTACGTCCCTTCCGGGACGCTAAACGCCTGTCCCAGAACCGAGGGAAAGGCCTCTACCCCACTGAAAACAGCGAAGCGCCCACTCATTCTTTTAGTCCAGAATCCATTGCTCGGGTCCGCCCGGGCACCCGGACCCCAACCGCACAGCAGACAAATTGATGGGCTCAGCGAACGGGAGTAGGGCCGGCCGCACGAATACGGAAGAAGAGCGGAGTTTCCAGCGCTTCAATGCGTTGGCTATAGCCATAGGTAGCGGGTGCGAGCTCGAACCACTCGCCCGCTTCCAGGTTGCTGCTGGCTTCGATGACAAAAGGCGCATTGCCATTGGCCCATCGTATTTCAGCGGTGCCATCCTCGAGCGACACCCCGAGCAGGACCGGGCTGGCCCCGGGAAATCCCACTTCTCCGACCTGGACATGCGGTGCTTGAAAGGCATAGAGGCCGATCGGTCCGGTCACGTCAGAGAGTTGGGGTAGTGACCAGTTAGCGAGGATCGTGGCGCCGTCGGCGATCAGTAGTTCGGTGCGATCCGGGGCCAGGCGCAACGTTAGGTCGTAGGTCTTGCCACTCACCCACGGCTGACTGTTGGTCGCCAGGAGACTGACACGGCTGGAATCTGGAGAAGACCAAAAGTCCACGGCCGTGGGCAGTCCTCCCGAGGGCATATGAAACGACCGCAGTCGCATCCCGGCAGGGGCAAAACCGAGGGCAGGATGATTCGTCGGGGAGGCATTCCAATCGAAGAGAAGAAAGTTCCCATCATCTCTATAGCCAAAAACAAAGCCCAGAAAGCCGGACGTGCCGTCCGAGCCGATGCGGGCGTTGACGACTTGATTCGCGGCCGAGAACGGTGAGATGAGGAAAGCGGGATCGGTCGCGTTTGTCAAAGTCGCGACGCGGGAGGCTATGTCCAAATGCCAAACCGCATTGGAAAACGTTCCCGTTTGGTAGGAGAGGGCGTTCCAAGAACTCAAGTCATGGCTCCCGGCCGCCACAAATTCACGAAGGCTGGCGCGTTGCCGCAGGTACTCTTCAATCGCGAACCTCTCTGCAGAACTCAGCGCCCGGTCATAGACGATCCATTCGGCGAGGTCACCGTCGAATGAGCCGAGCCCAGGAGCCCGGCCGAGCACGACGTTGGTGGCGATCGCCGAGTAAGCGCGGCCGACGGTGGTGCGGGTGTCGAGAACCATTTGGGAGTTCACCGAGAGGAGATGCTGGTCAGGACTGGCTTCGCCATAGACCTGAGAGAAAACGCGGAAATCGGTGCCCGCAATGGTATTGTCCGCGAGACGGTCGGCCGCTCCGTCGAAATGGAAAGCGCCGTCGCTGTTCCGACGGCCGAGGGACATGGTCAATCCCGAAAAATTACGGGTCCCAAAGGAATAAATGTATTTGGTGCCGCCGCTCGCGTTGAGGAATCGGCCCAGAGTGAAGATCGTAGCATTGGTCAAGGTGCGCCCGAGGTTGCCGCGGATTTCTGGGTTGGCCGAACCGCTGAAGCGGACCGCTGGCACACCGGACGTCGAATTAGCCACGAAGGTTGGACGTGTCGCGACCGTGGGCGGCTTGAAAGTGAAATTATGGCCGGATTGATCCGTCCAGGAGAGCACGTTGGTTCCGTTGGTCACGGACAAACCTGCGTCCGCACGGAGCCAGACGAACGGACCTGGAACCGGCAGGGTCACTGCTCGGTGTTCGGCCACCGTCACTTCGCCGGTGGCCACTAAGCCACGCCAGGCCGCGGAGATGACCGTTGTGCCAGCCGAGACGCCCCGCCAAAGGAGCGGATCCTCCACACTGACGATGAGCGGCGCCTGGGACGTGGCCGTCAGCTCGCCAGGCTCGGCATAGCGTTGCAGACGCAGTCCGTTTTGATAGCGGACAAACAGCTGGATGGGAATCCGAGCCCCCGCTGGGATGGCCAGTCCTTGCGGCAGGACACGCAGATCCGCAGGGAGGCTGGACGGTTCAAAGGAAGCGGCTCGACGCGGTTTAGAGTAGACCGTTTCGCCGTTCGCGGCCACGTAGAGCGCGTAGACGACGACATCACCGATGGCCTGGTCACTGACTCGTAACGAAGCGCGGGTTGCGTCGTTGGGATCGGGAGTCAAAGTTAGTCCGTTGGCGGAGGCGCCCTCTTCGCCGAAGATTTCCGCCATCCAGGACACTTGCGAGTTGACCGGTGGCCGATTGGCGGACGGGGTGAGTTTTAAATTGATAACTCGAGGACTAGCGCTGATACCGGTGCTCTGCAGTCCGGCGGTCGCGCCGCTCGAAGTATCAATAACCGCGAGATCCTCCTCGGGTTTTCCTGCGGCCTCATCGATCGCGTCGCGAATATGCGGGGGCAAGCGCCGGGGAGGATGAATGGGCGCGAACTTTCTATGTTGATCCGGAACGCCGGCCCCATCCAGCGCGCCGATAGCGTGCTGGGCGACAACCGTGGAAGTCACTTGGCTGCCGTCATGCCCGCCGAAAATGTCATCGATTCCAGCGAGCGGGTTGGCCACGTGTGAAATGTTCAGTGCGCTTGGAACGGTATAGACATTGGACGTATCGACACCCGGGGAGTCGGCTCCCATGGAGTCGTAGTCGATCACCCCATCCGAGCCAAGCGGAATGACCGTTTCGCCCACCGTTCGCAGACCGAGCGCCGTCTCAGCAAACGTGGCGTGAGTCAAGGAAGGCGCCAGGCCATCATTAACGGTCGTCCGGACGAGATGGAAACGGGTATCAGGATCTGGAAACCAGGGCGCCGACGGCAGCGGTTTGTTCAGATTCTCGATTTCCGAGCCCCACGGATCGAATTTATCTCCGGCCAGCCATCCTCTCACCATGCGCTCCGGCAGAACCGAGGCCAAAAAACCGTCGCCTTTGAGCAAGGTTGAGATATAGCGCAGGAGGCGCGAACCATTGTGAGGCGAGCCGATGGTAACGACCCGGTGGAAGCGGCCACGGAAGAAATTATCTCCGTTTCGAAACGGATCAACGATGCCATTGCCATTGAGCGAGCATAACATTCGAGCTAGTAATCCGCCCTGGCCGTGCCCGATGACATCATAGCGGGTGAAGGCCCAGAACTGTTTCAGGGGCTCGATTTCGTTACGAATTGCCACCCAAACCGTCGGCACCAATTCTTCCAGAGGCGACGTGGTACTGGCGATCGAATCAACCGAGCGATCGAGTGGATCCCCGCCTTCGACCCATTGCCCGACCGAGATGACCTTCAGAAATGAAAGTCCAGATTTCGCATCCGTCGGCCGTGAGGTCCTGAATATTTCTTGGACGCCTGCGCCCCACTCGCCGTTCGTGTGGTAATCCGGCAACAAAGCCAAGGGCGGCTTGCGCAATCCGAACTCCCATTTCTCGATATCGGTATCCGAGTCGCTATTCTGCACGAGAAGGGAGGCAGTCAGGGTGCCAGTCGCGGCTTGGGGTTGGATATCATCGGCCGGCACGGGAACGAGATAAGCATACACCACCGGCTTCGCCTGGGTCATGATCGCGGTGTCTGAAGCGGTCCACACCCCGTCTTTCAAGATGCGAATGCGCTGCCGCAGTTCAGGGCCAAGCAGGTTTCCACCCGAATCGATGCGGGCGACGAGGCGAATCCGGAGCTCGTCATTTTGAATGGCGAGCGCTTTGGTATCGCCCTTGAGAATGAACAGGAGTGGTGTGACACCATCGCCGATCAGTCCACCGGAGATGGCCGGTTGGGAATCGAGCAATGAGCCGACGGTGACGGGAACCAGCGGTGCGTTAATCGAGCGTTTGCCCTCCTCGATGCTTTCGGGAGCGAGGCCGGATAGGCCCAGCTTGTGCATGGTAATCTTCACCCCAGGCCGCTGGACCTTTGCCAACCCTTGAACGCCGGCCTGCGTGGGAGCTCCCTCGACGTTGCCGCGCACGAGGAAGGAAACCGTCGCGAACACGTAATTGGTGGCGCGATAGGTATTCGTCCGCACAACGGCGTTGGCGATGCCAGGGTGAATCGTCCCAAAATCCCCGGACTGCGTTCCGACCGGCTCAAGCGCGGCTTGGACATCCCCGAGCCGGCTGGAGAAATCAAGCGGCACGTTCAGATTATCGGTTCGCACGCCGGTGATATCCACCTTGGCCACGTTGGTAAGCCCGACCACGAGACGGACGAGCGCGTCGTCCGCATTCACCACGCCGTCCCCATTATTGTCTTCGCCAAGGACGATTCGTTCCGGGTGCTGCTCGACGCCAACAATCAACGCTGTCACCTGCCCGTCCAAACTGTCGGGGGCTCCGGTGACAACTCGATCCGCTGCATCCTTGCCGCTGACGGGCGAAGTCGCGAGGGAGAAGGGCCCGATACCTTTATTTGCCTTCAAGACCCAATCGTAATCGCGGTGGTCCCCCGGCAGCAGCGTCCCAACCGGCGTTTCCACAGGGGCGCGAACAATCGTGAAGAGCTGTGGAATCGCCATGATTGGGCCGGTAAAGGCGACGTCCGACAGAGCGCCGACGCCATTGGATTGGGCCTGGACGGTGACGCGCGCGGTGAACTCCTCGTCCGGTTCAATGCGATTGCCGGAGTGCTTGCTGATCAATTTAACGTCCACAGAGAGCTTGGGCCCTTCGACGTTGATCACCTTTGTCGCGGAGTTGGTCAGTCCATCGGAATCCCGTGCGGTCAAGCGCACCGTAAAGTTACCTGGCCGAGCGTAGAGATGCGACACCAAGTCCGCGTTCGCTTTCTCCCCATCCCCGAAATCCCAGCTGTGGGTAATGGCATCGCCTTCTGGCTCGGTGGAAGTGGCGGTAAAATCGACCAGCCCGGGCGTGTTCGAAACGAAGTGATTGGTAAACGAGGCTTTCGGCCCTTGTTTGACAATGGATGCGAACCAAGGTGGCAAATCGCCCCAGCAGCTCAAGTACTGTCCGCAATTGTTGCATCCGGTGAACGGGCCGGAGCAACCGCAAAAGGTGGCGGTGAATCTAAAACTCTCTCCAGGTTCTGCTACTTTGATATCCCAGCTCCGGATTCCAGACCAGCCGTTCAGTCCAAATTCCGCCGTATTCAAGCGGTAAGAGGTGTAATTGGTGTAGTTTTTATAAACGGGAAAGGTTCCAATCAGGTATGCGCCGCAACTTTGACCTGAACCATCTTCGCTTGGAATGACGTAGCCCTCTTTGGACTGGGCGATCGGGATGACTTCCGTCGGGACCTCTGCTCCAGATGCACCTATCGCCACTAGGATCCAAAGGGGAAGGATCCAACGCACGCTTTCCCACACAAAGGCTTTTTTGGCTAAATTCATTTTGAAGAAACCCACGGATCGAGGCGGGACTATACATTCTTTCCGCGGCAGATTTCAACAGGCAAAAATACGGCGTTTCAATACGTAGGACACGCCTATCGAGCCTTCCCCTACTGTGGGTTGGTGGCCTGTGCATCCTGCACAACTGGCCTTAAAAAGTCCTGGCGGGTCCGAACCGGACAGCTCAACCAAGAATTACGCCTTAGAACGGATATGAAACGGGCTCAGACTAAATTCAGGTTTGGACCACTTCACTTTTCCTGGAATAGTCAGTGGACGGATTTTGGTGGGGCGTGTTTGAGTCCGCCCGTGGCTTCCAGCTTCAGCAGGCAGCCAGCAAAGCGGTCAAGCTTGAGTTAGATCGGGCGATTTGCGCTTTAGTTTCCGGGCGATGTGTTGGATACGGCTGCTCAGAATCTCCCGCTGCAAGAGGTAAGCAATGTGCGGACGTGGACTCCGGGCAATGTCTTCAGGAGTCGTGTTTTTGACATCTAACCCGGCGGTGAGACTCACTCCCACTTGCGAAAAAAGGTGTTCGACCAGTGCGGAGCAGTAGAAGCACTCATCGCGCTCGAGTAAGTTGCGTTTGCTTCTCAAGCTGGGCCGCTTTAGAGCAATCAAGGTCCCGACTAATTCTCGGAGCGAATAACGCGTTCGGTTGGCCACCAGATCCAAAGCGGCGGCAGCGACTTGCCGAGTGACCTCTTCGCTTAATCCGAAATCGAGAACGGCCAGCGAGGTGTAAACTGAGCCGTCCTCATACTTACTGGCCCGGTTTTCCTGAACTCCGAATTGGAGGTGCTTTTTGTGGATCTGAAGATCCGATTCCACGATCCAAAGATGTTGGTCCAGACGGCGCTCAGAAAAGAGAAAGGCATGGGTCCATTGGCCCCAGCACTTTTGGCGATCGACGTGCCGTTCGGCGTGGGCGATCGCACGGTCGATCAAGGTCCGGCCGCAAGCCAGTCCGACGCAGCCCGGTCGGGCGTACCTAGCCAAAAACTCGCGGTTGCTCATTTCAATCGGCGCGCTGACCCGTTTGCGTCCATCGACCAAATCAGTGGAAGGTAAGGTTGGCATGGAGGTTTCGGAGTTTAGGTCACGGCACCGTCTTGTCTGTCTTGTCTGGTGTCGCCAGAGCAAGTTGCTGCTCGTGTGAAGGTTGTCACTTTCGGTATCGTTAAAAGCGAGGGCCAGGAGCGATTTTCGGCCCCGTTTTGGCGCTGTAAGCTGCCCCGCGCTCCTGCAAAATCCAAAGCCCTTCGGTGCCTTGGACAATCTCGGTCTCCAGCCGCGACAGAATCAAGGGTTGAATTCGTTCGACAAACCCGGCGCTTCCAACCGCCAAACTCTCCGTCCAGCAAGGCTCGCGACAAACTTTCTCTCGCGCCAAGGCTTCCGCAAGGCTCGCTTCCAGGTTCTTCCGGACTCCCACAAGGTCGTCGGTTCCCAATCGCCAGCACAAGCGGTCCAAGTCCAACAATCGGTAGCGTGTTCGCTCGCCCATGATTTCGTGATAGCCCAACCATTCCCATTCCCGTGGATGGCGCACGACACCCGCCCGCACCATGTTCAGCTCGATGTAACATAAGCAGCGCCAAAGGTAAGTCCCTCCTTCCACCAGCGTCGCGTGGAAATTATCTCCCCAAACCGCATTCATCCTCCGCTTGCGCCGGTTGTAGGCCCGGGCAAACTCTCCGGCCACCTGCCGCATCAAAGCGCTAATCTCCAGGCGCTCTTGCGCATCGACGAGCAGATGCACATGGTTGGATGTCAGGGCGTAATCCAAAAGGCTCACCTGACTTGCTCGCACATATTGTCGAAGCTTGTCCCGGTAAGTGCTCCGGTCCCGCGCGAATTTTAGAAGAAACGCTCGATTGTGGCAGCGGTGCGTCAGATGAAAAACGCCGCCATCGCCTCGCAAACGATTGCCCCTTGGCATGGCCTTACTTTATGGCTGCTGCGGGGCCGGTTCCAGCACGAAAATCGGCCTCGAAATCAAACGCAAGACCAGGCGTTAACGCTATCGAAATCCGGTAACTCCTCTTTCGCAATGACTTACTCGGGCGACACCAGGACGAAACGAATGCGCCGTGCCCAAATCCATTGGAGCGCAGCGACGGGAGAGGGTCTCAGCGATGGCCTCGTTCACTGTCCTCCCAAACTGGGGCACACGTGCCATTCTCAAATGCTGCTGCGAGTTCGGGTCAGCGTGAGCAAAGTGGAAGATTCAGCTGGCATGGAAGCTACGCAAAACACTGCTAAACAGCTAATTATGCGCATCTCGATGCCCCTCAGGCGAGAATCCCAGTCGTTCCCGGCCCAGCGGAAGTGGCGCAAATGTCCGCGGAGTGGGGCGTGGCACAAGTTTAGCTACTTCGCGTGCATATTAGAGAATATTGACGGTTCCAAAATTCGGAAGGCACGTCCTAATTCGAGCAACCTGTGAATGCGTACCGGTGTCTGCGCGCCCTCGCGACGGTTCTGGTCTTCTGGTTGGCAGGCCTTCCGGCCACTCGTGCGCAGGAAGCCGGGTCGACGAATGTGGCTGGGCTCAAGCCGCTCGACCTTGAGCAGTTGTTCGAGGTTAAGGTGCAGACCGTCTGTGGGGCGTCAAAGCACGAGCAAAAGGTGACCGAGGCGCCCTCGTTCATCAGCATCGTCACCCAGGACGACATCAAGCAATACGGCCACCGCACACTTGGCGAAGTCTTGTGCAGCGCCGCCGGTTTCTACGTCACTGACGATCGAGGCTACAATGCCGTCGGTATTTGGAGAATTAACATACCGGGCGCCTTTGGCGGTCGTCTGCTGATCACGGTGGACGGCCACCGACTCAACGATCCCATCTGCGATACGGCGGCGAGCGGGACGGACTTTCTGCTGGATGTGAACCTGAGAGACCGCGTGGAAGTGATTCGTGGCCCAGGTTCGTCGCTCTATGGGATCTATGGGAACAACGCGTTCTTTGAGGTGATCAACGACATCACTCGCAAGGGCCGAGACGTGAACGGCACGGAATTTTCCGCGTCGGCGGGCAGCTTTGATACTTACACTGGGCGCGCCAGCTTCGGAAACAGGTTCACCAACGGGGTCGAACTTCTGGCCACGGGCGTACTGCACAAGGTGGGCAACGTGCTCAACAGCGTGAGCGTGTCCGCCACCCTCGTGAGAGACAGGCTGCGGCAATCTACTTTCAAGAACATGTGTCGCGCCATGGCCATGTTGCGCGACCAAAATGGCCGGCTCGTCGAATTCCTGACGACCGATCCGAAAGGTCAAGTGCTTCCCCGGTATCTGGCAGCGGCGACCCGCTGGCTGTCACAACTCCACAACGGAGCAGTCGCGCATGATTAGCGATTTCCTCCTGCGAACTGCGCACTGCGCGGAGCCAATGCGTAACTCATTGAGAAGCCTGCGCAGCGTCGTCGCCAGACATCGTCTGTATGACCGTGTCTCGGCTGCGGTCGTTGGTATCGTCGGTTTGACGATGGCTCGGCTGGCGTCACCGTGCGCCGCGGACGCGTTTCCTCTTCCCGCAGCAACGGCAGCCATGCTCACCCGAGTTCAGGATGTTCGCAGATTGCCCGGCGCCACCGCCGCCAAAGCGCTTCCGATTCGTTTGGAAGGTATTATCACCTTCTACGATCCCGTTCGGAGCGATCTGTTTGTGCAGGACGAATCCGGCGGCTTACGAATCGATCCGGAGGGGAACGACTTCCCGCTTGCGCCGGGCGATCTGGTCTTGGTCGAAGGTCAGAGTGCTCGCGGCTCGATTGCGCCGTTATTGAATCAGGCCAGAATCACGGTCTTGGGGAAAGGCTCGATGCCCGCAGCCAAACCGGTCGCAGGGCCGCGCTTGGCCACCGGCTACGAAGACGGCCAATGGGTCGAAGTTCAGGGAGTTGTTCGTGAGGTCCACGAAGTTGACGATCGCCTGCTGGTCGGGCTTATCTCCGAAGGCGCTTACATATCGGTTTTGGCGTCGAAGGGCGATGAGACTCAGGCCGGACTGGTGGTCGATGCCGGGGTCCGCGTGCGAGGCGTCGCGGCGGTCGAGTTCGACGAGGAAGGCCGGGAAACCGGAGTGCGGTTGCTCGCTTCGGATCGCGAGGCGTTTACGATCGATCGGTCGCCTCCTGTCAATGTATTTGCGACGCCCCTGGTGCCGGTCAATGAGCTCAAGCGGTTCAAACCCAACCTCCAGCCCGGCTATCGCGTCCGAGTGCAGGGGACGGTGACTCTGCGGTATCCCGGCACCGCATTTTTCATCCAGAATGGAGACGAGGGTCTCTACGTGGAGTCTTGGCAGTCGGACCCCGTGTCTGTTGGCGAACGGATTGAAGCCGTTGGTTTCGCCGACTCGGCTGGGTATTCGGTCTATATGGCTAATTCGGCGTTCCGGCAGCTCGGCGACGGCCCTGCAGTTGCACCGCTGCTCGTGCACCTGGAGAACGCCATTCATCAACCGTTAGACGCACGCCTGGTCAGAGTTCGAGTGCGATTGCTAAGGCAGTTCAACGTCGAGGACTTTTGCGATCTGGTGGTTGGCGAGAATGACGTCGTTCTGTCCGCACAGATGGTTCACACCACTGAGCAACCGGTGATTCCCCAGCTTGAGCCGGGCAGTCTCCTGGAGCTGACTGGGGTGTGGTCGGTCGACCGCAAACAGTTTCTCAACCGGCCGACCTACCGGCTTTTGTTGCGGACGCCGGCTGATGTTGTCGTTCTGGCGTCGCCGCCGTGGTGGACCTGGAAACATACCGGAATCCTGTTGGGAATGATGGCAGTGTTGACGGCGGCCGGCGCCGGTTGGGTGATCACACTCCAGCAACGATTCCGTGAACAAAAGATGATCCGCGAACGGCTGGAATGCGAGGCGACATTGAACGGAAAGCTTCGAGAATCCGCCCGCCTGGCGGGCATGGCGGAGGTGGCCACGGGCATACTGCACAACGTGGGCAACGTGCTCAACAGCGTGGGCGTGTCCGCCACCCTCGTGAGAGACCGGCTGCGGAAATCCACTGTCAAGAATTTGTGTCGCGGCACGGCCATGTTGCGCGACCAAAATGGCCGGCTTGTCGAATTCCTGACGACCGATCCGAAAGGTCTAGTGCTTCCCAGGTATCTGGCAGCGGCGGCCGACCGGCTGGCAGTCGATCACGACGAACTGATCGAGGAAATGAATTCCTTGGGCCAGCACATCGAGCATATCAAGGAGATCGTGGCCATGCAGCAGAGCTACGCCAAGGTATCCGGTGCCTATGAAAGCCTCTCCCCGGCGGACCTGGTCGAGGATGCGTTGCGGATGAATGCCGCAGCCTTTGATCGGCATCGCATCCAAGTGGTGCGCGAGTTCGACCCAGAGACGCCAGCTGTGTGCGTGGACCGTCACAAGGTGCTGCAGATTCTCATCAACCTCCTCCGCAACGCTAAATATGCCATGGACGGGCAAAGTGCGCCGGACAAGCGGTTGGTCATCCGGGTGGGGCTGGCGTCACCCCAGAAGGTGAAAATCATCGTCTGCGACAATGGGGTCGGGATTGCCCCGGAGAACCTGATCAAGATCTTCAACCACGGTTTTACGACCAAGAAGGACGGCCACGGCTTTGGCCTGCACAGCGGGGCCAACGCCGCCAAGGAAATGGGCGGCAGACTCACGGCTCACAGCGACGGCGTCGGCCAGGGCGCTATGTTCACTTTGGAGCTACCCGTGGCGACGAGCATCCAGAGAGAAGGCGTCGCATCGAAACAAGCGACATAATGAAAAGCTAGAGGTGAGATCGTTGCTCGACAACCCAAGCTGGGGTAGCGATCGCATCGTCGGGGTTTTGGCCAATCTTCACCAAGAGATCAGCGATTCCACAGTGGACAACATCCGCGAGCGCCATGGCATTGCGCCCGCACCAGAACGGACCAAGAACACTTCTTGGCGCCAGTTCCTCAACGCAACGCGATCGCCGAGAGGTTCGTCCGCTCCCTAAAGGAGGAGCGTCTGAGTCGGTTGATCTTCTTCGGAGAGGTGCGCTTGCGATCGGCCATTTCGCACTTCGTTGCGCATTACAACGGATTCAGAAATCACCAAGGGCTGGAAAACAAGCGGCTGACGCCGCAGTTTCGTCCCGTTGAAGGCGAGATTCTATGCGCGAAACGGCCCGGTGGATTGCAACACCACTTTTACCGGAAAGCGGCTTAAACAAGCTGTGCTGCCTACGGCCGAATAATTGGACGATACAGGCTTAAGCTGTCACGTTAGGATCTTTCCTTTGTTTCAGCTTCAAAACGTATCCCTCTATGAACTCTAATGCCATTCGGTAATTCTATTCAGTCCCGGAAGGGACAGAATGAGAGAAGCCCGGT
>JBGAIN010000211.1:0-12335 GCA_044225505.1 Limisphaerales bacterium
TCTCGAGGAGGGTGCGCCGCCGTTCATGGGCTCGGCGGAGACCCTCAGTCGCCTGCTCACGTTCAAGTTCGGCTCCGGCCCTGGCCGCAAACGTTTCCATCACTGAAAGAGCTAAAGAGTCAGCCGCCAGCGGTTTGTCATCGAAGATTACCAAATGACCAATGACCCGTTTCTCTGCATTCAGCAAGGGCACGCCGAGATAGCTGACCGTTCCCAGGTCGATCATTCCTTTGTCCTCAGGAAATACCTCGGCCAGTCGGTCTGGAATATGACAGACCCGCCCCTGAGCGACTTCCATGCACGGCGTGCCCGCGAGCTCGTACTCAAAGTCCGGACCGTACGCATTGTCCTGAAAATACGCCAAAGAACGCGCCCGTCCTTTAGGTAAGCACTCCGCCACAAAGGCAAATCGGACGTGAAGCCCCTCCGCGAGGTGACGCACCAGGGAACGAAAGAACCCGGTGCCTGTAACTCCAGCCGTTCCTTGAATGATGGCGCGCAACAGCTCTTCAGCGCGTTTCGATTCCGTAACGTCTCGTGAGACCGCGAGCAATCGCTCTGTTTTCCCTTGCCGATCGAGGATGGGGCTCACCACCACATCCCACCACTTTGGGGTCCCTGTGCGAACCGTGGCAAAAAAGCCAACGAAGCGTCCGACCGCTCCGCGGCGCGCTGACGCAACGGCATCCCGCGCCATTTGCCGGTACGGGTCCTGCCAGAAATCGATCCAAGGCGAGCCTATCAACGCCCCCAGATCACAGATTTCCAACGCCGCTAAACCTCCTGAATTGACCGACAGCAACCGCCCATCGCAATCCAGTAACTTGATGCAATCCTGGCTTCCTTCGATCAATCGAGTCTTGAATTGCTCGCTGGCCCGGAGCGCTTCCTCAGCTGCTTGGGCCGCCGAAACGACATCCCGCAAGTCGGCGCGCGCGCGTCGAAGTTCGAGTTGAGTGACAACTTCCCGACACAGTGTCTGAAGCGCCCGGATCTGTTCTTTCGCCAGAACCCGAGGAACGGAGTCGATGACGCACAACGTCCCGAGTTGCTCGCCCGTTTTCACTCGGAGCGGAACTCCCGCATAAAATCGAAGATAGGGCGGTCCCGTAACGAGCGGATTGGCCGCGAATCGAGAATCAAGGCGTGCGTCCGGAATAATCAATGGTCCGCCTTGCTCGATGGCGTAAGCACAGATCGAATTCTCGCGCGGTGTCTCCGATAGGGCCAAGCCGACTTTGGCTTTGAACCATTGCCGGGATTGATCAACTAAACTGATCAGAGCCATAGGGGTATCACAAACTCTCGCGGCCAGGGTCACCAGAGCGTCAAAGTCTTCGTCCGGCGGTGTGTCCAGGATTGCGTACTCCCGGAGCGCAGCCAGACGTTTGGCTTCAACTTCTTGTGTACTCGTGTTCATCCTACGGTCGACGGGCTTACAGAAATACCAGTACGGCGCCGCCTCGCCAAATCCAAATTGGCGCCTCGATCTCGACCTGCCGCTGGCGCAGTTCGGAGTTTCACCAACGACGTAGACGGACTGGCGCCCGAAGCTGAGTCGGCAAACTGCTCCGTTCCTTACATTGAATCTTCGCTTACTGCTCGGAGACGGCCAACGGGAAGGTGCTTCGCGGACGTTGGGGCTCGTCTTGCACAACGGGCCGTAGACTCATACACTCCTTCGAGTCAAGAGCCGCGTATGTCCTCCACACGTCAAGAGAAACTTACCCAGCGAATGGCTGCTCTAGGGATTAGCGACGACGACATCATTGAGTCGTTCACCCGATCTAGCGGTCCAGGAGGGCAGAATGTTAACAAAACGTCCTCTGCAGTGGTCGTCGCGCACCGGCCAACGGGCCTGCAAGTGCGCTGTGAGAAGGAACGGTCGCAGGCTCAAAACCGGCTCAAAGCTAGGGAATTGCTCGTGGACAAGATCTCTGAGTTCCACCGCGTGCGAGAAGCCGAGGCTAGGGCTGCGGCTGAAAAGCAGCGGCGTCGCACGCGCAAACGTTCCCGATCGGCCCAAAACCGTATCCTCCACGATAAAGCCCTCCAGTCCGCCCGCAAGCAGCGGCGACGACGTCCTCCGGAAGAGTAACCCACTGGAGTCCTTGAAGCGTCGGTGGCCAGCGGAAAGATTTTTCAATTTTTTTGAAAGATCCCATCGGAAAACGACGTATATCCCTCAAGAACCGTCAGTCCCGGGCGCGGGCTGGAGTCTTGGCGCATTTGCACCGAACCAAGCTGGACCCGTGCTCTAAGTGGTTTTTGCCACGGAGATTCGGACGGAAGCAGAAAACTGCGGAAGCCTGGGGCGTTAGGATAGGCTCGCCGCTTCTATCAGCCTATGGCGCCGAAACGCATTCTAGTGGTCGACGACGAACAGACCGTCCTGACCGTAATACGCCGAGCCTTAACCAACGATCACCATCAGGTGGAGACAGTTACGAACGCGGCAGAAGCTCTTTCCAGAATAGAGCAAAGTGCGTTCGACCTGGCGCTTATCGACCTGAACATGCCTCACGTTCGCGGAGATGTCCTGATCCGTGAGATTCTGCTTCGAAAACCTCAACTTAGAATTCTCCTGATGACAGGGAGCTTGATGGACGCCTGCCCGCCCGGGGCCGCGGGCATGCTTGTCAAACCGTTTACGGTCCAGGAACTGCGGGATCGGATTGCGTGAGGGTCAGCCGCTTTGGCCGGGCTTTCGGATGGTCTGGAGGCCCAACTCAAACCACACCAAATTCTTGTAACGGTCGTCGTGTCCGGGCTAATGAGAACCGGCTCGCCTCCGAACGCTCAGTTCAAGGGAAAACATCGCGAAGAATACGCCTGGTTTTCGTTGTGTCATGCCATGCCGCTCCTGTCTGGCAACGTCGAATGGGCTGCTGGCCGAATCATTCGGGCGTGCCAGAGGGGCACTCCAGGCTAACCACGCTTTCAGATAGGGCGACCATCACGAACAGCGAATTGACATCGCACGCCTGAGTCAAAGCCGATACAACAAGACAGGACTGCCCACTGCCAGCAGATTTCCGATGGCATGACACACGATACTGGGCCATAAGCTCCGTGCTCTCTCGTATGCCCAACACCAAACGAGCCCGCTCCAAAAAATGACCAGAAATCCCTGGATCGAATACCCATGGGCTGCCGCAAAAATTACTGAGCAAGCGCACGCTGCGAAGAAAGGATTCAGATGCCGCCTGAAGGTCGTATAGATGATTCCACGGAACAGGACTTCTTCGATTAACGGAGCCCAAACCACGGCGTCAACCATCGAGACAAAAACTTCCAGCCAGGAGTCAAACAATAATTCTGGCGGCACCGATTCGACGAGTTCCTGACTGCCCGTTGAGTGGAGAATTACGCCGATTGCAAATTCGCCGACCACGACTAGGGCCAAGCAGGCAAGCGCCCAGGGAGCTAAGCGTCCGAGGCCGGTTTGACGAACGGATAGTCCAAATGCGGAAAGGAGGTTGCCATCTCCCGACCTAGCGAGTGATGTTTGCGCAAACCAGAAGAGGGGGACGGCCGATAAAAGCGTTGCCACACCGCTGATCCAAAAGGAGTAATCGCTGAGGATGCTCAGACCTCCGGCGACCACTAGCCCAGCTACTGCGCCACGAACCACGACGGCGTAGCCGTGCCTGGCTGTCCAGGAGCTGATCGCGTTGCCTGTGCTGACCGGCCCAAGAACAACCGGGCGCCGGAAGGACCAGAGGAGCGTCAAAGAACCCGCCGCGAGCAATAAGAGGTTGACGACCGAGAGGGCACTGATTCGGCGATGCCACCGGCGTGCGCGGTCCAGCAAACGGTCAGACACAGCTTCAAGCCGTTTGGGGTCAGAGTGGGCAGCGGCTTGCCGGGCTTCCATGCGGTCCACGACCCACTCCGGAGTCAGGTTCCTAGATCGGAGCGCAGCGACGAATTCCATTGGTTTTCCCCGATAGGCAACCTGAAACGACGCTTGGAATTCGGCTGTCTCGCCGGAAGGATTTAATTGCTCTAACTGCGTTTCCGCCTCTCTTAGCTTTCCGGCTTCCGCCAGCATGATCGCAAGCTTTTCGTGCACACGGTCAGATGCCGGTAAAGCACCTCGGTCGATGAACTCACGGTAGATGCGGACGGACTCCGACAGAGCATCCGACGGTTCGGAAACGTTCCAATGATTGATCCACCGTTGCCAGACGGCCAATTGATTTATGGTAGAGGCACAATCGAGATCGCGACCCAAGATACGGTCCAAGTATCTTTCGGGAGACGGAACCAGCAGGGCTCGATTCTGTGGCACCGACCAAAAAACGAATCCGAGCCCCACCATGAGCAGGACCGTCCAAAACACTGTGGCGACGGACGAGAACTGAGGTTCATGGGGAGCCGGCACTGTCGGGCCGGGAGTGATCGCCGTCACAAGAGGTGACGCCGGCGAGGTGTCGTCTCCGGTAGGCGAGCCGGAATTCTCCACGAGCGACATGACTTCGAGATAGTGAGGGAACAGCGGCGTTCCAGACGAGCAGAAAACGATATGTCCTTGTTGTTGGGCACGTCCGAACTACAATAGTGGCATGAAGCATGCCGGAAGAGCCAGGCAAGCAGGTCTTGTAGTGGTATTTTCAACGCTAGCGATTGCAGGCGTTGCGATCGGGCTTTGCTGGTGGCTGGCCGGCCGCTTTGCGGTGCCCGCCGCTATTGGGCTTGGCGTGGTGTGGTTGATTTTATGCATCTTTACTCTGAGCTTCTTCCGGGACCCGGAGGCCACCGTTCCAACCGATCCGACCGCGGTTGTTTCGCCGGCGCATGGTACGGTGGACTTAATTGACGATGCCTCGGAAACTGTGATTATGGGCGGGGCTTGCCGCCGCATTTCGATCTTCCTGTCGGTCTTCGACGTGCATATCCAGAACGCTCCGATAAGCGGACGGATCGCTTATTTAAAGCATACGCCCGGTAAGTTTGTGAACGCCATGCGAAGCGATTGCGGGAGCTACAACGAAAATGTTCTTATCGGAATTGAGTCAAGCGAAGTTGCCGGGGAAAAGGTCGGGGTTCGGCTTATCGCCGGATTGATCGCTCGGAGAATTGTTCCGTGGGTCCGCCAGGGGGACGCGGTTGCCAAAGGCGAACGGACCAGCTTGATCCAGTTCGGTTCGCGCGTAGATATTTATCTGCCAAAGACTGCCCGGGTTGAGGTGAAACTGGGACAAAAAGTTGTTGGTGGAGAAACGATCATTGCCGTTCGCGCTTGAAAATATGGCATCTCAACCCAACGAACCTGCGTCCGACTCTGTGGACCCCAGTCGGCTGAAGATCTATTTCTTGCCCAATTTAATGACGGCAGGGAATCTGTTTTGCGGTTTCGCGGCGTTGACCAAGATTGTCGAAGCGGATATTGCGGCAGCCAATTTTACGTCCGTCATTCGGCATGCTCTGTTTTTTCATTCTTCTAGCTTGTATATTTGACTTGCTAGACGGGCGATTGGCGCGCATGGGCGGCTCGGAGAGCCCTTTTGGACGTGAGTTTGATTCATTGGCCGACCTTATCTCGTTTGGCGTCGCACCCGGCTTTTCTCGTTCATCGAATCGTGTTTGTGGTCGTCTTTGTGCAGTGACTGGAGGTCGGTTGGTTTATCGCTTCGGTTTATGTCATTTGCGGCGCCCTTCGCCTGGCCCGATTTAACTGTTTGGCTGCCATGGCCGGATCGGGCGGTGGCAAGGAGTTCTTGGGTTTTCCGATACCAGCGGCGGCGGGGTTGGTGGCCTCGCTGACCCTGTTCCTGGTTTGGTGGGATGATCGTGGATTTGCGAAGGGGAATTGGAGGTATGTCTTACCCGTCATCATGATCTTTCTGTCTGTCATGATGATCAGCGAGGTTAAGTATCCCTCGTTTAAGAAACTGGATCTGAGAGCCACCCGGCCGTTTACAAAAACGGTCATGGCAATTCTCTTTATCGGGTTGCTCGTCATCCTGCGTGGTCTGATTCTGCCATTTATCCTTCCGTTGATCTTTACGGCTTACTTAATTTATGGCTTCATCCGGCCACGCATCTCACGTCAGATGCGACGGGAAATTGAAGATGAGGATGATGATGAAGCCAGCGAGCAGGTATCTTGATCCGGCATGGGGGATTTGAACGTTATTTTGTCCGCTTTTACGATTGGCGTTATCAGCGGTTTCTTGATCTCCATCCCGGTGGGTCCAATTAATTTGGCCATCATCAATGAAGGCGCCAAACGTGGGTTCCGGTGGGGCGTGCTGATCGGATTTGGCGCGATCGCGATGGATATCATCTACTGCGGAATCGCTTTCGCCGGATTCTCCGGCATGTTCACAACTCGGCTGCTTCGCGCAACGATCGAGTTGCTCAGCTTCCTGGCTTTGCTCTACCTGGGGATTAAATACATGCAGGCGACGCATCTTCCCGCGACGACCAAGGGAGTGGAACTAGTGGAGCATAAACTCCATCCCCACACAGCGTTCACAATAGGTTTTGTGCGCGTGCTCGGGAATCCCGCCGTCCTGCTCTTCTGGATCACCCTCTCCGCGTCATTTATGTCGCACGAATGGGTCGATGACACATGGACCAGCAAGGGAGCGTGCGTGGTGGGAATGGCGGCAGGCGCGTTCGCCTGGTTCGTCCTCCTGAGCTTCCTCGTCTCGCTCGGACACGGTCGATTCTCAGCTAAGAGTCTCGTCCGGATGTCGCATATCTCAGGAGCTTGTCTCCTCGCCGCTGCTTTGGTGGTCGGCGTCCGACTGATCCGGTTGCTCGCCCATCGCTAGCCGGTGCTGAGGATTGCCATACCTCCGGAGATACTTGACCGCCACGGTAATGTCTTTCGGCCACGCGGCCGTGATCGTCACTGTCTGCTGGGTGGCGGGATGCTCCAAGCTAAGCTGCGCGGCGTGCAAGGCCACTCGATCCAGAAGGGGGCGCTCGATTTGATCGCGTTTCAGACGATACCCTTCTTTCAATTTCGAGAGCAGCAATGGTTTTCCGCCATATAACTGATCTCCGACAATGGGAAGCCGTAGCGACTGCAAATGGACTCGGATCTGATGGGTCCGCCCGGTGCGCGGTTGGCATTCCAGCAAGGTGTAGCGATCGAAACGCTCCGTGACCTGGAAACGCGTGGACGCGCGCTTGCCATGCTTCTCATCGATTCGCATTAAGCCTATTTTCGACGGGTGCGGCCCTAGCTTTCTCGCGACCTCAAAGCTTTCTTCATTTGGGCTGCCGTGCACTAGTGCGACGTATCGCTTTGACGGCTTTTCAGATCCAAAGAGATTCGCCAACGCGACCAGGGTTGGTTTGTCCCGCGCCATCAAAATGACGCCGCTCGTTTCGAAGTCCAAGCGGTGCGCATTAGCAATATACTGAACCCCCATCGCTTCGACCCAACTCGCATTCCGAGCCACGTCTCTGTGCAGGAGCTTCATCAAGTTCGGCCGGTCCGGATCGTACCGATCTGGGGATGTTAAGAGGCGGCTCGGCTTGTCTAGAGCAAGCAACTGCGCGTCCTCATAGAGAACGGGGATCTCCCAGAAACCCTTCGTTTCTGGGGCGGAAAGTTTGATAATGCGTCCCATGTGACCATGCGACCGCGGATCGAAACGTTTTGGCTCAGCCTGGGCGCCGGGCTCAACGAGCACTGGCGCTCTTTTTGTCCCCCGGAAGGCTGATCCGCGCGGTATCCATTTCTTTCCGGAACCAATCAGAAAATGCCTGGTACTGCCGAGATTGTCTCAGGCTTTTGAGGAATTCGGGCAGCTCCGCTTGGAGTTTTGTATCCGCGACGGGAAGGACACTGCGGACATGGATAACAAATCCACCGGTTCTGGTAGGGATGAAAGGGGACACTTTGCCAGGCGAGACATTAAACGCCGTGCTGACGAGCAGGGACGAATCACTGCTGTTGGGAATACCCGGGAGTGTGGTCGTTTTCCGTGAAAACGGAGCCAAGAGGACCGGGCTCACGCCTTTTTCGGCGGCGATGGATTCAAAGGTCTTCCCTTGGGCGAGGCCGTTGGTAAGTGCGGTTTGCAGTTCTCGACCTGCGGCCCTAGCGAGTTCCAACGCCCGACTATTTTGATAATCTTGAGTAACTCGATCTTGCATGGATTCGAGTGGGGGAATCTGGCTGGGAATGCGGCCCTTCAACGCCACGATATAAATGCCGTCGTCCCCTTGCAGCGGTTGTTCGGCAAACGGTTCGTCGTTGGACAATTTGGTTGCGACCTGGGAAAACGCTGGCGGCACCTTCATGTTGGAAGGAGTCTGATACGGGCCAAACGGCTCGCTCACTTCACTCACCAATCCTTTTGCGGCGGCTAGACTCTCCAACGCGTTGGTCTTTTCCTTCATCTCGAACAACTCATTAGCGAAGGCCACAGCTTTTCGTCGGGCTTCCTCCATGGCCGCAGCTTCGCGAATCTCCTCACGGATCTTCTGTTTGGCTTCGGCTGGCGGCAACGGTTGGTTGCTGGCATCGTGGAACGCGTTCGTGCCTCGTTGCAGATACGTCGCTTCGACATATTGGTTCAGATTGGTGTTCTTAGCGAGTTCCTGATCTGCCTCCGCGAGATAATTACTGGTCGCGAATTTTACGAAACTGACCAGTGTTTTTTCGGGGATCCGATAGCTAGCCAAGTGATTCGTAAAGTACGCCGCAACCGAACTTGGGTCCGTCGTGACTTGTGCGATATAGTTCGAGCTGCTAACGAAGACCGCGGTCGCTTCCATTTCTTCATTTTGCTGGCGGAAGAGCGTTTCGGCTTCCTGCGGCGTTACGAGTTTGCCAGCGGTTCCAGCCAAAGCGACCAGATGTTGGATGGCGACCTCATGCCGTGCGAAGCGTTCGAAATCGCTCTGGCTTAAGCCGCGGCTCGGCAGGACGTTCTTAAGGAAATTCCGATAGGTCTCTTCGCGAAATGATTTGTCGGTGCGGTCGCGAAACGCATCCATGATCCACTGGGCGACCGCTGGTTCGGTGACCTGGATGTTGAGCTCGTTCAGTTTTTCGAGCAGGAGCAAGCGTTGTCGAGTTTCGCGCTCGATCACATTTCCAGCTTGGCGCGCTGTGTCATTGCCAGGCCAGTCACCATAGCTGAATAAGTAGCGCAATTCCGCCTCGCGGTAAGCGCCGGCGTACTCGTCGCGGTTGATGCCACGGCCGTTAATCGAGCCGACTTGGTCTCGTGGCCCGGTCCACCCGGCCTGTTTACGGCGTTGCGGGCTGAAGAACGCCACAAAGCTTACGATGGTGACAGTGCTCACCACGATCCAAAGCCACTTTTGATGCCGCCGAATTGTTCCAAACATAACTACTTTCTAGTGATTCAGGGGCGCAACGTAACCATCTTGGCCAAGCACGGTCAAACGTAAAACTTAAGCCAAATCCAAACTTTACACTCGGATGGGCTTATGCAACGCTCCGCTCCAGGTATGAAGATGAAGCTTCTGTCGCTCGGCTCTGTTGTGCTCTCTTCGCTGTTTTTAGCTGGTTGCACTACCACAATTACTAATCTCACCCCGAGTACGCAAAAGCGAAATAAAGACGCTTTGTACCCGGTCGAAGTCGTTTTTGACACGCGCCAGAGTGTCATCCGACGTGACACCCTTACCCCTTACGTGCTGGTGGGGAGCCAGATTTACCCCATGCAACGGACCCTCGATCTGAAAAATCGCTGGGAAACCCTAGTCCCAGTTCCGCCGGACAAGGAATACGTCAATTATCGCTTCAAATTCGACTACGATTACAAGAGCATTCCCCGCCCGAAACCCGGCAGCATACTGTCCGTTCCCTACCAAATGCAAATCCTGGATCGATTGCCGCCCGCGACAACGGCACGCACCGCCGCGACCAAATAACTATTGCCCATCGGCCGCCGGGGAGATCGAATTCCTCGCGGGTCCTGGTCCTTAGGCCTTGCTCGCCGCTGCTAGTTCCTCTTCGAAATCGACGATCTCTTTGATCTGCGCCAGAAACCACCGATCAATCTTCGTCAATCCAAAGATCTCTTCAATCGTGAAGCCAGCTCGGAAAGCGTGACGGATAAAGAAGATTCGCTCGGAGTTGGGCACGCTTAGCTTGTTCGAAATAACTTCGCGCGGAAGAATGTCGCGGTCGCCGTAGACCGTCGCCCCGACCCGCCACGGCTTCCCATCGCCACCTAGCCCATAACGGCCGATTTCGAGTGAACGCAGGGCTTTCTGAAGGGATTCCTTAAAGGTCCGCCCGATTGCCATTGCTTCGCCCACCGATTTCATCTGGGTATTCAGCGTCGGATCAGCTTGTGGAAACTTCTCAAACGCAAAGCGCGGCACTTTGACGACGACATAATCAATGGTCGGTTCAAAACTGGCGGGCGTTTCCCTCGTAATATCATTCCGAATCTCGTCCAAGAGATAACCCACGGCCAACTTCGCTGCGATCTTGGCGATCGGAAATCCAGTGGCTTTCGATGCCAAAGCCGAGGAACGGGAGACGCGCGGATTCATCTCGATGATGACCATGCGCCCGTTGTCGGGGTTTACCGCAAATTGAATATTGGAACCGCCCGTTTCAACTCCGACCGCGCGGATCACGGCGAATGAGGCGTCGCGCATGATCTGGTATTCTTTGTCGGTTAACGTCTGAATCGGGGCGACCGTGATGGAATCGCCGGTATGCACTCCCATCGGATCGAAGTTCTCGATCGAGCAGATAATCACGCAGTTGTCAGCCCGGTCTCGCATGACTTCCATCTCGTATTCTTTCCAACCCAGCAGCGATTCTTCGATCAGGATTTCCGACACAGGCGATAATTCGAGCCCACGTTTTGATAATTCCTCAAATTCCTCACGGTTGTACGCGATGCCTCCTCCCGTCCCGCCAAGCGTAAACGCGGGCCGGATAATAAGAGGATAACGGCCGATTCTTTCGCCAACCGCTCGTGCCTCCTCGACAGTATGAGCAGTGCCGCTGATGGGGACGTCAAGGCCAATGGAAATCATCAGGTCTTTGAACACTTGGCGGTCTTCCCCTCGTTCGATGGCCCCCGCATTGGCACCGATCATCTCGACACCGTAATTTTTCAACGTCCCCCGACGATTCAGGGCCATCGCGGTGTTTAACGCGGTCTGGCCACCCAGGGTCGGCAAAAGAACTAATTTGCCAACCGCACCCAGGCGCGTCATCTCTTGCACTTCCCGATCAATGACTTTCTCGACGCACTCCGGCGTAATGGGTTCGATATAAGTGCGATCCGCAAATTCCGGATCGGTCATGATCGTGGCCGGGTTAGAGTTGACGAGGACGATTCGATACCCTTCTTCGCGTAAGGCCTTGCAGGCCTGGGTTCCCGAATAGTCGAATTCACACGCTTGACCGATGACAATCGGGCCGGCGCCGATAATGAGCACGGAGTGTATGTCTGTCCGCTTAGGCATAAAAGACCACGGCGACTAAACGGCATTCTGGTCGCCTTGTCAGTTTTTTTCTCGGCGAGAGTTCAGAACAAGCTGGGCTGTTTGTTCTGGCCAGGCTTCAGGCCCAGCTTTCGGTGACCGAGTTCCGTGGCGATGCGACCTTGAGGGGTCCGGTTCAAATACCCTTCCAAAATGAGGTAGGGCTCATAAACCTCTTCCAAAGTATCGGGTTCTTCGCCCACTGCCACGGCCAAGGAGCTAATCCCGACAGGCCCACCACTAAATTTCAGGATGATCGTTTCCAAAATTCTCTTGTCCATCTCGTCCAAGCCGTCCTCGTCAATTTCCAAAATTGCCAGTGCCTTGTCTGCGACCTCTTGAGTAATCTGCCCTTCTGCACGCACCTGCGCGTAATCGCGCACTCTTCGGAGCAGATTGTTCGCGATGCGCGGCGTGCCACGACTTCGGCGTGCAATTTCATGCCCACCGGACTCCTCGATCGCGATGTTGAGCAAGCGTGCCGAACGGACCACGATCTTCTGGAGTTGATCGGTCTGGTAGTAGTCAACGCGTTCGCGGACAGGAAAGCGGGTTAAGAGCGGGGCCGTTAGCAACCCGCTTCGCGTTGTCGCGCCAATGAGCGTAAACCGAGGGAGGTTCAGACGGACACTGCGGGCGTTCGGCCCTTGATCGATAATGATGTCCAGCTTGAAGTCCTCCATGGCTGGATAGAGATACTCTTCAATCGTCTTTTGCAGACGGTGGATCTCATCGATAAACAGAACGTCGCCTTCTTCCAGGTTTGTAAGCAATCCAGCCAAATCACCAGCCTTCTCAATCGTCGGCCCGCTAGTGCTTTTGAGGTTTGCTCCCATCGCTTTGGCGATGATATTCGCCAGCGTGGTCTTGCCCAATCCGGGCGG
>JBGAIN010000212.1:0-11997 GCA_044225505.1 Limisphaerales bacterium
TCGAGCAAGAACTGATCGTAAGGCTTGTCCGTGTTGAACGCGCGGATCACGTAGTCCCGGTATCGCCAGGCAAAGGGTCGCGGGAGATGCTGCTCCCGACGTCCCTCACAGTCCGCGTATCCCGCGACGTCCAGCCAATGTCGCCCCCAGCGTTCTCCATAGCGCGGGGAAGCCAAGAGTCGATCGATCAGACGTTCGTAGGCGTCAGGATGGAAATCCACGAGAAAGGCTTCTATGTCAGTCGGTTCGGGAGGCAACCCCGTGAGATCAAACGACGCCCGTCGTATCAGGGTCAATCGATCAGCCGACGGCGACAATGACAACCCCTTCGCCTCGAGTTGCTGAAGCACAAACGCATCGACAGGATTGATAACCAACTCCCGGTGTGTGGGCTTCGGCAGCGGAGGCACATGCGGCGTTTGAAACGCCCAAAAGGCACGATCTTCCTTGCTCGTGGCCTCTCCCAAAAAGCTCGGTGTTGACGAATCGGCTCCAACTTCCGGCGCCCCCAGTTCAATCCAACGGGTCAGCGTCCGAACCTCTTCGGGTTCCATCGGTTTGACCATGACCTCCACCAAGCTTTTCCTGGGCGGCATTTCCTCGGCTTGAATCCGTTTGAGCATCAGGCTCTGGCTGGGATTGCCTGGAACGAACGCTGGGCCAGATTTACCACCTTTCCTCATGCTCGTGGACGTTCGCAGGTCCAAGCCCCCTTCCCTTCTCTGCGTGCCATGGCACACGGTGCAGCGGAGCAAAAGGATCGGGATAACATCGTGCTGCGTCACCTCGGGTTTCGCACTTGTTGCCCCGTCGTCAAAAGCCGCGCCCGTTTCGATCCACTCGCGGATCGCTTGCACCTCCGCGTCAGTAAGTGGGGTATTCTTTTGCTTCGGCGGCATCTCCTTTTCGTGAACCATTTGGTAGAGCAGGCTCTCGTCCGGCTTGCCAGGGACGACGACGCGGCCAGATTCGCCACCCTGACGGATCCCCACGGCATCATGGAGGTCGAGGTTGGCTTTTCGGACAGCTTTCCCGTGACACCCCCCACACTTCGTCTCCAGCAACGGCTGAATCGTCGAGGCAAAACCGGAATCTGTCGCCGCCACGGCCGCCCAAGGAAAGACCGAGCCAAGAAAAAAAAACACGGCGCCCAAGAACGACGCAGTCCCACCCGTGCGAACGCTTAGAAGCGTCCCCAAGTCAAAGCCCGAGCCCTTTCTTAAGATGTTGAAAGGCGGCGCCACGGTCGCAGTATTCAAACAGGTCTGGACGAAGGTTCAAGACCGAAGGCAAGAGCTCTGAGAGGCGCGCTATGTCGGCGCCGTCCGAGAATCCTCCTGGTCGCCGCCTCCGAACTAAACTTGCCCCCCGTCGGGGCCTACTTCTAAGCTTTGCCGAATGCCGAAAGACCGCAGGCCATCTCGAATCGACGACTCGCAGCCAGCCCCGGCGCGCAAGCGGAAACTCGGCGTCTGGGCAATGGCTATGGTTGTGCTCGGCGCGGTCGCGATTTGGGGCTGGATAGGCTCGCGCGCCGTTCGCCCCGAGCGGGAGTCAACAAACGGTGTCCGGTCTTCATCGGATCAAAATAGATTTCGCTTGGAAGACGAAAAAGCCGTCTTCAAAACCTATGCGGGTTCGAGCGCCTGCCGCGATTGCCACAAAGAGGCTTATAAGCTTTGGGAAGATTCCCACCACGGCCAGGCGGAGCGCTCACCACGGGCGGATTGGGATCAATCGGCCTTTGACCCACCTCAGACTTTTCGCCATGGAACACAACAGTCATCCGCCTCCTGGACTAACGGGAAGCCTCATCTCGCCAGTTTAGGGTTGTCCGGCCAACGAGAAACACACGCGGTCGAACGAGTGATCGGGCACAGCCCGCTTCGTCAGTTTTTGGTGGCGGCGGGAGAAGGAAGGTTGCAATCGCTCGAGGCTGCGTTTGATCCGAAGGCGCACGTTTGGTTTAACGTCTACGGGGATGAAGATCGACGCCCAGGCGAGTGGGGTCATTGGACTGGCCGCGGCATGAACTGGAACGCGATGTGCGCCAGCTGCCATAATACCCGACTCCGCAAGAACTACGATGCTGCCGCCGACAGCTATCGCACAGCGATGGCCGAACGGAGCGTCGGTTGCGAGGCCTGCCATGGCCCCTCCAAAGAGCATGTGGATTGGCAAGCGCAGTACGGACGATCCGGTCGCCACGATCCAACGGTGGCGAAGTTATCGCCGCAACAGCGTATCGATAGCTGCGGATTTTGCCACGCACGCCGCAATGATCTCACTGGCGACTTCAAACCGGGCGACCTGTTCCTAGACCACCAAGATCTGGTAATTCTCGACCACACCGATCGCTACTACCCAGATGGCCAAGTTCACGACGAAGACTACGAATACGCGTCGTTTCTAAGCAGCCGCATGCACGCCCGAGGAGTCACTTGCGGCGACTGTCACGAGCCTCACTCGGCAAAGCCCGTCCTGCCTGGGAATTGGTTATGCATGAAGTGCCACAACGGCAGCTACGCCAATGCCCCAGTCATCGCACCGGTCGCGCATAGTCATCACAAAGTGTTCGGATATAACTCCGCCGGAGTCGTAACGAACTCAGATCTGCTCGCCTATAACCCGACGGCCATCCGAGAAACGGGAGGCGAATGCGTGAACTGCCACATGCCACAGACCACCTACATGCAGCGCCACCGACGCCACGACCATGGGTTCACGATTCCAGACCCGGCCCTGACTCAAGAACTCGGGATTCCCAACGCCTGTAATCGTTGTCACCAGGACAAGGGCACGGCCTGGGCCATGCAGGCTGTCGAACGGTGGTACGGACCCAAAATGGTTCGTCCCAGCCGAAACCGAGCGCGCGTCATTGCCCAGGCGCGAAACGCCGCATCGGCAAGCCCAACGAACCTGCTCCAGCTTATTAAACACGAAGAAATCCCTTACTGGCGAGCGGTTGCTTTGGGACTTTTGGGAAGTTGGGCCGAGGATAGCTCCGTCCGGCAAGCCTTGCTACAACATCTCCATGACACGAATGCCTTGGTTCGAGCTGCTTGCGTTCGGTCCCTGGAGGGTTTGGCGAATGGTGGGACGCCGATTGCCGACCTTCTTCGACCAATGCTTGATGACCCCGTTCGCGATGTGAGAATCAGCGCAGCTTGGGCTCTGCGGTCAACTCTTTCGCCGGAAACGCAAGCCGCCGCCGAACTCCAACACACTCTTGACCTTAACGCGGATCAGCCGACAGGACAGTGGCAGCGCGGCATTTACCATTATAGCCGCGGCGAGTTCGATATCGCCGTCGGACACTTTAAGAAAGCGGTGGCGTGGGATCCCGGTTCGCCCCCGTTCCGCCATGAACTAGCCATCGCCCTCAGCACACTGGGCCGTTCCCGCGAAGCGCTTGAACAACTCCAAGCCGCGTGCCAACTGGAACCACTCGACGCCGAAACCCATTTTAAGCTCGCCTTGGCTTATAATGAGACTGGAGATCTCCATCACACCGTCAGTGAACTCAAAGAAACCGTCCGATTGCAGCCTCGCCACGCCCGGGCGTGGTATAACCTGGGACTCGCCCAAAACGAACTAGGGGATGCCACGACCGCCGTCGAAACGCTCCTTCGCGCCGAGAGTATCGATGCTTCCGATCCGCAAATCCCATTCGCCCGCGCTTCTGTCCTCGTCCGCTTGACGCGCCATAGCGAGGCGAAACAGGCCACTTTAAGAGCCCTTGAGCTCCGTCCAAACTATCCTGAGGCGCGTCAGTTGTTAAACCAGTTGCCGCGCTGAAACCACGTTTGGCAGCATCGCCGTGGACCCAGCGCAGAATAAAACCAAAATCGATCGTTGACGACTGCCTGGAAAGGCGCAGGATTAGGACATAGTACCCGACTCTAAACCAGTTCTCTCTCTGCCGTGGAGGGTCCGCAACGCAAGGAACCGTCTGGACCGTTCGTTGCGGAAAGGGCTTTCTTACCTGTTGTGCGTCGCCAGCGTTGGGGTAACGGCAAGCTTCTGCGGGTGCGGTTTGCTTGGTCCCTTGGTTAACACGGCAGTTCCTGTAGCCGGAGCCAAGATGATGTTTGCTTGTATCCCGGCACGGACGCAAGTGGACACTCCGCTCGGCCCGAAGCCGATTGAAGACTTCCTTGCAGGCGATACGGTGATCGGCTTTACCGGTAAGCCGGTCCGAATCTTACAGAAACACGCCTACCTCGAAGATCCCCAAACGCAGTTTCTGCAGGTTAGTTTTGAAGGTGGGTCTACCCTCGCTCTCTGCGGCATGCATCGCATTGCTGGAGTTCGAGCGCAGTCCATTCAGGTCGGACAGACGATAGCCCATCGTAAAGTAGTGCGGATCGAACGGAGCGCCGGATACACCCAATCTTTCGACCTCCTGACCGAGGACCCGGGTTACCAAATCCAAGGAATCCCCGTTAACAGCATGATCGCGGAAATGCAGGAAACTGCCGTCTCGCGGTTGCGCACGGTTCGTCCCTGATTTCAATGCGAGTCATGGAACCCGTTTGATTGGCTTCCTATAAGTCAGGGTGCCTCAGCAACGCGCTGCCGCTTTGCCGGCTTGAATGAGCGCAAATCGCCAGATCACCAACGGCTCGGTGACTGCAACAACCTCCGTGCCGGTAGTGGAGTCGGCCTCATGCCGAGCAACTCAGGGCCAGACTCACAGGTGAGTACGCCCCCCTTCTCTCTGGGAGACCGAGACGCTGTCTAGAATGAGAGTCCGCAAGCCTGGGCTTCGAATCCAAGGATCCAGGGTAAACACGTTGAGCAGCGCCTGCGGTCATTCGAGGCAAGGCCGGTGCAAGGCCGGTCCGTGAGCGGCTTTGCACCGCGGTTGTCCGGGCGTTGCATCGTGGTTGCTCCGGATCAGGCGGGCACTCCGCTCCTCGCACTTTCACTCAACCTCTGACGCTTCGTTCAGCAACTGCTGATCGTCCGAGGTTCGGCCTAGCTCCGAGCCAAAGGGAAACATCAACGTGAACGCCGGCAGAGCCGCAGCTTTGATCGCGAAAGCCCTCCCTTAACCAGGATGCAAGAGGCCAGCGCAATCCAAACCGTGTCCCTTTTCCTTCATTCCCACCAACCAGATCGTCCTCGGGTCCGCCGGATCACGCCGCTCCTTCGGTTTCCCCGCCACGCCCTGGGGAACCCACGCCCGTGAAGCCACCAACCTTGCGCTCCGCTCGGGCAATCAACTGGAGCAGCCCTGGAAAATGCCGATTCAGTTCCTCGCGTCGTAACGAGGTCATGCATTTGGTTCCCTCGACTTCGGTATAAATGATTCCAGCTTCACGCAGGACATCGAAATGGTGGGACCGAGTCGCTTTCGAAATGCTTAAGCGCACCTCGTTGCAGGCCAAGGCTCGGCCCTTCGCGCCGAGCAGCTCTTTCACGATCGCAATCCGGCACGGGTCCGATAAGGCTTGCAGAACCGCATGCAGCGGCACGTTGCGCAACGCCGGATGAGAGTAGGACTTCATGACCATAGGAGGATGCCATCCTTTCCATTGTTCGACAATGATCAAACCTTGGCTTTGACAATTCGCCAGAGTGATCCTAAGTTCGCCTGCCATCGAACTACGATCCACCTCGAGGCGGATCACGGTGCGCAACTCAAGCTTTTATTGGTATGATGACGTTATTCGACCCAGTCCGTATCGGCGCGTTGGATCTGCCCAACCGAATCATCATGGCTCCTCTCACCCGAGCGCGTGCGGGAGCGGAGCGGGTTCCGAACGCGCTCATGGCGGAGTATTACCGACAACGCGCTTCGGCCGGGCTCATTATTTCGGAAGCCACGTCGGTAACACCGATGGGCGTCGGCTACGCCAATACCCCGGGCATCTGGTCTGCCGAACAGGTGGAGGGCTGGAAACTCGTCACCCGAGCGGTGCACCAGGCAGGCGGACGAATTCTCCTGCAGCTCTGGCATGTTGGCCGCATGTCAGATCCAATGTTCTTGAACGGGGAGCGCCCAGTCGCGCCCAGCGCCATAGCGCCCGCCGGGCACGTCAGCCTCGTTCGCCCGTTGAAATCATTTGTAACGCCGCGCGCGCTCGCTCTCGAAGAGATTCCTGGGATCGTGGAAGCATACCGTCAAGGGGCGGAAAATGCTCGGACCGCAGGCTTTGATGGAGTTGAGATTCACGGTGCGAACGGTTATCTGCTCGATCAGTTCCTCCAGGACAAGACGAATCATCGAACGGACCGTTATGGGGGCTCGGTGGAAAATCGGGCTCGCCTCATGTTGGAGGTCACGGACGCCGTCATCTCGGTGTGGGGCGGAGATCGTGTTGGCATGCATCTGGCCCCCCGGGGTGATGCGCATGACATGGGAGATTCGAATCCGCTCGCAACATTCGGATACGTTGCTCGGGAACTTGGCAAACGCCGGATTGCTTTTATCTGCGCACGCGAATCTCTCGGCGAGAAACGTATCGGGCCTGAACTGAAAGCCCTTTTTGCCGGGCGCTACGTAGCCAACGAGAAGTTCAATCTTGAAACCGCGAACCAAGTGCTGGCCGCACGGGAGGCCGATGCTGTGGCTTTCGGTGTTCCGTTCCTGGCTAATCCTGATCTCCCGGAACGCTTTCGGCGTTCTAGCCCGTTGAATGAACCGGACCCGTCGACCTTTTATGCTTCGGGGCCGAAAGGGTATACAGATTACCCTGCGCTGTCGGCAAACGTCTGAATTTCTAACGGGAAACGACTATGGAATACCGACAACTTGGCGGCTCTGGATTCAAGGTTCCAGTCTTGACGCTCGGCACCGGGACCTTCGGTGGCAAGGGAGCTCTCTTTTCCTCATGGGGAAACAGCGGAGCGACGGAAGCCAAGCGGCTGATCGACATCAGCCTGGAAGCTGGACTGACGATGTTTGACAGCGCCGACGTCTATTCAGACGGCTTGGCAGAAGAGATCCTGGGCCAGGCGATTGCAGGCCGCCGTGACCGTGTGCTCATCTCGACAAAAGCCACATTTCGTCTGGGAGAAGGCCCCAATGATGTCGGTTCGTCGCGGTTTCACTTGATCCGCTCCGTGGAGAATGCTCTCAAGCGTTTACGAACGGACTATATCGATCTCTTTCAACTGCACAGTTTCGACGCCGTGACCCCAGTGGAAGAGACCTTAAGCACGCTGAACGATCTCGTTCGCGCCGGGAAGATTCGTTACATCGGTTGCTCGAACTTTTCCGGGTGGCACTTAATGAAGTCTCTGGCCACGTCAGATCGTTACGGATGGCCGCGTTATGTCGCGCACCAAGCGTACTACTCGCTGGTGGGTCGGAGCTATGAATGGGAGTTGATGCCGCTCGGCCTCGATCAAAGGGTTGGCGCCGTCGTCTGGAGCCCACTCGGTTGGGCACGGTTAACCGGCAAAATCCGGCGCAGCCAGCCGTTGCCACCGGAAAGCCGCTTGCAATCGAAGGTCTCAGTGGATCTTGGGCCGCCTGTTGATCCCGAATATCTTTATCGAGTCGTGGACGCTCTCGATGCGGTCGCGGCGGAAACTGGCAAATCAGTTCCCCAGATCGCCATCAACTGGCTGCTTCAACGCCCTACCGTCGCTACCATCGTTATCGGCGCGCGGAACGAAGAGCAGCTGCGTCAAAACCTTGGCGCTATCGGTTGGAATCTGACCCCCGAACAGATTTCGCGACTGGACAAAGCCAGCACCATTGAGTGGGCTTATCCTTACTTCCACCAAAGAGGTTTTGCGGAGCGGAATCCGTTCCCGACTGGATAATAGCCTCGTTACAACCACAGAGGTCCGTGCGACTCCGCCGACTCGGCCACGAAGCAAGTGCGGATTTCCCCGAAGGTCGATCGAGGTTTCTGGCAACGCAAATGGTGGATGCCATGGCTTCCGAAAACGCGCTCGCCAGCTGGAACAGGGACATGCCACAATCACGCTTATGCGTATCGTCTGGATTGCTGCGGCCTCTTGGATTCTGCTTAACGTCCCAGGTAACGTTGCCGCTGATCGGAGCATCTATTCTTTCGACCGCCAGATCTCACGCCCAACGCTGGAGAATTATCTATCTCGCGCCGTCACGTTTTCCGATTTGCTCCACGGCCGCGGGAATGTGGTCGATAACCTGCGGTTCCTCACGAATACCGGAGCAAAGTTCGTCGGACGTGCCATTTACCGCTGGGGTGGTGAGGCTGAACTTCCGGCGTTGCTCGCGAGAGCAACGCCAATCGCAATTGCCGCCCACGAATCGGACCCAGACTTGATCTTGCAGGCAGCGTGTTTCGAGATCATCAGCCAGCAAGTCGATCAGTTACCCGTCCCGGAATGGGTATTTCTCGAATGTAATCAACCGGTTGAGCGAAGGAATTTTCGCTACTCCGCGATGCTCTACCCAGAAGGTCACCTGCAAAATCATTGGGGTCCCGAAGCCTCAGTCCCGGACATGAGTCGCCCTGAGACACAACTCTGGTTTCTTTACCTCGCCGGGAGTTATATCAAAATCGGCATCGAGGCGATTCACTTTGGACAGGTTGAACTCATGGACCATCGAGATCGCGACCACACTCATTGGAGAAGACTCCTCGCCCGCGTCCGTGCCTACGCCTCCCGCCACGCCAGACGGCATTTGATTCTTTGCGACGCGCATGTGCCCAGCGGCGGTATTGTCCATGAAGGGCAACTCCTGTTCGACCTCCACTCATTCCCTCTGCGCATTGACGAGGTAGTTGATAAACCGGAAGAAGGCGTTTTAAAAATCGGTTACCTTGACAGCTTGTTCGGCCGAAGCAAAGGAGGCGCAACCCCGAGTGGATGGACCTGCGAACATCTCCCATTCCTCGTTGAACTCGACAACTTCGAACCGAGCGGCCGGGAAGGACAGAACATCGGGCAACACTGGATTTGGGGGTACGACGAGATTTCCTGGTTTGCCCATCAATCCGAGGCGTATCGGAATCAGTGGCTGCGCTACGCTTCGGAGTGGATCCAACAGCACGACACCAACGGCTGGCTGCAAATGCCTGGCAGCCGAACGCTCTCGGCACCGGTTGACGGCAAACATTGGTATTGGGCCAATTCGAAAAGCACTGCGGTTCCCGACGGATTCAGTCAGGAATCGACCATTAAAACCATCTGGCAGGCTGGGAATCATGGATCCAACGCGGGCATAGCGCCAACTCCAGAGAAAGATCTGAGGCACTCCGTTTGGGAAGGATACGATCGGCTTGATTTTCAAGTTGCGGGACGAGCCAGCTTGCTCGTCGTACCGAAGGCATCCGCCCCAGGAAGCCCTTGGATTTGGAGGACTGAGTTTTTTGGACACGAGCCACAAGGGGACTTGTCCTTGCTCGGGAAAGGTTTTCATGTGGCCTACACCGACGTGCAGAACCTTTACGGTGCGCCCAAGGCCCTGGACCACATGGACCTGTTCTATTCGCACGTGACAAACCGCTTCGGACTGGGTGCCAGGCCGGTGCTGGAGGGTCTCAGTCGAGGTGGCCTGTTTGCGTTCAACTGGGCAGCACGACATCCGACGCGTGTGACCTGCCTCTACGTCGATGCCCCGGTCTGCGACTTTAAGAGTTGGCCAGCTGGATGGGGAAAAGGCCCGGGTTCTCCCTCGGATTGGGCGCGCTGCAAAGAGGTTTACGGATTAACGGATGAACAAGCCCGAGCGTATGCCTATAATCCAGTCGATAACTTAGCTCCCCTCGCCGCCCACCATGTGCCCATTCTCAGCATCTGTGGTGACGCGGATGAGGTAGTCCCATTTGACGAAAACACGCAAGTCGTACAGAAGCGCTATTCGGAATTGGATGGTCCCATCACGGTCATTGTAAAGCCCGGAGTTAAACACCACCCGCATAGCCTCAAGGACCCAGCGCCAATCGTCGAGTTTATCCTAAAGGCCTCCGCCATGTCGAAATGACAGATAACGGAGCTCAAGGGATGGTTGGAGAGGAAGCCGCCTTTCCTGAGCGTGTCAACGGCTTACTCGTGATCCAGCCCTTTCCCCGGCCTTGGTGTTCCACAAGCCACGGTTGGTAAACGCAGTCCCTTTCCCAAGTTCCGCAGTCGAGCCGGAATCACGTGCTCGGCCTGGTAATGCCAATTTCGAAATGGCGCAGATCACCCGTCCAACCTCGCCTGGTCAATGGTTGCCCAGGACATCGCCTGAGTCACCCACAACACCAGAACGGTTAGCAATTTTGGATTGATCATTTGCGACGAAGGTTACTCGGTCGTTTCCAAAACTCGAAGCGCGATTCGCACTGCCGCTTCGGCACGCGTCGCTCTGAGCTCAGGACGGCAAGCAGCGTTCAACGAAACGATGCATTGATGGATTTCGTTTTTTGGCGTACGCTGACCTTGGTGGTCTCACGGCATTCATGTTATGAAAAACTCCGATTTGGTTTTCATTGGCATCAAAGGTTCGGTGGTAGCGCTAAACCGCGCAACAGGAGAGCAAGTCTGGTCTATTCACCTCAAAGGGTCGGACTTTGTTAACGTCGTTGTGGAGTTTGGCCAAGTCTTCGCCACCTGCTCAGGAGAGGTATTCTGCTTGGATCCGCTCAGTGGAACGGGACTTTGGCACAATCCTCTGAGGGGCATGGGCACCGGACTAGCCACCATCGCGACTTCCGACGGGATTCGTGACAACCTAAGCGCGGTCCTGGCAGAAAAACATCGGCGCGACCAAGAAACCGCCGCCGTTTCAAGCACGACCGTCGTGACTGCGGCGTCTTGACCGTCAACTCGGCAAGTCCGTGTTTGCGCTCCTTCCTATTGTCACTGAGCGCCTAACCTTGCGCCTGATCAGGATGCAAGATGCCCACGATTTCCAACAACTCGCTGGGCGACGAGAGATCGCCGATACCATGATCTCCATTCCGCACCCTTGCTCCCTGTTCCAAGCTCAGCATTGGATCACCACCCAGTGCAACGCCAGCGCAGACGGGAAATGCCTGCCTCTAGCCATAGAATCCAACTGTTCCCGTCAACTCGTCGGCACGGTCGCACTCCGCGATATTGATCAAATTCATTCCTGCGCGGAGCTGGGGATCTGGATTGGCTCGGATTGGTGGGGCCTAGGGTTTGGCACTGAAGCAGCGCGGGCCATTATCCGCTATGCGTTTGACTCCCTCGCGCTCAATCGCGTCTGCGCCCACCATATGGTCCGCAATCCCGCCTCGGGCCGCATGCTGGAAAAAGCCGGCATGAAACGTGAAGGACTGCTTCGACAAGCCGTTCGCAAGTGGGGAACATTCGAGGACGTCGTCCTGCTGGCAATCCTCCGCAGCGACTAGCGACTTGGCGTTCGTCTCCCGTCTCTAAGAATTAGCTTCAGGCGAAAAGCTTCGCCCACCAGACCTCGGGCCTTAGGCTTAGATCAAGGCTCGCTGCGATGAGACGCGTCCACTCAACGAATCGACAGCCGCTTCCGGACCAGACATCCGCAGTGCAGAACAAGAAACGGTCAAGAAAAAGCAATCCGGGTGTAGATGCTCTTAAAGCCGCTTTTACTGTTTGAGGCGAACGCTCCGTGTTGACGAAATCACATCCTAGTCTGTCGCCGCCTTCACTGGAGAACAACCCCTGAACCCCCAAATCATCATGAGACTCGTGCCAAAGTTAGCTTGTGTTGTGCCGCTTCTGGCGCTGCTCCTCAGCCCATCCCAGCCGACCTCCGCGGCCGAAACACCGCCTGACATATATAACTTCAGCAAGCCTGCCGCAGGCTCCATGCAAATCTTCTTCCACGGGGGGTCCGGCCCCTTCTTGATCCAAACCAGGAAATCGCTCGATCCAGCCGCACCTTGGATAGACTTGCCCGATGCCAGCGTGACCGAGGTTCGACCTGGCGTCTTAATGGGCCTGGTCCCGAGCCCAGCGGGTACTGTCGACCTCAACTTCTATCGCATCGTCAGTGAAGGGGGTGAAGCCGCAGCCGACTTACAAGGATGGACAGTCCTGCTCCGGACGAGCGTGCCG
>JBGAIN010000213.1:0-3977 GCA_044225505.1 Limisphaerales bacterium
TGGCATTAGGATTTATCCCGCAGGAATGTCCGCAGGCACGACCGCGATCGCGAAGGATTCGAGCGCTGCTGGCCGCATCGGACGGTCCGGCGGACTCAAGTCCGCGCGCCAACAAAGGGTGGTACTGTCGAGATGCACCCCTGTGCGTCCATGGCGAACGTCCGGGAAAGTCAAAGACTGAGCAGGTATTCGACGAGATCAGTAATCTGAGTGTCGTTCAAGTGCGAGGTGCGTCCGTGCTGATCCGTGCGGTTTTTGGACTGCAACACGTCCCGGAGATTGGCTGCGGAACCGTCATGCAAGTAAGGAGCGGTCCGCCACAGTTCGAGAAGCACCGGGGTGTCGAACAGTGTCCCTGGGGAATCCGTGTCCGCAGCTGTGCCGACGTCGTAAGCACTTCGGTTGGTGAATAAGTCCGTGCTGTGGCAACTGGCACAACTTGTTTCCCGGTCCTGGAAGATCTCTCGACCCCGGGTCGCGGCCGGCGAGAGTTTCCCGTTCACCAAAAACGGGCTGGGGAGCGGGTTGAGGCTCTTCAGCCACGCATCCATGGCCTGGGGCGCCTCCTCAGGTTGCGCGGTGTAGAGGATATGCGTGATCCCGGCTCGCACGGCGGTCTCGGCGGTGTCCCGGATGCCCATACTCATCGATGGTGCCGTTAAATGGGCACGCAGCAGCGACTTGGTATTCTTGGGATTACCGATGCCGTCGTTCAGGAGGTCCCAATTCAGTCCGTCCGCCCGCGCATCGGCAGAATGGCAGCTGGCGCAGCTCTGCCAGCTTTGCAGGCAGAGCCGGCCGTCGTTGAAGAGCGCCTCGCCCTTGCGCTCCGCGGTCCAAGCTCGCGAAGGGTGCAGGCAAATCTCAGCCGAGCCCGAGGCTGGTTGGCGGAGGTCCATCCGTTCCAGAGTCTCTGAGAAATAATTCCCGACGCAGACGTGGTCGCCGTGGATCGCGACGGGGCGTGGTCCATGCCCTTTCAAAGCAACGAGCTGGCGGGATTCTCCGAGAAAGCCAAGATCTTGCGACACGTCGGCTTTGATCTGAGAGACGACATAGCCGAGCTGTCCGGCCTTAGGCCCGCTCTGGAGTGGGAGTCCCTGGATCTTGGTTAGAAGACGAGTGAAATCGATGATGCTGAGCTCATGTGATCCGGCGTGAGCGATGACCAGTCGAGTGCCATCGCCGTTCCAGGTGACTCCCCACGCGGTGGCGCAGCCTCGTTCTGGCGCATCCAGTAGGACGGTATTCAGAATGTCCCACGTTGACAGATCAATCAGTGTGAAAGCGTTGGCGTTCATCCAGCCGCGCTCGACCTGAGTTGTCGGCAGGTAGAACCGTGCCATCGTGTGGGTCACACAGGCATAGCGTCCGTCCGGTGAAATCGCGAGTCCTTGCAAGAGATTGGCTCCATTGGGCAGAACAATTTGCCGAATGACTTTGCGGTCTATCACATCCACGACTGTGACATGGGCCGAGACCATGCCGACGTCGGCGCGGCCAACGGGAAGGTGATTCGCCACGAGCAGGTGTTTGCCATCGAGCGTCAAAACGGCCGCTACCGGCTCGCGTTCGACAGGAATCCGGGCGGTTTCCTTCCCCTGTTTCAGGTCGATCACGGAGACGTCGCTGTGATGCCTGTTACAAACGAAGGCGGTGGCACCGTCTGCGCTCAGGACAGGCGACAGGGAACTATGACCAGTCGCGACCGTTTGCACCACACGCCTCGCTTGGACGTCGATCACGTTGAGCTGGCTATGACTGGAGGCCGTGGTTGCAAGGAGCCAACGACCGTCGCCAGACAGCGCTAGGCCCGATGCTTCGTCAGGCAGTTGGAGCCGTTGCACGATAGCTCCGCTCGCGAGGTCGACAAAGAGGACTTCCTTGGAGGTCGCGCTGGCGACGTAGGCCATGGCGCCATCGGGCGACAAGGCGAGCGCCGTGGGCGAGATCCACGGATCTCCATCATCCGCTCCGGCGGCTCCGGAGATGGCCACGGTGGCTTGCACCAACCACATTGCCACAGCCCAAATGCTGCCGCGTGACAGAGAACGAATCCTGGGGAGAGTCGGATAACGCATGATGAAAAGGGTGGGCGTGATTAGGCAACACTCGCGACCGGACGCTGCCGGGGAGAAGCGCAACTGGCTTCCACCCTGCGCCCGGGAGGCTTGGCTTAAATGGGCTACTTGGCTTGTTTTAATGTTTGATAAAGCTGGAACGCATCTGCGGGCTTGAAACCCTTGTGCACCACCGCGCGTATGGCCTGGATCATGGCCACGGGGTGTTCGGCCTGGAAGACGTTCCGGCCCATGTCGACACCAGAGGCGCCTTCCTGGATGGCGCGGTAGGCAAATTCCAACGCTTGGTCTTCAGGAAGCTTCTTTCCGCCCGCAATCACAATGGGAACGGGGCACGTCGCCGTGACTTTCTCAAAATCTTCCTCACAGAAGTAAGTTTTGACGAAAGTGGCGCCATTCTCGGCACAGACGCGACAAGCCAGCGCCAGGTACCGGGCATCGCGGGTCAATTCTTTGCCAACGGCGGTAACGCCGAGAGTAGGAATTCCGTAGCGGTTACCCAGATCCGCCGTCCGCACCATATTGCTGATCGTCTTTGCCTCGAATTTGCTTCCGACGGCCACCATGACGGCCAGGGCCGACGCGTTGACTCGGATGGCGTCTTCGATGTCGAGGGTGCACTCGTCGTTCAGATCCGTTAAGACCGTGGTTCCCGCAGAATACCGGAGAGAGACAGGCTTATTCGAAGTCGGCGGGACAATCGACCTTAAGGCTCCGCGCGTGCACATGATGCAGTCCGCATGCTCGATCAACGGCGTAATGGTCAGGTCCATCCGCTCCAGGCCAGAGGTGGGGCCCATGATGTAGCCATGGTCAAATGCCAGCATGACGGTATTGCCGGAACTCGGATTGAAAATTCGCGAGAGTCGGTCTTTCATTCCCCAATCCAGATGCTCCAGCCCCTTGAGAAAGAAGCCAGTTTTCTTGACCGGGATGCCAAATCCATAGTCGGCGGCATCCTTGTTGGTATCGTTATCTGCCATAGTTTTTGTTAGGTTAATCGTGATCGTAGAGCATGGGTTTCGTGACTCGCAGGTCGGGTCTCGTCTGGAGCGGTCCGATAGAATGGCGAGGGCCAAGTCTAGAGCGAATCGCTGAATCCTTTCAGAATGATTGACACCGAAACGGCCCCGGGGTCCGGATGTCCAATGACCCGATCTCCCAGATTGCGAGCGCGACCAAAGCGCGCCTTCATCGTTCGGGTGCCATCTGCGCCTTGGGCGGCAGCTTGGGCGGCTCGTGCGAGGAGAGGTTGGAGACCGCTGGAAAGGTCTTTGGCCGACAAGACATCCAAGGCTGGCAGAAAGGCGTCCATCATTGTCTTATCGCCGACGTTGGCGCGACTTTGCTTATGCAACGATTGGATGCCAGCGATCAGAGCATCGACCCACTGTTCGGCCGTGAATTCGGTTCTGCCCTCGCCGACCTCACTCAAGCCCATGAAGAACGCCCCGAGAAGTGGTCCGGTTGAACCCCCGTCGCAGGACATGATGGCCCAGGCCAAATTAGAAAAGAACTCTTTCAAATCCTGACCGGAAGGCTCTGCGGCCGCCTTCGCGACGGCTTCCATCGTCCGCAACATGGTAGTGCCATGATCGCCGTCGCCCACCGCCGCATCGAGGCGCGAGAGATTTTCATGATTTTGTCGAATCTGCTCCACGGCTCCATGGAGCATCCGACTAACTTCTGCGAATCCGATCGTTCCGGTCATACTGTGCTGCGTTGATTCCGCGTCTTGTCTGCACGAGGGCCGGGGCTTTTCCCCAGGCCCTCGACTGAGGTTTACTTAGTCAGGGCGGGCGTGGTGCAAGGGGCGTTCCAATAACCGAGCAGTTCGTCATCCATCTTGGCGACGAACATTTGGAATCCAGCCATTTCCTGCACGGTTAGCCATTC
>JBGAIN010000213.1:3984-11972 GCA_044225505.1 Limisphaerales bacterium
GCCTTGGGCGTCGAGGACTTTCTTGCATCCGCGAAGCACGATGTACATCTCCATCAAGGTTGTGGCGCCGGCGCCATTGATAACCACCATGACCTTGTCGCCGGACTTGGCGTTCACGGCCGCCAATAGACGCGTGAGCATCAATTCGGCGGTCTGATCCGCGGTGAGAAGCTTGCATGGCCCAGTGCCTGCCTCCCCATGTTGGCCCATCCCGATTTCCATTTCGTCGTCGGCGAGTTCGAAGATGGCTTGACCGCTGGCCGGATGAGTCGCCGTCTTCATCGCGACGGCCAGAGTTGCCATCCCATCGTTGAAGCGCTGAGCGATCGCGTAGATTTCGTCCAGGCTCTTGCCCGCCTCCGCGGCGGCGCCTGCGATCTTATAGAGCGGAATGCAACCGACCAACCCACGGCGATGCTCGGCCGGCGCGTTGGCACCCGGCGCGATATCTTCGTGAGTGAGGAGCATCTTGTGCCGGATGCCCTCTTTGGCGGCCATTCCCTGAGCCATGTTGGCGCTGAGCACATCGCCCGCGTGATTCAACACAATGAAGAGCGTGCCCGCGGGACGTTTGGAAAGGCGGAGGGCTTCCAGAACCTTCGGCGGACCTGGTGCGGCAAAGATGTCCCCGACGACGCTGTAATCGAGCATTCCCTGTCCCACGAATCCACTTAGGGCCGGTTCGTGTCCGGCGCCGCCCAAGGTGACCAGCGCCACTTTGTCGGACGCCTTCGGAGTGGCGCGGCAGACGATCTTTTCCGACTGGATGCGGATGGTCGCTGGGTTGGCGATGGCAAAACCCTCGAGTAACTCACGGGCCAAGTTCTTGGGGTCGTTGATAAATTTCTTCATGCTCATAAGAACCTTCTCGTGCCTTATCGGCCGGTCTTGGCAAACTCCAGGAACTCAACGGGCGCGCCGCCGTCTTCGATAAAGGCGACTCGCAGTCCATCCATGGGAGCGAATGGCGGCACGATGACTTTCTGTCCGGCCAAGGCCGCTTCCAGGTTGTCGACGGTAAAGGCGACATGGGCCGTCTTTTGCAGCAGCGGAGGCAGAGTGGTATTCGGCTCGAAGCGCAACCACTCAATGCGATGCGGGTGCTTGGTTGCGTCGGTGATATAAACTCGAACCGACGCCAGGAAGATTTCGTTGGGCTGCTTGGAGCCTGTCGGAATTCCGATATGGTGGAATTCTTTTTTCATAGGTATCCCGGAGGTAAATGGCGGTGGAGAGTCGCTCAGAACTTGACCCCGGGATTGGTGAACCGGAGGCCATCCCCATCGTGGAATGTCGCATACTCGCTGACGATGGCACCTTGCGGGCCGCCCATCATGAAGTGCTTCGCTGTCACCCGGTTCAACGTGCGGATTTCACCGGGCTGCATTTCGTAGCATTTCCGGACGGTGATAAACTGTTCCTGGCTTTTCGGGAGAGTCACGCCGGCGGGGATGGGGCCGCCTTCTTCGCCGAAGGTGTAAATGCTGCCGTGACGAACGTGCCAGCTCTCCATCTTGGGTTTGCCTTTGTCGGTGGCCTCATGGCCATGCTCGACGATCATTTGCCCTGGCAGCAGAAAGATTTCGTGAGCGAAGTAGCCTTGCTCTTGAAAGTTGACCCAGAAAATACCGGCCATGCCCACCCGCGTGAAATCGCCCAGGCCGAAGTCTGTCGCCCACATGTTGGTGCGCAGGAATTCCGGAATGGGATAGCCATGCGCGGTCATCATGTCGAAGTAGACCTGCTTGGCCTTTTCCACCTGGAACTTGCCGTTGACGTAAAAGTCTTCGTTTTTGTATTTGGGTAGGTTCACTTTTCCTGAGGTTAAGGTTGAGCCGCTGGGAGTGTTCTCTTTGCCTAGCGTCGCGCTGGCGAGGATCCCTGCCACCGCCAGGGCAGCGGCAACGAGGGCCAGGGGTCGGAGGGGTATTGCTTGCATAGGTGTATGGTTCGTTTTCTTTCTTGTTCAGATCAGTTGGAGTTAGCGCAGTAACGGTCCTGGCAACGCGCGCGCGTCGGGGGTTAGCCGTTGAACGGGCATCATGGTCGATTCGCCAGTTGGATTGACATAGCGCCAGACGCTTTTTCGGGAACGCGTCACTTCCAGCAGCGCCGCCCCTTGGTCGTCGACGTAAGCCTGGTAACAACCCACCACCAGGTTCCCGTTTCCCAGGAGATGCATCCCGGTCATGTTGTGGACAGCTCCGCCTTCTATGTCCGCCGCTCGGCATTCCCAAATCACTTTCCCGTCCCGGTCATACTCTCGGATTTCGTCCAGGCTCGAAACCAGGGTGGTGTTCGCCGGCGTGCGAATGGCGGCGAAGGCCAGCTTGCCCTCAATGCGAAGTACCGAAACCACCGCGCCGGTGGCGGTGTACTCTTTCACCCGTCTCGCTCCGGAATGGCACGCCAGGTAATGGCCGTTCGCCAGCTTTCGCACCATGCGCAGATTCTGGTGATCCCCCGCCGTGAACGGAGTGGTTTGAATGGCAGCGACGATCGCGCCCGCCGGATTGATCTCGAGGATGCGCCCGGTGGAGTTTTCTCCCACCATCGTGTTCCCATCCGGAAGCCGTTGGCACGCATAGGCACCTCCACCCTTTCGAACGCTCGGGCGATACTGCCAAACGATGGACTTTCCCGGTGTGACTTCCGTGACCGTATCGCCGTCGGCAAACAGCACATTGCCAGAGGCCAGCAACCACGCGTCGTGGGTGAGGCCTGTGGGATACTCCCAAAGGACCGTGCCCTGCGCCGAAAGCATCAGGACTCGGTTCTTGCCCGCGGTAAAAATAGCCCCACCTGGTAGCCCGACAAACAGGTTCGTCGCGGCGGCAACCGATCCCGCCCAGCTCGGCGTCCAGGAAAGAAGCACAGCCAGGAGAAGCGGCCAACCGCTTCGTCCGGACCCTCGCCGCTTTTTCCCTGGCTCGTAGATTGGAGTGATGACGTTCAAGGCAGGGCGGCGACTTTGGGTGAGGAATCCTCACCGCGGATCATGACGCGGAATCCGACGTTATAGACGCGCTGCCAGCTCGGGTAATCCACCCGAGAGCTCGCTCGGGATTCCTTCGGCCGCTCCGCCCACGATCCGCCGCGGGCGACCTTCCGGCCCGTCAGGGTGGGATGGACGGATTGGTACGGATAAGGCGCGTAGTCATCCAGCGTCCATTCGGCGACGTTTCCGATGGTGTCGCGCAGGCCCCAAGCATTGGGTTCGTACTTTCCACATTCCGCCAGGTGGAGCACTCCGTCGTTGAAACGACCTTCTTTCGGCACGAAATCCCAGAACTTATCCGGCTTGGAGATGGGCTGGGGATCCACGCCCGAGACGGCCAGTTGCGCGATGGTGGCATCGGAGAGATTGGCATAGCGCGAGAAGTCGGTGTTCAAATCTCCATAGAACATGGGAGTGCTCGTTCCGGCGCGGCAGGCCCATTCCCACTGCGCTTCGGTCGGCAAGGTCATGGATCGACCGGACCGTGCGGAGAGCCATTCGCAAAAGGCCATCGCTTGCTGCCAGGAAACGCGGATGACCGGCTTTTTCGGCGAGTCCATCAGGTATCCCGGGCGGACCTGGTCCTTGTAATGCATATCGTAATATCCGTTGCGATGGTTGGGATCGAATTGCTGATACTGCTCCAGCGACACTTCGGTTTCTGCCATCCAAAAGGGATGATCGATTTTGACTTGGGCCATCGGGAACTCGTCGTTTTCACCGTTCACATCGCCCATGGCAAACTGTCCGGCGGGTATCTTTCGGAAAACCATCTGAATGCCATTGCCCAGGTCGACCGGGACGACGGCGTCCTGGCCCGCGGGCTGGATACGGCCGGCTCCGACTGCTTCCAACGGCCATCCGGCGATCTGGAGGCGCGGGGGCCGCGGAGCTTCGGCTTCGGGTTTCACGAAGGCCGGTCGGGCGGCCGGAGTTGGCGGGATGGCCTCGATATCCTCGTCGACGCCCGCATACTTGAGCTTGGTTTCATAGCGTCGCGTCCAGGGCGACGCGGTGATGTCCTTTGCGGAGCATTTGGACCAGGCGGCTGGTATCGGCATGGAATTCCAACGGCGTTAACGTGTGGTAATCTCCTTCCGGCCCGTTCCGGCGCACGTAGGGATGCAGTTCCAGATACGACTTGGGCAGGTCGGAAATGCCGCCGCTCGTGGGAACGATCGTGGCGTCGGCCAGATTGAGGCGGCCTTCTTTCCCGTCATGACAACCGGAACAGTACTTGTCGAGAACGGGTTGGACTTCGCGGACGAAGCTGAACCCGCGTTTGGGCCCATACCACGGAGTCGGCTCCGCCGGTTTTTGGCGCGAGGCCAGCGCCACGCTGAGCGATGCGGTCGTGTTCAGGCGTTCGTGACATCCGACGCACGCGACGTATTCGCCGGGCATTCCCACAAACCAACTGCGCATTTGTTGGAGTGCTTTGCCTTCCTCATCGAGCGGCTGGATGGCCACCGGCGTGTTCGCTGGAATCCGGAACATGGCCGACCCGTCGCTGAGCACGGGCACGGTGCCAATCAGCCGGCGCAAATCCCAGCCGCCTTCCATTCCTACGAAATAGTGGCCGCCTTGGTTGCGGTAGGAGTATTCATACTGAAAAACTCTCAGGTTCTTGACCGTTCCCCGGGGCACATCGGTCAATCCGGATCCGACGTAGACGTCCTGCATGAAGACCGTGGCCGTCTTGTCGGCCAGCGTCACGCGGTCCTGCAGAGCCGGAGGCGGTGGCGTCTTTCGCAGCGGGATGGGCTCGAGCAGGGCGTAGCCAGGCTCTTCGTCCAACAGCAGGAGATTGTCGAACACGTCAACGAGATAGATTCCCCACTTCGCCTCGGGCGTTGGCTTGCACGCGGTCAGGAAATATTTGTCGCTGAGCGGAAAAGGATGCAGAAACTTGGGCCAGGATTCGTCCACCAGGGTGTCCTTGATGATTCCGTGAAACGGCTTGCCATACCCCGGGATCCGCTGCAGTGCGCCGGAATCTTCCTGCCGGCCTTTGGACGCGTCGAACACGATGAGCTCACCCATGCGCGGGACACCGTGGTGCCCAGTGACAATGCCCACAAACCGCGTGCTGCTCCCGGGAATAGGACGGGCAAAAAAGAGGCTGTTCGGCCAGTAAGAATTGCTTCCGTAAAACTCCATTTGCCCGGTGCCGTCCGGGTTCATCGACATCAGCACGCGGCTGAAGTAATGCGCGGAGTCGGTGTATTCCCAGCGAAGGTAAAGCACGCGCCCGTTCGGAAGCATCGTTGGGCACCAGTCGTTATCCTGGTCAAAACAAAGGCGGCGCACCTTCGAGCCGTCCGCATTCATGATATGCAAATTGGCGACGTAATCGCTCCCGCCAACACAGGGAACCCCTTGGAACGTGCTCGTCGAATCGAAGATGATGCGCTCGTCCGGGAGATACATCGGATCGTAGCTGTCGATATCGGACTCGTCGGCCGATGTCACCTGGCGGAGACCCGTTCCGTCGGTTTTGACTTCAAACACTTGCCATCGGCCATGGCTGCCAATGGAGGAAAAGAGCATCCGGTCGGCGTTAAAATGCAGATCGACATCGCCCACAAACTGGCGTGAGGCCGGCCGATAGACCGTGCTCAAGCCTCCCGAACCCTCGCGCAGCGAGAGACTGGCAATTTCATTGTCCGTCCGGGCATCCATGCTGGAATTGCCCTGCCAGTTCTGGGGCAGGCAGAGGTTTTGTTCGCTGCGTTTGACCAGGAGCACCCGGTCGAAATCGAGCACGGGATTGGCCAGGAGAGCGGTCCGGCGGAGCGCGCGGAATTTGTCCAACGCCCCGATTCCTGTGAGATCTCCCGCGTCCAACGCGGCCTTGAGCGACGGCAGGGACGCTTCGAAAGCGGTTAGTTCAGCCAGATACTGGGCTCCATTGGCATACCGTGGACCGTGCGTGGCGCATAAATCTTCAATGGCCCGGCGCAGCGGTGCGGTGTCCAGCTTCTCCAGCGCCGCGCGCGCCGTGCTCACGCGGTCTGCCTGCCTGGCCAGGCCCAGCGTTAATTCCAGCCAGGCGGGGTTTTCACCAGACGTTTTGTCCTCCACGAGCTGCGCCAGCCGCGTTCGTTCGCTCAGCGCCCCTGGCAAACCCTTCAACAGACCGCGAATGGCCTTTTCTTCCAGATCCGTTCCTGGCGCTTGCTGCAACCACGTTTCCAGGGAGAGGTGCTTCGAAAAGAGGGCGGCCTCTGCCGGATACTGACGCCGGATTCCAGCGACGATCCCGGCCTGCGAACCGACCAGGTTGTAGTAAATCCCACTGTCCCCGCTCCGGTTAAAGATCTTGATCAGGACCTGGTTCGTCCCCGCCACAAGGTTGGCCTGCACCGCATCCTGGCCCGGACTGGCCCCCCGAGGCACATCTTGCGAAAGCAGTTTCTGGCCGTTGCACCAAAACTCCATGCCATCGTCGCTGCCCAGCGAGAATGTGATCGGACAGGCGGCGTCGGACTGGATGGTCCGGTAAAAGTAAGTGGAGGTGCTGTCGCCGGCTTTCAACGGGGTGACCACGCCGTCGGCTAGTTCCTTGGTTTTCCAGACCTTCCGGCCGCTCTTGGCCTCTTCTTCCAAGTTCACGGCGCGCTCGGGAAACAACGCTTCCGAGAAGGCCGAAGCGCGGAGCGGCCCCGTCGTCGACCAGGCGGATTGGACCAGGCGCGGTGTGGCGCCGTTCGCCCGGAACGCCGCGCGTTGTGCTAACAGATATTCTACAAATGGGGATGAAGGCTCCGCCGCCCGGCTGGTCCAGGCAAGCAGTTGTGCGCTGACGATGGCCAGGGACATCCCTTTCAGAACGCCCCGTTGGATCCCATGCCGCTGACCGGTTTTATACATATTCATGAGCAGAATTCGTCATTCCGTTATTCTCACCGCGTTCGTGCCTCTCATCGCGCTCGTAGCCAAGCCGCTGTGAAATGCGCAGGGCATGGGTGCGGACCTGCCCGCCAATCCCGGGCAGATCCCCCTCGCCAATTCGATCGGTCGGACCGGTCGTCCAAATCGCGGCCAGCGGATATCCTTGCCCATTGAGAATCGGTGCGGCCACGCAATGGATTCCGGTTAACTGTTCGCCCCGATCCAAGGCGTAACCCGTCGCCACGACGCCCTTGAGTTCGTCTTCAAACGCGCTGCGGTCCGTGATGGTGCGGTCTGTAAATCGTTCGAAAGAAAGCCGTTTCAGCATGGCACGTCGCTCTTCCTCCGGGAGAAAGGCCAGGATCGCTTTGCCCGGCGCGGCGGTGTGAAGTGGCAGCCGGGTCCCCAGGTCGAGGGAGAACTTAAAGGGATGCGAACCCAGCACCTGTCCCAGGACCACCAGTTCCGTCTCGATGGTTGTCCCGAGCAGGACCGTTTCCCGGACCTGATCGCGCAACGCCCTGAGCACATCGATCGCCAGCGTTTGCAGATCTTCTTCCGCCAACACCTTGCTGCCCATCGCTAACAACTTCCGACTCAAGCGCAGTGTCTTCGTCTCTTCATCCCGGATGAGGTAGCGGCGGTCCACCAGCGTCATGGTGATGCGATAGACGCTCGTTTTGCTGCACTTGAGATAATTGGCGATTTCCGTCTGCTGCAGCCCGCGGGGATGGTCCAGGAGAAGCTCGAGGATTTGGATGCCTCGTTCCAGGATAGGCACGTTATAACGCGATTCGCGCGGCAAACGGTGGCAAGACTTCATCTGATAGTGCCGACCAATTTCATGGGTGGAATCTTATTTCGTCCGTAGCATTAGAACAACCGTTGTGTAAGTCAATAGAGAATAAGTAAAAGCGTTCCAGAAGGGTGGATCTTGATAGTGCCACCAGGATCGCGGGATCTATCCTAATGCCATTCGGTAATTGCCTCCTGGCGCCCCGGATGGGGCAACTCGAGAATAGCGTTTTAACGCCGAGGTTGAATGGGCGCGATTCCAAGTCCCGACGGGACGGCCGAGGACGTGGCATTGAACGGA
>JBGAIN010000214.1:0-11732 GCA_044225505.1 Limisphaerales bacterium
CTAGCCTGACCATCAAGGACACTAAAGGCACATCCTACTCCAACAAGGCCGACTTCGTCGTGGCGACCTACGGAACCTTGCCCGCGAGCATCGCCAGTACTGTCGACAAGTCCAAGAAGGGCTTCAAGATCAGGACCTATCAGATCGAGACCAGCGATCAGACCGGCACCATCGCCTTCAACGAAGACCTGCTGGCTGGTAAACTCGGCGCCAATATCGCCAACCTTACCGACGCCGGTGGGGTGGACAGCAAACAGTACTTCACATGGCCCGGCGTTATCAACCTGGATACTACGCCCACGGCTGAGGACGGCTTCTTCAACGACCCCGACTACACAGCCAGCCTTTTCCCTGGCATCCCTGGAACTTTGGATACGCAGGATAACTTCGCCGAAGAAATCGTGGCGGCTCTGGATTTCCCGGCGGCTGGGATGTACACGATGGTCGTTAACACGGACTGGACTGGCTTCCCGAACGAAAGTGATGGATTCGAAGTCCGTGCCGGTGCTGATCCGTTAAACGCGGCCTCGAGCGTCACCCTAGGGTTCTTTAATGCGCTGGCTCCGGCGGGCCCAGAACGAGGCGTCGCTAACTCTCCATTCTTTGTCTACGTTCCTAAAGCGGGAGCTTATCCGTTCCGTTTGCTCTATTGGCAAACGACCGGCACCGCCAACTTGGAATGGTTTACCACCGACTCCGACGGCGTCCGGGCGCTCATTAATGATTCCGCCTCGCCAAAAGCCGTCTTGGCTTATTATGAATGGACGACCGCCCCCGCGGCGCCGACTTTGTCGGTGGCCAAGTCGGCTGGCGGCTTGACACTCACGTTTACGGGAACACTGCAGTCCGCCGATACAATCAACGGCACTTGGACAAACGTGACGGGCTCCAGCCCTCTCACCGTGCCGACCACCGGCGCGAGCAAGTTCTACCGCGCAAAACAATAGCCGGTAACGAATCGTCTGCTCTCAAAGGCCAGGCCAATGCCTGGCCTTTTTTCTCTCTCTAACCCCCCATGAGAAACCACGGCCCCAGGTCAGTCAGCCACCTGGACTGCGTTTAAAATACTTCGAAGCTGCGCAACCTCATGGAGAAAAAGGGTAAGTCACCACTCTTGGATTTGCGCGTTGTAGCCCCTTCTCCCTCAGACGGATAAACTTAAGCTGAAGCGCATCTATCCCATCGAGCTCGAGATGAGTTGCATCCGATACGGTGAACACCGATTCCCGAGCCGAGTTCATTCAGACTTGCTTACCCAAGACCACGAAAAGGACTCTCGAGCAAGTCAGGAAAGCCTAAACCGTTCGGCCAAGCTGAACGGACGAGTAACTTGGGACGACGTTCACCCCACAAAGAGCCCCACCTCTGTTGCCTCTCAAACCTCAGCGACCCTTTCCCGCACAGGAGGGTGATGTGGGAACGGACGATCGAACGGCGCCGTTAAGTCATTGGCGCCGAACGAAGCCCGCGATGCGTAGCGCCGACCGGCCGCAGCGCAGGTAAAACGGCTATTAGCCAGCCGCGGCGTTTCCGTTGAAACTCTAATCACTTTTCGCTTGCTATTGCCGGTGGTTTTGTTAGTCCTAAGCCGTTCCTGTAATACATATCATCAGCCGGGTTATTGTCTTTCCGTTGCACAGCAAGTAGTCAACGGTTGTGGACAAAAACCCGGATGATGGACGTTGTTTGCTATGAAACAATCCCAACCCTCTAAACTACCTATACTGGCATGCCTTCTCGGCATGAGCGCTTTGGTTTCAACCAAGGCGGGGCAAGTCACCTACGACTTCAAAACAGATCCCACGACTGGGACAAATCCAATCAAGATAACGCAGAACGGTTTCGCTGATGGCAACGGCACATCGGTCTATTGGAAAGCCGAAGGCGGCAATCCAGACGGCTTCTTGGGAATCACGTGGCCCTTGGGCGGTTCCACGACCATCGCGGTGTTCCCTGATATCGATCCTGGCAAGGTCGTGACCGCATTCACGTTCGAGTGCGATCTCCGAATCGGCAGCCCGCAGCAGAATGAACGGCCAGCCGATGGTTTCAGCATCAATTTCGCCCGCAGCACAGATCCGGCGGTCGAAAATCCGGACGCTGGCTCCTTTGCGACCTCGGGCGCCGTGGAGACTGGAACACAAACGGGTATCGCCATTTGCTTCGACACTTGGGCGGGCAACGCTCTGCCAGACGGCGGCGACATCGAAGGCATCATCGTCCGCGTGGACAACAAGACGATCTTACGCCAGGAAATGCCGACTCGGAACGGCGCTTGCGACGACACCACGTCTCTCCAAACCGGACCTCGACCGGTCGCGTATTGGACCGCAGCGGTCGACGCCGGCACCCTCCCTGATGCCGCGTTCGCAAAGGAGTCCTGGACGAACCTCTGCTGGCAACACCTGATTGTCGAATTGGACACGGCAGCCAAGTTGAGCGTGACCTACAAAGGCCGAAAACTGCTCGACAAATACCAAACCACCTTCTTCCCATCGGCCGGGTCGATCATTCTCGCCGGTCGAACTGGCGGTGCGGATGAACACACTCATTTTGACAACGTTAAACTCACCACGACGGCTTCGACGGATGCGACACCTCCGGGCGTGCCTGGCGCTATTAACGTCGGCGCTGTCTCTGCGGGCAAGGTAGTTTTGAGCTGGGGCGAAGCAACCGATGATTCGGGACGGGTCGGCTACAATGTCGAACGGGATGGAACTATCATTAAGGCGCTCCTGAATGAACCCACGTTCACCGACCTGACTGTCGAAGGTGGCAAGACCTACGCTTACAAAGTCCAAGCGGTTGATCCAGCGGGCAACAAATCTGCATTTACTGCCGCTAAGACCGCTACTACACCTGCCCTGGCGCCCGTCACGGCGGCTGGCCTTCTTTTCGAAGCGTGGTACAACATCAACGGCACCCCCGTGTCGAACCTGACGGATGACGAGCGGTATATCAACAACACGCCCGATTTCAAATCACTGGCGTCTGCTCTGAACACTCGCACGGTCTTCGGCGACGACGGTCACGACAATTACGGTGGTCGTCTGAGTGGCCTTCTGGTTCCCAAGGATACTGGTAACTATGAATTCTTCTTGCGCAGTGACGACGCTTCACAGCTCTTATTGAGCCCCGACGACAAGGCTGCGAACCTCGCCCTCATTGCTGAGGAGACCGGATGCTGCGCTGCATTCCAAGAGCCTGGCGATCCGCGCACTTCCGCGCCAATTAGCTTAACGGCCGGAAAGAAGTACGCGATCCAAGTCCTCTGGAAAGAAGGCGGCGGCGGTGACTACGCGCAAGTTGCATGGCGTAAGAGTGGCGATACGACTCCGCCAACCAGCTTGAAGCCAATCCCTGGGCAATTCCTGGAAACGAGTTGGGATCCGACCCTGGGACAGCCTGTCTTCACGACGAGCCCGAAGAGCCAATCAGTCGCCCTGGGCAGCGCTGTAACACTCACCGGCGAGGCAACGATTGGTGACAAACCGGTCACTTATCAATGGTCATTCAATGGCAAAGTCATCCCAGGCGCCACGAATACGAGCATCACGGTTAATAACTTCGCAGCGAAGGATTTTGGCTACTATGAGTTAAAGGCCCAAAACGTGGTTGGCAGCGCCATTGTCGGTGCCGGCCTCTTGCCGAAAGACGCGCTCTTCGTGGAAGCCGAAGATTTCAACTATGGCTCAGGCAAGTATGTCACCGACAAGCCGATCGGCTTGACTGGAGCTTACGATGGCTCTGCTTATCGCGGCCTTGGAACCGAAGCCGATGACGGCATTGACTACCACGCCGATAACGGAGGCGCCCAAGCTTATCGCGTAGACACCAACGTTGACGCAGCGAAGGAGAATCAGCACCCGGGCGGGTTGCCTCGAGGTGACTTCGACGTAAACGTCAACAACGTGGTTGGCTGGAACGACGCTGGCGAATGGATGAACTATACCCGCGCCTGGCCGACTCCGAACAAAGACTATAATGTCTACGGCCGCATCGCGTCTGGCGGTAACCCCATCCACATCCAAATGGACGAAGTGACGGCAGGTGTTACCACCAAGGATCAAACCTTGAAGAAAATTGGTGAGTTCAATCCTAAGGTCGCGACCGCGGGCTGGGATAGCATGGAGTACTTCCCGCTGGTTGATGACGCGGGCAATCTCGCGACGGTGAAGGATTGGGGTGGCGTCCGCACCTTCCGCGTGACGATGTTGCCAAACAGCGCCGAGGATATGGATTACTTTATCTTCATTCCGGCAGGTTCGACACCGTCGACAGGCAACAGCTTCTCGAGCGTCAGCAAGAGCGGCACCAACCTGGTGATCGCCTGGAGCACAGGCACTCTGGAAGAAGCCGACAAGGTCACAGGTCCTTGGACGGCGGTTGCAAACGCCAAGAGCCCAGCCACCATTCCGATCGCCGGAGCTGGGAAATTCTACCGCTTGAAATAGCGGTTTACTAAACCTTCGATTCATAAGGACCGGGAGAAATCCCGGTCCTTTTTTGTTACCCCATTGGAAGCCCATTCCTTTTCCGCATCGAGCCATCCTCCCCGGGCCTGCCATGCGATCGAGTACGCCGCGAGGTCTCCCTGCAGTTGCTGATCGACGTGATTCCAGATAATCTTAAGGATACGAGCCCGCTCTGTGCCAGAACTACTTTCCATACTCCAACCGGGTCCCGGGCGCATGATCGCAATGGTATTGTCGCGCCCAAGCCTGGCCGTCGCAATCTGGGTTTTCTGGGGTCCTCTCTTCTGTGTTGCGGTCGAGCCCGGACACCAAGTTTCTCGTCTGGCCGTTCCCTCTTCGAATCGAATTGGATTCCAGGCCATACCTTCGGCAGCGACGGGAATCGACTTTACCAATGTCTTGGACCTCCACCGCGGCTTAGTGAATCAGAACCTGATGAACGGGTCGGGAGTTGCGGCAGGTGATGTCGACGGCGACGGGCGTTGCGACCTCTATTTCTGTGGGCTGGACGTCGAGAATCGGCTCTACCGCAATCTAGGGGGCTTTCGATTCGAAGATATCACCCGGACATCTGGAACCGGTTGCCCAAACCAGGATTCAACTGGCGCCGTGCTTGTCGACATTGACGCGGATGGCGATTTGGATTTGTTCGTTTCTGCGCTTGGGCCAGGAGTTCGCTTGTTTTTGAATGACGGGCACGGACAATTCAACGAGAGCACCGACGCCGCGGGGCTTCGTCGGTCAGCTGGAAGCACGTCCATGGCGTTGGCGGATGTTGATGGCGACGGAGACTTGGATCTCTATGTGACGGCTATTCCACGCAGACCGGTACGGAACGAGATGTCGACGACCTACCAAGTCCGCCAAGTGAACGGCATGGCGCAAGTGGTCTCCATTAACGGCAAGCCGACGACCTCTCCGGAACTGACAGGCCGATTCAAAGTGAGCTCCAACGGCGAGATCATTGAGTACGGCGAGGAAGATCAGTTTTATCTCAATAACGGCAATGGCACCTTTACGCGTTCGTCATTTACCGATGGACGATTTCTGGACGAGGACGGTAAACCGCTAGCGAGCCCTCCCTTGGATTGGGGATTGGCCGTGCACTTTCACGACCTGAACGGAGATCGACAGCCAGATCTCTATGTCTGTAACGACTTGTTCACTCCAGACCGGATCTGGATCAACCAAGGCCACGGAGTTTTCAAAGCCTTAGCACAGCTCGCGGTTCGCCACACCTCTCTAGCGTCCATGGGAATGGACGCAGCGGACGTCAATCGCGATGGATATTACGATCTTTTCGTTTCGGATATGTTCAGCCGGGACCGCAAATTGCGCATGACGCAATTCGCTCATGTCCCGCCGAAGATGTGGGAGGACGGAGTGATCGGAGAGAGACTTCAGTTCAACCATAATGCTCTGCTTCTCAACCGCGGCGACCTGACGTTCGCAGAAATTTCCTTCTATTCCGGGGTTGCCGCGTCGGATTGGTCGTGGGGCGGTGTATTTCTGGATGTCGACTTGGATGGCTACGAAGACCTTCTCATCCCAAACGGACAACAAAGAAACCTCGCCCATGCTGACTACGCCGCTCGACTGCAGACGTTGCAACGAGGCCGAGAACGACTGACCCTGGAAGGTATGGTCAAGCTGGCAGAGGAATTCCCACCCCTGACCGTGCCCAACATGGCTTTCCGCAACCGCCGCGACCTCACCTTTGAAGAAATCGGCGTGAAGTGGGGGTTCGCTACCGCGACCGCGTCCCAGGGGCTCGCCTTGGCGGATCTCGACAATGACGGAGACCTCGACGTGATTGTGAACAATTTGCTCGCGCCAGCAGGGTTGTTTCGGAATGAGAGCGACGCACCCCGCCTCGCCGTCCGCCTCCGTGGTGCCGGACAAAACCGCGCCGGAATCGGAGCGCAGATCAAAGTTACCGACGGAACCTTAGCTCAACAGCAAGAGATGATTTGTGGTGGCCGCTACTTGTCGGGTGACGATGCGTTACGGGTTTTCGCTACGGGCCAAGCCCATCAGGTCGACGTTGAAGTGATCTGGCGTAATGGGAAGCACAGCGTCATCCGAGGCGCGAAACCAAACTCCCTCTATCTGGTCGCTGAAACAGAAGCTGAAGACGCACCCTCGTCAGCTCCAGTCGTCGCAGAGTCTCCCATGTTTGAAGATGTCAGCGGAAGTCTGCCACATGTTCATGTGGAGCAGCCTTTCAACGACCTGGCGTGGCAACCCTTGCTCCCCTATCGGCTGACGCGATCCGGCCCCGGTTTAAGCTGGTTCGATCTCGACGGCGACGGAATGGACGATCTGTTGATCCCGGGCGGACAAGGTGGCGCCTTGGGAATATATCTCAATTCCAAGCAAGGCTTTCGCGCACTAGCCCGTGGGACCGCCACGGATCAGCTTCAGTCGGATCAGACCGCCGTGATTGGTTGGATGCCGAACCCAGGTGCCGCTTTTTTAGTCGTCGCGTGGTCAAATTATAAACCATCTCCGAACAGCTTTCCTGCCATCTCGTTTTTCAACGCCGCGACGGGAAAGAACTCAGGATCGATCGGCCCGTTGGACGGTCCCGTCGGCCCGATGGCCATGGCGGATCTGGACGGAGACGGCGACTTGGATCTCTTTGTCGGGACCACGTCACGCTTAGGACGCTTTCCCGAGCCAGGATCCGGTTACCTCTTCCGGAATGACGAGGGGAAGATGGTCTTGGCGCAACAGTGGAACCAGCTCGGTGTCATTCAAGCGGCGACCTTTAGCGATTTGGATCTCGACGGTTTTCCGGAGCTCATCCTGGCTTGCACTTGGGGACCCATTCGGATCTTTTCGAATCGACAAGGAAACCTCGTCGAATCCACCGCGCAGTGGGGGTTGCTGGAGCTGACCGGGCTCTGGCAAGGGCTTACCACGGGCGACTTCGATGGCGACGGGCGCCTGGATTTAGCGGCATCCAACTGGGGATTGAACAGTGCCCTGCAAGACTCGGAGCGAATTCGGAAGCGTTTTTATTACGGCGACCTGGACGGGGACGGACGAGTCGAGCTTATCGACGTCGCAATCGATCCGGTTAACGGCAAACAATTTCCCGCGGCAAATTTGAATCTGCTCGCCGGGGCGGTCCCGGCGGTGCGTGGTCGCATTCGAGATTATGAGAGTTATTCGAGTATCACCGTTCAAGAGTTATTTGGCGAACACTTCGCCAGATTATCTAAGCTCGATTTGTCCTCTCTCGCATCGACCGTATTTCTCAATCGGGGCGATCGCTTCGAAATACGAGCCTTGCCACCGGAGGCACAGTTTGCGCCTGCGTTCGGACTGAGTGTGGCTGACTTCGACGGAGACGGTAACGAGGACCTATTTCTCTCTCAGAATGCCTTTGTCATGGGGATGAGCCTGAGTCGGCAAGATGCGGGGAGAGGATTGTGGTTGCGAGGTGATGGAAAAGGGGACTTTAAAGCTGTCCCAGGACAATCGAGTGGCTTGCTGATTTACGGGGAGCAGCGCGGTTGCGCCGCCAGCGACTTCGACTTGGATGGCCGGGTGGACATTGCGGTGGCGCAGAATAATGGGAAGACCAAGCTCTTTCGCAATCGACATGGCATTCCCGGGAGACGCATTCACCTCCACGGTCCGGCAGGCAACCGCGGAGCAATCGGAGCTGTCTTGCGGACCGGTCGGGCTGGGACGTGGAGCTCGGCAAAGGAGATTCGTTCCGGCACAGGTTACCGCTCCTCTGACAGTGCAATTCAGGTCTTCGCTCACCCGGAATCCTGGGATGAAGTTGAAGTGCAGTGGCCCGGCGGAAAGCGCGTCGCTTACCCGGTGCTTCCTGGCAAAGACGAGATTCAGATCGACATTCTCAATCCGTAACCGCGCGGCTCAGGGCTCTCGGGACTTTCCTGCTCATCCCTCCGACCCTCTCCTTTGGAGTGATTTCGTGAGGCGCCCAAGCCTGCTCACGTTCAGCCCGCTTCTCGCACCCCAAAACAACCCGGTCACGGCGTGGAAAATCCGTTGCACAACTTTCCGGTTGCGGAACTGAATTTCTGGGTTACTGGTTCTTTTGTTCCAGGGAAAACACCCAATTGTGTGGTTTGATTTACTCAAGCGCTCGACGCTTCCGCTGTACTGGTGGGATGCACCAGGGGAAGATCGATCGTGTTCCAGCGCCACCAGGGAGCCCCAGGGGACGTCGTGTTATGAATCAAATACAACCCTCCAAACTGGCCATGCTGGCCTGCCTGTTAGGGCTCGGTTCGTTTTCGAGTCTACGCGCAGGTCAAGTGACCTACGACTTCAAAACGGACCCTACCACAGGGACAAACGCCATCAAAATAATCCAGACCGGGTTTGCCGATAGCTCAGGCACCTCAGTTTACTGGAAGCCTGAGGGAGGTAACCCTGACGGATTCCTTGGAATCACATGGCCGATCGGAAGTTCTTCAACGATCGCAGTGTTTCCAGACATCGACCCAGGGAAAGTCGTCACCGCGTTCACCTTTGAATGCGACCTGCGCATTGGAAGCCCGCAACAGAACGAGCGCCCTGCTGACGGATTCAGCATCAACTTCGCCCGCAGCACAGATCCCGCCATAGAAAATCCTGATCCAGCCAACTTCGCTGTTTCCGGAGCCGTCGAGACGGGAACATCCACCGGTATCTCGATTGGTTTCGATACCTGGGCAGGGAATGCACTTCCAGACGGGGCAGACATCGAAGGCATCATCGTCCGCGTCGATAACAAGACGATCCTTCGACAGGCGATGCCGACGCGCAATGGAGCGTGCGACGACAACACGTCACTCCAAACAGGCCCGCGCCCGACCAACTATTGGGCTGCAGCGGTCGACGCTGGAACTCTGCCCGACGCTGCGCTCGTGCCCGAGTCCTGGACCAATCTCTGTTGGCAGCACTTGGTCGTAGACTTGGATAACTCGGCCAAGCTGAGCGTGACTTACAAAGGCCGCAAATTGCTTGACCAGTATCAAACCACGTTTTTCCCTTCCTCTGGTGCGATTATTCTCGCTGGCCGGACAGGGAATGCGGATGAGCATACCCACTTCGATAATCTGAAGCTAACCACCACAGCGTCGGCCGATACCAACGCACCAACGGCTCCTGGCGCGATCACGGTAGGAGCTACAACCGCTGGAAAGGTCGTTTTGACCTGGGGCGCCGCCACCGATGATTCCAATCGCGTTGGTTACAATTTAGAACGTGATGGAGTTATTATTGGGAATCTGCTTACCCAACCGTCGTTCACAGACTTGAACGTGCAGGGTGGCGAGACCTATTCCTATCGCGTCCAAGCGGTGGATCCAGTTGGGAATAAATCTGCGTTTACCACCGCAGTCACAGCCACAACTCCGGCGAGTGCACCGGTGGAAAGCAATGGCTTGCTCTTCGAAGTGTGGAACAATATCACCGGCACCGCGGTCAATCTGCTCACCGATGATCCTCGGTATCAAACCAACGCCGCGCCGGATTTCCGGGCCTTGGCGACGGCGGCCGACACGCGCACCGTCTACTCGGATGATGCTCACGATAACTACGGCGGACGTTTGAGCGGGTTGCTTGCTCCCACCGAATCTGGCAACTACGAGTTCTTCCTTCGCAGCGATGATGCATCGCAGCTCTATTTGAGTCCGGATGCGAACACGAACAACCTCGCACTCGTGGCCGAAGAAACCGGTTGTTGTGCGGCGTTCCAGGAAACGGGCGATCCCAGAACATCGGCCCCAATTGCGCTGACGGCTGGCCAACGTTACGCCATTCAAGTCCTTTGGAAAGAAGGCGGCGGCGGTGACTTTGCCCAGGTCGCATGGCGCAAATCTGGCGACACCAATGCGGCGTCGCACCTGAAGCCGATCCCAGGCGCGTTCTTGCGCACGCAATGGGATCCAACCGTTGGACAACCCGCCTTCACCACGCGTCCGACGAACATCACCGTGGCGGCTGGAGGAACCGGAACATTTAGCGTTACTGCCATCGGTGACCAACCGATCAGCTATCAGTGGTCTCTGTTAGGCACAAACCTCGTCGGCGCTACCAACACCAGTTTCACCTTGAATAACTTCGTCGCCACAAACGTGGGTATTTACAAGATCACTGCTTCCAATGCTGTCGGTTCAGTCTCCGCGGTCGCTGGCATCTTCCCGAAAGGTGCTCTCTTCGTGGAAGCGGAAGACTTCAACTACGGCGGTGGCAACTACGTCACCAATCAGCCCACCGGCGTCACAGGACCTTACCCAGGCGACGCCTACCGCGGGCTTGGGACGGCCGATGACGAAGGAATTGACTATCACGCGGATGGCGCTGGCGCTCAGCCTTATCGTGCGGACACCAACGCGGATGCTGACAAGGAAAACCAACAGGCGGATTGGTTCCCACGAGGCGACTTCGATGTCGTCGTCAACAACGTCCTTGGCTGGAATGACGCGGGCGAGTGGTACAATTACACGCGTCAGTTCCCGACCACAGGCACGAACTACAACGTGATTGGACGTTTGGCATCCGGGGGCGCTGCGATTCACGTTCAAATGGATGAAGTGACCGGCACCGCCACCTCCACCAACCAAACTCTTAAGAAGCTTGGTGAGTTCCGGCCCGGCCGTGCCACGGCGGGCTGGGATAACTACGAGTTCTTCCCGCTGGTGGATGATGCGGGCAACTTGGCCACGGTCACGAACTGGACAGGCGTGAAAACCTTCCGCGTTACCATGCTCCCGGACAGCGCTGAAGACATGGATTACTTCATGTTCGTTCCCGCGGGCGGCGACGGTGGCCCACCGGTTGGAAATACCTTCGCCAGTGTGACAAGGTCCGGCACAAACCTGGTGCTCACTTGGACAGCGGGAACGTTGGAATCGGCAGACAATGTCACAGGTCCTTGGACCGCCGTCGCCAATGGCACCAGCCCAGCGACTGTTCCAATTACTGGAACCGCGAAATTCTATAGACTTCGGTAGTCTCTAGTCCTTTCTCATCACCAAAGGCCGGGATTCATCCCGGCCTTTGCGCTTTCGCTTCACAACACAAGCCCTGGATTGCCGTCGGAACAAAACCATGAGAAGTTTTGCAGAACGTCTTTGGACCCGCCCTCCAGCTGAACTATCTTCCGCAACCGGATGAAGAGATCATCATCCATCCACCATGGCAAAGCTTCGGAGAAGCGTAAGCGGCCTCCAGCAGTCGAAAACAACCCGGCGCAGGTCCCCCTTTCACGACGCCCCTGGCGACTGA
>JBGAIN010000009.1:0-110313 GCA_044225505.1 Limisphaerales bacterium
CTCCGATATCCGGTGCAGGTCGATCTTCCAGGGCAAGGGCTTATCCTCGCAAGGTTTAACGAGCCACAGCTTCCAAGGCTGAAACGACTGCTTCGGGAATTTCTGTGTGCTGATCCGTGGCCGCCACCGCTTCGACATTAACGGAACGCATTGCCAAACTCGTTAAGAGTCTGTCCATCTCCGCTTCGTCATCCAGCGTTTGCTGAAGAATTCGGGCGGCGTCACGCTCTCCCAGAATCTCGGCAAAAGTTCGCGCACAGCCATAACCAGCAATCTCGAAATGCTCGATTTTCTGCGCCGCGGCAATGAGGGCGGCGTCGAGAACGCCTGGGTCTGCCCACCTTTCCTCCTTGAGCAGGTCGTTGCACTCGGCGATGAGTCCAGTCATCGTTTTGCATGGATTACCCGTCGGCTCTGTACCTAAGGCCGCGAAAATGTTCCCAAGGCGATCGACGTGCGTTTGGGTCTGTTCAAGATGCCGGGCGAAGGCGTTCTTTAGCTCGGGCAGAATTGCGGACTCAGCGACCAGGGCCAAAGCTTTGAGTAATTGCGTCTCCGCATCGTATAGGTCACGGAGCTCTTCGATGTAAAGATGCTTGAACGAGTCGAGTTTCATAAGCCAGTGAAATGACGGTAGTGTTTAGCGGTCGGTTCCAAGACGGAACAATTCATTGACCGCAATTAAACCAACGCCATACGCGGAACTCCTGCAAGAGAGGTCACCCCTTCTTGTGGCCTCAGGCTTCGCCTGTGAAGGATGGCCGGTGACGGTGAAGCATCAAACGAAGGTTGGGCTTAAGGTGTTTAAAACTGCAAAAGCGCCGTCCGAATTGACGGCGCGAGGATACAACAGAAAAAAGGGCCTAGGCCTCTTGCCATTGGATGGCGTGCTGCACCAGTTCCATGGCGTTTTTCAGATTGAGCTTTTCCTTGATGTGCGCACGGTGAGATTCAATGGTTTTGATGCTGAGATGAAGTTCTTCGGCAATTTGACGGGTGCTATACCCCTTGCCGATTAAGCGAAACACTTCTAACTCGCGATCACTGAGATCCTCGAGCGGTGAGCCAGTCCGGGCAGCGCGTCCTCCGACCAGCTGCTTCATCATCTTCTTTTCCATGTTTTCGCTCAACGAAATCTCGCCGTTCAGCACTTGGCGAACTGAAGCAAGAACCCGTTCCGCTGGCTCTTGCTTCATGATGTAGCCGGCCGCACCCGCGCGAAGCGCGCGCAGCGCGTAGAGCGTCTCGTCATGCATCGAAAGGACCAAGACCAGCAATTTTGGATAGCGAACCTTGATATTTTTCAATACCTCGATCCCATTGCTCCCTTTAAGTGAAATATCCAAAACCACCACGTCAGGCTTTAGCTTCTCGATGTGGTCCAGTGCCTGGTTCATTTCTTCGGCCGTCCCGCAAACGGTCAGGTCCTCCTCGTGATTGATCATTTCGGTGAGCCCCTCTCTCACGATCGGATGATCATCAACTAACAAAACCCGGCGCTTGGTTTTCTTTGGTCCGTTCGTGCGGTCCGGTTCTCGCTGAACTTTCTTAGTGATGGTGTCCATGAAAGAGTCTTTGAACTGAGAAAACTTACGCAAGTTGCCCGGGTCTGTAAATCCGGTTGCGACTGGAATGCCGCCTAGTGGAATCACGTAGGCGCAAAGCCGCTCGGCGGCTAAACCCCGATTCAATGACGGCCTTATGGATATAAAAGGTCCTGGCACCTTCGGTAAAATCTCGGTCGGGCTCGCCCTGAACGCAAAATCAGGTTGGGGAACTGATCCCCGCGGCGGAATAATACTAGTATACCATAGCTTCAACATGATGACACACGAAGAAATCAGTAAGAAGGCACGCGAGATCTGGGAGCGTGAAGGCCGGCCAATCGGCCGTGACATCGAACATTGGCTCCAGGCTGAATTGGAGATGCGCCAAGCTCCTGACGGCGACCAGGCTCATCAAAACCTCACCTCCCAAGACGCCGCGATGCTCCACGTTCCAGCGGCCCTAGCTCGCGAAGACTCGGGGCGTAAACGTTCCGCCCGGCGTTCGCGCTAGGCTCCACGACTCGCGTCACTGGAGTTTGACGCTCGTTCGATCTTTGAGCCACTCGTAGTCGGTCCGGGGGGACGCGGGGAATGTTCCTCCAACTCCCCCTTTCTGGGCTGGGCGGATGGTGTTGGCTAGAATCCAACGATGGATTTCCGTGTGGCCGTCCGCGAATGATAGGCAGGTAGCTCCGTTGTGATACGAGGCGGGTAGATTGCCCCAACTATACGTCTCCAGACGGTTCATAAAGAAACCGTCGTTGATCGTATCCTGGTGTTCGTCAAGAAAGACGAAAATACGGGACGGATCGAGTAGTTGGGTCGATTTGAAGAACTGGACGTAGCCCGGGTTAAACTGATTGGTCAGGACTCCGGGGTTGCCCACCAGGGAGTTCATGGCCATGCTGCGGTTTCTCGGGCCGGCGCCCTCGGCGACCGATCGGTCGGAAGGGCACTTAAAAACTGCAGCCGATTTTCCAGCATACCCGCCCAGCTTGGCCTCGGTCAGCAGGACGTTATTCGTGTTTTCAGCACTCCCCGTCCAATCGAGCACGTTGTTGACCCAGTTTTGGCGAGTCAGGCGCGTTTCGTCGATTCCATGGTTGTTCACGTACTCGTCCGCGTTGTCATCGGCATACAAAAACCAAGCCAAGTTCAGGTGCTTGATGTTGTTCATGCACATGATCGCTTGAGCCTTGGCTTTTGATTTGCTCAGGGTGGGGAGGAGAAGTCCCGCTAAAATGGCAATAATCGCGATGACCACCAACAATTCAATCAAGGTAAACGCTTTGCAGCCTCGTCTCGCTGCCGCGCTGATCAGGCAAGATCCGCCGCGTAACCAAAGCTGTTGATTCATGAAAAACCAATTCACCGACTTACGACGGCTTTTGTCAAGGGCCGCGTCAGGCGTGCGGCGGGACGTCCGACATGGCCGGCAGGGACGGTGCCTCTCGAATTGGCCGAGGGGCGCCGTGGCTAGCTCTAGCGCCGGCCCCACCTGGACCGCGGCTGGTGCCTATCCCGTCGCTGGCTTAAACATTGCCAACAACTTGGCCTCGCGAAAGGCGAAGATCCGTTCCACGTCGCGTGCGACAAAAAGTTTCTCGATTAACCAACCCCCTGGAGCCGCATAACGGACGCGATCCTTCGCGACTGTTCCGCCGTCTCTTTCCTCAAAAATGTGTTCGTGAATCCACCGTCGATAAGGTCCGCGCCGCTGTTCGTCGACAAACCGATAGGGCGGATCCCACGCGGTGATTTCGCTCTGCCACCTCAGAGGGATGCCATGCACGGAAAGGCGATAATCAATACGCAGGCCTTTCGCCATCTGGATAGGTTCCGGCGTGAGAATCGAAAAATGCAGCCACGGCGGCGTAATCTCCTCCAGGTTCGCCGCTCGTGAAAAGTACTCGAATACTTCCTCGCGCGCTCGAGGTAGCCAAATCTCACTTTCAAAAGTTCTTGCCATGATTCACCCTAGCTCGTGCCAAAACCAAGCCGTCCCACACGCCGGCGCCCAGTCTCTTTGGAGCCGCTAAAGAGTCTGGCCGTCCATTCTTGCGCCGGTCCGTCGGTCCGAGTGCACAATCCTTCGCTGATCGCAGAAATCTCGGTCCTTGCGCCCGATCTTTTCCGGATTCGAGTTTCCCGGGGTGCCCAGTTGTCACCCGTTGCCTCCTGGGCTGTGGTGCCACACTTGCCGCTTGGCGTCCCCGCCGAGGTGATCACGCGTGCCGGGAAGGTAACCGTTCGCACTGAGCAAGGTCAACTGCGGCTGGATTTGAAGAGCGGCGCCTGGCGATTGGAAGACAGATCCGGCGTGGCTGTTTTCGAGAGTCCGACCGAATCCACCGGATTCGCTGCGACCGAGGCGCGGGTCACTCTGGCCTTGGCGGATAATGAAAGCATCTTCGGCGTCGGCGAATCGAGCGGCACTTTCAACAAGCGCGGGTTGATTCGGGATTTCTGGAACATCGATGTTGGAGGCCACAGCCGCACCGTTTATGCCGGACTTCGCCACCTGTACGTATCTGTTCCGTTCGCTCTCTCGTTGCGACACGGGCGAGCGGCCGGGATCTTCTGGGATAATCCCTCCCGTCAATCGTGGGACATCGGTCAGACCGAGTTCACGCGGTGGAAGTTGAGCGCGTCGGTTGGGGAAATTGATCTTTATCTGTTTTTGGGGCCGACCTGTGAGGCCGTGCTTAGCCGATTCACAGATTTAACCGGACGCATGCCGTTGCCACCTCTCTGGGCTCTGGGCTACCAGCAATGTCGCTATAGCTACGAGACTCAGGCCAGGGTCGAAGAAGTCGCTCGCACCTTTCGGCGTCGGAAGATCCCGTGTGATGTTCTCTACCTCGACATTCACTACATGGATGGCTACCGCGTCTTTACGTTTGGAACGCGTTTTCCGCATCCGGAAAAGATGCTGGCCCGACTGCGTGCGCAGGGATTTCACGTCGTGGCGATCGTCGATCCCGGAGTCAAGGACGACCCTCGATTTGCCGTGCTCCGTCGAGGCTTGAAGCACGATGCCTTTGTCAAAGCGGCGGATGGGAAGAAGGACTACCTGGGCGAAGTCTGGCCGGGCCGTGTCCGATTTCCCGATTTCTTAAATCCTCCTGCCCGCGCTTGGTGGGGGGAAGAACAGGGCCGATTCCAAGCGCGCGGGATTGCTGGATTCTGGAACGACATGAACGAGCCCGCGGATTTCTCAGCACCGGGAAAAGACTTTCCGGGCCGCTGCGTGCATCGGACCGCCAAAGGCCACCGGCCTCACGCGGCCGTGCACAACGTTTACGGCTCCGAGATGGCCCGCGCCTCCTATGAGGGGGCATTGGCTCACGCCCCAAACCAACGTCCGTTTGTCATCACCCGTGCTGGCTATGCCGGGCTGCAACGCCATGCCGTAGTCTGGACAGGCGATAACGATTCTTCCTGGGAGCACTTGGCAGACTCCGTGCAGATGCTTCTGAATCTGGGGCTGAGCGGCGTCCCGTTCTGTGGAGCGGACGTGGGCGGCTTCCACCATAATGCGACGGGAGAATTGTTGGTGCGCTGGACTCAGTTGGCAGCATTCACCCCTTTCTTCCGTAATCACTCCAATATCGGCACGATCGACCAGGAACCGTGGGCGTTTGGTCCAGAGGTCGAACGCATCTGTCAGCGCTACATCGAGCTGCGTTATCAGCTTTTACCGTATTTCTACGGACTCTTCAGGCAGGCGCACCGTCAGGGCACGCCTATCATCCGACCGTTGCTTTGGCACTACCCCAACGATCCCCTAGCCGTGGCCGCGGGCGACCAATTCTTGCTCGGGGCCGATTTGCTCGTCGCGCCCGTCCTGCGACAAGGGGCGGCCGCCCGAAGCGTCTATCTCCCTTCCGGAACTTGGTTCGATTTTTGGACCGGGGAAAGGTTTCGTGGTGGACGGCATATTCTGGCCGAAGCGCCTTTGGTCCAACTGCCGCTCTACGTCCGAGCAGGGGCCATCTTGCCGTTGGGACCTGTGCAACAATATGTAGGTCAACGGCCTGTCGACGTTATAAATCTGCACATTTGGCCAGGCACACGCGGCGAGCTAGGTTGGTACGAGGACGACGGACTCTCCTTGGATTACAAGGCGGCAGCCTTCTCGGACCGGCGGATTTACCATTCGATCCGCAACGGAACAACTCGTTTGCAGTTCGACGCTCCGGTCGGAGCATTCCCAAGCACGGTCAAGACATGGCGAGTGATCCTGCGGGCGGTCGCGCGTCCAATTCGTCCAAAGCTCGGCAAGACGCCGATCCAAGCGCTGTTTCACTCCGGCCAAAAGATTTGCGTTTTCGAAGTGCCCAATCCATCGGACCGAGTGGAAGTTTCCTGGAGAGCCTTGTCTGAGGAGAGGGGCTGAGCAGAACTCAAAATGACCGGCGCCATCGGGAGAATGCAGCGCCGAAAAGCGGCACGGGCCCGGCACTATGTGTCCAACGCCAGGCTGTCCTGCAGCACCGCCGAATCAATTCGCCGCTTTGCCGCTAGTTGGAAGATTACCCCTGTCTGAGCGTTCAACAGGGTGCTTGTGGCGTCCAGATCACCTTGGAACTGTACGCGCCACGCGGATTGTAGGAGCCGCTCCAAGCTCCGCTGCAGCGCTCCGCGGTGAGCCCGCCGAAGGCGTCGGAGTTCATCGGCGCTCACCGGAAAGTTCGCCGAGAGATATCGCAGATCCGCGTCCGTCAAGATTTGCCGTTCGATGTCGTCAGACTGGTACAAACCCGAGGCATAGCAGTAGGTCAGAAGTGTGAGCAATACCCTGGGCAGCCCAGCCGGCACCGACCCGGTGGAGATGGGATCCTCACTTTGGACCGTTGCCACAGCGTCTAACGCGAGATCGAGCAACGTTTTGCCGCCCACCCATTCGCGCAAGTTCTCGGGCAACTCAAACAGCTCCGGACGGTAGTCGATGAATTCGTTCATACGTCACTGCACTTTCAGTCCGTGAACCCTGCCTTGGGTTCCTAATTCCTGTGAAAACTATGGACCCTTAATATCTCGGTGGCGTGTCGCTAATGTTACATTTAGGTAAACCTTGGTTGGTCCAAATCTTCCGCGTGGATGGGGCCAACCGGCCCTTCCTTCGCGGGTTCTACGCTGGAAACGGGTTGAGAACAGGATCTGAACAGGATGAGACCAGGATCACGATGCTGGTCTCATAGGGGTCTCATCCTGTTCTCATAGGGTTCCGAGCGTCCAAACTCCCTTACATTATGGGGCGCGGCTGTCATCGGAGGTTTAGCCGTAAGGCGCGGGCTGGCTCTATCAGGAAGCGCAGTTTCGGGAGCCGTTGCCGTGGTTCAGCGTCTGTAAAGCCCGGCGCTGGTGACGATTGTCACCAGCGGCATTAGGTTAAGGCGGTCCCTAACAACCGTTGGAGAGGCCAAGATTTGTCGCACACTCTGTCCGCAAATTGTGGACGACCTGTAAGTTTCTCCACCGGAGATGGATCCGTAAAGTCTGGCTCCGTTATCGATCACCAGCACCAGACACGTGGGCCTCAACCGGTTTTCCAGCGGCCCTGTTTATCGTTCGTTGCTCTTTGGCGGCCTGAGGACAGCGTGTAAACAGCCTGCTCACAGCGTCGCGACGCTGTGACGAAGCTGTGAGTAGCGAGCGACCAGGGGCCAAAAGGCGGCGGCGGGCGCCGAGGCAAGGGGCTCCGCCTTGGCCCCAGGATCTTGCGAATCTGGAATGGCTCTTAACCATTGCCCACCAGCATATTGGAGTGCACCAACCCACTCTCATCCTGTGGCGCTTTTTCCGTGGATTGCCCACGGGGCGCCTAGCCCCAATCCCAAAGAACATTCAGATGTTATCAGTCGTTAATATCGACGAGAATCCGAACCGGATGGAGAGAGTATGGCTGACCGCTGTGACGCAACGGCGAGAAATCAGCGACCCTCACGGCGCATAAACGAGCTCGAAAAGCTAATTTGAAGAGTGTGCTTTAACGATACCGAAATATGCAACTCAAAGAGCGGCAATATCTTACTCTGCCCAAAACAGCGCAAAAACCATCTCGGCGCAAGAATCCAACGCCAGCCCTTTGGCGCTATTCCATCCAACGCGTGTGTAGCAATCCAAAATCGGCAACAGGTCACCGGTCTCGCGACTTCACTATTTGCCCTCGTGACATAGGCCGACGGAAATCTGTGGATAGATTACTGAGTGTTAGGACATCCCCTCCTCGCGGATAACAAAGTTGTAAATAAATTATTAAAACTAATTGTATATTAATTATAAAGTAGATATGTTGTGCTTCGGTGAACTCAAGAGTGTTGCGTGGAAGTTTATGGATTCTTCTCGTTCTCATCGGAACTGCCTTAGCCATTTTGCCGCTGAGTGCCCGCTCTAGACCAACTCAAGTTCAGGCGAACAACGGTTCGATTCTCCGTCTCGAAGGAATCAAGTATAAGTCGAAATCGACTGCATTACGCTGGAATCGATGGATTGAACGAGGACGCCAATGGCTCGCAGAAAGCTTGGGCCGCACTCCGTTAAATGATGCTTTCGCGCCGCCAGATTCTCTAGTCTTCTGGATTTCCCTCTTGGACAAAGGGACCGGTAAGGCCTTGACGACTCTACCGATTTGGTCCGTGGTCGCCGTGGACAGTCACGGTTGCGAATTCTCAACAACGGTTACCGGGTTTGGGCCAGGAACGTTGCGCCTCGTTGGGACAGGGAATCCACTCGCCGCGGCAGCACTCACGGGCTTCCCCCGGCGTGACCGTTTCTTCACCCTTCGATTCGTAGAGCGCGGCAATGTCGAGGCTGAGCTCAAAGTGCCGAATCCGGCATATCGACGGTATCCAACTTGGACGACAGAACCTCTTCCCGCGATAAGACCTTTAGGGACTTCGAACGTTACCCTTGTCAACTTCGACAACGTCTGGGGCACTAGTCCGTTCGCGAATCCCTTTCCGGAAAGGCAATTTACTCTTACTCCTAAGTTCCAATTGCCCCCCGAATGGGAACTCGACGACATCAAAGTCGAAGATGCCACCGGAAATTCTAGTGCGCCGGCGTGGGCTCCGAACTATGGACCGTCACCCTCTATGTTCCGCCGTCGTCGGCCTTGGGAACCGATGTTCGCGCAATTTGAGCTCTGCACCAATGAATCAGCGTGGAAATTGATCGCCAGTCTGCGCAGGACCACGGACGCGAAGTTCGCGCCTAATGAAGTCTGGACGATTCGCGATCTGCAAATCCCAGCGGCTGGGAAGTTGCGCAATCTGTCTGTCTCAAATAGCTGGCAGGGCGTTACGGTCAGGCTCTGCGCCATTGCCGGTCCGGCGGAAGTCACATATTCGAATGGCGTTCCCGTTCTGGTGTCGCAGGTTAAACCGAAAAGCGAGAGGATACTGGCGAATCGGTTCCCAGGCGCTGCCTCGGTCCCTTTCTTGATTCCGGTGCGCAGTGAGAAACCTCAACTGTTAATTCAGGTCTCAGGCCTAGACGGCTCGGTTCGCCTTCAGACGACCGCTAGGACACCAAACGGGAACGAGCCATGTGGACAGCGGATGCGGTCGGGTGATTATTTCGTTATCGAACTCACTCCTGCTCAAGACGCCCCATCCGTGGATCTTTCGTTCATCGCGCAGCGCCCCCAGACGGTGACATTCTTCATCCCTCCTAGAGCAAGAGTCGAGGATTCCCCGGCAGATAGCATGGCAAGACCACTCCCTAGTCCATCCCAAATGAGGCGCTTTTCGCATTTACAATCGACGCTCCAATAACAGTCGCAAGAACCACTTCGCCTTGCCAACTTGAACGGCATCGGTCCATACAGCTGTTGGGCTGCAATCGGAATGCAGTCCGTCTGCAACGTGCCAGCAGTAGCACAGTAGTTTTTCGACGACCATGCGGGTGAACTGGAGCAACTATGTCTATTATCACTGGGCGCGCCTTTGTTCTCCTTGCGACTCTTGAACGTTGCGGCGGCAGCGACTGTCCATTAGGCAACGATGAAACGTCGCGCCATCCTTTTCGCGGCAGCGTTCCTATTGACGGGGATCTTGCACTGGTTTGTCGGCCCTGGGTCGTATCGGACGTCCCAGTCTACAGGCGCCGATCAGAATCGAATTTTGGCCGCGTTAAATGATTACGTGCAGACCTTGGAGCAAAAGCACGTCCCTCTCGCCCCAGCGGTCACGTTAGATGAGTTGATCCAGAATGGTTTCCTGAAACGTCACGAGGTTGTGGATTGGGATGTGAAAACAAGGTTTCCCCTGACCGCCCGTGGAGGGATGGGCCGCCATTTTCAACGTCACGCTCCAGCGCCGCAAGTTCCCGTTGGTCAAAGCGACCTCGCGCCTGCATCCGCATCCAGGTAGAGACCGTTTTCCATACAATCAGAGGCGTAGTTTACCGGCTTTTTTCCAATCCAACAGCAACTCGCGAAAACGTTGGACGGGAGGGCCATCGTCCTCCTCACTCCAGACGAAAACTAATGGAACAGTTTGCGCCGGACGGAGCAGGACGAACCGGAGTGTTTCCGATCCTGTAACCACGGAATCGGTCACTACGCCTATCCCAGCTCCAGCTTCAACGTAGTTTAAGACGGTGCCGATGAGGCTGGGCGTATAGGCCAGGCGCGGTGTCAGACCGGCCTGGCGACACCCCGCAAGCACGGCGTCGTGGAGACCCATCCCTTCGCGCCGGGCCAGTACGATCAACGGCTCGCGGGCGAGCGCGGTCCAGCGCACCGTCCGTCGACGGGCCAGCGGATGATCTTTTGGCACGACAATACCCAGCGGTTCGTGCCGCAGGATGATCGTATGCAGGCCGGCACCTTGAGGCGCCGCGACAGGACGGGTGAGAGCTGCGGAGAGGCGGCCCCGGACAACCATTTCCCAAACGCGCTCTGGGGTCCGCTCTTCCAAATGCACCGCCACGAGGGGGTAAAGGCGACGGTATTCGCGCAGGATCGGCGCCAGAAATGCCTGGGTGGGGGGACCGATGTAGCCAAGGCGTAACTCCCCTTCTTCACCGGCGGCCGTTCGACGCACGCGACGCATGGCTTCCTGCCAACGTTCCAGCAAGATGGCGGTTTCGCGCAGCAGAACCGCTCCTGCGGGTGTGAGCCGCACGTGATGGCGCGAGCGTTCTAGAACGGCGGCGTGCAGTTCCGCCTCCATCTCTTTAACCGCGCGGCTGAGGGCGGGTTGAGCCACATGCAAGCGCCGTGCCGCGCGGGAGTAACTGAGCTCCTCCGCGATTGCTTGAAAGTAGCGCAGATGGCGAAGTTCCATAAAGTCGTGATACCACAATGGCATCACGGAGATAGCGAGCTTTTATTTCCGTTCACACCGATCGCGTGCCACGTTGGGCCGTGACGAACCAGTCCCTGGCCATACATTCATTTCTGGAGCTCGGAGTCACGGTGGGCACGCAGGATGCATTGGTGCTGGCGAGCAACGACAAAACTTGCCTGACGCGCCGTTGGACCGTGAGGACTCGCCCATTCTTCGACTGGGCGATGGGCCCTGTGCCTCTCCAGACTAAGCCCGAACTGGCGTTTGCCGTAGATTTCAGGATGGCCCACAACACCGGACGTTAACGCAATTGTTGTATGAACCAAGATTACGACACGATTCTCATTGGAGGTGGTCCTGCCGGAGCCTCCGCGGCGGCGGTGCTAGCCGAATACGGTCACCGCGTGCTCATTCTCGAACGCGAGAAATTTCCGCGGTATCACATTGGGGAATCGCTCATTCCCTTCACATTCCAGCCGCTGGAACGTATTGGGATGATTCCCAGGATGAAGGCCTCTCACTTCGTCAAGAAGTACAGTGTGACGTTCGTGCAACCGGATGGGCGTCGTTCTCAACCGTTTTACTTCTTCACCCGTTACGACCGTGAAACGGTCGCGCAGACCTGGCAGGTCCTACGTTCGGAATTTGATCAGATGCTCCTGGACAACGCCCGGGAGAAGGGAGCGGAGGTGCGCGAAGAGACCACCGTGAACCGTTTGCTGATGGAGGGTGACAAAGTCGTGGGAGTGGAAGCGATGGACAAGCGCGGCAAGGTTTATTCCCTGCACGCGCGCATCGTCCTCGATTGCTCTGGCAAAGAGGCGTTTACGTCCAACCGTTTGGGTTGGCGCCTGCGCGATCCGTACTTGAACAAAATTGCGGTCTGGACCTATTACCGTGGTTCAAAACGCGAAGCGGACATCGACGAAGGTGCGACGACCGTCGCCTACGTTCCGGATAAAGGCTGGTTTTGGCACATTCCTCAACACGACGACATGGTGAGCGTGGGGGTTGTGGCCGAAGGCAAATACCTCACTCGTGACGATGTTCGGGATCCGAAACTGATTTTTCAGAGGGAGATTCATGAGAACGAGTGGATTAAGACGCATTTGGATCTCGGAGAACAGGTCGGCGAATACTTCCTCACTAGCGAGTATTCCCGCCATTCGCGATATTGTGCCGCCCGAGGATTGCTGCTCGTCGGCGACGCCTTTGCCTTTCTCGATCCGGTGTTCAGCAGCGGCGTGATGCTCGCCTTAAAGAGCGGCGTTCTCGCCGGCGAGACGGTGCATCAAGGGTTGCTTGCCAATGATCTTTCCCCAGCCCGATTTTCCCAGTACGGAGCAGTGATACGTCAAGGGGTGGAGAATATGCGGAAGCTCGTCTACGCATTCTACGACCCCCGATTCTCGTTCCGTGAAGTCATAAAAAAGCATCCTGCCGCTGCCGGCCTCATCACCGATTGCCTTTCCGGCGATGTGAACAAAGATTTTACCGAGCTTTGGTCCTGGGTAGAGGAATTCGTGCCCCTGCCAAAGGATCTGCCCTACGGCGAACCGCTCTTGAGTCCGAACCACGAAATGGCGTGCGCTTCCGGAGGAGGATCGCCGGGCGAGGACCTCAAACTTTCGTGATTTACGGAGTCCCGCGAACGCTGAGAATGAACGGTCCAGCGATGCGACAGGCTGACGGAGCGCCGATCTCACGGCGCAGCCGCCCTAACCAGAGGCCCTGGACCCTAGACAAAGCGCGAGCCGGACTGCCCAGTCGGTGTGCGGTATCGTAGAAATCGGCTATGAAGTCGGTGGTCTGCGTGTCGTCGATCGACCAGAGGGTTAAGAGCAGGTTCCTGGCGCCGGCGTGAATGAATCCGCGCCGCAGGCCAAGCACGCCTTCGCCGCTGAGTGCCTCACCTGCGCCCGTATCACAGGCAGAGACCACGACGAGTCGAGTATTCGTCAAATTCAGCAGAGCAATCTCTGCAGCCGACAGAATGCCGTCGTTGTCCGGCGAGACAGATTCGCCGCGAGTCCACGCGGCGATGGTCCGATGCGCTGAGGCCAAGGCCAAGCCGCTGCGGAGCATTGGATTGTTGGCGACGCGGAGTGTCTGAGCTATTGAGCCCGGGTGACCGACGGAAGTGCGGTTTTCCTTTTCCGTGAACTCCGGCAGGACGAAGCCATGAGTGGCCAAGTGAATCACCTCGGCCTCATCCGTGTGGCGCAACTGGGCTTCGGTGGCTGCTGGTCCGGCGTAAAGATTGACCTGGTTAAAGCCCGGGCGATGACCTTCGTCGCGCAGGCGTTCTCCTTCCTGGGCCGCCCCAGCGAGCGGTTGAAAACGTCGATTCTTAAGCAGATGCATCGTTCCGGACTGATTAGCCATCGAAGAGTTCGTTGCCACACTGTGGGAAGTGCCCGTGGTGTCGAAGTCCGGGTTAGCCCAGATCGCCAGCGTCCCGACGTTCGAGGGAGGTGGGCTATCCTCCAACAGATCGCGGGCCGCCGAGACATAACTGAAGCTAAAGTCCTCGCCTAGGAAACGGCCGTTCGGTTGAAGGAGCGTCGCGAGAGAGACGAAATTGAACTGAGCGTCGGGACTAAAAACAATGTTCGTGGTGGTCAGGGCGTTTTGAATGGGGCGCCAGATTAAATCGTGAAGATCTTTGAGCGTGGTGATGAGGTCATCCGGGTGCTCTGGGTGGTTCACAGCATGTTGGTAAAGGCGGATCTTGTGTTCGATCGCATTGGCCTCTCCCAGCTGGATCCAGCGTGGCTCCCCTTCATGCGCAAACACCAAAACACCGTAGTGATTTGTCCATTGGTACGACCCCAAGTAACGCGGATAACAGAGGCCTTCGAGCACGATGGTGTCCTTAGGGATGGCCTGTTGCAGGTCTTCAAACGTCGTGTGCAGAATCCGGCGTGTCCACCCGGCACCGCTGATTTGACGAGCTCGAGTCCGTTCCAGCAATTCAACTTCTTCATGGGCCCGAGCCAGCTCTTGAGTCCAATAGAGCGTGAGATTGGTATTGCTTCCGGAGCTGGCGAGCGCGGTCCGCAGGCCAACAACCCGTTGGCGCGCGACTTGAATTCGTTGGTTGAGATCCTGGGTTTCGGAATCCCCGCCCTGACTCGCGATGGTTCGCTCTTCGATCAGCGCGTCCAAAACCAGCCCCTTGGTGCGCAGCAACGCTCGGGCGAGCGGGCGAACTGTGCCGGTACTGGCCCATGGAGAACAACGGTCAGCGACGAAGTTCACCATGACTCCCAAGCGTTGTTTTTCCGATGTGAAAGAAAGCACATCGTTGATGTAGTTTTCCTCGGCGTCTTGCAACCTCTCCGCGTTGGCCAACGCGGCGTCTTTCTTTCCCATCGCAAATTGCACTCGAATCAAATCCCTCAGAGCGCCACACAGCCCATTAAGATAGGGCCCAGGTTTCACGTCGAAGAGCGCGCACGCTTGCAAAACGAATTTCTCCGCAGCTGCGTAGTTTCCACCTCGTTCTTCGAGCTGCGCCCAAAGCAACAGGCCTTCAAATTGTTTGGTCAATGGCAATGGCACGCCGTCAGGCATGGCCAGGACGGGCGGTCCGAACACGCGTTGCGCTCGCGCAAGGTCGCCCTCGTTCAAGTAAAGGTCTGCCAGCCCTTGGCGTGTGGACCAGATTGCCTCACCGTGCTGATCTCCAGTCGCGGCCGATCCTTCCAGAACTTCCAAACGCTGGAGCAGAGTTTTTTCTGCACGAGCGATGTCGCCACGCGCTCGATACACTCGGGCCACGAGGTCGGAGGAAGTGGCTAAGGGGTCCGGGAGGGTTTTACCGAGCCGAAGCGCTTTCTCCACGCAACGCTCGGCTCCGTCTGTGTCGCTAATGCTCTGATAGAGCCAGCCCAACGCAATCGACGATTTCCACCCAAGGAGATGCCGGTCATCGGACAGCTTCTCGGCAATCGCGATCGTTCGGCTAAAACAGTCCTCAGCCGCATTGAACTCGCCGACCATCGCTTCGAGTTGTCCGAGTTCATAAAGAACGTAACCAGTGAGGATGTGGTCCGGGCCTAACTCGCGCATTCGAATCGCCAGCGCGCGGGAGAGATAACTCCTGGCTTTCGGGAAGTCACCCTTCGTTCGGTAAAGGCCACCCATCATATTCAAACGTCGGGTCGTCGCGAGTGACTCCTTGCCATGGAGGGCTTCGTCGATGGTCAGCGCTCGTTGCCAGAGCTTCTCGGCCGATTCAAGGTCTCCAGCGAGTTGATGAAAAAAGGCCAGAAAGTGCACGGCGGTGGCAGTAGCGTCGTCGTTTTCACCACGCAATTGTTGGGCGCGATCGACAAATTGAGCGGCTGCTTTCATGCCCTCGAAATAGTTCGACTCTTTCACCAGCTGCAGGCACCGATCTTCAAACAGGCCAAGGTCACCTTTGAGTTCCACATCCGCGGAAGTCGCGTTTGGGTGGCACAAAAGCACGAGCAGCCCGACCAGTCCGGCCAGAATCGATCTCCTGAATGCGGTTCCAGGGAATGCGCAGTGTCGTGAAACCTTGATTCCAATCTCGAACACAGACTCTTGAGTGCGAGCACCGGTCTAACGGTTTTTCATGCAACTGACAATCGATTTGCCAGAACAGCGTGCATTAATTCATGATCGATGGCATGGACCGTCCGTTCCCTGCCATCGCGAGCCTAAAGGCTGGCGATGAATCCGCGTGGAGTGCGGCGTTTTCCTGTCTCTGGCCCGTTGCGTTGCACATCGCCAAGACGTCTCCGGGAAAATTGACCTTATCCGACGCCGAGGAAATCGCCTGCGACGCGGTCCGGCTGGCCATCCGCGAGATCGCCCACGTCGAGAGCGAACGAGAATTGCGCGCCTTGGTGGCGGTCATTGCGAGGAGGCGAGCCATCATGTTGTTCCGCAAGAACTCCGCCGGAAAGCGAATTCACGGAAATGGAGTTTTAACCTCGTTTGACACTGGCTGGGACGAAGCGACGGCCGACCTGATGCATTCCTCGGATCCAGCGGTTTTCTTGATGGAAGCGGAAACACTGCTCCTGCTGGAGGACGCAATGAAGAAGCTGGACCCGGTCACGCGGCAGTTGGTCCATGACAAGTATGTGGTCGGGGATTCCTACGAAGAGATCAGCGCCACCCACAAGATTCCCGTGGGCACTCTCTGCCCTAAAATCATGCGGGCGTTAAAACAGATCCGCGCTCGCCTGCAAGCATCACCAACACTGTTGAAAGAGCTGGGGCAGATTTTGCGACGTTATTCGGGTGAAAAGGGCGACGAGTGGGATGGGCGCTCGATCGCCTGAGTGTATCTGGAAAATGGATCAGGAATTCGAAATTCTAGCGGCCAAAGTCCTTGCGGGGGAAGCGTCCCCGGAAGAACGAGCTCGCTTGGACGAATTGCTCATGATCGATCCGCGATTAGAAGATACCCTCGCGGGGTGGGATGAAGCGGGTCGTACGCTCCAAGGGTTAGGGCCAATTCTTGCCGCGCTGGACGCTCCCCGTCGGACGGTGCCACCGAAACATCTGCGGTCGCTGGAAGATGAGGTCAAAACGTGCTTTGGGCACTCTCATATCAACGCGGTTCACGAACCTTGGCGCGAAGAAAAAGCGGAACACTCCGAACCGTTGCCCGTCTGGCTTGGCTTGCTGTTTGGGAAGGGGCAATGGGCGGCGGGAGCAATCTTGGGGGCAATCGTGGTCGGCTCGATCCTTTGGTGGTCGCATTCCACGTCGCGAGCGCCCGCGGCGGAGCGAAGCTCCTCCGTGGTGCATTTCGTTTTGCGCGAGGGTCATGCTCAGCTCCGTCGAAACGGGAGAATCGAGGTCATGCATCCCGTAACGCGACTTCAACAGGATGATCAGCTGAGCTTGGCGGCCGGGGCCAAGGCTTCGGCGTTCACCCGTGGGGGCACGATTGCGCTTGCGGGTCCTCGCGACGTTGTGGCGGCTGAAATTTTCTCTTTACCACCCCAACTGGGGGGGGAAAAGAAAGGCGACGGGGTCCAGACCACCGAATATCTCACGGCCCTGTTCGGCGCCGCCACCGAACTCGAGTCGGCTCGCTTGCTCCTAACTATCCGCGGTGGGGACCCAATTCACATTTACTCGCCCATCGGCGCCACCAAATCTCTCGTGCCGACCTTCGTTTGGGCGGCCGACCCTGGTCTGTCCTACGAGATCACTGTCCAGGACGAGCTCGACTCGAGTCAACGACCGTGGGCGCTTACGGCCATTCGTCCACCCGTCGAATTTGCCCAACTCACCAACGGACCAGCAGCGGAGTTGTCACCGGATGGCCTATACCGAGTAAGCATCGTCGCCTCCGATACTCCATTGTCTAGGTGCACCGCGACCTTTCGCACTCTCAAAGACGCCGATCGGGCGCGCCCGCCGACGGGCTCGGCCTCGCTCATCCTTGCTGCGGAGATGCTTGCTGCGGACAAAGGACAGACCGGCGACGCGCTCGGGCAGCTTCTCAATCTCCCGGCGCCTTGGGCGACTTCGGAACTGGCGCTTCGCCTCAAGCTTTTGGCGTTTGGCCGGGCAGGATTTCGCGATGAGTTCGAATTGACGCTGCGCCAGATTCAAGGAGCGAAATAGCCTTTCTGGGGGGTGGACGACCGATTGTCGCTGGGTTTCAGCGGCTCCCAAAAATGATGCAATAAGAATCCCGCATTCCGCGACTACTCTGCTGCGCAGTATTATTGCTGGCGCTGGGGCGAAGCGTGCCCGCGTGCCGGTCGCAGGGTGCGGCCGGCTTGAAATGGGGCGGGCATGCTTCGACCCAGACGTCCTCGAGACGCTTCTTCCAACTGGGTCGCCGCGGCGCGTTGAGCACGGCTTTAGAGAAATATGCTCGACCCTCACACCGCAACGGCATCTTTGTGTCGTTGCTCGTTCCTCAGATGCCCTTGCGCTGACGGGCTTTGGCGTCAAAAAGTAAGGTTTTTGCCCAGATTGCCGATGTACTCACTGTCGCCCGGACGGCTTTCGCAGCGTTGGCGAAGCTCGGAAGTTCCGGTTTATGTGACGATCATGGTGTTGTTATGGGAAAACGTGACCACAGCTCCAACGGGAATCATTCTCTAGAATTCGAGCACGAGCACAAACACGAGCTCGAAGAACTCAAGAACAAGACCTATAAGAAAGAGCTCAAACGGCTCCAGATCGAATTGGTCAAGCTCCAGGAATGGATCAAGCACAAGGGCTTGAAAGTGGTCGCGCTCTTTGAAGGACGCGATGCCGCTGGCAAAGGCGGCACTATCAAGCGGATCTCGCAACGGATGAATCCGCGCATCTGCCGTGTCGTCGCTTTGGCGGCGCCGACCGAGCGGGAGAAGTCCCAGTGGTACTTCCAACGGTATGTGGCGCACCTTCCTGCCGCCGGCGAAATGGTTCTCTTCGACCGCAGTTGGTATAACCGCGCTGGGGTGGAACGCGTCATGGGTTATTGCACGGACGCCGAGTATGAAGAGTTTCTCCATTCATGTCCGGCTTTCGAGCGGATGTTGATTCGCTCTGGGATTATCCTGGTGAAGTATTGGTTTTCGGTGAGCGATCGGGAACAGGAAAAAAGATTTCAGGATCGAATGGAGGATCCTACCAAACGCTGGAAGCTCAGTCCCATGGATCTCGAATCCCGGCGTCGTTGGCAGGCCTATTCTCGAGCCAAGGACACCATGATGGCTCATACGGATAGCAAACAGACGCCCTGGTTCGTGGTGCACGCTGACGACAAGAGGCGGGCTCGTATCAATTGCATCTCTCATCTGCTCAGCCAGATCCCTTACGACGACCTCACTCCTCGTCCGATCAAGCTGCCTCCGCGCCCGGCTGAAAACGGCTATATCCGTTCGCCGATGAGCGATCAGACATTCGTTCCCGATTTCTTCACGAAGCGACCTCGCCCAGCCGCCGCGTAGCCAGTGTTTTCACGCCGCTGCGTTTGGCCTGAAAGGCAAGTAGCCTGAACGAATCGATTGAGTCCACTCACAGTAGCGGGACCATGGAATTCGTCGAGTCCGGCTCTTTCAAAACACCTTGCGGATCCTTCAAAGGGTGGTAAACGGAAGCTGTGCACCTTAAGCTGGGTTTCTTCTCCATCCTGAATGGTATTAGTTTGTTTGCGATTCTCACGAGTGACGTTCAGCCCAGCGGTGCCCAAACTCCCCGTCCGCAAGGCAGTGTTGTCGCATTTGGGAATCAAAAGCTCCCGGATGTTCCATGGGCAGGGATCAAATCCGTTTCTGCAGGGTTCATGCATACGGTGGCCCTCACCTCGAACGGATGCATTATGGCTTGGGGTGACAATCGAGCCAGCCAGTGTGTGCCACCGGCGGGCAGCAACTTTATCGCGATCGCCGCTAACCCGTTGTTCAGCTTTAGCCCTGGCGCGAATCTAGCCCTGAGGTCGGATGGGTCGCTCGTAGCGTGGGGAGATTCGGCTGGTGCAACTCCCGCTGGAAATGATTTCATTGCCATTGCGGCGGGTGTCAGGCACAGCCTCGCGCTCAGATCGGACGGCTCCATTGTGCAATGGGGAAGCGATACAAACGGGCCGGCGCCGCCGAGTGAAAAAGGCTTCGTCGCGATCGCGGCAGGGTCAACACATAACTCGGCGCTGCGTGCGGACGGCTCGATTGTCGGGTGGGGAACCAACCCAACCCTGAGCACACCACCGGTGGGAAACGACTTCATTGCGATCGCGGCGGGGAATCAGCACAGTCTCGCCTTGAAAGCCGATGGGACGGTTGTGGCATGGGGACTTAACAGATACGGCGAAGCATCTCCACCGAGTGACAAAAGGTTTGTGGCGATCGCGGCAGGCTGGAATATCAGCGTGGGCCTGGAGGCAGACGGTTCCATCGTGGAATGGGGATGGAAACTGAATGCCGCGATGACGCCCCCGCCCAGTCACGATTTCAAGGGCGTCTCTGCTGGGGGCGAACATTGCGTGGCGTTGAAGCTAGATGGAACGGTCGTCGGGTGGGGTGGTAACGACTTTGGCCAAGCGACTTACCCGGTCGGCGACAATTTCGTGGCGCTCAGTTGTGCCGCAGATTCCGTCGAAGTGGGTCGGGACTATACCAGCTATCGTTATCATAACTTGGCCTTAAGGGCCGATGGGACGATTGTCGCATGGGGGAATAATCAGTTCGGTCAGTCCAGTCCGCCGACAGGGAAGAATTTCATCGCCATTGCCGCGGGCCTTAACCATAGCCTGGCGTTGACCCAAGAGGGCAGCGTCGTGGCGTGGGGAAACAACCAGTACGGACAAACGAACAGTCCTGCCGATCGAGATTTCGTCGCTATTGCGGCAGGAGCGAATCACAGTTTAGCGTTAAGAGCGGACGGAACGGTCATGGGCTGGGGACAGAATGCTTTCAGTCAAGCCACCCCGCCAACCAACGGTGTTTTCAGAGCCATCGCAGCGAGAGGAGAGCACAGTGTGGGTCTAAGGCCAGACGGATCCATTTCCGTCTGGGGAAAAGGTTGGAGTCTGACGCCCCCAATGGGAAACGACTTTGTGGCGATCGCGGCTGGAACTTACATTGATGGCGCCTTGCGGTCCGACGGTTCGGTTGCGGGCTGGGGATACGGGTGGGAAGTCAAGTCATTCCCTCCAGTCGGGAATGACATTGTCGCACTTTCGTCAGGTCAGTTTCAAGGTGCGGCGCTGAAAGCGGACGGATCGATCGTGACGTGGGGATTCAACCCCGAGGTGATCCAGCCCCCTCTCGGCCAGGGTTATTTCGCGGTCGCGAGCGGAGTGGCGCATGGATTGGCGTTGCGAGCTCCCGCCGGTGCGGTTTTGAGCGAGGCGCATTATGGGACTTCGGGCGGGTTTACATTCACCCTTAATGGCCAGGCAGGCGAGAGATTTGAGATCAGGAAGTCATCCGATTTGATAACATGGACGTCTGTGACCAACGGACAGCTCAATGCCACGTCCATTTCGATCTACGAAGAAACGCGGCCTGAGATCCAGCAACAGTTCTATCGTGCGATTTCTCACCCCTAGCAAAGTTTTGAAGTACCGCTGCCGATGCTCGGAGTGTGATTCGCGCGTCTTTAGTCGCTGGCCAGGAGCGATGTGTCAAAGCCGCCACCGAGCGCCTTGATCAGTTGCACGGTGGACGTCATTTGTTGCATCCGCAGATTCAAAGCCGTGCGCTGATTCGTCAAGAGTGTGGTTTGAGCGGTGATGACGTTGAGATAACTGTCGATGCCCAGCGTATAGCGGTCGTTGGCCAAGTTTAAATAGCGTTGAGAGGAGGCAACGGCGGCGTCTTGTTGCTCGATTTCAACTGAAAGGAGGCGCAACGTGGAGAGATTGTCCTCCACCTCTTGAAACGCGGTGAGCACTGTCTGCCGATACTGTGCGATCACTCCCTGATAGCTGGCCCACGCTTGCTCCGTGACAGCCTTCCGCCGGCCCGCATCGAAAACCGTTTGAGCGAAGCTGGCTCCTATTGCCCAGAATAGACTCGGTCCGCTAATTAGATTGCCCAACGAGGTGCTTTGATATCCCGCCGACCCACTCAGCGAGATCGTCGGAAAGTAGGCCGCCCGCGCGACTCCGATCCGCGCATTAGCCTCGGCCGCCCGTCGCTCCGCCGCGGCCACGTCCGGACGTCGTTCTAACAAGCGCGACGGCATTTCCAACGGGACCGCCATGGGCTGCGCTGTCCAGGGTTCCGGCACGAGCGAGAAGGTCGACGCGGGTAGGCCCAGGAGCGCAGCGATCGCATGCTCGAGTTGGGCGCGTTGTATCCCAAGGTCCGTTGCTTGCGCGAGGGTGCTGTTGAGTTGCGTCTCAGCCTGCGCCACGTCCTGGTCAGATCCAATGCCAGTCTGGTGTCGAACACGGTTTAACCGGAGTGATTCCCGATAGGCCACGACGGCGGAATCAAGGAGCTGCTTTTGGGCATCCAGAGCGCGGATTTGGAAGTAGTCCGCCGCCATTTCGGCCTGAGCGCTCAACCGGACGTTCTCCAGATCGGCGCGAGTTGCTTCTGCTTCCAGTCGATCCGCGTGCACGGAGTTTCGAATTCGTCCCCAGAGATCCAATTCCCATTGTAAATCTGCCGGGACCGAGTAGTCGGTGAAAGTGATGGCGGAACCGGTCGATCCTGTGGACGCCCCGGAGGTGTTGCGAAGTGGGCCCTGACGCGATCGAGTGACGGAAGGGCTGGCACGCACAATTGGAATCAGGTCGGCTCGGGCCTGTTTCACAATCGCCCGGGCTGCCCACAGATTGGCAAACGCAATGGCCAATGACTGATTGGAAGCGCTCACCCGTTCTTCGAGCGCATTAAGATCCGGCCGGCCAAAGTGCTCCCACCAATTGCCGCGAAGCGCCCCTTCACTCGGCTCGGCGGTTTTCCAGCCGGCGGTTTGGGCTGCCTGTTCGGGGGTGAGTTCTTTGAAGGCCTTGGGTGTTGGGGACGACGGTCTCGAGTAATTGGGAGCAAAATTACATCCGGAGAGGGTGGCGACAGCCGCGAGCAGCAGGATTCCCCTCGCGGCGGCTAGAGTTAACCCGGAATGTGAACCGCTGCGAAATTGTTTCCACCACGCGCGCAGGCGGTCCAGGTAAAGATAGACGATGGGAGTCGTGTAGAGGGTGAGGGCTTGACTCATAATGAGTCCACCAACGATCGCGATGCCGAGCGGTCGTCGGAGTTCCGATCCTGTGCCGTGGCTCCAGACGAGCGGGAGCGCGCCGAAGAGGGCCGACGTCGTGGTCATGAGAATGGGACGAAACCGCAGAACACAGGCTTTGAAGATCGCGTCGGACGAAGTCAGGCCTTCATCGCGTTCTGCGGCGAGTGCGAAATCGACCATCATGATGGCGTTCTTCTTTACAATGCCGATGAGCAAGAGCAGGCCAATAATGGCCATGACACTCAAATCAGTGTTGAACAGGAGCAAGGCCAGGACCGCGCCGACTCCAGCCGAAGGCAACGTGGAAAGAATCGTGATGGGATGGATCAGACTTTCGTAAAGGATTCCCAAAACGATGTAGACGGCCGCTAACGCTGCCAGGATGAGCAAGGGTTGACTGGAGAGGGACTGTTGAAATGCTTGCAGCGTTCCGGAGAATCGGCCGTGAATTCGACCGGGCAACCCTATCCTTTGTTCCATTTCCTGAATGATCCGCACGGCGTCGCTCAGAGCGACACCCGGTCCTAAATTGAAGGACAAGGTCAACGCCGGGAACTGGCCTTGATGATTGACTCCGATCGGGGCGGTGGTCACTTTGGACTGGGCAATCGCGTTTAACGGAATGACGCGGTTGCTGTTGGTTGGGCGCAAATAAACGGTGTCCAGCCCTGCCGGGCTTCCCCAGAACCTCGGATCGACCTCCATGACAACGTGATATTGGTTGAGTGAGCGATACATCGTTGAAACCTGGCGCTGGCCAAACGCGTCGTAGAGCGTGTTGTCGATCAGGGCGGGCGAGATTCCAAGCCTGGCCGCAGTCGCGCGGTCGTAAAGCAGCGATGCTTGAAGGCCATTGTTCTGCTGATCCGAGTTGACGTCGAAAAACCCCGGCAGCTTGCGCATCTCGGCCAACAGAATGGGCCCCCATTGGACGAGATCTTCCAGAGTGTCGCTCTGGACCGTGTACTGAAACTGAGCATTGCTTTGGCGGCCGCCGATGCGCAAATCCTGGCCCGCTTGCAGGAACGCGGTTGCGCCCGAGACGCGCGCCAGTTTGGGCCGGAGACGGGCGATGACCTGATCCGCGCGAACCCTACGTTCCTGGAGCGGTTTTAGCGCCAGGTAAAGGAAACCGCTGTTGGCGGCGCCGAAGCCGCCCGTAAAGGCCGTGACACTTTCGACCGCTGGATCCGCTTTGATGAGTTCTACAAAACGACGTGCCGCCGTTTGCATCGCGATGAAGGAGGCGTCCTGCGCGCCCTGCAGACCGCCAAAGATCGTGCCATTATCTTGCTGGGGGAAGAATCCCTTGGGCACCATGGCGAAGAGAAACAAATTCAACCCAATCGTCAGGACGAGGACAGTGAGGGTGATGGCGGGGTGTCGCAGGACGACGCGCAGACTCCGCTCATAAGCTTCGAGCACGCGATTGAAGAGCTGTTCGCTCCATCGATGAATCGTTCCATTCCTGTTGCGGGGTTCTGCGCGCAGCAGCCGAGAACACATCATCGGTGTCGTGGTCAGGGAAACGACGAGAGAAACCAAAATAGCTGTGGAAAGGACCACGGCAAACTCGCGGAACAACCGTCCCACGATGCCTCCCATAAGCAGCAGAGGCAGGAAGACAGCCACCAGGGAGATGCTGATGGAAATCACGGTGAAACCGACTTCGCGCGCACCCCGGAGTGCTGCGGCTCTTGGCGACAGGCCTGCCTCGAGATGACGGGAGACATTCTCCATCACAACAATGGCATCATCCACAACGAAGCCGGTGGAGATGGTCAAGGCCATGAGGGACAGATTGTCCAGACTGTAATGGCAAAGATACATCACTCCAAAGGTGGCGATCAAAGAAACGGGAACCACCACCGCCGGAATCAGTGTCGCCCTGGCGTTGCCCAGAAAGATGAAGACGACCAGAATCACAAGCATCACGGCGATCATCAAGGTCCGTTCGATCTCTACCACCGAGGCGCGCACGGTCGTGGACCTGTCCAAGACGATTTGCAGGCGGATGGCCGCGGGCAGTGAAGCTTTCAGCGAGGGGACCGCCGCCTTGATCCGATCCACGGTCTCAATGATATTTGCGCCCGGTTGGCGGAAGACGATCATCGGAATGCTGGGCTTTCCATCTAAAAAGCCGGCGACTCGGATGTTTTCCACTCCATCCGTGAGGGTGGCGACGTCTTCCAATCGCACCGCCGCGCCCTGGCGAAAAGCCACGATCAACGGCCGATAATCGCTTGCTTTCAGCAGTTGATCATTAGCGGCAATGTCTGCGGTGGTTTCACCGTCGCTCAATTGGCCCTTGGGCAGATTCGCATTTTGCCGGCTTAGCATGAGGCGGACGTCCTCCAAGCCGAGCCCAAAACTATTCAAGCGGGCCGGATCCACGTCGACGCGCACCGCGGGCAACGCGCCGCCCCCCACGTTCACTTGCCCGACGCCTTGGATTTGCAGGAGCCGTTGTTGCACAATGGTCGATGCCGCGTCGTAGACCTGGCCGCGATCGTAAACATCCGACGTCAGGGCCAGGATCATGATCGGTGCGTCGGCCGGGTTGACCTTGCGGTAAGTGGGATTGTTCGGCAGGGAGGCCGGGAGATTCGCCCGCGCGGCGTTGATGGCGGCCTGAACATCGCGCGCTGCCCCGTCGATATTACGACTCAAATCAAACTGGAGAGTAACCGCAGTCGATCCGAGAAAGCTGGCGGAGGTCATTTCGTTGACTCCAGCAATGTGGCCGAGTTCTCGCTCCAGCGGAGCGGCCACGGACGATGCCATAATTTCCGGGCTGGCTCCGGGCAGCGCGGCACCAACGGTGATGGTGGGAAAGTCGACTTGTGGCAACGGAGCGACAGGCAATTGCAGATAGGCTACCGCTCCGGCCAGGGCAATCGCGGCTGTGAGCAAGGAGGTAGCAACCGGCCGCCGAATGAATGGAGCGGAAATGTTCATTCGGTGACCGGCTCCGGTTCGTCCGGTTGCTCGATCGGTTGGCGAGCGAACCGTTGACTCAAACGTTCGAACCAAAGATAGATGACCGGTGTTGTATAAAGGGTTAACACCTGGCTGACGAGCAGCCCTCCCACAATCGCGATGCCGAGTGGTTTTCGAAGTTCCGAGCCGACACCATTGCCAAGAGCCAGAGGCAAACCACCGAGCAGGGCGGCGAATGTGGTCATCATGATCGGACGAAAGCGCAACAGGCACGCTTGATAGATGGCTTGCTCAGGGCTCTTACGTTCCTCGCGCTCCGCTTCCAAGGCAAAGTCGATCATCATGATGGCGTTCTTTTTCACGATCCCTATAAGCAAAATGATGCCGATCAAGGCCACCACTCCGAGTTCGGTTCCGCACAGCCATAAGGCGAGAATGGCGCCAACACCTGCGGAAGGGAGAGTGGATAAGATCGTGATGGGATGGATGTAGCTCTCGTAGAGCACGCCTAAAACGATGTAAACCGCCACGATGGCCGCAAGGATCAGCCACGGTTCATTCGCCAGGGAAGCCTGAAACGCCTCGGCTGACCCTTCGAATGAAGCTTGAACACTTAAGGGCATTCCAATCTCTTTCTGCGCGCGTTCGATGGCAGCCGTGGCCTGGCCCAAAGCGGTGTCCGGAGCGAGGTTGAACGAGATCGTGACACACGGAAATTGGCCCTGATGATTAATGGCCAGCGGCGCCGTTCCCATTTCAAAGTGTGTCAACTCGCTTAAAGGCACAGCTCCGCCGCTGACGGAACGCACGTAGATATCATTCAGTTTGGAGGGATTTCTTTGAAAGGCAGGGAGCGCTTCCAAGACAACGTGATACTGATTGAGTTGAGTAAAAAGTGTCGAAATCTGACGCTGGCCAAACGCATCGTAAAGCGCATCGTCGATGGCTTGCGGAGTAATCCCCAAACGTGAAGCGGTCACTCGATCAATCACAAGCATCGCCTGTCCGCCACTCAATTGTTGGTCCGTCGCCACGTCCTGCAATTCGGGTAGAGTCCGGAACTTGGCTACGAGCCGCTGGGTCCATACGTCGAGTTCCTCAGGATTGGCGTCCTGGAGGGTGAATTGATACTGCGTCCGGCTAATGCGATCCTCCACGGTCAAATCCTGGACCGGCTGCATATGTAGGGTAATGCCTTCGACCTTGGCGAGTTCCGGTTGCAAGCGCCGCATGATTTCGGTCGCTCGAACCTTCCGCACGGCGAGCGGCTTAAGATTGATCAGAATGCGACCACTGTTCAGGGTGGTGTTGATCCCATCCGCTCCGATGAACGATGATAAACTTTCAACGGCAGGGTCCTGTAAAACCACCCGCGCCAGGGCTTGCTGGCGCTCCGCCATCGCGGCGAATGAAATGTTCTGCGCCGCCTCGGAGATCCCCTGGATGACACCTGTATCCTGGACGGGGAAGAAGCCTTTCGGCACCATGGCAAAGAGCAGGAACGTTAAAACCAGCATGGAAGCCGCGACCATCAGCGTGGCGACTTGCCGCTGCAAAACCCACTGCAGAGTGCGTCCGTAGTAACGGATGACGTTTTCAAACGCGCGCTCCGATGCTTGATAGAGCCGCCCGGGTTTCTTGTTCGATTTCGGTTTGAGCAAGCGCGAGCACATCATCGGAGTGAGCGTCAACGAAACGATGGCCGACACAAGGATCGTGACGCTCAACGTGACGGCGAACTCGCGGAATAGCCGTCCGACGATGTCGCCCATAAAGAGCAGGGGAATCAGGACGGCAATGAGCGAAACGGTCAGGGAGATGATCGTGAACCCAATTTGCGCAGCCCCTTTCAAGGCGGCTTGCATGGGAGTTTCGCCGGCTTCTAGATATCGGAAAATGTTCTCAATCATCACGATCGCGTCATCGACGACGAACCCGGTCGAGATCGTCAATGCCATCAAAGTGAGATTGTTCAGACTGTAGCCCAAGAGGTACATCACCCCTAGAGTCCCGACGAGCGAAAGGGGAACCGCGACGCTTGGGATGATGGTTGCGGCAATATTGCGCAGAAACAAAAACATCGCCATCACTACGAGCGCAATCGTCAACAGGAGCGAGAATTGCACGTCTTCTACCGAGGCGCGAATCGTCGTGGTCCGGTCCGTCAGGATGACCACGTCGATGGCGGCGGGCAGGCTCGCTTTCAGCTTCGGCAACAGTTGTTTGACCCGATCCACGACCTGAATAATGTTGGCGCCCGGTTGGCGTTGAACACTGAGAATGACCGCGGGAACCTCATTCATCCACGCCGCTAATTTCGTGTTCTCAACTCCGTCGATCACTTGCGCAACGTCAGAAAGGACCACGGGCGCTCCTTGTCGATAGGCCACTACCAGGGATTGGTAATCTTTGCTGCTGAGCATTTGGTCGTTCGCATTGATCTGGGAGGCTTGATACGCGCCATCCAAGTTCCCCTTGGCTTGATTCACACTCGCTTGCTGCAAGGTCGTGCGAAGATCCGCCAAGTTAAGTCCGTACGACGAAAGCAAAGCAGGATTCGCCTGAATCCGGACCGCCGGCTTTTGCCCCCCGCTCAGCGTGACCAGACCGACCCCGGGCACTTGGGAGAGACGTTGAGCGAGGCGCGTTTCGGTAAAATCCTCGACTTGGGATAAAGGAAAGCCCTTCGACGAGATGGCCAAGGTTAAGATGGGAGCGTCGGCTGGGTTGGATTTGCTGTAAATGGGAGGCGCTGGAAGGCCGGCTGGCAGGTAGGTCTGCGCGGCATTGATGGCGGCCTGCACCTCCTGCTCCGCGACCTCTATATCGAGGTTTAGGGCGAATTGTAGAACGATGATTGAGCTCCCGCCTGAGCTGGTCGATGTCATCTGATTCAGACCGGGCAACTGTCCAAACTGCCGTTCCAAGGGTGCGGTAATGGCCGAGGCCGTGACCTCCGGGCTGGCACCAGGATAAAAGGTGACGATCTGGATGGTCGGATAGTCCACCTGCGGCAATGCCGACACGGGCAGTTGTTTGTAAGCGACGATCCCCGTGAGCACCAGTGCCAGCATGAGCAAGGAGGTGGCGACCGGCCGCAGAATGAATGGACGGGACGGATTCACAGCCCTTCACTGGCCTTGGCACTGGCAGCCTTCGGATCCAGAGTTTCGGAGCGCACGTTGACCTTTGCGCCCTCGGCCAAGCGGTTAAAATTGTCCGCTACAAGCTGACTTCCAGGAGGGATCCCATCGACCGCGGTGACTTTGCCGTCCGTGCTCTTGGTTTCGATCGGACGCATCGTGACCGCTTGATTCGTGTTGACGAGGTAAACAAACGCGCCTTGCGCATTGTGCTGGATGACCGGGTTCGGAACTAGAGTCACCCCGCGCAGCGTATCGACGAGCAAGCGGACGTTGACGAACTGGTTTGGAAACAAGGACTCGTCGTCATTCGTATAAACGGCTTTCAGTTTCACCGTGCCGGTCGATGTATCAATCTGATTGTCGACGGTGGCGAGCGTCCCAGAGGCAATGACCTTTTGCTGTGTGCGATCCAACGCATCCGCGATCAGAGTTTTGCCAGCACGCAGCTGCGCTTGAACTTGTGGCAGAAAGTCTTGAGCGATGTTGAATACGACCGTGATTGGGTGGAGCTCTGTGATGACAACGAGCGGATTCGCGTCGCTCGCCCGAACAATGTTTCCCGCATCGACCAACCGCAATCCCACGCGACCGGAGATGGGCGCAACGATGTGGCAGTAGGCCAGTTGGACCTTGGCATTGGCAACGGAGCCCTGGTCCAGTTTCACGGTGCCTTCGTACTGATGGACCGTGGCGAGTTGGGTGTCGAGTTGCTGTTTGGGAATAGCGTTCTTCGCAAAAGCTTCCTGGTAGCGGCTCAGGTCCACGCGAGCGTTTTCCAGGAGTGCAGTATCGCGGGCTAACTGGCCTTCGGCTTGCGCCAGGCTCGCTTCGTAGGAAGAGGGATCAATTTCAACCAGGGGCTCGCCGGCGCGCACCGTTTGCCCTTCCTGGTAGTGGACTTTGGTCAACTGTCCATCGACCCGGCTCTTGATGGCGACCGTATTCAGCGGCGTGACTGTTCCCAAGGCGTTCACATAGACTCCGAGATCCCCCTGGCGGCTCAAGACGGTGCGGATCGATACAGGCGGCGGACTGGAATTGGCCTTGGCTTTTGCCGAAGCGGCTCGGGCACGTTGTCGGAAGAGCAGGGTTCCACCCACAATGACCACCAAAATCAGGATCATCCAAGGCCAGATGTGCCAGTGCCTCGAGAACTTGGGAGGATTGGCCGATGATTCTGCAGTCTCCCGGGTGCGTGGCCGCGACGCCGTAAGTTCAGACATGTTCAGATTCCCCACCTTTGAGTTCGTCCGCGGCCGTTCGGCGAAAGCGAATGCCGCCCTCCGAAACTTTCGCCCGGTTTGAACTGATGTCCACCGGCTTTCTTACTCGGGGAGAAGAGTGCGACAGCGCCAGGCGCAAGTGTCGCACCTGGATGGCAAACGCCTCCCATTCAAATCGACTGACAACGATGAACAGGGGCATGCGCCGGCCGGGGCCATCTCTTCGTGGAAACTTCATGGAACTCCAAGGTGTGGGAACGCGCCCTTCATGATTGGCCTTGGGCGCTTCCGTGGGCGTAATAGAAGTCCGTGGAACGGCCCGCCAGGCGGGCCAAGCGCACTTCCGCCGGTTCCTCGAGCAGTCTAGCAATCGTTTGCAGTAACTTCGGAAAGTCGAGCGGCTTTTCGAGCAAGGCTCCGACACCCGAGCCCAACGCCGTGAACAGTTGATTGGAGCGGGCCGTGACAATGATCACGCTCAGAAACGGATCGCGCGACGTCAGCCTCTCGAACGTATCCCACCCGCTTTTGTCAGGCAGGTTGAGGTCCAGCAATACCAGCTCAATCTTTGATGCCTCGGCAATTTCAATGGCAGCTGTCCCTGTCGCCGCTGCCCAAACGTTATACCCTTCACCCACGAGGACGCGCGTGAGCATCTCGCGAACGGAAGAGTCATCATCAACGACTAAGATTCGGTGTTTTGCCATACGGGGTGTTAATGTCCGAAGAACTGGGGAAGCGGCTAACATGCCAACGCGGTCGAGGACGAGTTTACGGGCTTATGCCGATAAAATGCGTCTGGGTAACAGGTGCGCCAGGGCCGAGCCGCTGCATAGCGGCTATGCAGAGATGCATAATGATTGAGCAGTGCTACTTTGCGTTCCGCCGCCGCGTGTTGTCCTGGGGCTGAATTGTCGCGGGTTTTCGGGGTGCATTAGCCACCGACCCCAAGGAAGCTTTCGCACACTTTATGCAGTGGGCAGACGGAAAACTGGAATTTAGCCTTATGACGTTCGGGATTCAGTGGAGATTAGTTGTGCTAGGAACCGTCGTGACATTGATGGGTTTACTCATCCTGCTCGCGACGTTAAACTCGCAAAAGCAAGCCGCCGAACTTGGAGCCCGCCTGAGCCAGGTTGACCTGGAAAGTTTCCGAATCGCTGACCGGTTTCGGGATTCTCTTCGGGAATTGAACAATACCATGCAGCGCTACGGTATTGAACGTGAGCCTGCCGTTTGGGAAGAGTTTCTGAAAGCCAGCCGCAAACTCGACGATTGGATCGATCAGCAAAAGCCGAAACTGACCACACGCGAAGAGCAGGAAGCCCTGGCCGAGATCGATGCTGCTTACGATCGTTACCAGCGCGTTGCCCAGGAGTTGCAGGCCAAGGTGCTGTTTCTCGAAGGCAAGAGTCCTTCGCTCGCCGATTACGACACGTTCCGCAAGGCTTCCCAGCGTCTTTTTGACTTGGGCCAGAACCTGGGAAAGGCTCACTATGAATCGCGCAAGATCCTGCTCGCGCACGCGGGACAAACCCTGAAACACCTGCGCTGGTCAGTTCTCGCTTCCCTCGCCTTGCTCTTTGCCTTCGGCGTCGCGCTCGCGGGCGTGGTTTACCGGGATATGATCGCACCGCTGCGCGTGAAGCTCGTGCAAAGCGAAAGCTTCATCGAGCGTCACGAGAAATTGGCGTCGCTTGGCATGCTCGCGGCAGGCGTTGCCCACGAGATTCGCAACCCACTCACGGCGATCAAAGCGGCGCTCTTTATCCAGCAAAAAAAGTTCCGGCCAGGATCTCCTGAATACGGAGACATGAAGTTGGTGGAGCGCGAGATCCTTCGTTTAGAGAGGATCGTAAATGACTTTTTGCATTTTGCCCGCCCGACCGATCCTGACTTTGTGACACTTCCCGCCGCGGCTGTGCTAGTGGAAACCCAGCGACTGATGGCCGCGCCTCTCGCCGCTTCTAACATCGAACTGAAGATTGCGTCAGCGGTGGAGACTCCCATCCGCCTTGACCCCGAGCAAATCAAACAGGTCTTGATTAACATTGTGCAAAACGCCTCGGATAGCATTGGCCGCGATGGAACTGTGATCCTTCGCGCTCGGCCCGATCGGATGCTGCTTTCGGGCAAGGAAACGCCCGTGGTGATCCTGGAAGTTTCTGATTCGGGCAAAGGAATACCTCCGGAAGTGGAAAAGCGCTTGTTCGACCCGTTTTTCACCACTAAGCAGAATGGGACGGGCCTGGGTTTGTCCATCGCGGCGCGTATCGTGCAGAAGCACGGTGGAGTCTTGCAGTATCAAACGCGCGTGAACCATGGGACAACCTTTGGTATTGTATTGCCGGGAGCTGATGCATGACATGACGAACGCGGCCAGAATTCTGTTGATTGAAGACGATATTGGTATTGCCGATACCTTGCGGCGAGTTTTTGCGGAGGAAGGCGACGAGGTGATTGTGCACCAGCGGGGCGACAATGGTTTGGCTTGCGCTGTCCAAGAATCGTTCAATGTGGTGATTACCGATTTGCGCCTGCCCGGGCTCGATGGCCTCGAGTTGGTTAGGCAATTGCACGCTGCGCAGCCGCGGTTGCCAATCATCCTTGTGACGGCGTTTGGGACGACCGAGACCGCCATTCAAGCGATGAAACTGGGCGCCTACGATTACCTGATCAAACCCTTTGATATGCCCGAGTTGATCGATCTCGTGCGGAGGGCGGCAAACAGCAATCGGCTCATGTCGGAGCCTGTGGTTTTGGGCGAGCCGGGAGCAGCGCGCAGTGCGCTCGTGGGGCGAAGCCCGGCGATGCAAGCGATCTACAAAGCCGTCGGGCGCGTTGCGTCGAAACCGGTCAGCGTTCTGATCCTGGGCGAGACTGGGACGGGCAAGGAACTGATTGCCCGCGCCCTTTATCAGCATAGCGACCGGGCCAACGCGCCGTTCATCGCGATCCACTGCGCGGCGATTCCGGAAACGTTGTTGGAAAGCGAGCTCTTCGGACACGAACGCGGCGCCTTTACGGGCGCGGAGGCGCGGCGGATCGGGCGCTTTGAACAAGCGGACCGAGGGACTCTTTTTCTCGATGAAATCGGAGACATGACTCCGGGCACTCAAGTAAAACTCCTTCGCGTTCTGCAGGAACGCTGTCTGCAACGGCTTGGGGGTAAGGAAACCATTCCCGTGGATGTGCGTGTCGTCGCGGCGACGCATCGCGATTTGGAGGAGGCCATCCGCACGAAGCAATTCCGGGAAGATCTCTATTACCGACTCAGTGTCGTCGTCATTAACCTACCCTCACTGCGCGAACGCCGCCAGGATATCCCAGATCTGGTCCATTATTTCCTGGAGAAACACGGCCCGGAACTCGGGAGCAGCAATCCGTCGATTCACCCTGAGGCGCTGGAATTCCTTCGATCCCAGGCGTGGCCTGGCAACGTTCGTGAATTGGAGAATGCCATTCGCAAAGCGTTGCTTCTGGCACAGAACTACACGATCACAGTGGACCACCTTCGCACCGTGCTCAGCAAAGGCCACGCATTTCACTCCGGCGCGGCTTTCTCTTTTGGAACCTATATCGATGACTTGTTGGCGGCAGCGCAACGTGGGGAGGTGGCCGATGTCCACGATCGGGTGGTGGCAACGGCGGAGCGTGAACTGATCGGGCGTGCGATCGCTCTGGCGCAAGGGAACCAGGCCAAAGCCGCGCGATGGCTGGGGATTTCGCGCATTACCATGAAGGCGAAGCTTGTTCAGTTTGGCCTGCACCCAGGGACAGAGGAAGGAGGAGCAGGGTAGCCAGGGGGCAAATGGCTGGGCGACTTGACGTCGGAAGGGGCATTCGCGAGCCGAGACCGGGAGCCTCGATGTCGCGTCACGGCCCGCGTCACTTCTGCATTTCGGCGGTGTGGTGGTATTCCTTGTAAGTGAAGAGCAAGGTGCCCAAAATCAGGAACAAGACCGCTCCGAAGACGAGAGCGCTCACTGCAGTCGCGGCATTTCCCGTGGACCAGTGAAACACGTTTTGCAGTCCCTCATTCTGCACGAGCAAGCCCTTGAGATGCCGCATCAGCGAGAGAGCGTTGATATTCGTTGGGATACGCCCAATGCCCATTTCTACGATCGCCCCGTAAACAACGGCCAAAGCCATATAGCGTTTGGAGACGAGTCCGAGGAACAAGCCGAGCGCGCTCCAAGCCGTGACCGCCAGAACTTGAGCTCCAAGAAATGACGGGAGCAATGAAGTCAGGGCGGGAATATCTCGCAGTTGGCCAGCAATGAACACCAGAACGGTCTGCGCGAGAAACCAAATTTGCAAGACCGCGGTTTGGGACAAAAACTTGACGACCAATAGCCGTGCCCGACTCAACGGCCGCGTGGTGAGGAAACTCATGGTGTTGGCTTCCAGTTCGTCGCGAATCAAGGCTCCGCACATGCGGACGCAGTTGAGAGGCAGGATCATGAAAAAGTAGAGATCGATCAGGCAACGGTAAAAGGGTGCGGTGCGTCCCCAGGTCGGCTCATCAGCGGGGACCACCCGCTGTTGGCTCTGGCGGCGCTGGTATGCTTGAAATTCTTTCCATTGGCGTTCTTCAAGGAGAGGCTCGGCGCGGCGCGCTATCCGTTCATCGCATTGTTCAAGCCAAACGCGCTGTTCGTCACCATCGGTTTGCGGTCGCGCGTTCTGCAAGGCATCGACCTCCGTTTGTTTGAACTCCTCCGAAATGATGCGTAAAAGCTCCATCCGCTGCTCTCGGCTCAACGGGGTTCCATTGCGTGCCGACCGTTTCGCAAACGTGTTGAGATAAGACCCGGCATTGGGCATTTGCAGGAAGTGGCTCTCCACCCATTGTTTTGGCGACGACGTCGTCACGTAGATCAACACAGGCAGCGCGAGCATCGCCGCTCCGCTCACCGTCATGCGCCACCACGTGAGTTGGCTTTTCCACGTCAGCAGCCACATGCCCAACAACGCTTTGATGAAGCCAGGCTCCGGGGATTTCGAATTCCCGGAACTCGTGGAGGGATGTCCGTCGGTACTCAAGCGGTAACCTTTTCGAAGATGTTTCGCAACGAGCGGCTCTGACTGCGAATAGCATGGACCGTGACCTGGCTTCCCAGCAACAATTCAGTCCAGCGAGCGTAGAACGTCGGGGCATCCTTTACGCGAATGTCCAACCGCTGCTCCGCCAGATCGAGGTCGAACCCAAGGAGCACTCCGGCATCGAACAAGTGTTTGGCCAAAACTTCCGGAGCGTCACAATGAATCGTCAACGACTCGGCCCAGCTCTTGAGGTCATTGCGGATTTCCTGCTGGCTGCCCGATGCCAAAACGCGGCCCCAATTCAGGACTAAAACATCGCGGCACAGAGACTCAAGTTCCGCGAGGATGTGGCTGGAGATAATTATCTGCACTCCTTCGGAGGCCAAGGCCTTGAGCATGGTGGCCACTTCCTGCCGTCCCATCGGATCCAGACCGTTCATTGGTTCATCCAGGACCAGCAAATCCGGTTTGTGCAACAATCCTTGGGCCAGCTTGACTCGTTGCTTCATCCCTTTGGAAAACTGCACCATTCGTTTGGACCAGTGTTCCCTCCCCAAGCCGACGCGATCCAAAATCTCTTCCGCCCGCGCCGTTGCGGCTTTGGCACTCAGCCCGGATAATAGCGCCAGCCCTCTGAGCCAATCGAGAGGGCGCAAATCCTTTGGCACCGCCTCGCCTTCCGGGCAGTAGCCAATCCGTCGAATCAATTCTGGATTGTTCCATGGAATCTCACCAAAAACGGTCAAGCGCCCGGAACTCGGCTCGAGTTGGCCGGTCACAATCTGCAGAAGAGTGCTCTTGCCCGCGCCATTGGGTCCCACCAACCCAGTCAGGCCCGGCCCGATCTCAAAACTGACGTTGTTGAGCCCCATCACGATCCCATACCACCGACTTAGTTCGACCGCTTGAACGATAGCGCTCATTCCGGTTTGACCCTTTGGAAAATGACCCAGACCGCAACGCTGAGCATCACGGAAAGCGCCAGCAGCGAAGGAAGTGTCGGCGGTGCGCTCAAGGCTGCGATCGTCTTGGCACTGACCGGGCGCATCATGTCTCCTAAAATCGGGATGTTATCCTGAGCGGCGCGCAAATCCTCGCCCACATGAAACAAAGCGAGACCGAGCTGGTCTAGATTGTAGTTGAAGCTCAGATGTTGGAGCCACGGCTTGGTGTGGAGGGCGATCGGCGTCAAAACACCGCCCAAAATCCACCAGATAAACCAAACTGCGACAGTGGTTTTTTCCTTGGCGCAAAGCGATGAAATCCCAAGCGCCAACAGACTCAGGATCGACATGCTGCTCAATCCGAAAAGCAACACGTGTCCTAGCGCAGCTCGCGCGTGCCAAAAGAATCGCCAGTCAGGTGCCAGAAGATTTCCCAGGAACCAGGCGGCGCAGACCGGACCCAGCCAGACGACGACGAGCAAGCCGAACGCGGTAGCAAATTTTCCGAAGAGATAATCCCCCCGGCTAACGGCTTTTGACGCATAGATGGTGATGGCGTTGCTCGCCAGGTCGCGAGTCACCAGGAGCGGGATGGCCATGCCCAGTGCAAAGATACTGAGTCGCATGAGATTGCTGCAGAAGTAATAGAACAAGACGTTCTGAGTCGTCTGCACAGAAATCTCAGGATGCTGTTCCAGCCACGAAGTCAGCATCTGGGCGAATGCCTGCAATTGTGGGTTCAGATTCTCCAGCGATTGCACGACGATACTATCTGCGACGAGGAGTTGGCCGATGAAGAACAAGAGGCCCGAAACAGCCAGTCCCGTCACCCAGCAAACCACGGTGAGGTGCCGGAGAAACTTGTTTTGGAAGCAGGCCGCCAGGCCGTTGCGCGTGATGGCGAAGCGGCGCCACCAGAGTCCCCGGTGTTCGCCTTCCCAGTGTTGATAAGTGGCGCTATGCAGCGGCATGGGAAAGTTCGAGCGCTTGCACAAAAGTCTCTTCCAGAGCGTTCGGACTGGGAATGACTTCCAAAGGTGCCAGGTTCAACTCATGCAACAATTGGAGGAGAGGGTTGAGAGAGTCTGATTTATGTTCCACTTTCAAATGGCCGCTGGGCAAAAGCTCGCAAGGCCACTGCCGCCGGGCACACGCCTGACGCAGTTCTTCGTGTCGCTCGGCCACCACCACTTCGGCGGCACCCCGCTTGCGGGCCTTCAGATTCGCCAAGCTGTCGTGCACCAGGACGCGACCGCGCGCGATAATGATAATCTGCTCGCAGATCCGATCGACATCGTGCAATAAGTGCGACGAGACCACGACAGAGATGCCGTAAGCTCGCCAGAGGCTATGGACCAGTTCCAGAATCTGCGCTTGTCCTTTCGGATCCAGTCCATTGGTCGGTTCATCCAGAAACACAATCTCCGGGTCATGCACAATGGCTTGAGCCAACTTTAAGCGCTGCTTCATCCCGGTCGAATAGGTATCGATCTTCCGGTAACGTTCCTGACCCATGCCCACGAAATCCAGCATCTCATGGGCGCGCTGGCGTGCCACTTGGAAGGGTAAGCCGCACAATTGCGCACAGTACGTCACGTACTCGCAGCCGACCATTCCCGGGATGTGGCAATCCTGTTCCGGGGTGTATCCCACGCGCTTGCGTATCTCTCGGCCTTCACTCCCAACTTCGCGTCCCAAAAGCTTGGCGGTGCCCGAAGTGATGGGCTGCAGTTGCAGGAGACATTTCATTAGCGTGCTCTTACCGGCACCATTCGGACCGAGCAAGCCAATCGCCCCGGGCACGACCTGTAACTGGATTCCGTCCAAAGCACGTTGCGACCCGTAAACTTTGGACAAGTTCTCCGTTTCAATGACCAGCGGTGGCAACATTGCGTTTCGCACTCTTCGAACGAATCTTCAATTGCGCAAGGTAATTCTGCTCAGTCATTTGTGATCCTTCCGCCCTGCACCTGGCAGAGCACGGTGGGATCGCATTTCGACTATCGAAAAGACACAGCAACTCACGAATTGTTGCATACGACGCAGAGATATCTTCTGAACTCCATTTTCACCCATCGTTCGGCTCGCGATGCGTTGGAAGGATTGCAGCAGGGATTTGCCACCGAATCCGCAATCACTGCGTTGCCGAATCCAAACGTAAATCTTTTTTCCGAAACGAGTTCCGAAGCGCTCAACGCGGTGGACAATTCGGAATACGGGAGCCTCATCCAAAACGACCATGACACCTGGGGCGGCGAAGCCGCACTGGTTCAGTGGGGGACCGGCAACCATGGCGCCCAGGGCTGGATCAAGCACAATCGCCATGAGCGAAAGGCCAACCACATCGACACAGACGGCCATGTCGAGTTGCTCTGCTGGAGCAGGGCGCGCGATGACCAATTTCCTGATCACCAAGTCCGATGACCCTTATCAATGGTTCCTGCGGCGTGATTGAAACTGGCGTGAGAATAAGGAGCGCGGCTGTGTCGTCAGACCAGCCGCAGCAATTCCGCCTTTTCAAGACTCCTTCGATGAACGCGAGGTGTTCTCCGTACCGGTCGCTGCGGCGGCTAGGCTTGTCGGACTCGCCATAGCCGCGCTCCGCGGACGACATTGCTGCTGACCCGCGTTCATGACGGCGCCGGCCAAATCCTGCTAATTCCGGGATTGCGCAGGGACAAACTCTTCCATGACCGCTTTACGGAGTAGAGGCGGCGGAACGCAGCCTTGCGCAAGGACAAAATCGTTGAAGGCCAGACGGTCGAACTTGTCGCGTAATGCAAGCTGCGCGGCCTGGCGGGTTTCCATGAGCCGCTGGTAGCCGTAGAAATAGCAGGTGGCCTGGCCGGGGCTGCGGAAGGTGTATCTTCGCATCTCTTGGGTCGCCATGCCTTCAGAGAGAAGAACTTCCTCCGTCAAGAAAGTCTTCACGCCCTCGGGGGTGATTTGGCCGAGGTTCACCATCGGATCCAGGAAGGCGCGGGCGGCCCGAAGCATGCGGTGCTGGAGCGCGAAAACTTGCCCATCGAGCGGTTCATAAGGCTGCAACTCCGCTTCGGCATAGAGCGCCCAGCCCTCGATATTGACACTGTTCCAAGCAAAGATAGCGCGGGCCGTGGACACGCCGGCCTCAAGCATCTTCGCGAACTGCAGTTCGTGGCCTGGCCGTGCTTCATGGGCCGTCAGTGTCCACGTTCCCGCTTCATGAGAAAAGTCGTCAAATGAAAGGGTTTTCCCGGTGGCATTCGGAGGCAGTCCCGTGGTCAGCACGAATTCACCGTATTCCCCGGTATTGCCAATCATCCGTGGTGGGTCCATATGGGGTGCGGGTTGCGCAGCGTTCTCGGCGTCGGTTGCCAGTCGGATGGCGGCTTTGCGATCCGGAAGCGTGACAATACGGTGCCGCCGAATCGCCGCTTCAATTTCGGCCAGCCGATTGGTGTAAGTTGGCAACACTCGGTCCCTAGGCAGCTGTTTCTTCTTCAACTCGCGCACCACGACTTTGTAATCGGCGGTGCCGGTATTCGTGAGCCCGAGTTGTCCGGCCAGGAGCGCCGTCGTGATGTTCAGCTGGTTGCGGATTTCGGCGAACGAGGTGAGGGCGCGCGAGACGAGCTCTTCCGGGCTTATATCGATCCCTTCTTCGCGGAGCTTGTTCGCATACACTTCTGCAGGGAGTCGATGATCCTCCCGGGCGCGCGGCAGGATTTCGGACTTGATCCATGCATAATACTCGGTGAGCTGACTTTGCAGAGCCTCGAATGAGGGCTGCCAGCCTTGCAACTCACTTTTTAACAAAAGCTCGCGGATCCCCGCCATAAGGTGGGGCGCATCGTTTAAAGACTGTTCTACCTGTCCTTTAAAAGGTCCGAGCAAATGCGGATCGGCTTTGAGTCGTTCGAGCGTCCGTTCACGCGCAAGTTCTGCAGCCGGACGAAAGCCGCTCGTAATTCCGGCATACTTGCGCAGGCGGGTGAGAAGCGATTTCTGTCGGTCCTTCGAGATGCGCGGGTCCAAGGTCGACCGTGCAACGCCAAAGATTTCTGCCGCGAGGTCCAGGAACGGGATAAAATACTTTCGCGAAAGAGCCGCCGAGCGCAGATCATCCTCAGCACGCCGAATGAGAATCTCGAGATCCTGCTTTACCTTCGTGTCGCTTTCCGAGGCGAGGCGCTTGCGGAATTCATCGATAACCTGACGGGTATCGGCGTTGCGCGCTTCGAAAAGGTCGCGCGACAAGTCGGCGATTTGCTCGTCGTAGCCGTCGACGCCAAGCCAACTGGCTTGTTCGGGAGAATATTTAGCCGTCAGTTCGAGCAGGAGTTTCGCGTTGGCATTGCTTTTGGCAACCCACGGAAGCTCAGCAGCAACCGTGCACGCCGTCATCACCAAAGCGGCGGTCAGAGTGGGCAAGAACCGGTTCATCGGGCCAAGGTTGCACCGGCGGCATTCGATGAAAAGGGAAAACAATCGAGTGCCCAATGGCTCGACTATTCCCTTGCGGTTTCGGTGATCGCCGATGTTCGCACTCGAAAGAAACGATTCGGACCGGTCAGGGGCGTCGACCAGGGGCTAGTGGCATTGGCCACTGCCGACCATGGTCCCAGGCTCGAAGCGGCCCCTTCGAGCACGCCCTCCTTCCAGCTCAGCTCCAAACCGGACGGTTTGCGTTCGGCTCGCAACACCACGCCGATGTCCGCGATGTTCCAGAGCCTGACAATGTCCGCACCGGTCAGCACTTGCGTGCCAGAGGCGTTGAAATTCACAGATTCGACCGGGGCAGTGTGGCCCGCAAACACTCGGAGCTCTCTGCCCGAACGCCACTCCAGCAAGCGCGCGGTGAAGGAAGGCCAGCCTTCACCCACGAGCAGACGCTCGCCGTCCGGAGAGAGGGCAATGTCGTTAATAAATCCGCTGGCTGCCCATTCCGCTCTGACTTGTCCAGTTGCCAGGTTGAACGCACGGATTAAACCTTCCTCCCACGCGACCACCAGCTCCGTGCCTGAGGGCGAAAACGCCAACCCCTTCACCGTTCCGGCCTCGGCTATGTGAATGGCATGAGGTTGGCCCGTCTCGACATTCCAAATGCGCACCGCCGGATCAGTGCTGGAGCCTCCTCCAGCGACCAGCTTTCCATCCGGTGAGAACGCCACGCTGTGGACATACCCAGCGCCATGGCCCAGCGTGTGGATGAGGTCGCCCGTCGCGGTGTTCCAGATCCGGAGGGTACGGTCCTGAGCGCCGGTCGCAATCCGGCTTCCATCCGGGGAGAACGCGGCCGCCAGGAGCCAGTCGGTATGCCCCCGGAACTCTCGTTCGAGCACACCGGTCTCTGTCCTCCACAGTTGCGTGGGCCACTTGGGAGATCCGGATGTGGTGAGAACGTGCTGGCCATCCGGCGAAAACGCCGCGACATGGGTGCCAGCCGGGTGCCCCGCAAACGCGCGCACTTGGCTCCCGTCCGCCCGCCTCCACAACCGGGTCGACTTTTCCACGCCCCCCGAGAGGACGTACTGTCCGTCGGGCGAAAACGCCACCGCGAGAGTCACGCTGGTGGTATGTCCTTCGATGGCCCGCTGCGTCAGACCGCTGCGGAAATCGACCGTGCGGATCAATAGATCGGTGGTTGAGGTCAAAATCGTGTCCGAGCCGGGAATCCAGCTCATGCTGTTGAGCGGTTCCGTCATCCAGGTATGCAGCCCGTTGCCGGTGTTCGTGTCCCAAACGATCACACGTTGATCTTCAGAGCCGGCAATGAGCAACGGCGAACCGGGCACCGCCACAAGATGGCGCACCCCGCCCTGTGCGCCCGTGAACGTGGCGAGCCGCTCGCCCGTTGCGAGGTTCCAAACGCACACTTGGCGATCTTCCCCTCCAGTCGCGAGCTTCCCATCGGGCAGGAGTGCAAGCGACAGCACAGAACCGGTGTGATGCCCAAACACACGCCGGGTTTCTCCGGATTGAAAGTCCCACAAGCGGACGGTGTTGGTGCGAGACGTATCCGCCGTGATCAGCCCTGTCCCGTCCGGCGTGAATAGGGCCGTGTTGATGAAGCTTCCCTGCACGGTCATGTGCTGAATTGGGGCTCCCGATTCTGTGGACCAAATTGCCGCAACGTTATCGCTGCTAGCCGAAACGAACCGACCGCCATCCGCGGAGAAATTTAAGGCGTTAATCTCACCGTGATGCCCCGTAAGCATGCGAAGGAGTGTGCCTGTTTCCGCAGACCATATTCCGATGGCGCCATACCTCGTCCCTGTCACTAGCCGAGACCCGTCCGGCGAGAACGCCAGAGCTGTAATGCGCATCCCGTGCGTTTCTAACCGATGGCGCACGACGCCAGATGGAAAGTCCCACAGATAGGCCGCACTCTCTCCGCCGGTTGCCAGGGTCCTTTGGTCTGGAGAAAGCGCTGCCGGACCCAAATCGCCCAGTCCGTAGCGCTGCGTCGGCTGGGTGACAACATCCCCTCTAGCCACCCAAGCCACCGCCAGCAAAACTCCCAGCCCCAACGCCCGGCACGGTAAATGTCGTCTCATCGCCCGACAGCGTACCCGATGCGCGTCCACCGGCAATGGAACGAAAGTGGCATCGGGTTGACAGCTTGCACGGGCGATCGGGGTTTTTTCGGCTTCCGGGGAGAACACCCTCTTTAGAATACCCGGGCTGCTTCTAAACCGTAGTATTGGCCACGGTGGAGTCTGACGATCGACGGCCTCAGCGCTGGGGGAGAGTAAAACCACAAACCTCCCTTGCACAGTCGAACAACCGGATTACCGTGCCCAACATTCGAGGAGAGTCAGCAGGCGTTTTTGTCCTACAAAGGGGGATGAGCGCTCAGCCTATGAGTTACCAACCTATTGAGAACTACGGACTGATCGGGGACCTGAGCACGGTCGCTCTGGTGGGTATGGACGGCTCGATTGATTTCATGTGTTTCCCACAGTTCGATTCGCCCAGCATCTTTGCCGCTCTGCTGGATGACAAAAAGGGCGGCCGCTTCCAACTCGCTCCAATGCTTGAGAATTGCCGGCACAAACAGATGTACATGCCCGATTCCAATGTCCTTCTCACCCGCTTTTTAGCCCCGGAAGGTGTGGCGAAGTGTCCGATTTCATGCCGATCGAAGCGCTGGGGCATCGGCACGACCTGGTGCGCCGAGCCAAGGTGGTGCGCGGCGAAATGAAGTTTCAGATGGTCTGTTCACCCCGATTCGACTACGGCCGCGCTCGCCACCGGTTGGAGATCAAGACCACGAAGTTCTGTTCATCAGCGAAGGCACAGACCAGGTTGTGCTCCGGCTACGCTCGGAAGTGCCGCTTCGGTGTGAGAACGGCGACGCCCGGGCCGAATTTACGCTGCGCAACGGCGAGACGGCCGCCTTTGTCTTGGAGGATGCCAGCGATGGCGCTTCACCATCCGCCATGGCCGACTACGTGGCCGATTCGTTCAAAGAGACGGTCAACTTCTGGCAGCGCTGGGTGCGCAAGTGCAACTATAGTGGCCGCTGGCGCGAGATGGTGACCCGCTCGGCCCTGACCCTGAAGCTTCTGACCTCCTCCACCTATGGCTCGGTGGTGGCTGCACCCACCTTTGGACTGCCGGAAGCCGTGGGCGGCGTGCGGAATTGGGATTATCGTTATACCTGGATCCGGGACGCCTCATTCACCATGCACGCCCTTATGCGCCTTGGGTATACTGAGGAAGCCACGGCGTTCCTGCGCTGGATTGAAGCCCGTTGTCGCGAATTGGAGCCGGGCAATCCGCTCCGGCCAATGTACCGCGTCGACGGCGGCCATGATCTGCCCGAGGTCATCCTGAACGGCTTCGAGGGCTATCGCGGCTCGCGCCCAGTGCGGATTGGCAATGGTGCCTCCGACCAGCAGCAGCTCGATGTCTACGGGGAATTGGTCGACGCCGTCTACATTTACAACCGTTCGGTAGAGCCGATCTCCTACGATTTCTGGGGCAACCTGGTCACCCTCATCGATTGGGTCTGCGACCACTGGCGGGAGCCCGATGCCGGCATTTGGGAAGTGCGAGGTGGGGTCCGTCCGTTTCTCTACTCTCGGGTTATGTGCTGGGTCGCGATTGATCGCGGCCTCCGGCTGGCTCGACACCGGTCATTCCCTGCGCCGCGGGAACGCTGGGCGCAAGTCCGGGACGACATTTACCGCAACATTTATGAACGCTTTTGGAATGAGGATCTCAAGAGCTTCGTGCAGTATGAAGGCGCCGACGCTGTCGACGCCGCGGCGCTCCTGATGCCGATCGTGAAGTTTACCGGACCGATGGATCCGCGCTGGCTTTCCACTCTGCGGGAGATCAATCGGCGCTTGGTCGAGGATTCCCTCGTCTACCGCTACGAGATCGCGCGCGGCGCGGACACTGGGTTCACGGGCCGGGAAGGGACTTTTTCCATATGTTCCTTTTGGAATGTGGAGTGCCTGGCTCGCTCCGGCGATTTGAAGCAAGCCAGGCTCAACTTTGAAAGGGCGTTGAGTTATGCCAATCATCTTGGGCTTTATGCCGAGGAACTCGGGCAGGAAGGGCAGCAACTGGGAAATTTCCCCCAAGCATTCACGCATCTTGGTCTGATCAGCGCCGCTTTCTACCTCGATGGACGGCTAGAGGCGTCTGTAGCCACTGAGTGCCCAAGGAGGAATAGCGAATCACGACCGCGATAGCCCTGTTGCCTCGCAAGGTTGGCGGCTACAGATCGTTGGGCTGGCTGCCGGCCAAGTGCTGGCAGAGATTCCAAAGGAATATCCTTAGCACCTGGATCAGAGCTGGTTGTACTCCCATCAATCGCTGATCGGCTTTGACGGCACCGGTTTCGGCCGATTGTTACTGGGAGACGACTTGCTTGCGCCTGCGAGAGCCCAAAATCCTTCGCCGCGAAAGGATACGGACTTAGCGCTCGGCACCCTAGTTTGCGACTTGGCTCCAATGCATTGCGTGGCGCGGTTCGCGTCGGGACGGATGCGGCAACAGGCGTGCTTAGAACCAACGCGCCACAGCTTTTTCCCTGGCCAGTTTTCGCTATTGCTGTCATACAGCCTTACCCCGTATGGCACTGTCTACGTTTTACCGCCAGGCGGCGCCGGGCGGCGCCGCCGCGTTTGCCACGACTCACTGGAGTGTGGTGCTGACCGCCGGCGAAAGCGACCGGGAAAAGGCACGCGAAGCCCTCGGGTTGCTCTGCGCGGCCTATTGGTACCCGTTGTACGTCTTTGCACGCCGGCAGGGCTGCGATGCCGCCGAAAGCGAGGATCTCACTCAGGAATTCCTAGCCCAACTGCTGCAAAGAAACGATTTCGCCGAAGTGAGCCCGGAGCGAGGCCGTTTCCGGTCTTTTCTCATGGCGTCGTTCAAGCACCTCCTGACCAACGCATATCACCGCCAGCGGACCGAGAAACGCGGCGGGCGGGTCACCTTTGTCTCGCTGGAGAACGAAGCTCCTGAAACGCGTTACCGGCTCGAACCTGCCGACCTGGCGACGCCTGAGACCCTCTTCGAGCGACGCTGGGCACTGACCGTGTTGGAACGGGCGGTGGAACGGATTCGGGAAGAATATGTTTCGTCCGAGAAGGCGGATTTGTTCGAGGAGTTGAAGGAGTTCCTTTCCAACCAGAAAGCGCTGCCCCACGCGGCGATCGCAGCCAAGCACGGCATCAGCGTTGGAGCGGTCGGCGTGACCATTCATCGGCTCCGCAAACGCTACGCCGAGGTTCTGCGCGAAGAGATTTCCCACACGGTCGGGACGCCGGCAGAAGTCGACGACGAGATTCGGCATTTGATTGCCGTGATGGGCCGGTGAAGCAAAGCCCGTAAGGTTTGGACTGTTTCCTTTCTGTAAAAGCAGAGCATGCCTCCCATTAAATCCTGCCTCACTTGTGGTGCGGTAATCTCACCGGCTACGCCGGCGGGAGTTTGCGCCTCGTGCCTGCTCGCTCCGGGATTGGAACCGCTGACACATGCGGAGGTTCCCCAACCGACAGACCTGACGCCGATCCTGGTTAAGCCAGCCCCGCCCCTGGTCGTTAAGTTCCATTCCTTCGGCGACTACGAATTGATCGAGGAGATTGCGCGCGGTGGGATGGGGGTGGTGTTTCGGGCCCGGCAGCTCAGCCTCAACCGAATCGTGGCCTTGAAGTTCATTCATCCCGTCAGGCTCAACTCGCCCGAGGCCGTGCGCCGATTTCGCATGGAGGCCGAAGCCGCCGCGAGTTTGAACCATCCCAACATCGTCACCATCTACTCAGTCGAACAGTCTGATCGGACACATTTCCTCTCCATGGAACTGGTGGAAGGACGCCCCCTGAGCGACCTGATTCCTCCAGGAGGCTTCGATTTGGAAAAGTTGTTCGCACTTGGGATTCCGCTGTCTGACGCCTTGGTGGCGGCACACGCGCGCGGCATCGGTCATCGCGATCTCAAAGCCTCCAACGTCATGGTCAACAACCAGGGTCGCTTGAAAGTGATCGACTTTGGCCTGGCCAAACTGTTCCAGCGGGACTCCGATGCCATCCATCCCGAGACGCCTGCTTTGTCCCAGACCGCGGCAGGTCAAATTCTGGGGACGCCCGCTTACATGTCGCCCGAGCAGATCGAAGGACGCCGAGGCGATCATCGCACCGACATTTTTTCCCTGGGCATTCTCCTATACGAGATGGCGACGGCTCAGCTTCCTTTCCAGGGAGACAGCTCCGTTGCCGTCATGTCTGCCATCCTTCGGGATTCGCCCAAGCCACTGACCGATCTCAAGCCAGACTGGCCCGAACATTTGGGCCGGATCATTGGGCGTTGTCTGCAAAAAGATCCGGACGATCGTTACCAGAGCGCCGTCGAGGTAAGGGATGCACTGCAAGCGCTGGAGGGAGAAGCCACGATGGCTCGCAACAACCGATCCCACAATCTGCCAGTGCAACTGACCAGCTTCATCGGCCGCGAGCGCGAGATGGCCGAGGTCACCGGCCTGATCGTCGGAGATGCTGTTCACGAGGCATCTGGAACCCGGCTGTTGACGCTGACGGGGCCGGGCGGCACCGGAAAGACGCGGCTCGCCTTGCAGGTCGCCGCCGGCTTGGTCGAGCGCTTCCCGGACGGTGTCTGGCTGGTTGAGCTGGCCGCACTGGCCGATCCCTCGCTAGTGTCCCAAACCGTGGCCTCCGCAATGGGCTTGCTCAACACGGCCGGACGGCCGCCGCTGGAACTACTGACGCGATACCTCAAGCCGAAACTGGGGCTGCTGCTGCTCGATAACTGCGAGCACCTCGTTGCGGCTTGCGCCGACCTCGTGGATGCGCTGCTGCGGGTTTGCCCACGGTTGAAGGTCCTGACCACCAGCCGGGAAGGCCTCAGGCTCGCTGGCGAGACCACGTGGCTGGTACCCTCACTCTCGGTGCCGAGCTTGGCCGGTGGGGAGTTGGAAAGCGGCACCCTGGGCGCGCTCGGGCAGTTCGAATCGATCAAACTCTTCGTCGAGCGGGCCAAGGCGGTCACGCCGACGTTTGAGCTAAATGAACACAACGCGGCGGCCCTGGCTCAGCTCTGCTATCGACTGGACGGCATCCCCTTGGCCATCGAATTGGCTGCCGCTCGCACCAGGCTGTTGTCGGTCGAGCACTTGGCCGATCGTGTGCACGACCGCTTCCGGCTGCTGACAGGTGGCAGCCGGACAGCTCTGGCGAGGCACCAGACGCTGCGCGCGCTGGTGGACTGGAGCTATGACCTCCTTTCCGACGAGGAACGGTTGCTCTTCGACCGCCTGTCGGTCTTCGCGGGTGGGTGGACGCTCGAGGCGGCTGAGGCCGTGTGCGTCGACGACCCGGGACCAGGCACGATTGGCGAACAAGGGCCGAAGGAATTTCTCCGTTCCAAGGATATCCTCGAGCTACTCGGTCATCTGTTGGAGAAGTCGATGGTTGTGCGGGAGCGGTCCGTCGGCGGCATGGCGCGCTACCGCCTCTTGGAGACGTTGCGACAGTACGCCCAGGAGCGGCTGGCCATACGCGGCGCGGCGGCAAACGATGCTCTGCGCGCACGGCACGTTAAATACTTCGTCACCCTGGGGGAACAGGTGGCTTTGGCCATGCACGGCCCCGACCAGCCCAAATGGTCCGACCGTCTCGAAGTCGAGCACGATAACATCCGGGCGGGGCTCGAGTGGGGCAAGGCGGCGGACGCCCCGCCGGACCGAGTGGAGTTGGTGCTCCGCCTCGCCGCGCCACTCTACCTTCCGTGGCTGCGGCAGGGACATGGCCGGGAAGGACGCCAACATTTCGATACCCTGCTCTCCCATCCCAATGCCCAGCGTCCGACACGAGCGCGAGCGCAGGTGCTCTTCGCCCTTGGGTCGTTGGCCTTGTGGCAGCATGGCGACGAGGCCACCGCTTGGGCGCTCCTGAACGAATGCTTGACGCTGGCAACACGCTTAGGGGACACACACGTCATGGCTGACGCGCACCACAACCTCGGAGTGGTGCTGTCCAACCGTGGTGACAACGTCGGCGCCCGACAGCATCACGAGGAGGCGTTGCGATTGACGCGGGCCGACGGCGATCTGTCCGGTATCCGCTGGTCGCTGGAGGATCTGGCTGACGTGGCGGCTGAGGACGGAAAAGCGGATCAGGCGTTGGCGCTCTATGTGGAAGCGCTCTCCCTGGCGCGTCAGACTGGCGACCAGCACGGCATCGCCTCCATCTTGCAGAGTATGGGCATCTTGGCGAAAGCTGTCGGGAAAGCTGAACGTGCCGCGGAGCTGATTGGCGAAGGGCTGAGCATCATGCGGCGGATTGGATGCCAGCATTGCTGCGCGCGAATGCTCGCCCAGTTGGCGTTCATTGCTAGTGCGTCCGCGACGCCAGAGCGGGCGGTGCGGCTCCTCGGGGCTGCGGACGCGCTGCGGGAACGGACCGGCATTGTGATCCCAACAAATTCCGTGGCGACCTTTGAGCAAACCATGGAAGATGCGCGGCGGCGGCTGGGTGAGGCCGCTTATGCCGCTGCGTGGGGCGAGGGCCGGCTGATGGCTTTGTCCCAGGCTGTGGCCTACGCCCTGCCTCCTTCCGCACCATCCCTCTCCGGCCAGTAGAATTTCTTCCGACAAACTCTGTAAGGTTTCTCTGAGGTTCTTTCTTTAGAGGAGTGAAGGCAGTTGTTGCACCAGCGCAGGTCACCCACTCGGCGGCCCGTCAGTGCCCAGCGCCTTAAACTCAAATAACAAGGACAACCAACCAATCAGACCAATGAAGACCATCAGATTCCTTACCTTCGCGGCACTGGCCGCCGCGCTCCTACTCCAAACTCCGATTTCCCGAGCTGACGGCCATGGCCAACGAGGCGACGACCACGGCAAAAAGGGCGACGGCCACGGCCAACGGGGTGACAACAATGGAAAGGGAGACCGCGACTGCCGTGAAGCTCAGACCACTTTCACGAAATGGATCATTGCCCCCTTCCCGCCAAGCACGGGAATTTTTGCAAACATGGGGGGCGTCGTCGGAGGCGATGTCGGGGCTGGCAGTTTCATCGGGGAGGCCCTTACCTTCGATTTAGACGGCAGCACCGGCGTTATTACGATCGAGGCGGTTTATCACTTCCATGGCTCGAAGCACTCGTTCACCGCCAACGTCCATGTAGTGCAAACGGGCCTCATCGGCGTGGTGACAGGCGTCATCACGGATGGCTGGAGGAAAGGCCACGTCGTGGAAGGGCAATATACGCAGGTCGATTGCGATAAGGCCCCGACCTTTACTTGCTACCAGGGCACTCTCGAAATCGAGGACGACTCCAACGACTGACACCCGGCAATTAAGAGACCCTCGTGAAGTTCACGCCGCCCGCAGTTAATCGGATCAGGCGTGCGGCGCCTGTCGCTTCCGTTGACTGCTCGGCGCGCGTCTTGCACCAGGCGCTGTTCTGGCTAAAGGAAGCGAAAGCGCCAGAACCAACGAAACCAAAGAACAAGCCTCAATGAAAATAGTCAAATCTCTCACATTCTCGGCCCTGGCGGCCGTTACATTCGCTCTGGCGGCTCCGTCCGCTCTTGGGCAGGATCCCATCATTAGTTCCCTCAGCCAAAACGGGCAACTGGTCTGCGTAGATCTGCAACCTGGCAGCACCGCCACCGTGGAATGGGCTTCGTCAGCGACGGGGCCATGGACCAACAACTGGTCGGCGTTGGAGTCGGTCACGGTGAACCCGAACGGGACGATCCAGGTGAGCGTGCCGATGTTCTATCGGGTGCGCGGAACGCCCGCTCCTCCCCTTGGCAAAGCCACTTTCACGAAATGGGTCACGGCTTTCCCAAATCAACCGGGCCTGATCGCCAATATGGCGGGCACAGTTGGAGGGGATGTCGGCAGCGGCACTTATACCGGGGAAGTCCTCAAAATGAGCACCGACCCAGTCACGGGCGTCACTGAAATAGTGGCCTTTTACCATCTCAATGGCCCGGCACACTCCTTCACCGCGCTTGTCCACGTCCTGCAAACAGGTGCCGTCACCGGCTCAAAGGCTGTGATCGATGGCGTCGTCACGGAGGGTTGGCTGGCCGGGCACGCTGTCGCAGGGGAATTTACGCAGATCGCGATTGATCATGACGGTGGGACGGGTTACCAGGGCACGCTCGAGATCAAGAGTGCTCCTCCACCGCCTTCCTTAGGCAAGGCTACGTTTACGAAATGGGTGACCGCGTTCCCGAACCAGCCGGGCCTGATCGCCAATATGGCGGGCACAGTTGGAGGGGATGTCGGCAGCGGCACTTATACCGGGGAAGTGCTCAAAATGAGCACCGATCCAGTCACGGGCGTCACTGAAATAGTGGCCTTTTACCATCTCAATGGCCCGGCACACTCCTTCACCGCGCTCGTCCACGTCCTGCAAACAGGCGCCGTCACCGGCTCAAAAGCCGTGATCGGCGGGGTTGTCATCGATGGGTGGCTCAAAGGCCACGCTGTGGCAGGGGAATTCACGCAGATCGCGATCGACCATGACGGTGGGACAGGTTACCAGGGCACTCTGGACATCAGGTGAGGCCCTGGGGACTGACAGAGCAGGGCCATCGCTTGACCTCATGAGGGCACGATTCCCACAAAGCGAAACTGAGCGAATCAACCTCGGAAAGAGCAACATCCGAGGTTGATCTCGGCAATTGCGCGGGGTGCGCCGAACCAGCTGTCCGCTATCATAACAGGTTACCTACAACCGGATCCAGTGGCTGAACTAGACGACTGCAACAGCCAATACAGAAGACGAGCCGACCGCCTGCGGAGGGGGCGGTCGCCGTCTTTACGATCTTCGAATTCGTTGCCTGAATTCCAAAGACCACCAGCGCGACTCTGGCGACGAGCAGGGCCAGAAAATAGCTCCATTCATGGAGACTTCCTCAAACTGCGACCGTCACACAGAGGAATGTCGCAGGAATGGTCGTGGCATTTTTATCCGAGCTTTTGTTCTGGCTTTGGAACAAGGCTTCCAATTCGTTCTGCAAATCCTTGGCCCGGCCGGATTTTTCCGCAGCTTCAAAAGCGTTCATCGTCGGTCCGTAGTATTTCCGGAAATCATCCACGAACGCCGAAGGCGGCTTGGGCGCATGGAAGGTGAACGTCTCTCGGGAGAAGGAGATTCTCTCCTTGGGTATCCCCGCGTGAGCAAAGCGCTCAATCACGTGATCTTCCAGGCCCCACGTCATGGGGCTGACAAATCCTTTTGGGGGCGGCGGCGTATAGGCCGAACTGACTCGCAAGATCTGCGCGACGAGCGTCGGGTCGTTCGGAATCCAGTTGCCCATGACAATCCGGCCGCCAGGTTTGGTCACGCGTACTTTCTCCTTGGCCACTTGGTGTGGGTTAGATGCAAACATCGCGCCAAAGACGCTCACCACGAGGTCGAATGATTTGTCGTTCAATTCGCGCAAATCGGAGGCGTCCCCTTCCTGGAAGCGACAATTCGCGAGCCCCAGTTCCTGGGCGCGTCTGTTCCCGGCTTCCACGAGGTTGGAGGCGATGTCCACGCCGGATACCAACGCGCCCAGCTTCGCGGCTGGCACCGCGGTCGTCCCGTCGCCGCAGCCCAGGTCCAGGACTTTCATTCCTTGTTTAATTCCGAGTTGGCGAACGAGCGCTTCACCGCTTTCGCGCATGGTGGCGGCGATACGAGTGAAGTCACCTTTTTCCCAGAGTGCTTTGTTTGGATTCATGGCAGTATTCATTTTTTGGATGGTTCGTATAGTTCTTGTGCTTGTTTTTGTTGGACTAATAGGATGTGAAAAGTGTGGAAGTGCCCCGCGATTTTTCGAGTTGCAGTGTCCTCACGTCGGCGAGAATCAAGCGCGGGTCGAGAGTGCCGGAGCTGTAGATGTTTCGGATCCTGCCAGCCGAATCGATCAGGAACACCCGTAAGGTGTGGTTGAGCGGTCCGGTGGGATCGAAGGCGTTCGCCTTCTTATCGACGGCTTGGCCGTAGGCGTCCAGGATGGGTTTCAGATCCGCCTCGGATCGTGTGGTGACGAAATGCCACGGGGCCGCGTCCGGACGTCGTGATGCGAGTTGGGCATAATCGGCCATTCGCTTGGGCGTGTCGTTCGCCGGATCGAAGCTGAGGCTCACGAGGCGAAGTTGCTTCGAGAGCGAGGCGTCATCGGCGCTTTCGCGATGAAGCTGCAACAAAACACCAGTGGCGTAGGGACAGGCCTTCGCCGCGGCGCAGCGCGTGTAGATGAAACTCATCACGGTGACGCGGCCGTGGGTGAGATCGGCCAGGCGAATCGATCGGCCTGTGCAATCCAGTAACGCGCCATCAGCGGCAGATTTGATGACGGGCAGAGTGTAAGACCCCGGCTCGGGCGCTTCGTAATCGTATTCGGACGTGTGAGCAGTTTCCGCCTGCAGCCCAATAAGACCGGCGGTGGCGAGCATGATCAGTTGAGTGACGGTGTTCATGGGAGTCTTCAGTTCGCTTTGGCGATACGGTTTTGTCCGAGTTTGCTGGAGCCGAAAAGCATGTGGTGCGGGCGTCCCAGTCGGAGCATGGTGAAGTCGAGCGCGAACTTGGGCGTTAGTGCTTTGCCGTCCCAACCGTAAGCTCGGAGAAACTGTTCGTTGTCGTCGCCGCTCTTATCCCAATGCGCGAGCAGTGAACTGGAAAAGTAGAGCCGCTTTCCGTCCCAGCTTTGGGATACCATGTTCAGCTGGCGGCCGATTTGAGTCTCGCAGATCGCTCTGGGCTCTTGCGGATTCGACACGTCGAACACCCGGCACTTGCCGTCTCCAAAGCAATCCACGAAGAGCGTTTTGTCGTCCGCGCTAAGGCTGATGTCCACCGGGAGCACCCCGCCCTTTGGACCAATCTGAGCCACGCCTTTCGCTTGCCATTCGCCTTTCTCGTCCTCGTAGCAGAGCCAGAGTTTCGAACCCAGGGCCGTGGCTGTGAAGGCGTAGTTGTGTTTCTCTCCCCACGCCCAACGGATCTCCAGGGGCGCTCCTGGGACTGGAAACACCTTCTTTGGTTGGCGGGTGTGAAAATTCCACAAGACCATGGAATTGCCGAACTGCTTGAGCGCCTCGGGATCGTTGGCAATCTCGCCAAACGGCCGGGTGTAGTTGTTCCAACCGGTGAAGGATGTGGTCAATAGCACATTTTTGCGCGGCAAGACACGGGCATCATAGTTGTACCCGTCTGCGAATTGCGCACCGGTGATCCCGGCTGCATTCTTGGTGGGCATCCAGTAAGTGGCGATATAGTCACCTTCGTTACTGAACTCGACGAGGGCGGTGCGACCGCCCCGATCCCGCGCGTTGGAAAGGCATGGAATCAACACGCGGCCGGGCAACGCGTAAACGCCATGCGGTCCGACCGCGCCGCCCGTGAGCGTTTCGAAATGATCGATCGTCTTGATCAACTGAGGCCGGGCGGGTTGTGAATGGACGTCGAAGATGAAAATCTTGCTCGTCTCCAGCCCGGATAACCATAATTGGCGGCGGTCGTCGGTAAAGCCGCCGTGGTGCGCTTCGTTCCGCCCTTCGACGGAGCAACTATAGAGGACCTTTCCATAACTCGCGGAGCCGGGCTTTACATCGACGACGACGAGTTTGTCTGCGCCATCCCCAAGGCCTTGGACGCCGAGGGTCCAGACGTAAACATATTCCTCCTGTCCCTCGATACGGGCCAGGTAGGGCGAGGAGCAAGTTTCGTCCGCCCGGCTGTCGGCGACGAACGTGGGCGCGGTCAGAGCGAGCGCCAGGTAAGCGGCGACCTGGCAGGCCAGTGGAATTCGGTTGTTCATAAAACTGATAGGTGGATGGGTAGTGATTTGGAGCGGAGATTCAGAGTGGTGGTCACGGCCTGTGCGAGTCCTCGTGACCCACCCTCCTGATTCTCCACCGCTCGTCCTAGTCCGCAGTCGTCGGATCGATGATGGTCTTCACCGGATAGATCGAATCTGCCGGAAACCCCGAACGGACGGCGTGTTCACGGATCAATTCAGGATTCGGTGCCAAGTAAATGCAGAACAGTTTGTGGTCCGTGACGTAACTCTGCACCCACTGGATCGACGGCCCGAGCTCGCTCAGGACGCGGCAGGATCTCCCGGACGCTTCGTGGAGTTCTTTCGGGCTCATCTTGCCCGCGTTGGGGACGTTTCGTTCGATGACGTACTTTGGCATAAGCAATTTCGTGTTCGTGTTTTGTTGAATGTCGCGCGCCTTTGCCGTTGGCAACGCGCGGCGAGAGACCTTATGCAATCCAGATGCCACCGGGTGGGTTTCGAGGATCAGCGCTGGATGCCAGTCGCTTATAGAAAATCGACGACGTGCAGGTTCGTGTGAGAATTCGCGAAACGTGGAATTTCGCGAGCCGCAATCGCGAATCTTCGCGCGAGCGGACTCCGAGAGAAAAGCGTCAGGCGGGAGATTTGACGCCGAGCGCTTTCATGCGCGAGCGCAACGTGGACGGATTCATTCCAAGCAACGCCGCGGCACCGCCGTCACCCGAAATCCTCCATTGAGCAGAGGCGAGGGCCCGCATCAGATTGTCACGCTCTAGATTCTCCAGCTCTTGCGACGTATGAATGCGAGCCGATGTCTTGGCTTCCTTGAGGGCGTTAGGCCCGGCGGGTTTTAGCTCGGGCAATGCGCGATCAAGGTTCAACCGCCCATCCGCCGCTGTAATGACCGCGCGTTCGATGACATTCTGCAGTTCACGCACATTGCCTGGCCATGCGTAAGCTTGAAGCCTGCGCTGGTCTTCGGCAGTCAGTGGGAGGAGGGAGCAGCCGATTTGTTGGGAAAAGCGGCGCGCGAAGGAAGCGGCCAACGCGGGGATGTCCTCTTTACGTTCGCGCAAGGGCGGCAGTGTCAGTGGAAAAACATTCAGCCGATAAAACAAGTCTTCGCGAAAGCGGCCCTCCTTCACTTCGTGTGCCAAATCGCGATTGGTCGCGGTTACGATGCGGACGTTGACTTTGCGTGTGGTCGAGCCTCCGACCAGCTCGAAGGTCCCATCTTGCAGGACCCGTAACAGTTTGCTCTGCAGTTCGAGAGGCAGCTCCCCCACTTCATCCAAAAAGATCGTCCCGCCATCGGCCAGCGCAAAGCGGCCCTCCCGTTTGGTCGTTGCACCGGTGAAAGCCCCGCGTTCGTGCCCGAAGAATTCGCTTTCGATCAGAGTTGCTGGTATCGCTGCACAGTTGACCGTGACCAGCGGCTTTTCACGCCGCTTGCTGGCGGCGTGAATGGCGCGAGCAAAAAGCTCCTTGCCCGTTCCGGTTTCCCCCTGAATCAGAACGGTCGTGTCGGTCACTGCGACCTGCTCGACATCGCGCAGCACTCGCCGCAAGACCGGGCTCTGGCCGATAATCTCTCCGAATTGGCGCAACGCCTGCAGCTCTTCCTGCAGATATTCGGCCTGGGAAGAAAGCGCTTGAATTCTCCGCTCCGCTTCCAGCCGCTCGTCCACGTTCCGGAGAATAATAGCGTGGTAGGTTTGTCCGCGGTTGCTGAATCGCGACAGTGTGGCCTCGGCGGGAAACAGGGACTTGTCCCAGCGTTGGACCGTCAAGCTGTGCGGAATCCAAAGCTGCCCTTTACCGATGGGCTTGGTGTTCAGTTCGTCCGCAAAAACAGCCAGCTGGCTGGCGCTCACATGATGCAGAAAATCACGCAGGTTTTCGCCGAGCAAATCCTCTGCCGTGCAGCCAAGCAGGCGTTCGGCGGCCGGATTCACGCGCACGATGTTCATTTGAGCATCGAGAACCACGATGGCATCCATGGCGCTTCCCAAAAGCGCACTCAATTCTTCCTCACGGAGCCGGACTTCTTCCTCAATCTTCAACCGGCGCACTTCCGCCGCGGCCCGAGCGGCGAAGATTTCAAAAAGTGACAGCAGCCTCGGCTCCGCTGGCATGGCCTTATCGTCCAGAATGGACACATGCCCCATCACGGCACCATCCGTTCCTAGCAGCGGCGCGCCGAGATAACTTACCGGTTTCACCGGCAGAAAGCCCGGTTTGGGTGGGTATAGGTCGATGAGCCGCTCTGGAACGTGAATCAACCGCTTGGACTCCACCACCGGGGCGCAAACCGTCCCGGCAATGTCATATTCAAAGTCCTCAAGATAGGTGCCTTGCAGCCAGAAAGCGTAAGCCCGCAAGCGCTTCCGCTCGGGTAGGTATTCCGTTACCCAGGCGCCAGCCGTGTCCGCGACCATGGCCAAATTCTTCACCAAGGCGCGGAAGAACTCGACGCCCGTTTCGGAAACGGTCCCTTCCACGACCAAACGCAGTGCATCTTCGTCTTTCATACTCCCACGGGCTGGCATCGATAGCATGCACAATAATCGGTGATCAGCGGAAGTGCACTAGAACTTTCGGTGAAGACCCTGGTCGGGTGACGTATGAATTCTCCGACCGGTTCCAAATCGAAACATGGCCGTCGGTTGCGTCCCCTCGACGGCGGAACCACCGACACGGGGCATCCCTATTACGTCATGGAATTGGCCCAGGGCGTGCCAATCATCGAATTCTGCGACAAGAACAAACTCCCGGGCCGGGAGCGGCTCAAGCTGTTCATTCAAGTCTGCCAGGCTGTCCAGAGCGCGCACCTGAAAGACAAGCTCTACATTCGCACGGCTAAGCACTTGTGGGTTTTGAGGGAGAATTGAAGTTAAACAAATCCTTCCGCACGCGATCTCGTTCCCGATCAATCTGTTCATCGGTCGCTCCCAATTGCTCCATCAGGAAATCGGCCATGGAAAGTGCAACTTCCCCTTCGTTCGAGAAAATCGCATTCGCGCCGGCTTTCCTTAGTGCCTCCGATTCCGCCAGGTAATTCGCCCGCGTCAGGATGCGCAGGTTGGGATTCAGTTCTCGGGCGGCCTTGATAATCCCGGCGGCTTCCGCCGTGGAACTGGAGATGATCAATCCGGCCGCCGATTCCAGTTCCGCATGACGCAGAATTTCCACCTTTACCGCGTCACCGTAAATGGCGTGCCGTCCCTCGGCGGTCAGTTTTTTGACCGTATCAATATTCATGTCGAGGACGACGGGTTGGATCCCGTTATCGATTAAAATGCGGCTGACGGTACGTCCCACTGGGCCATAGCCAATCACGACCACATGGTCTTGGGCACCGTCTTTTTTGAACGGTTTCGAAGCAGGAGCGGCGGACGCAGGACGCAACCATTGACGCGCTTCCAGCCAGCGGACGGTAGGGGCAATGCCTTGGTAGAGTATCGGATTAATGGTAATGGAAAGAATCGATCCGGCCACCAGGGCGTTCATAACCTCAGCGGGCATGATCTTCAATGACACAGCGAGCGTTGCCAGAATGAAGGAGAACTCACCGATTTGAGCCAGCGCCACCGCGATGGTCAGGGCCACTTGCAGAGGACGTTTCAGGATCAACACAACCAACAAAGCCGCCAGGGGTTTTCCAATCAAAACAATCCCCAGCGTTACCAGCATGAGCGGCCAACCTTCGCGAATTGCGCCCGGATCAAACAGCATTCCGACTGACACGAAAAAGAGAACGGCAAAGGCATCCCGCATCGGGAGTGCATCGGACGCGGCTCGGGCGCTGAAATCCGACTGGCCCACGATCATCCCTGCGAGGAATGCCCCAAGTGCCATGGAGGCACCAAAGACCTTGGTTGCGCCCACCGCGATGCCCAGGGCCAATACCAAAACGCTCAGGGTGAACAATTCTCGGGAACCCGTCCGGGCGACGTATCCTAAGAGCATCGGGATCACTCGTTGACCGATGGTGAAGGTGAAAACAATGAGGCCGCCCAGTTTCAGCATGCCAATGGCAAGAGTTTTCCAGACGGCACCGCCCGCTTGCGCTTCCGAACCTCCGCCAAAGATCGCCGGTAAAAGAACCAACACCACGATGGTGAAAAGGTCTTCGACGATCAGCCATCCGATTGCTATGTGGCCCGTGGGCGTGTGCAACGCCCGGTTGTCCGCAAGCACTCGCGTCAACACCACGGTGCTCGCCACTGAAATCGCTACGCCAAACACCGAAATGTCTCACACTCCGTCCACAATTGTGGACGGAGTGTGAGACATTTGCCTCGGAGCTTTCCCTATTAATTATTCACCACTTGATCTCGAACAGCCGCAAGGGCCTACGCTTTCTTGGCGGAACGAGCTTCACGCACCTGCGCGAGAACCGAAGGCGGCGTGAGGAATAAGATCTTCAGGTCGAGCCAGAAGGAGCGACTGGCGACATACTCGAGGTCCATCTGCATCATCTGGTTGAAGTTCGTGCCCGAACGGCGCTTCATCTGCCATAACCCAGTCATCCCCGGGGGTGTTTCGAACCGTCGCAACTGAGCTTCCTTCAAGTGGTTATACTCGTAATCCATACACGGACGGGGCCCCACCATGCTCATGTCACCGAGGAGCACATTAATTAATTGGGGGAGTTCGTCCACGCAGGAGGTGCGCAAGACCCGGCCGAAGGGAATCACCCGTTTGTCCCCTTTGCTATCCAGCTTGACCATCGGTTGGTTGCTGGCAATCAGCTTTTGGACATGCTCACGATGCGTCCCTTGGCTAGCATTGACGTGCATCGTTCGGAACTTCCAGCAAGTGAACGACTTACCGAGATACCCAACGCGTTGCTGCTTGAAGAAGACGGGGCCTTTCGAAACTAGCTTAATAATCAGGGCAGCCACCAGCATCACGGGCAGCACGACGGGGAGACCCAGCAACAACAGGGTGAGATCCAAGCCGCGTTTCCAGAGAGGGCAAGCTCGTTGCGCTTGGTTCTCCACGATGGGAGTCTCCGAAACGGCCACGTGGCCAATCGCCGCGCTGCTGTTTGCGTGCAGGCGACCGATAGACGCCAGACCGGCGTCGAAAGGGCTCAGAGCCGTGGTGCTTCTCGAATCTGTTGTCAAGCTACTTGTCATTGCTGTCCAGTTTTTAGTCACTGTCGTTACAACGATATAAACAAAGAAGCGCTACACTTGGTAACCTGAATCGCTTATGGAACGTGTCGCGTGCGACGCTAACAGTTCGTGAGCAAGTGTTTATGTTGGTCATTCTATTATTTTATTTTAATTTTCGCCCATCCAGGACAGGTCGGTGTGGAACACTCTCATCACCAGTCGGTTCCGTATAATGCGGATCATTTTAAGCTGGCCTGGGTGGCTCTCACCGAATTTTCCCTGCCTAATCCCGGTTTTGAGCCGCTAATAGTCGACGTTCAGACGGTTGAAGGGCCCTAGTTAATTCAGTAAGTCTCCTGTGAGATTTCTAACTTGCTACCGAACAGGAGTTTGCGTCGGTGATGGGGGCCTCGTGGAACGTCTTTCTTGGCTAAAGCCCCGGAACGATCAGCAAACAGCGTAGGTCAGGGCCAAAAACGGTCTACTTTTCGTGGCAAGCGCCAGGAGACCACGGATCGCCCATGGCAAACCAGGCGCGAGAGTCGAACGAAGTTTTAACCCGTTCGTGAGGGAACCAGAGGTAGGTTGGGGGCCGCAGCCCATAATTTCGGAATCCGTTGCGGGTCGAATTCGGCTGGATTCGATAATAACACGGAATTTACATGGATTGGACACGGATTTAAAACGGATAAAACCCGTGTTATGTCCCTGTTATATCCGTGTTATATCCCTGTTATAAACGAATGAAAGGCTTGCGGTCCTTCACGCTTGCCCCGGAGCCTCAACCTCCGACAGAGTAGCAACGTGAAAGCTCCTCGGCCGCTTTGGCTCGAACTGCTGGCGGCCCTCCTAATATTAGGTCCTGTCCTGACCAAGGCATCACTGGAGGACTACGACCAGACTGTCACCCAGGACGCCGCCGCTGGCTTGGTTCCGCTCGCCCGCCTGAGCTCCGCCATTCATCTGTCTGGTTCGGACAGGGTTCCATTTAACTTCGGAAACACGAGCGGCGATGCGACCCTGGAGTTCATTTTGGAGGGCGATCCAGAGGCAAATGTCGGTTCCTACCTGGCCGTAGGTGAAAACGCTCATAGCAACCTGCGCTACGAGTTGTGGTTCGATACGGGCCAGCTCGGCTTCACGGAGTTGGGAGTGCTCGATTACACCTTCGATTCCGAAGTGCCCTCCCCAACCGAGCCCACTCCTGTCGCTTACGTCTGGAACGACCTTAGTACGACCATGGAGCTCTACCTGAACGGGGCGTTAACCGGGTCGCGCAGCGGGGTGAACGCGTCCTTTGCGATGCCGCATGGCGAGGGTTGGCTGGGGGCCAATCCTTCCGGGGGAGAGGCGATGGTCGGGAGTGTCTACCGGGTCACTGTGTATCCCGGCCGAGTGTCGAGCGGAGTGATTCTCGCGCACGCGAATGCGTTCCGAAGTGTGGTGGATCCGCCGACCATCGTATCGTTCACGTCGAGTGCGCCGGTCTTGTTCACGCCCGGGACGGCAACCTTGAGGTGGGAAGTCCGCAATGCCTTGGAAGTTCGGCTTGACGAGGTGAATGTGACCGGACAATCCGAACAAACAGTCTCTCCGACCGGGACTCATACCTACCGATTGATCGCGACCAATGCCGGCGCGAGTAACACTGCCGAACTGACGATCGTGGTTAACCCGCCGCCGGTGGTTCTCCGTTTTGGATCGGATCAGACGAGTGTCGCTCCTGGGGGAGAAACGACCTTGCGCTGGACGACTCAATACGCGGAGACGGTCTCGATTGCGCCGGGGATCGGCGACGTGACCGCGCGAACCGTTGACGGCGTGGGTTCGATCCTCATCCAGCCCTCGGAGACGACGACCTATGAGATTACCGCCCGAAGCGGCTACGGGACTCAGAGCGCGTCCGTCACGGTGCATCGGGTGCAGTCGGCCAACCACCTGGTGATCTCCGAGTTCATGGCCAACGATGAATCGACGCTGCCGGACGAAAACGGCAAGTTTTCCGGCTGGATTGAGATCTATAACCCAACGTCGCAAACGGTGGCCCTGCAGGGCTACTCCTTGACCGATGACCCGACTGATCTAAGGCAATGGTCCTTCCCTCCAATCGATTTGGTCCCGGGAGCGTATCTCGTCGTCTTTGCCTCAGGGAACGACCGGCGGCAGCCGGGATTGCCACTGCACACGAACTTCCGGCTCGCAGACGCCGGCGAGTTTCTCGGGTTGATCGCTCCGGGAGGCGGTCTAGTTCACTCCTTTCCGCCGGCATTTCCGCCGCAGCGTCCAGGAATTTCCTACGGCCTGCTGGGAGGCGACACGAATCAGGTGCAGTTTTTTGGGAAGCCGACGCCCGGAGCGCCGAACGATCCCACCGCCGCGCCGCCGGCGGCCGTGCAATTGTCTACGGGCAATCGGGTGTTTCGGGATCCGTTCGCCGTGACATTGACCGCGGCGGAAGCATCGGCGCAAATTTACTTCACTCTGGATGGTTCGCCTCCTGGGTTAACCAATGGTTACCGCTATCAGACGCCAATTCAGATTACGAATACGACGCACTTGCGCGCTGTGGCGGTGGCCGGTGACAAAGTGGGCTCGATCAGCGGGGCCAGTTACATCCGGCTGGCGCAGGAGCTCGTGGGATACACGTCCTCGTTGCCGATCCTGGTTGTGGAGAACTTCGGCGCGGGGAAGATTCCGCAAAAAGGGTGGAATTCAACCGGATCGGGCATCAAACAAGTGCCGCGACAAGCGGCGGCGTGGGCAACGTTTGAACTGAACGGAGGCGTAAGCGCTTTCGCGGATGCGCCGCAACTGTTCAGTTTGATTGGGATCCGCGGACGCGGGGCCTATTCGACGGAATGGCGCCAGAAACCTTATAGCGTCGAAGTCATCGACGAAACCGGTGCCGAAGCCAAGACCGCTCTCTTGGGGATGCCCGCTCACGCCGATTGGGTTCTTTACTTCCCGGACCCGGATCAAAACCGGGATCCTACGCTGCTCTTCAACACGTTTGCCTATGAGTTGAGCCGGCAAATGGGCAGGTATGCGGTGCGCTTCCGCTGGGTGGAAGCCTTTGTTAATGAAGACGGCGGCGAACTCAAGCTGGCGGATCGGCGCGGCGTTTATGCGGTCTTGGAAAAGGTGGCGCGGGGCAAGGATCGTCTCGATTTTCAAGCCCTGGCTCCGGACGGTTCGAGCGGCAGTTGGCTGTTGAACATCAACCGCATGGATCCGGTTCCCGAAACCGGATGGCCGGCGCCGAACGGGGCGACGCGCCCCTGGTTCTTTCACACCGCGGGTCCGAACCGGATTCTCGAGACCAAGCCGAACACAGCGTATGGCGATGTTCCCGGAGATGATCTGCCCCAGCAATCGAATGGATACCTGAACTTCGACAATCCGAATGGATATGTGATTAGCACGAACCAACGGGCTGCGATCGAGGGTTGGTTGGAGAAGTTTGAGGACGTGCTCTACAACGATGCCTTGTGGCTTAACCCGACCAATGGTTACCGCCAATATCTCGATACGCGCGACTTTACGGACTACTTCATCCTGAACGTGCTGACCAGGAATGGCGACGGCCTGCTGATTAGCATGTTCCCTTGGAAAGGAGACGACAACAAGCTGAGGATGGGACCGGCCTGGGATTACAACTGGGCCTCGTATTACATCTCGGGCGGACCTACTGGCTCCCTGATGCACCGGGCGGAGCAGCTCTGGTATCCGCGCCTCTTCTCTGATCCCGATTTTCAACAGGGCTATATCGATCGCTGGTGGGAACTCCGACGGGGGCCGTTGTCGAACGTTGCCATGGGCAAGATCATTGACGATCAGGCCGCCGAGATCACTCCAGGGAAAGCAGCCTTGAACGGGTTGCCAAGCGCGGTGGAGTGGACACGGCGCCTTCGCCAGATGAAAGACTGGCTGACCCAGCGCGCCGATTGGATGGATAGCAACTACCTTCGTCCTCCGACCTTCAGCCGCATGGGCGGGGAGGTTGCCCCGGGGTTCAATCTGCTCGTTTCTGGAACTGGCGGAACGATTTATGTCACGACCGACGGGACGGATCCGCGTGGGGCAGGGGGTCGCCTCTCAGGCGGGGCGCGGGTCTACGCCGGCCCGGTGATCATTCAGGCTCAAACGGTCGTGCAAGCGCGCATTAAGAATGGCGGCACCTGGAGCGGCCTGACGCGCGCCTTTTTTTCCACCGCGCAAGATCTCACCCGTCTCGCCGTCACGGAGATCATGTACGACCCTCTGGCGTCCGCCGAGTGGGCTGGAGAAGATCTTGAATTTCTTGAACTCCAAAACACTGGGACAAACGTTCTGCAATTGGGTGGGCTGGAATTCACGAGCGGGATCGTATTTGCCTTCCCTGAGGACGCTCAGCTCGAGCCGGGGGCATTTTACTTGCTCGGACGCAACCCGGCAGCCATCACAGCCACGTATCCGGGCATTGTCCTCAATGGCGTGTATACCGGCAAGTTGAACAACGACGGGGAAACCTTGCGCCTGGCCTCCGTGACTGGAACGAACCTGTTTGACTTCACCTATCAAAATCAGCCGCCCTGGCCGCCCGCCGCGGCGGGGCTCGGCTTTTCACTCGTCCCGCGGGAGGGGACCATTTTCGGTTCCTCAAACCCCGCGGACTGGCGATCCAGCGCCGCCATGGGAGGTTCTCCTGGCCGGGCTGACCCACCACCAGTGGCGGAATGCCTGGCTGGGCGGGCGCCGGCCATCTTGCAAGATCCTTTGAGTCAGACGGTCGTCGCGGGCGGCTTGGTCGGATTCAGTGTCGAGGTGACGAATACCGCGGCGCTGCCTATTACCTATCGCTGGCAGCGAAATGGTGAGGACGTGCCTGGCGGAACTGTTGTGCTCGAGCGGCATCGGGCATTTCTCAGCGTTGCGTTAGTCCAATTGCCCTACACGAATTACACCGTCCACGTTAGTAATCCAGCGTGTCCGACCGGATTTACGAGTGCCAATGCCATACTCTCGTTCCTTACGGATACAGACCAAGATGGGCAACCGGACACATGGGAATCAGCGTTCGGTTTGGACCCGCGCAACCCTTCTGACCGCGATGAAGACAGCGACGGCGATGGCCTGACGAATAATCAGGAATACTTGTCCGGAACGAATCCGAAGGATCCAACGAGTTGCCTGAAGTTGGAAGTCTCCTTCAACGAAAACGGCTCAGGAGCCCGCATCAAAGTGCGTGCTCTGGCCAATCGCACCTACCGTGTCGAGTCCACAGACTCGCTGGTAACGCCCCAGTGGGCGTCCGTGGAAGAGATCGTAGCCCAGACGGCCGACCGGGACGCGCTCTTGGTGGACCCCGCGGCGGCGGCCAAGCGGTTTTACCGTGTGGTCACGCCGAGTTCGCCGTGATGGCGCATTCTCACCTACCGCAGCTACTCTCGTCCATGCCGCGGAAATAAAGGGTGCTCGAATGTTGATGCGATGGCGAACCGCGGGCTGTGGTTGCGCGGCGAAGCCGTAAGGCTGGCGCGCAGACGCGACCTAATCCTTCGAGGCCCCATCCTTAACCCGTAACGGCTGCGGGTGGAGATCGTCAGGTTCGCCGTACCTGGAGTTCATCATCGACAAGGATACGGGCGCGTTGCCTCCAACTTTCAGTCGTGGCCAGGGCACCGCGGAACTGTCGCTAAAAAGGAAATGCTTCCCTTAAAAGATAAACGATAAGAAATACGTATTTGACGACATGGTAAGATCAGTAATACTGTTTATCTGGGTGTGAAACATCGCGAGCATTTTACGGACGAGTCGCTCATCATCGTTCGCCTTGACCATCCTCCCAAGAACGGTGGACGTGCTCCCTGGGACGCAAGCCAGGCAGCGCTGCCGCCAGGAGCCGCTGCATGATCCGCAAGACGGTGGGGCGCAAGTTGACGACGGCAGTAGACATCACGGTGCTGCTGATCATCAGCGTTTTTGCCTACGTCAACATACGGTCGCATAACAACAACCTCCTCGCGGAGGTCGAGCGGCACGCGATCCAGGTCAGCCAGACCGTCAAAACGAGCACTGAGTACGATATGCTGCTCAACGAACCTGATCGCATTCACCAGACCATCCGACGTCTCGGTCAGGAGAAGAGCATCGAGCGCATTCGCATCATGAACAAGGCGGGCGAGATCACTTACTCGTCCGACACCAATGAGATTGGCAAAACCGTGGATCTTAGCGCGGAGAGCTGCATCCACTGTCATAGCGTCGATCCGCCACTCGAGCGGCTGGAAAAGAGGGCCCGCACCCGAGTCTTTCAACGTCCTGGGGATCGCAGCCGCGCGTTCGGAGTTATCACTCCGATTTATAACCAGCCTTCCTGTTGGAGTGCCGCTTGCCATGCCCACCCAGAATCGAAGACGGTCCTCGGGGTTTTCGATGTCATCATGCCGCTGACCGCGGTCGACGAGGACATGCGTCGCGGGCGGGTGGAGATCCTCATCTTCGCGGCCAGTGCCGTCGTGGTGCTCAGCCTGATTACCGGTGTCTTTGTGCGGCGCTGGGTAAGCATTCCCGTGGAGCAGTTGGTCGCCGCCACGCGCCACGTGGCCAGTGGCAATCTCAGCGGCACGATTGACGAATCCCGACAAGATGAGCTCGGGATGCTGGCCCGCTCGTTCAACCAGATGACCCGCAAGCTCGCGGAGGCGCGGCTGCAACTTGTGCAATCCGACAAACTGGCCTCGCTTGGCCGTCTCGCGGCGGGCGTCGCGCACGAGATCAACAATCCCCTGACGGGCGTCCTCAGTTATAGCAGCTTGATGCTCAAACGCGCCCGAGCGCCTGAGGAGCAGGAAGATTTAAGAGTGATCGTGCGTGAGACCATCCGGTGCCGCGACATCGTCAAGAGCCTGCTCGACTTTGCGCGCCAGTCCGTCCCGCGAAAGCGAGAATCAGATATCAATGAGGTCATCCAGCGGGCCATTTCCGTTGTAGAACGGCAGCTCGCGTTGAAGCGGATTGTGGTCGAAAAGCAACTGCAGCCGAACCTTCCGCACCCGGTGGTCGATGCCAACCAGATGCAACAGGTCATCGTGAATCTGATCGTCAACGCGGCCGATGCGATCAGCGGCGACGGCGGCACCATCACCCTGCGCACCGCACTAATCAGCCTCTCTCCAGTCGGTGTGCGGCAGATCAAGCAAGCGGTCTGCCCGAAGCGCCACGACTTGATCGACAGCGAAGTGCGGTTCGATGGCAAACCGTCGATCCGGATCAAGGCGCGTTGCGAGGACCAGGAAGGCTACGTTTATATCGATCCGGTCTATGGCAAGGCCGGAAACCATCATGGGTTTACGTTCGACGAACGGAAAAAGGCCCAATTCCTTTGTCCCGAGTGCTCCACGTCGTTGATTGTCGAGGGTCGAACGTGTCCTCGGTGCGCCGCGACGGTGTTTACGTTTGAGGCCCCACCGAAAGGAATGGTGGAAATCTGCACGCGCCGGGGGTGCGGTTGGCAGCGCTGGGATGACGTCGATGCGTCCAAGAACCGGGAATACATCGAGATCCAGGTTCGAGATACCGGGTGCGGCATTCCAGCGGAGCAGATCCCTAAAATCTACGAACCGTTCCATTCCACGAAAGGGGCGAAAGGAACGGGGCTCGGACTCGCGGTTGTGTGGGGCATTATCGACGGGCACGACGGCTCGATCAGCGTGCAGAGCGAAGTCGGCAAGGGCACCACGTTCACCATTAGAGTCCCGGAGAAACCATGAAGACGGCGCGGGATATCCTGGTGATTGACGACGAACCGGTCGTGCTGCAGGGCGTCGCGCGGATTTGTGGCAGCGAGGACCTTTCCGTCGACACGGCCGCTACCGGGCGAGCCGGCTTGGATTGCCTCGAGAAGTCTACCTACCGGTTGATTATCTGCGACATCATGATGGGCGATCTCGATGGATTTGAGTTTCTGGCTCAAGCCGGACGCCGCGGCAACGGTGCCCCCGTTGTCATGGCGACGGGCAATGCGACCGTTCAGAATGCGGTCCGCTCTCTCCGTTGCGGAGCCATCGACTACCTGTGCAAGCCGTTTACGGTGGATGAGCTCATGGCCGTCGTGACGCGCGGCCTGAATTATCAGGCGCTGCAAAACAGCGGCAAGGATGCGCTACCCGACGCGCGGTCCTGCCCCGCGCACTTCGCTCGCCTCGGATTCGTCAGTTGGGCGGCGACGGAATCCGAGGGAACGGTGCTCATGGGCGCGAATGAGATTTTTGTCAAAACACTGAAAGGCGTTCGAAGCGTCGAGCTCGTGCCTCCTGCTACCGAATTAATCCAGGGGACCGGTTGCGCGACCTTGGTCTCGGCCGACGGGCTCGCGCATGAGCTTCTTTGCCCCATGAGCGGGCAGGTGATCGAAACCCACGCCGAGATGGTGGTGCAGCCCGCGAAGATTGAAAAGGATCCATACGGGGCCGGTTGGCTCTATCGGATCCTGCCGTCCGATTTAGAGTACAGCCTCAGAAATCTGACGACCCAGTCAAATTCACCGGGCCCCGAGAAAGTTTTTACCAAAGGAGAATCAACATGACTATCGGACTCTTCATTCTTTTCGCGCTCACTTGTTACCTGGCCGATTTAGCCGCACGCACGGTTCTGGAGCGATTTCGTGAGCAGCGGCACCGTCGCGAACGCGAAGCGGCACTCGCGGAGGGCCTGAAACTCGACTTCACCCGCGAAGCCAAGACGCTCAAGCGGGTCGAGGTTAAAGAACCCATAGCGCACATTCTCTGTGTCGACGACGAAGACATCGTTCTGGATAGCTTCCGAAAAATTTTGGTTCCGGACGGCTATTCGGTCGATACCGTGCAGACGGGGCAGGAGGCGCTGGGGCTCATCCAAACACACCACTATGACTTTGTTTTCACCGACCTCCGGATGCCCGCCATGGATGGCGTTGAGTTGGTCAAGTCGGTGAAGCATATGCGCGGTGACATCGATGTGATCGTTATTACAGGATACGCCACCGTCGAGACGGCGGTGGAATGCATGAAGTTCGGCGCCATGGATTACGTGCAGAAGCCGTTCACGGAGGATGAGTTAAGAGCATTCACGAAAACTGCAGTGATTCGGCGTCAGGCCCGAATCGAAAGGCAATTGAAACCGACCATTCACATCACACACCGGACGCACCCGGGGGAGGTGCCTGCCAGTGAATTCTCCATACCTGGCGGTGTCTTGATTTCCAAAGGCCATTGCTGGGCCAGTTTGGCGCCGGATGGCTCGGTAAAGGTGGGTATAGACGACTTTGCCAAGAAACTCGTCGGGCGCGTTGACGCCATCGAGTTGCCAAGCGTCGGTGCGACCGTGCGCGCCGGCCAACCCTTGTTCGTCGTTCGTCAGAAATCGCGGCGCATCCAATTCCTCGCCCCTGTCAGCGGCCGCGTGACTCAAGTGAACGAGGCTTTGAGCGAAATGACATCTAAATTGGATGAGACTTCCTACCATCAACAGTGGATCGGAGAGATCCAAGGAGAGAACCTCGACGCCGAAATCCCAACGCTGAAGATTGGACGGTCCGCAGAGGTGCTGTTTCAGGAAGATATCGGGAGATTTATTGCCTTCATGCGGAATCTCGCCCAGTTGAAACGGAGCGAAGATACGTCGAGCAACGCTCTTTGCGTCGGTGCACTCGAACAGTTGAATGATGAGCAATGGAATCAGGCCGCGCGGGAGTTCTTCGCCTGAAGTCGTGACAAGAGAAGCGGACCGTTCTCCGTAAGCACGGGTGTCGTAAACCCGGTCGAAAATTCCATTGTGCTAGCTGCAAATCATCGCGAAACAACGCTGTCTAAGTGGTGACATATTAAGTAATGCCATTCGGTAATTGCCTCCTGGCGCCCCGGATGGGGCAACTCGAGAATAGCTCGGCGTTTTAACGCCGAGGTTGAATGGGCGCGATTCCAAGTCCCGACGGGACGGCCGAGGACGTGGCATTGAACGGAAGAACCGGAGATAAAGCGGATCACAAGGTCGGTGAACCCAAACGCCCTTTCTCGCCGCACTCAGCGCCCCTCCGGGCTTGGGCCCTCTCACTTGAGCACCCGGCGCTAAAGCGACCGGGCTTCTTTCATTCTGTCCCTTCGGGACTGAAAAGAATTACCGAATGGCATTAGACAAACTAAGATTTTGTTTCCATATGGGCTGACGAGAATGCTCTCCGGATCCACCATACTCTCTACTAAGGTAAGAGAAGACTCTCCCATCCGAACTTCGAGGCGCCGCGCCTCGCTTCTGGAAGACTTCCCAGTCGCCGTTTTTAAGAACAAGTCACGAGCGGCCCATTGGTCGCCACTCGTGCATTGGATCATGAAAATGGCCACCATTCCTGTGGCCGGGTTGACCGATAGATCCGTGCCATAGGCGCCATCACCGAACATGCCGTTGCGTAGGTGATAGCCCAGGGCTGTAATTGACCTTGGTTGCACCGGTCTGTCTTTCTGCAACTCTTCCATAGCGGCATGGGATAGGTATCGCTTGCCCTCCAATTCACCGTCGTTCGCCAGCAGGAGACCGTAGCGCATCATATCATGGGTCGTAGAAAACAGGCCTCCGCCGGCTTCTGGAAAGCGATGAAGACGATCACCGTAGGGCTTGCTCAGAAAACTGATGCTGCCCCGCGAATACCCGTTTTTCTCCTTGTTCGGGCCGTAAGCACCGGCCAGACGAGCCAGCTGCGCGTCGCTTGGCCAAAACGTTGTGTCGTTCATGCCTAGCGGATCGAAGAAGCGCTTTTCCAGAAATTCTTCGTAAGGCATGCCGCTGACAATTTCCACAATGCGCGCGGCGATGTTCATGCCCTGATTGCCATAGGCGTATTTGTCGCCCGGCTGCCACTGGAGCGGGCCGGTGACCGAACTAAGCGCGCGGACCTTTAACGGAGTGCTGTCGGAGCCGGTCAATTGCTGGAGCTCAGACATGCCTGTCAATCCACTGGTATGGCTTAAGAGATGCCGGATCGTGACGGGGCGGCTCAACGGTTTGAGCAGCACATGTGAGGAATCCTTTTCTTCCACCACCATCCATCTCTCGAGTTGAGGGATGAAACGGGTGACGGGATCGTCCAAGCTCAATTTGCCTTGGTCGACCAGCATTAGGATGGACGCGCCGGCAAACATCTTGGTCATGGAAGCGATCCAAACAGCTGGCTTTCATGCATCGGCAAGTTGGCCTCGACATCCGCATATCCTGCGATGTTTTTGAAATGAATCGCACCGGTCTTATCGGCTATGATCGCGATGTATCCTGCCAATTTATAGCTGTCCAGGTAAGGCTGGAGGGCGGTCGCGACCTCCGGCTGGCGGGCGGAGGGTTTTGGTGGGCGATGTCGTCCGCGTTGATGAGCAAAGCAGAAAGTAATGACAGGAATACCGAATGCAATGGAAGGTGCTTCATACCGTTGGTTCGAGATAGACAAGCATTTGAAAGCCGAACAAGCGAAATCTGACTTTTTCTGGGCGCCCGGGCGTATCTTGACTTACCACCAGGGGATTTATCCCGCAGGAATGTCCGCAGGCACGACCGCGATCGCGAAGGATTCGAGCGCTGCTGGCCGCATCGGACGGTCCGGCGGACTCAAGTCCGCGCGCCAACAAAGGGTGGTACTGTCGAGATGCACCCTGGGCGCCCGGCGCTTGTTGCGAAGGAGTTGGTTGAAGGCGGGCGAATTTCGATGGATTATCGTGGTGAAGCCTATGGCCCTTCGAAGTTTGATCCGGTCGCGGGCCAGCGCCCCCCATTCTCACATCACCGTTTCGGGGAATCTGCTGTCGATTGCAGGTCGCGGTCGAGGGACGCACCGTCAAAAGGAACCACGATGACTTTGCTGCCATGACCGTCGTTGCCTTTCTCCTGCTCTTTTTCCACGTCAATCACGGCCAGGGTCAGGGCAGCGACATGCCCGTTTTCGATATACACCGAGGGCCGCTCGGCTTTATTCCAGTGATTCACGGTGCCGTTGCGGTAACGGACGATGGCTTCGCGAGGGTCGTAAGCCAAGCCGCGATTCGCCCAGTCATGAATGCCGTCGCGCGAGGTCAGGTGATATGCCGTCCGAGTGGACCAGGAGTTGACCACAATGTGATACAAGCCGCCGGAATACCAGATGCACGGATCTTCCAGGTTTGGGATTCCTTTGGGGAACACCGAAGGGCCCTGCGGCTTGTATGGACCCAGGATGCCTTTGTCGCTGAAGAAGATTCGGCCGTCGCGGGGCACGAACTCGAAGTTGCCATCGGGACGAGCCATGATCGCGACATTGGACGCGTGCCACTTCGGTTCACCTTCAACCGTGATGGTGCCAAGATGCTCCCAAGGGCCGTCGAGTGACTTGGAGACGTAGACTTCGCAAGGGCGCGTTTCGCTGATGACAATGGCATAGCGGCCGTCAGGTAGGGTGAGCGCGGTCACATTGTGGCCCTTTCCGCTGTGGTCGTCAGGCCAACAAAGACCTTTGTCCACGTACGGCCCGAGCAGAGAATCGGACACGGCGTGAACGGCGACAGAACCGAACCAGCCGTCGTGACCTTTGGGTTCATCCCAGCGGCTGGCGAACATGTGAAATTTGCCGTCCGAGGCCTTGATAATCTGCCCGTCCCAGTAGCAGTACTTCTTCATCGTGGTGTCTTCCAGGCCGTTTCGGGTGTCGCGGGGAAGAACGTTGGACGCGCCCCAAGTCTCTCGCCCTAACTCGCCTTGCGGTGGTGTGGGGAGAAAATAGTTGATGAAAGGCTTCGACTCGCTCAGCCCGGGCGATTTGGGCTGCATCAGCACTGCCTCGCTCAGCCAAGCGACAAAACTCTCTTTCCATAGCGTGGCTGAGGCTCCGCGCCCTTCGCCCAGATCAAAACCATGGCTACCTTTTGAAAACACGTGCAATTCAGGATGCGCACCCGCTTTCAGCAGCGCCTGGTAGAGATCGACGCATCGGTTGGCCGGAGTTACTGTATCATCGGCGGCATTGATCAGGAAAATGGGCGGGATCCGCGTCGCCTTCGTCACCAGTTCGCTGAATTCTTCTCTCAGACCGGGGTAGAACAAACCGGCAAAATCAGGTTTGCCGCTGGCCTGCGGCGAATCCGAACCGAGCTCGGGCCGGAAGACGGCCTTGAGAGCAAGATTGCCGCCGGCCGAAAATCCACAGATCCCGATGGTCTTGAGATGCAAGTCCGCCGCTCGTGAGCGCAGGATCCGGATCGCCTGCTGCGCGTCGGCCAGCACGGCCGGATCGTAGACGTCCGCCGGAAACTGCCTTCCGCCCCCGGGCGCATCTGCGTTGGTCCGATACTTTAGAACCAATGAGGTCACACCTTTCGCTTTCAGCCAGAGGGCGAGGTCATGGCCTTCGCGATCGAGCCAGACGTCCCGGTAGCCGCCGCCTGGGCAGATGACCAGGCCGACGCCCGTGGCGATGGCCTCGACCGCCTGGTGAATGCTGTAGGTCGGCAACGTGACGAAGCTGTAGACCCGATTCGATCCCGAGGGAGACCCTTGGGGAGGTTGATTCTCGCGCACCGCCTCCGGAACATCGTAACGGATCGGATTCTGAAAATTTGCTTCAGTCCAGAGCGGCTTTTCTTCGGGTAACGAAGCTGGCCGTGCCGTTGTGGGATGAAGCAAGGCCAAACCAGTGACGCTCGCGATAACGGCAGACGACAGGAGGCGGCAGATCATGGCCCCAGACTCCCTCGCCGCGGAGATTCGTCAAGTTATCTTGCGACGCGGCTCAGAATTCCAGGGCGATCTTCCCAAAGTGGCCACCGGCCCGTGACCCCTGAATGGGTTGCGGCCATGTGCCTACGCCTCCAAGTTCGATCCGTGATCGCCGTTCGCTAACTCGGTCACTTCGGGGCCGACGCCTTCGACAATCCCCACTCCGTCGGACTCGGATCTCACCGCTTTTCGACGACCGGGATCGGGGCAGATCCACCCGGGGCATCGGCTCGAGCCGTGAAGGGAGTTCCGGTCTTATCGCCTTTATCAATTCCTGACTAAAGCCACACGAGAGCTCAACAAGCGCAGCATTGCCGACAACTCAGTTTGCTTGATTCGCCTTATCGTCCTGCGCCTAAAGCCGGTGTGGTCCGTTCGTTGCTATTGTGAGGCTCTCCCCCCTTCCATAACGAGCCGGGAGAGGAGATAGAGGCGAGGGACCATGCTCGTTAAATCGGCGAATTCATCGGGTCCGTGACCGCCTCCGCCAACGAGTCCCAGTCCGTCGAGCGAAGGTGTACCAACGCCCGCGGAAAAACCGCTGTCAGCTGCGCCACCTGCCCCCTCCATGCCGAGATCGCGGCCCAATTCGGCGTAGAGACGTTGCGCTTGAGCCGCCAGGGTTTCGGTTGCGGCATTCCGTGGCAGTGGAGGGAAGTTGCGCCGCAGTGTGGCTGCCACGTGCGTGTCGGGAATCAATTTGGTTTTCACGAGCTCAGCCAGATCCCGCTCTATTCGAGAAAACTCGTCGGTGGTCGCCGCACGGACGTCCGCCTTGGCAATCGCGTAGTTGGGGATGACATTTTCTCGGTCGCCCGACTGCACCACGGTGAGATTGACCGTGGTTAGCCGAGCTGGGGCTTCCAGTTTGCTCAACTGCAACGCTTGATGGGCTATTTCTAAAGCGGCATTTCGGCCAAGCTCAGGCGCATTGCCGGCGTGGGAGGATTTGCCCGTGGCGATGACCTCAATCACTGCGCTGCCCTTGCGCCAGACGATCACCTTGTCACCAACGCGACCGGCTTCGAGGTTAAACGCGACGTTGTGCTGGCGTGCAAGCGATTCGATCAGATCACGCGAACCGATCGAGCCGACTTCCTCGTTGCAGTTCAGCATGAAGGTAATGGTCGCGAAATCCCGAAAACTCAGATCATGAAGGATTCTCAAAACGTAAAGCCCGACCACGATGCCGCCTTTATCGTCGCAAACCCCGGGGCCATAAGCGCGCTGGCCCTCGATCCGAAACGGACGCACCTTTGCGGTCCCAGGCTGAAACACGGTGTCCATGTGGGCGATCAGCAAAACCTTGCCTTTTCCGGAGCCTTTGAAGGTTGCGACAATGTTCTTTCCAGCCATCGGAGTTGCGTTAAGCAATTCAATTTGCGCGCCGAGTGAGCTCAGTTCGGCGGTGAGAATATCCGCCAACTGGTTGAGGCCTTCCAGGTGTCCAGTGCCGCTGTCGATATTCACCAAGCGCTCGAGCAACTGGATTGCTGGTGCCTGATACTGTTCCGCTTTGGCGTAAAGCGCATCATCGCGGGTCGCGGCATCAAGTGACGGCAAAATCGCGCCGCTCACCGTCAAGACAAAGCACGCAAATTGTTTCGCAACCTTGTGGAACCGCTGCATGGTAAGGAATGGCATGGGTCGATGGGCGAGTTCTACGCGGCCTTAGGCCGCATTCATAGTGAAATCTGAACCAGTTCAACTGAGACGATCCCGGGCCTGGCGGCCAGCCAGGCGTCGACCGGCAGACCGACTTCGCTTTTGCTCGTCAGTGTTGAGAGACGCAATCCACTAGCGAGCTCTCTGGATTGGATCGATCGGATCCCACCCTCCACGCAGGTTTGCCAAGCAACCGCTGTTCAGTTGGCAAATTGGCACCAGAGCTGCCCCAGGGACCATTCCTGATCCGATTTCCCCGGCCACTTGCGGGTTCTGCTCCACGGCAGCAGCTACGAACTGGCCGAACGCTCGCTCAATTTGGTAACCGTAAGCGAAAGAACTTGTCCGGTCCTACCGCTGCCGGGTGAAACGGCGATACGGCTCCAGGCACAGCGATCCATGGTCCGTTCACATCGGTGGCTTGTTCGAGGGTTACGGTCGGATCGGACCACAGGAGCGTCGCGGTCGTGGCGGACGGGAAGATCTGTAGCTCCGGGTTCAGCGTCAAAATGGCAGCCTGGCTCCAGACGTCGTGACACGGGTTACTGACTTGCACGCGGTAGGTGCCGGCATCCGTCGGAGCGACATCGCGAATCGTCAACGTCGCGGTGGTTGCGCCTCCAATTCGTGGAGCCGGACTGCCAAAGGGGAGTTCGACGGAATCAACGACTGGGGCGTCGCCGTGGAACCATTGATACTTGAGGGCGGGCGGGCCTGTCGCTGAAACGGTGAAGGTGGCAATGCTGCCGGCGCGACGGTATTGCGCGGCAGGCTGTTCGTTGAGGAGCGGAGTGTCCACCGCGATTAACTCCCAGGTTTCACCGCTAAGGTCGCGAGCGCCGTTGCCCGTGGCGCCGCCGAACAGAACTGTAACGTGTCGAGCCTCATCATAGGCCATTGCCAGACTGTAGCGGGGGGACGGCCGCACGACGGGTTGGAAGACCGCCCAGCTCGTGCCATCAAGAAAGCCCGTATCATTAGACGGTTTATTGCCGCCGAACCACACGGCCCGCCGGCGGTAGCGGTCGTAGCTAAGATCCCCAAATTGGGCGCGCCTGAATTCCGGCGTATTAAAGTCGAATTTGCCAGCCCAGCGGCTGCCATCCCAGCCCCAGAAAGTCCATTCGGTGGTTGGAATGTCCTCCACGGTCGGCCCAAAGAGCCAAAGAGGGCGAGCTTGTGAAACGTGTCGTAGGCCAGGCCGCCGTAAACCTGACTGTAGTTGATACTCGGGCCGTTTGTTGCGATGTAGGATTGCCAACCGTTTCCGTTCCATTCCCAAACCGCTCCAGGAGTTGGGTCCGGCGCACCGCCCGAGACAAATCCGCCCGTCATGACAATCACGCCGCGAGAGCTGTCGTAGGTCATCGCCGGGTTGCTTCTCGGGGCAGGGCCGTCGGAGGTGCGGTAGTGCCAGTTCAGCCCGTCCCATTCCCATGTGTCGTTGAGAAAAACTTGAAAGCGCAATGGATCATAAGTGACGCCGCCGAAAAGAACCAGCCGTCCGCGCCGTGCGTCATAGGCCATGGCATGTTGCCGCCGCGCCACGGGGCGAACGGTATTCTGAGGTTTAAAACCGCCACGTCCGTCTGGGAGCCAGCCGGTTTGGCGATCGAGCGGCAAGCGTTCCGTCCAGCGGTTCCCATCCCATTCCCAAAGATCGTTCGCCTCACTGGGCGTGTCGGAACTCGCATCCAGGACGTTACCTCCAAATAGGGTGGTGACGCGTCGCATGGAATCGTAGGCGAGCGCGTGCTCCGCCCGGGCGGGCGGTCCATTGGTCCGCCGTTGAACCCATTGTGGACCTGGCTTCACCGTCAACTTGGCGACTTTACTGGTGACGACATTCGCCGGATGGCAAGAGTCGGAGATGATAACGTCGTAGTTGCCTTCATGAGCATAGAGCACCGGCTGAATGAACAAGCTTGAGGATTGGGCGCCCGCGATGGTGCTGTCGCCATTCGTTAACGTGGCCCCATCGAGCCTCCATTGAAACTGGAACGGTTTCACTCCGAGGGCTTCAACCGATAGAGTCGCGCCAGAACAAACGTCGACGGCGGTGTTGGCCGGTTGAGTTACGATCTCGAGCCCGACGCGAATGTAGAATTCGTCGGAAAAGACCGTGCCGCATGAATTGGTGAGTTCAAAACGGTAAAACCCAGTATCCGATTCAGCTGCCTTCTCGATAAAAAAGAACTCGCGTCCGGCAAACACGGAGTAGGAAAGCCCGGTATTGCTCCAAGTGGCTCCGGTTCTTTTCTGCAGTCGAATCTCAATCGGCAAGCTCCCGGCATAACGCGGCGCTTGGATGGAGACCGAGTCTCCGGGGCAAACCGCCGCGTCATAGACCGGGGGACCGGTCAGAGACGGAGGTTCCAGGACATTGACCAAGCACCGGCGGCTGGCGATCTCGCCGCATTCATTCTTAGCGACGCAAACGTAAGTGCCAGCGTCGGGCGCGGCGGCGGAACGAACGACCAGGATTTTGCCGGTGGCGCCTTCGATAGGTTGATCGTTCCTATACCATTGCACTTCCGCGTCTCCCGCCACAGTGACCGCCAGCACTCCATTCTCGCCCTGGCACCAGTCCGCGCGCGGTGGCAAGTCCACAACCCACCCGGGTTCCCCGCGCAGCAGTTGCCAGGTATCCGTGAAATAGAAAGAATTGTCGGGTGGATCGAGGCGGAACCCGCCGTAAAGAACCATTTGCCCAAGATCCGGATCGAAACACAGCGCCGAGCCACCGCGCCGCGCGCTGGACGGCATGGCACCGATAATCGTCCATTTGGACGCCGCCGCGTCCCAAGCATAGGTCGCTTCGAGGTAGGAGTAGAGCGAACTCGGGGCTTTGCCGCCCTGGCGAATGACTTGGCGACGGTACGAATCGTAGGCCAGGCCCACGCCGATGTGCCCTTCGAACGGGGCACCGGAGACAGCTACTTGTTGCCAGCGGCTCTGCGCGGCAGTTGCGCCTGGAATATACTCCCATGTCTCTTCGAAAATGCTGTCCCAGTCGATGGCGTAAAGAAGTCCGCGGCCGCGGCCGCTGTCGAAACAGAAGGCTGGCCGCCCTTGGCCGCCGACAGGCCCCAAGTTGGGCCCTTGTTCCCAAGCTGTCCCGGTCCACTCCCAGGTCTGGTACAGGCCATTGGGCAAGTCATTTAAAGCGTGCAGCAGGATGACGCGATCGCGACCGGAGTCGTAGATCATAGAATCGAAATTGGACGCTAATGGCCACGCGCCAGGATGTTTAATCTCGCTCCAGCGCGAGCCATTCCACTCCCAGAAGTCGTTCCGATAGGTGAATCCAATAAAGCCGCCGAAAAGCATAAGAGTGCCGCGGGCGGTGTTGAAACAAGTCCCAAATTCAGAACGCGGGCCTTGCGGAATGGGCAAAGGCGAATTGACCTCGAACCATTCGCGGCCATTCCAGTGAAAGAGGTGAATCTCTTGAAAACAACGATCGCAAACTTCGCAATTCCCGCAGTATTGCGGATCAGGAAGCGGTGGACGACCCAGCACGGCCAATGGCATATGCCGGACGGAATCGTAGACCAAGCCATCCAGGGACCAGTGTTTGTCTCCAAGTGCGGGCGCTATCTCGGCCAAGCGGCGCCATTCGAAACACTGCGCTCCGCTGACACTCCGCCCGAGATCGGTCAGGCACCCGAGCAGGAAAAGGAAAAACAAACTCGCCCGGACGGAACGAAGCGGCCCTCTTTTGGTCACGTTTTTCATTGCCTCGAGTTTGACCTTTTCCCGGGAACGGCTCGGAAAGTTGCCCGGATCATAGACGGCGGAGACCGCCAGACAACACCGAAGTGACTGTGCGACTTCCTGGCAAAGACGCCCCTGGTTTAGCATCCCGATTTCTTCCAAGGATCCGTCGGCTTGGTCAAACCGGGCGCTTATCGACTGCGCGGGAGGGCGAATAGCCGACGGCCTGCTTCATGTTTTCTCTTGGCACTTCTTTATAGCGTCTTGTTCTGGGGCCGATTTCAATGGTCCGCTATGCATGGTTCGAGCCCTGTTCCTGCTCAACTGGCTCCGGCAAAGACCTGCACGGCAAGTCCTGAGACAGGGCCCACCCGCGGCTCACAAGGCCGCGTAGAGTCGCTGCATTCCCTCCAAAGCCGAGAGGGACAAACCAATGGCGTTGTCCGGAACAGTTGCCTCCCTGCAATTGAGCCGGATGAGAGTGCCTCGCAGCCGCGCGGCGAGCCGTTCCGACGTAACCCTTACGGTCGGAATAGCCGTGCCTGCGCCTAGTTCCACAACAACGAACCTGGCGCTGGACTCCTGCAATCCTTCCACCCAAAGCCGGAACCGGTCCTGTTGATCCCGGGTCCGCCTGTCGAGCCAGGACCCGTCTCCGAACATCAGGATATTGGGACGCGCCAAAGCAGAGCAAAATTGACACCGGGGAAGTGGATCCAACGCCCTGAACGCCCTCTCGTCAATCCTGACCGTTTCTCCGTCGGCTTTCCAGATTTCCTGGCAGCACGGTCTCGTGCATTGAAGGTGGTGGATCGAGCCATGGCACTCCACGATACGCTCCGGCGCAAAACCGGCCCTCTGAAAGTGTCCATCGACATTGGACGTGAACACCCAATAGTGGTGCTTTTTTGGAGAGCCAATCTCTAGGAGATGGCCAAAGCCCCGATGTGGGTTGGTGCAACGATAAAGATTCAGGCGATGTCCATAGAAGGCCCAGGCCAAATGCGGATCGGTCTGAAACCAGGCCGGGTTCGCCATCTCCTCGAACGATAATCCGAGCTTTGCAATGACCGGGTAAGCTCTCCAAAAACCCTCGGTGCCACGGAAATCAGGCAGACCGGAATCGACGCCCATTCCAGCTCCGGCAGAGACCAGGAGCGCATCGGATTCACGCAGTGCGGCAGCGGCCTGCCTGATCTGTTCAGACATGGTGGAAGTTTCCCTCATACTCCCCCGGATCGACAAGTTCCAACCATGTCCAAGCCAAAACCAAGTCACCGCTTCCGCGGTGCCGGGAAGAAGAAGCGGATTTGGCTATCTACAGCCGCAGCTTTCTCCGTCAGCTCCTCGTAGGGACGGCGCGCCATGATAAACTCCAGCAACTCGGACATCAGCTCCCTCAGCTTCCGTCGACGTTCAAGCTGTTCCCTCCGCCGTTCCTTCTGCTCGCTGTTCGCCTCGGCGGCGGGCGCTTCTACCGTCTTGGCTGCCGCTTCGACCATTCGCGCCGTGATCCTTCGCGAACCCGCCCGCGCGGCGGCCTGCTGCCACGCCTCAATTCTCTTGGGCGGGTCCAGGCGCACCAAGGCGCGCAGCTGTGATTCGAATTCGGGTTGAACCAGACCGGGGACGCTCCGGAGGGTGTCGGATACGGACGCGGCTCCGATCAAGTAATAAACTTTGGAACGGCCAAAGCCCCAGCGCACGCTGCAGTAGGCGTCAAAGCTAAGATAACTTCCTCGCCAAAGTTCCTGTTGGCAAATCTGGCGGAGGGCTCGTCCAGCCTCAAGCCAACTGCTGTTGGCCGTGGCGACAAGCTCTTCGTAGGTCAACAGCTGCAAATACTCCGCGTCGGAGAGGGCGTCGGTGGCGCCGAGCACGCCGATATTTTGGACGTCCGACTTAGGCCTCTCGGGGGCGGGTGATGCCGCATCGGCTTTTACGATGGCAAGGCTGGAGCTGGATTGATTTGCTGGCCCTTCGCTCGACGGCGATTGGCCATGGGTTGCCTCGAGTGCGGTGCTGGGTCTTGGCGACGAGTGTGGATTTCGCATGGTTATAACTTTGGCCGGGCAGCCTTGGGGTGCCCTTTTAGGAATGATCTGACTCGCATCGGCGGGTGGAGAGCGGGTCCAGGAACCCACTCGCTTCGGCGCCAGCGCCAGTCAGTTTATGTCAGTTCGCTATGGCTAAAGTTAAACCGGGGATTACTAATGCATGATGTTCGAAGAATGTCAATGACTTATGCTTGTCCGTGCGCCTCTCCGCCACGCCGTGTCCGAACCGGGCTCGGCACAGTCAGGAGTCTTCCACATTTGTGGACGCTTTTATAAGTATCGGATAGTAAACAATTTCGCGATTAGCCAGCGCCGCTAAGTCGCACTGTTGCGGTCTTCGTCGCATTCAGAAAAAGATAAATCAGAGAGTCGCTCCTGCAGCTGAAACGACATCTTCCCGAGGTTGGAGCCACGCTTGTCCGTTAGGGAATGCACTTCGCGATGGGGAAAGAAATTCGTTCTCTTCTCTCACTCGTGTGCACCGGCGTTTGCATTGGTGACTTGGGGAACGTTGTCTGAGGCGGACAAGCTTCCAATCGCGTTCGGACTCGATCAGGGGCTTAGCGGGAAGATCCCTTTGCCGTTTGGCATATCGTCCCGATGCATCTGGAACGATCGCATCTTCCTCACGGGTTTTGATCAGGATCGCAAGACGCGGCTCCATCGTCGCTCGCCACAGAAGTGGATCACCACCTCTGAGCTTGATAATGTCCAGCGGGACGCAGCGGCGAGGAATTGTTTGCTGACGGAGCCAGAGAATCAGGCAAAGATTTTCAATGTCTTTTGCGGGACGGTTCGCCGTTGGGTCGGAAGCCTTTGGCCGGATCCGTCCTGCGTTATCGCGGGAAGCGGACGCAAGCGAATTTCGGATCCTGAGAGAGGAAACCGGTTTGCTTCCGTCTTCAACGGACGCTAGTCCTGGGGACGAAAAGACGGTTGCGCTTCAACCGCTCTCGTTTGCAGCATCGAATGGGACTAAAGCCTCGACCATGGTGTTGATGCTCTGGATGTCCGAATCAGCCGATGAGCACCGCGGCGGTGACCCCGGTGAGGAGAGCAAATGAAAGCTTGAGACGGTCGTGGGCATGGAATTGAAGTTCGGGGAGGAGATCCGCGCAGGCGATGCAAAGGAAGGTCCCTGCGGAAAACGCCAGGGCTGCCCCAAGACCCGAGGGGTGCGACGTTCTCAAGTGCTCAGCGCCGAAGAAGAAGAGGAGCGCACCCAGCGGCGTTACCAGGGCAAAGGCTGCATTCACGATGTGCAACCAGCGCCCCGGGATACGGCTTGCGGACATGAGTGTAGTGATCGCCAAGGCACCAAATGGTTTGTGCAGAATGACGGCTAACGCGGTGCCAACGCCCAGGGCACCGGTGTGTCCTTGCCGGTCAGCAATGACTGCCGACGCCAGGGCCAACCCGTCAAATACGGAGTGCAACGACAGTCCGATCGCGACACCCAGCCAGTCAAGGTGCTTAGGCTGAAAACTTCCGACAGCGTTGACGTGAGAATCGCCCGCTGCCGGTCCGCCTTCGGACACGTCGTGGTGGTGGAAAGGCAAAAACCGCTGGAGGAAAAACATGGTGAGAAATCCGCCCAGCAGCCACGCGACACCAGCATCAATAGACCGCAACTCGTGGACGCTGTGTGGAAGCAGGTGCAAGAGCGATAGACCTAGCATGAGACCCGCCACGAAACTGATTCCCACCTGCAGCCGGGTATGGGTCAAGCGGAGGCGTGTCGGAAGCCACCCACCCAAGAGCGCAGCAAGAAATACAAGCAGACTGTAAAAGGCCACCAATAGCGAGGGTGAGGACATGAAAGTTTTCATGAAAAGGAACGCCCGAGTTTCAAGCGTGAGCACAGTGACAGTGACTCTGCGTATCCGGTGGGTGGAGCTTGGATCCGGCCAATCGCGGTGAATAGGTGGAGCGAGCAATCTCCAACTCCCCCACCGAAGCTTCGTGCGGCATGAATTCCTCACCCTGCCGGACCAGTCGAAAACTGTTAAACACGACCAGAAGCGACCCGGCCACATGGAAGAGAGCTGCCGCGATCGCATTGATATAGTTCAATCCGGCCAAGACGAGTCCGCCCAGCACGAAACTCACCCCTAACAAGAAATTCTGGTTGATCACTGATCGGGTCGTCCGAGACAGGTGCAGCAAAAAGGGCAGACGCCTCAAATCATTGTTCATGAGCGCAATCGTCGCGCTGTGAATGGCGACCTCGCTGCCGGCGGCGCCCATGGCAATCCCGAGATCGCCAGCAGCCAAAGCTGGGGCATCATTGACTCCGTCTCCCACCACCGCTACTCGATACCCTCGGGCCCGGAGCTTACGCACAAACTCCACCTTGTGCTGGGGAAGACAGCCACCCAGAATCTCATCGCAGCCGATGTCCTGGCCCACACGAAGTGCGACCGGTTGCCGGTCTCCGCTCACCAGGGCAACGCGCCGAGCCCCAGCTGTTTTGAGGGCCGCCAGGGCATCTTTCGCTTCTCCGCGAGTCTGGTCCTGCAACCCGACCCAGCCGATGCACTCCCCGTTAACGGCCACGAACACCAAGCTCCACCCCTCAGCCTCACGGATGTCCACCGGGGTGGCGAATGTGTCTGGAACGTTGTTCTCGAGCAGCCACTGCGCACGGCCGATCACAACCGTATCTCCATTCAAAGTCGTCCTCACACCCCGACCGGCGGCTTCCGAAAAGTCGCTCGGCTTGACGAGGGGAATCCCTGCTTCTTCGGCGAGTTGCGCCAACGCCTTGCCTGCCGGGTGGTTGCTGAATCGCTCTGCCGATGCTGCCACACGCAGCAGTTCGGCTGGGGTCGTTTGGCCGAAAGGCGCCAATCGAGCCACGCTCAACTGCCCAGTGGTCAGCGTGCCCGTCTTGTCAAAGACGAAGGCGTTGATCCTTGAAGCCAGTTCGAGATTAGCGACGTCCTTAATAAGGATTCCCAGGCGCGCCGCAGCCGAAAGTGCTGCGACAATGGCTGTCGGTGAAGCCAGCACGAAAGCGCACGGACAAGACACGATGAACACAGAGACGACTCGGCTCAGGTCGTGAGTGAACATCCAGACCAGCGCGCCGATGGTCAGGACCAGCGGGGTGTAGAAACCCATGTACTGGTCCATGATGCGTGCGATTGGCAGCTTGGTCTGTTCCGCCGCCAGGATGAGATCGCGCACCCGCCCAAGCGTCGTATCCTGCCCCGCTCGGGTGACTCGGATGTCGAGCAGTCCAGTGAGATTGCTGGTCCCGGCGAACACCTCATTGCCTGCCTTCTTGTCCACTGGCAGCGACTCTCCCGTAATATTGGCTTCGTTGATTGAGCTTTGCCCTGCCAAGATGACGCCATCGGCGGCCACACTATCACCTGGCCGAATGCGGACAAGGTCTCCCACCGTGAGTTGGTGCACAGGCACTTCTTCCTCCTCTTCAGCCATGATCCGCCGAGCTTTGGTGGGCGTGAGTCGGATCAGGGAGTGAATGGAAGCAAGGGCGCCTTCAGCGGTTCGTGTCTCGATGATCTGACCCAGCAGCATGAAAAATGAGACGATGCCCGCTTCGGCGTAGTGCGCTGAGGCGACGAGCGCAAGGAGCGCCAGTGCGACCAAAACGTTGGTGTTTAGCGAGCCGCGACGCAGATCCTTGAATGCAACCCGCACGATGGGAAAACCGAGCAGAAGGGCGCCCGCCAGGGCGCTGAAGCTGGCTACGCCGCTGTTGGCCTCTACGAGCCATGTGTAGAGGAAGGAATTGAACGTGAAAACCAAACCAACCAATGTCTGCTTGAGTTGGACTGTAGCGTGCGAATGGTGTCCCCCACAAGAGCATGTGCCATCATGACTATGTTCATGCAAGAGCTCCGCATGGGAAGTGACTCTCATGGTCCTTATTCAAGAGGGCGACGACTCTGCGGAGGCGGCACTTTGTGACAGCTATCTTCGGAGAACCTGCCGTCCGCGACGCCCGATCCACGGCCGGCCGCATACCACCCGACGCGGCTAATACTAAAAACATCGAAGTCGGGCACGTAGGGTTTAATATCCAACAACGGGGTTGCATCCAGCACGTCCAGTTCAGCCACATGGAGCCGTGCTCCTTCAACAGCGAGCAATCGCACACAGGAAAGTCCAATGGGATTAGGTCGACTGGGCACCCGTGTGGCGAACACGCCACGAGGTTCGTTGTCCAGATAAGGGATAACAGAGAGTTCCTTCCCACGAGGAACTCGGTGAAACCAATAGACCAGCCAAATGCGCTCGAACCCGTCCAGGTCGGTGACGCCCTTGACGAACTCCGGGTAGATCTCGATCACACCCGTTACCTCTTGGGCCCACCGCGGCTGAATTGGCGTGGCTTCCTGCTCTTGAAACGGCGAGTGAATCATGCCAATGGAGTTTATTTCGAAGTTCATATCCGGCTCTCGAGCTTTGGCGCGGCTACAGGAGGAACAGGAGTTCTTTCCCGCATTGAATACCTCATGCCCTAACTGCGTTCGAGACCGCTTTGACCACCTGGTCTGTGCGGCGCGATAGGGCATCGAAGATCGCCTTCAGTTCGCGCCGAGGGAGAATCCCCATCGCTAAGTACAAGACGACTTCATCGCGTAGCACAACCAAAGCCGGAATCGAGCTGATACAAAAGCGCTTCAGTAGGTTCGCACCTCCGTGTGGGCTGACCCATTGGAAACGCAATCGGTCGCGGTAAGCGGGAGCGAGTTCGTGGATCGTCCGCTCTAGCACGTGCGACGCCATAGATTGTCCATCAGCGAAAAGCAGAACGACAGGACGCCCACCGTAAGGCGCCTCGGATTTGAAGCCACCTGTGGTGAATTCACAAACAGTTGAAGCAGTTTTCATGGCTTAACTCTCATCCCTGGCGAACGGCGCTTTCGTTGTTCGAGCAGGACTGACGGCAATGCGAGTTCGCAGGTGCCGCTGCACTCGAGCGCTGGACGTCCGTGGTCGCAGATCAAAACACCGCTGAGATGGTCGAGTTCGTGCTGAATCACTCTCGCCCAAAGGCCGGTCGCGCCGAACCGACTCCTGCGCCCATGCGCATCGTATCCGCTCACTTGGATACGCTCCGGACGTACCACTCGGATCTGAACCTTCGGCAGACTGAGGCAGCCTTCCACCATGCCTTTCGGTTCACCTGCGTCGTGAATTTTGGGATTGGTGAGGCAAACCCGCCGGCCTTCAATGGCGCAGACGAGCACCTGTCGTTCAACAGCGACTTGCGGGCCGGCCAGCCCGACGCCTCCGTTGATCTGCAGGAGGGAGAGCATCTCCTGAACCAGATCGCGAAGCGTGCTGTCGAAGCGGTCCACAGGCTGACAGACCGCGCGCAGGATGGGATTGGGGTAACAGACGAGGCTGAGACTGGGCGGCCAGTGTTGAGCGGAAATGTCGCCCTCAGAGACCTGGATCTGTTCGGCGGAAAGGCGTATCGGTGTTTTCACGGCACAGATTCCGTATTTGCGTGCGCCTGCTTGCGCGCGTTCTCCGATCTCCCTTGATGGTGCAAAACAAGGCTGCCGCGAGGCCACCCGAGCGATTCCGCAAGGACGGGGCACTTGACCGTCAGCAGGAAGAAAATCTCTTGGTCCACCCCGATCAGCGATTCGTAGTTGCCCTGGCCTTTTGCGATGACTAGGTCGGCTGCCGCGAAGAGAGTGCGAAACTCCGGTGAGCAATCTTCAAGCAGCGTCCCGGGAGCATCCGAACCGTTGGTGGCCAAGTCACAGAATTCAGCAAGCCCAGCTTGTCGGGCGTCGGCAAGGGTCGCATCGTTGAGCACCGGCCCGCCGCGCACAACAACGGTGAAGCTGCCCAAGGGCAGATGGGAGAGCAGATCGCGATCGAACACGATCTCGCCAGTGTTGTCAGTGAGATAAACGATCTGACGCGCCTTTCGAATCGCCTGCTTGAACTCGGAGAGCGAGCCCCGTAACGGCGCCACTAGGATCGCTGTGTAGCCGCCAAGCAGGAACACCTCGAGCCAGTATTGACCAGGGAACTCATCTCGGAACGCGATTAAGCCTTCAACCATGCGCTCGAAGGTGAGGCACGGGTGTGGGCGGTTGATAAACGCAAATTTCAATCCATTACCAGCATCGAGGGAAGGCAACACCGCGTCAGCGAGAGCCAACTCCTCACGGACCTCTTTCTGCCAGAGCAGAGATCCATTTGTCAGGACCGCGACAGGGACATCAGACATCGCTTGGATGTGCTCGATGGTTTCTCCCAACCGCGAATGCAGTGTTGGTTCTCCGGAGCCGCTGAGCGTGACGTAATCAGGACGACAGGCGAGCTTCACCTTGAGTTCGTCCAAGACGGCATCCATGGGCACCCATTCCTTACGTTCTATCGTCTGATTGGTGGTGCGCCCGACTTGGCAGTAAATACAGTCGTAGGAGCAGGTCTTGAACGGGACCAAATCCACGCCCAGCGAGCGCCCCAGTCTTCGGGAGGGGACCGGGCCAAAGACATGGCGTGGCGAACGGCAATCCAGGGGTGAAGTCGCGACTCTCATAAGCTCGAGATCGTGGAGGGTTCAGCTCCGCCATGCTTTACCCCCTCCGTGCGCCTGAAGCTGCAATCCGCTCGTCCAAAAGCCGGCATACCGAGTAGAGCTCGTTTCCAACCCGGCAGGCCTGTCAGGCGAAACCAATGGCGATGCCCGCTCCGCCGTTTAATATCTTGCATCCTTGCCGCGTGGGCCGACGTTGTCTTCATTCTGGAGCCCCCCTTGATATTCCGGTTGCGCCAGTCTGCACGGATGCGACCTGCGAAAGGATAGAGTTGACGATCTGGTCGAAAGCCTGTGCAGTTCCGCTCTCATCCGTGGCTCTCCGGACCAGCGAGGGAGCGCTGGGCTGGGGCTTAACTGCTTTGCCTGGAGCAGCGGTTTGACTTTCCGAGGGCGCCGAATTCATGTTCCAATCCTCTCGTGTGCTTGGCGCCCATAAACCCGGGCGTAAGCGCGGCAAAAAGGACACACGCGAGTTTCAACTCGTTTGACCCAGGCATGGAAGAGACCAGACTGGCGCCGGCGCGCCGTCCGGCACGCGGGGCAATTTCTGCAGAAGGTCGCTAACGCGCGGTCTAGGCGAGAAATCGATTTGCTTCTCATAATAGTGTGTGTCTTCCAGGCGTGGCCCGTGTTCGGCGACAGCAGAGGCCATGAGTGTGATAACCCCAACACCCCGGCATCCGAAACTCCGGTTGTTGAAGTTTACCCGAGTAGAAGGCCCTCAAGACCTTCTCAGCCTCGCCGCACACGTGCGGTTTCACCCGCACACCTTTCCGTTCCAGGTCACGGCAAAGCGGCTCCGAGATGGCGGCACAAAGCAGCACATCCACGCGCAGTTCAGCGATGCTGCGCGCCAGCGCCTCGATCGAGAGCGGTCCCAGGAGAATTTCCCGGCGCTCTCCTTGCCCAAGATCCGAACCGCTCACCAGAAGCAGGCGCGTAGCCGTGTCGAGCACAGGTGAGACGTGTCCCTCCCAAATGGGCAGTGCAACAGTCACGGACCCATTGGGGCATGAAGTGTGCCGGGAGGGGTTCGGGCTAGTTTGCCAATCTTTTATCCACGCTTCCCCTCAAATTCAACCACCAGCGCGTCAACCACCATGGCGATATGCGATGTCCGAACCCCGTGAGCCATGGCGATTTGCCTTCAATTGCAGCCTCCACATTCTCTCTCCAAGCATTTCCATCTCGCTTCTGGACGGAACACCTTCTGCTCGTCCCGTCCACACACGCCCAGCACGAATGGGCCAAAAACATTCTATGCGAATTTGTATTCCAACCTCGAACACTGCAGGACTGGAGAGTCTCCCTTATGCCCATTTCGGCTCGGCTCCGTATTTCATCATGCACAATGTCGCCAACGGGCAGACCGAAGTACTCATCAATAACGATCAGGAACACGCCCACGGCCATTGCCATCCAATCGAAGCGCTCCGCGGACGAGGTGTCGACGTGGTTGTGGTGGGTGGAATCGGGGCTCGCGCGCTTGAGCGACTGAATGTAGCCGGAATCAAGGTGTTTCAAGCAAAAGCAGGGAGCGTGCGCGAAAACATTGAAGCGCTTCAGCAGGGTCAACTTGGCCAATTTACGTTGGAAGCTGCCTGTCGCCAGCATCAGCACCCCGACGGCACGTCCGCTTGCTGACTGGAAGAAGAAAAACCCTTCAAATCCGACGCCATTCGTGAAGCGGCCGATCAGGCTTCCGTAGAAATGTCGTAGAACTTCGCCGTTGCGGTGGCTTTTATCTCCCCGTTTTGCTTCAGCTCGGCCTTGAGAAGATGCAATGGACGGTGGGATTTGATGATCCACGCCCGAACGATGATCTCTGTGGTGGTGGCGACAGGATGCCGGTATCTCACCGACAATTCAGCGGTGACCGCTGGTCGCTTGTGAGCAAAGAGGCAGTTGGCCATCGCGCTGTCCAGGAGGGTGGCCACGACACCTCCATGCAATTGACCGGAGTATCCCTGGAGCAGCTCATTACTCCGGATCGAAGCTTTCACGCCGCCGTCCGACTCGAGCGAAAATTCTAAGCCCAGTCCCAAAGGGTTGGTAGGGCTGCAAGCAATACAACGCGGATGAAGTTTGCGCCGCAAGGCACTCCAACTCTCGATGTCTGGGTCGCCTAAACTATCGGTTGTCACACGTTTTTGAAAGTAGTGCTCTGAGGCATGGACCGTGCCACAAACTACGACCCCCCGGGCTGCTCCTCACCTCTCGTGGCTTGGCCATCGCCTCACGCCTGGTTTGCTCAGACCTTGGCCAGGATTGGTTCACCCTAGATTCGGCCGCTCCTGAACGAAGGGTGGCGAAGGCCGAACAAAGGACGGATTAACCCCGGACCAGGCCGAGCGGAGACCGCCACGACTAGCCACCGGAAGTGGTCGACATGGCAAGAAACGGCGTGAACACTCGCGGGGTCAGCGCTCCCCTGACTGGATAATGGGTACCTTAGTTGAAAGCAGCCAACAGATTGTTTTTATAGGCGGGGGACCGCAGTGCCTCACGTCCGATCTGGGGTGCCCTCTGTCGTGGAGGTGTGGTCCGACTCGCTGGGCCCTTGGGCGTTCTTCAGCTTCAACGAACGCAACTTCCGAAACAGGGTGCTGACATCAATTCCAAGGTCGCGGGCTGCTTTCTTCCGATTGTCGTTATTCCGGCGAAGCGCGTCGGCGACCAGCAGTCGCTCCATGGACTCGAGCGTCATGGTCTTGCCGATCCGGAGAACGTCGCCCACGGAGGCTCCTCGCAGGCGCGGAGGAAGGTGCTTGAGTTCAATGAGACCTCCGCGACAGAGCACGAAGGCATGCTCAATGATGTTCTCCAACTCGCGCACATTTCCCGGAAAATCATGTTCCATCAGGCGGCCCAAGACTTCGTCGGAGACTCCGGAAATATCTTTGCCTTTCAGCCGGTTGAAGCGAGCGATGAAGTGCTCAATGAGCAAAGGGATGTCCTCGCGACGATCACAAAGACCAGGCAACTCGATTCCGATAACGTGAATACGATAGAACAGGTCCTGCCGAAACCGGCCTTGCTCGACCAAGCTTTCCAACTTTTGATTCGTTGCCGCAATCACCCGGACGTCGGCCTTGACCGGCTCCACGCTGCCAAGCGGTTCAAAACACCGCTCCTGCAGAACGCGCAGGAGGCGTGTCTGCATGGCCGCTGAGATGTCGCCGATCTCGTCGAGGAAGATGGTGCCGCCTTCGGCAACGCTAAACCGTCCCGGTTTGTCCCGGCGTGCGTCCGTGAAAGCGCCTGCTTTATAACCAAACAGCTCTGACTCAAGGAGGTTGTCTGGCAAGGCGCCACAATTGATCGCGACGAACTTTTTTGCGCGCCTGCGAGAAAGGTTGTGAAGAGCCCGGGCAAAGAGTTCTTTGCCGGTTCCACTGGGCCCTTCAATCAGCACCGTGCTGTCGCTATCCGCGATTTCGGGCAGGATCTGGAAGATCTGGCGCAGTGCCTGACTGCGTCCGATAATGTCCGAGAAGGAGTTCTGCTGCTCCAATTCGTGCCGGAGGTCATCCACCAGGCGCAAATCGCGAAAACTCTCCACCCCACCGATGATCTGGCCATCCTCATTCTTGAGTGTCGCCGTCGAAATGCTGATGGGGATTCTATGGCCGCGCGCATCAATGATGTACACGACCTTGTTCACCACCGGACGCCCGGTGCGAAGGGTTTGCTTCAGGGCGCAGGCGCTCTCGCAGATGCTGGTCCGGAACACTTCGCAACAGCGACGACCGACGGCCTGGGCACGTTTGATGCCGGTGATCTGTTCAGCGGCGCGGTTGAAGAAAGTCACACGCCAGTCGGAGTCGACGATGAAGGCTCCGTCTGGCACGCAATCCAATAACTGGTTGGACATGTTGAGATGATACCTCTGCCCCAACGCATTTGGCCAGCTCTTCACACCCGAACGGTTCGCGCAGAGTGGCATTTCGCCACGCGAGGGTCTCATCGGGGCGTTTTCCGGGACTCGAACTTCTCCATTTGCTCCATTCTACCCCGCAAAGGAGACGGTTCACCCAACTTGGAAGCGTTTAAGTCATGGTACTGCCGCTGCTATCCGTTTATATCCGACACGCAATCAGTTATGAAAACGACCGCCGAGAAGGCCAGGTGGACGCTCCCAAGCCACTGGGCGTGGTGGTGGGGGCATGATGCAGACACAACGTCCCCATCTAGCCACAACGCCACTTCCTCACACCGGGCCGAAGCCTCGGAAGCGATGGTGCTCCCTGATCCACTGCAGCAGTCTTTGCCAAAATCGCGCCCTGCGATCTGGGTAACCGTGTTGGTCGAGAACAGCGTTCAAGGGCGCGATCTTCAAGCGGAGCACGGCCTGGCTTTCCACATCCGGACAGACGGCCATGCTCTGCTCTTTGATACGGGCCAGACGGATCTGCTGGTGAGGAACGCACGCACGTTGGGGATCGACTTGGGCGACATCGAGAGCATCGTCCTGAGCCATGGACACTACGACCACACTGGCGGACTGGAGGCGGTTCGGGCTGTTGCTCCCGGTGCGCGCATTTATCTGAACAGGGCCGCCTTGGCGCCGAAATACGCGGGCAACAAAGACGGTAGCAGCCGATTCGTCGGCATGCCCGAGACTACCACCGCATTTCTTGGCAAGGGTGCCACTGCCGTGGTTTGGACGGCCAAGCCCACGGAGATCCAGGAGGGGATTTATGTCACGGGAGAGATTCCGCGGAGGAACGATTTCGAGGACACTGGTGGAGCCTTTTTTCTCGATCCTGCCTGCAAAGAACCCGATCCGTTATTGGATGATCAAGCGCTTTTCTTCGATACTCAGCAGGGGTTGGTGATCCTGTTGGGCTGTGGTCATTCAGGAGTCATTAACACGGTAGAGTACATTCGCCAGCTCACTCGAGGGCGTCCGGTCTACGCTTTGATCGGTGGACTTCACCTCTTGGCCGCCTGCGAAAAGCGGATGCAGAGAACAATCGCTGCGTTAAGAGAGTGGAACGTGCAGAGAATCGTGGCGGGGCACTGCACCGGCAGTGCCGCGCTCGCTCAGATCTGGACCGCCTTTCCAGGCAGATGCTCGCCTTGTTCGGTTGGGACAACTTTGCAGTTCTGATACAAGGGGTTCGATCCGAAGCATCATGGCTGTTGGCCCAAGCGTCTCTGCTGCCTGGCGCCCCAGCCGTTGCCTTGGCCAACTCTTCCCTGTCGCAGACAACCTGGTCCGGCCTGCTGGCCTGCGCCAACCCGATTCTGTCTCATGCACCCGGCCTGAGTACACATCTCGACGGTAACCGTGCCGCCGTTGGCGGCCGCTAATTTCAAGGCGGGAAGGTGACGATTCAACGAGGCAGCCTGCAAGTGTGTGAAGACCCGCACCAGGCTGGGGTAGCCTTGCGCGGCTTTCAACAGTTCATCGTACATCTTGGCATTGGCTTCTTCGGCCAGGATGCCGGCGGCGGCGGCATCAGTCAGCGACTCTGGCGCCTGGACCTTTGCCAAGTAGGAATCCTCTGGGACGGACACCCCGAAAGCCTCACACTGCCGTTGGAGGGCCGCGATGTGGTTTTCTTCAGCCCGGATGAGGTGAGCGTAGGGCAGCACCTTCTTCCCAAACTTGTCCAGGATAGCCTCATATTCGGCACGGGCAGCGTACTCGCCATCTGGCCCAGCCAAAGCGGTAGTTAAAGCTGCTTTGGCGATGTCCGTCAGGGCTGGGTTTGAATTTGGACCGGCGAGACGGCGTCCCTGGGCCAGGCTGGTAAGAGCCGCTGCGCACACCAGGAGAGCCGATGTGATCTGGATTAGATTTCGTTTCATAATGTCGCTTCTTTCTTGAGTGGCTGTTCACTTCGCCACTCCAACATGAATGGACCCGAGAAACATGAACGTTCTCCCTCAGCTCAGATTACAGTTTGTTCATGTGTTCACAGGCCCTCAGTAGCTCATGGGAGTGATCTTCACCTTACCGCGAAAAATCCAATAAATGCTGATCGTATACGCCAGGACAATCGGTAGGCCGGAGAGGGCGATCGTGAGCATAATCGCGAGAGTTTTGGCCGATGAGGAGCCGTTCCAAATGTTGAGGCTGTTGCGTGGATCGGGATGGCTCAATACGAGGTTCGGATACATCTCCATCCCAAAGAGCATCATCAGCGCCGCCATGGCCAGACAAGAAGACACAAAGGCTCGGCCATCGCGACCGTGGTGAATCTCGCGAGGGACGTTGGCAATAGCCAGCATGTTGATGACAGCGACACTGAAAAGCCACGGCTCGGCGCGCACTCGCGCTGCCATGTGCGGCACGTAGAGGAGCGTGGCCATCGTGGTCACGGCATAGCAAATGATGAAAAAGATGATGCAGTTGCTGATCCAACCGCGCAACTTGTCGTGCAGAGGTCCCTCCGTTTTCATGAGCGCGTAAATGGCTCCATGCATCATGAAGAGCGCCAGAGTGGTGATTCCCAGGAGAAATGCGTACGGGTGCAGCAGGTCCATAAAGGTCCCGACGTACTCGTGGCGATGATCCAGTGGAACACCCCAAGCGATGTTCCCCATCGCCACGCCGATGAGCAAGCTGGAGAGGACACTGCCTGCGCTGAAACCGACATCCCAAGCCTGACGCCACCAACCCATGGGCTGCTTGCTCCGAAACTCAATAGCAACCGCTCGAAAGATAAGGGCAACGAGCAAGAGAACAAATGCCATATAGAACCCGCTGAACACCGTTGCATAGACCATAGGGAACGCAGCGAAAAGGGCTCCACCTCCCGTGACCAGCCACACCTCGTTGCCATCCCATACCGGGCCGATCGCGTTCAGCATCGTGCGGCGGTCCTCGTCCGTGCGGGTGAAGAGATGTAGCGCGCCGATCCCCAAATCGAAGCCATCCAGCATGGCGTAACCGGTAAAGAGAACGCCAATCAGGACGAACCAAACCGTATTCAGATCAAGGTTGCCGAAGTTCATAGGCGGGAGCTGAGGGGATAGCCTGTTGGCAGACCGGCACCAGGTCAGCATTGTCGGGCCCATGCTGAATCTTATCGTTTAAGAGGTAAACGAACACTGCGAAAAGCAGTAAATAAATGAAGGTAAACAGGACCAGGGACGAAAGAACCATATTGGCGCTGACGACTGCTGAGAGTCCTTCCGACGTCCGGAGCAGTCCTTGGACAATCCATGGCTGGCGGCCCACTTCTGCGGCAAACCAACCCGCTTGGTTGGCCAGTTGGGGACCGAGCACCGACAGCACCAGCAACCATAGCATCCATCGCTTCTCAAACAGAGAGTTCCGCCAGAAGTAGAGAAAACCGAGGCCAGCGATCAGAAGCATAGCCAGACCGATCGCGACCATGCCGTGGAAAAAGAAAAATGACCACCGAACAGGGGGGCGGTCCTGGGGCGCAAACTCGCGCAAGCCTGTGACCGGTTGTGTGGTGTTGCCGTGGGCCAGGAAACTGAGCAAGCCCGGGATGGCGAGACCGCGCGTTCTCTCAGCCTTCTCGTCCACCCAGCCAACCAGGATAAGCGGCGCGTTCATGGTCGTTTCATAAAGTCCCTCGAAAGCTGCCAATTTTGCCGGCTGATTCCTGGCCACTCCCGTTGCGCTATCGTGACCAGTGATGATCTGGAGGAGCGAAGCCGCCAAGCCGACAATTAGGCCGAGCCGTAACGAGGCGCGCGCGAACTCGACAAATCGTCTTTTGAGCAGATACCACGCGCTGACGCTCACGACCAGGAAGGCACCTGCCTGCCACGCGCCGCAAATCGTGTGCGCGAGACGGTCCATGGACGACGGGTTGAACACCATGGCCCAGAAATCCGTTGTCTCCGCCCGGGCCCGAATCCCTTCGCCGACGATGTGGAAGCCGGCGGGGGTTTGCATCCAGGAGTTCGCGACGACGATCCAAATGGCGCTGAAGTGCGCGCCAAGACAAACCATGCAGGTGGCGAAGAAGTGCATCCTGGGCCCCACCCGATCCCAGCCGAACAACAGCACCGCCAGAAACCCGGATTCCAGGAAGAAGGCAAAGATCCCCTCAGCCGCGAGAGCGCTGCCGAATACGTCGCCCACATAGCGCGAATACGCGGCCCAGTTCGTGCCGAACTCGAACTCCATAACAATCCCCGTAGCCACCCCAATAGCAAAGGTGAGAGCAAACACCCTGGTCCAGAACCGAGCCATTTGATGGCAGAGCGGCTCTCCGGTGCGAAGCCAGATGGCTTCCATGACCACCAACATGACGCCGAGCCCAATACTCAGCGGCGGGTAAATGTAATGGAATGAGATCGTCGCTGCGAATTGCAGGCGAGACAGGCTCAGCACGTCCATAAGCTCCTCGGGTTGTCGCGAGCCCCTATACTGGCCAGACAGGACATGGCCGCCCCGCCAGTGCGGTTCAGTTCCCTCGCTGCGCGATCTGTCAACTCACCCACATCCGCCGCCCCGGAGCAGACGAGAATCAACGCACTCACCTTTTTCTCATTCATGCTTTTGAAAAGAGTTGTCCAGGCCGCACAAGACATATGGCGCCGAGCACCAGCCCGGGACGGTCTCCCAAGTTGGCTTGGCTAAAGTCCCACCCACGGGCTCTGCAGGGAATATGCCACCCGACACCAGTCTGGGTTCTGGGTTCACTCCAGTCGTTTGAATGGAAATTTCAAACGTTAACTCGGCGGCAAACGTGGCGAATTGCAATTGGGAGAGCGCTCGAGGGTGGCGAATTGCCATCACTCAGCAACAGGCGAATGAGTCCCACGAGTCACCGGTTACCACCGAAGGCCGCCCGCGGACTTTCACAGTCGGTCTCAACGTCTCCAAAGCCCACGGAAGCAGCCCGATTAGGAATGGACCGTGCTGAGGGCGCGAAACAACCTGGCAAATCAGGACCGCAGCCGCCCGTCTTCCATCTTGAGCGTTCGATCAAACACGTCGAGTGAGCGGTGATCGTGCGTCACAACGATGACCGCAGCGCCTCGGTCACGTGCAACTGTGCGGAAGAGTTCCATTACCTGTCTTCCGCGATGACTGTCGAGCGCGGCAGTAGGTTCGTCCGCCAGAATCAGGCTTGGTTGATTAGCGAGTGCCCGCGCTACCGCGACTCGCTGCTGCTGACCTCCGGACAACGCGTCGGGCAAGTGATGCGCTCTATCACCGACACCGAGGTACTCCAGGATCTCCATTGACTGATGGCGTGCCCCACGTGACGGAACGTCGTTGATCTCAAGTGCGATTTGGACGTTGCGCAATGCGGAAAGAAACGGAATCAGGTTTGCCTTCTGGAAGACAAATCCGAGGTATTTGCGGCGAAACGCCGCGAGGTTCACCAGGGCGCGATCTGCTTCCATCACGGCAACTCCGTTAATCGTGATACGGCCATAGGTGGGTGGGTTAATCAGACCGACACTGCTCAGCAACGTCGACTTGCCCGCTCCGCTGGGCCCGAGCAGAGCGACCACCTCACCATGTTCAACGCGCAAGGAGATATCCTCGATCGCCACCACTTCGGTGTTGCCGCTGCCGTAGATCTTGGTCAATCCAATCACTTCGAGCGCCGGGGTTGTGGCAGTGGTGACTTGCATCAGGAAAGCACTTTGTTCGGTTCAACACGCATCGCTTTCCAGATCCCAAGCAGACTGGCTGACATCGAAATCGCGAGGACGATAACAGCCAGTGACCAGAGGTCGGAGCTAGTAACCATCACACGCCGCGGAAATAGCGGGAAAAGCCACTGTCCGATGACGTAAGCCACACCAAACCCAAGTGCCCCCAGCAGTAGGGCTTGCTGCAGAATGAGACCGATCACCACTCGATTCCGAGCTCCCATCAACTTGAGCATGGCAATGTCGTGGGTTTTGTCCAAGGTGAGCGTGTAGAGGATAAGCGCCATGATAATGGCGGAGACTACGACGAGGATAGCCCGAAAGAGCCCAAGTTGCCTTCGAGCTCGATCCACGTTCCCACGGAGGAGCAACTGGCGCTGGCCTTCGTGAGTGTGCACAGTCACATCAGGCCACCCGGAAACGATTCTGGCCACCGAAGCAATTTCAGTCCCGGGTCTGACTTTGACCAGGATCGCGCTCAGGAAAGGGGTCGCGAGCGCTGGCAGAGAGGATGACGGTCCTGCCGCCCGTTCCAGCAACTCGGGTTGAGCACGACCAAAATCCTGGTTGGCTGCACGCTTGCGTCGGGCAGTGCGCTCGAGCCTCTGAGCTTCAGCGGGAAGGTCGAATTGGATGGCCCTGGCATCAGTCACGGTGAAGAAAGCCGTTCCATCACCCGAAGATGAAGCCATTCCCTTCGTCAGTCCCACGACCGTGTATGTGTCTTTGCCCAGAAACACGCGCTCCCCAAGCTCCAAGCCAAGGACTTGATCTGCGATCATCTCCAAATGCGCCTGCCCCAGAGCACGGCCCGCCGTTAGCGGCAGCCACTCGCCCCGGTCGTCCGGCCAGTCCAAGCCTTGAACAAACATGCGGAACGGCTTTCCCTGCCGTTCCCTCTGCACAGTATGGGAGATGAAGCTCCTTGCGCTGTGCACTCCAGGGATGCTGAGCAAGCGGAACTGAAGGTTCGATGGGAGTCGTGACACCTCGGCGAACGGACCTCGCGTTTCCCTCTGCACGATCCAGAGATCTGCTCCGATCTCATCCACCAACTGCGTCGCTTCAAACACCAGGCCCTGATAGATCCCACTCATGCCGAGCACCAGCATGAGCAGCAGGCCGAGTCCGAGGGCGGTCAGCAGGAATCGGCCGAAGTTGTGTCGGATATCCTGAGCGGCCAGATTCATGGTGTGCGCACTCGCCGCCCGTCCGTGAGGGCTTGCTTACCAGTCGCTACCGCTCGAAAAACCCTTTCTCCTGCGGCCAAGCCCTCCAGCACCTCCACCGTCTCAAGCCCTCGGAGGCCCAGCTGTAGCTGCCGCCATTTAGCTCGTCCGTCCTCCTCAGCGAATACTCCGGGCTTTCCCTGGCGCCATGACACGAAAGTGAGGGGGAGTGCCAGAGTCGATGCTTTACGCCCGGTTTCGATGAACACCTCTGCCCTTTGTCCAACGGTCCAGTTCGTCGGCAGTGCCTTCACTCTTACATCCACGAGGAACTCACGAGTTTCACGGTCGGTTTCACGGCTAATCCGCGCAACGACACCTGGGTAACACTTGGCCGGTTCGGAGCGGAATACCACTCGGGCGGGCTGATCGGGCATCAGAGGTCCCATGGCGGTCTCATCGACCCAGGCGGACACCCAGAGTTCGTTGGTGGAAATCAGTTGCAGAAGGGAACTTCCCGGGACCACGACTCCGCCTGGGTCTCGGTCGCGTCGGGTGATCAGGCCGTCATAGGGACTGGTAATGAGCGTGAAACTCAGTCGCTCCTTTTGATAACTGAGATTCTTTTCTGCCGTTATCACCTGGGCTTCAGCTTCCGCAACAGCGGCTTGCGTTCTCCGAATATCCGCCTCTGCCACGTGCAACGCCTCCACGGCCCTGTCTAACTCATCCTGCGAGGTCACTTTTGTGGCGAGCAATTCGGAGAGGCGCTGGTAGGACAAACGGGCCTGCCTTTCAACGGCGCGCGCACGGTCCTGATCGGTCTTGACCCGCTCCAAGCTGGCCCGTGTGGTAGCGACCGTGGCTGAGGCCACTTCGACTTGCTGCTTCAGCTCACCGTCATCGAGCCGCGCAAGCAACTGCCCCTTAGCGACGGAGTCATTCTGATCGACCAGGACATTGGCAAGACGCTCCTGGATCCGGGAGCTAATCGTCGTCTTGACTCTCGCTTCCAAGGTTCCGGTTCCCATCACCTCCGAAGTCACTGTCGCTTGCGCCACGGTGTACGCCAGCGCAGGAACGGGTGCAACCCTCACCTTGTAGGCTACAGCCACTCCGATAATGCCCACAAGAAGCCACTTCCCCGTGTTCAGCAGCGAAGACCACCATCTTGTCGGTGCGCCATTTCGGTTCTGCCGCTGTGGCGGACCCCGTTGAGCGCCGCCTTGTTGAGTTTGCATTTGCTGATACAGAGCCTCGGATTTCGCAAAAGTTACACGCAAAAAACGGGTATCCCGAGACGAACCGTTGCGACAGGATGAGTCCGTCCAGACACAGGCCATTCCTGAAGATTACTGAAATCCGGCCGCGACGCTGGACGTCACCCGACGTCATGCTGTCGCGCTACTTCAAACTGACCTTCGGCTTGGAGCGGATCGCGATCAGCTTCTCCGTCGTCCGGAAAAACAGGGCGCCATCCGAAACAGCCGGGGTGGCAAGGCAAAGACCATTGAGATGGTTCGTTGCAACGACCGTCAATCTGTTGCTGGCACCAATGACGTAGACATCTCCAGATTCGCTGGTGAAATAGAGGTGGTCCTTTGCCGCAACCCCCGAGGAGGTGAAGGCTTGGCCGCCGGAATTCAGTCGCTGGCTGTAGTGCAGGTGACCAGACTGGAGATCGAGGCACGATAAAATTCCGAGCCAGTCGCAGCTCCACAGGTTGGACTTGATCGAGATCGGAGTCTGCATGTAGCTGCCAAGTCGAGGATGACACCAGGCTATGGCGGTATTTGTCGATTCCAACTCGGCTGGCGTAATGTCACCCTGCGCGGCAGAAATGCGAACAGCTCGCAGGGGACGATACCTTCCGTGCGCGCTGGTGAACACGGCGAGGCCGTCGCCGACCAAAGGTGCCGGAACCGGAATGTCACCACCTCCCGAAAGAGTCCACAATTGCTTTCCGGTTAAAAAGTCGTAGCCGCCGAGCTGTTTCCAGCCGTTCACCACGATCTGTGTGTGGCCGTGGCTCTCCGCCACTGCTGGCGTGCACCAGTTGGCGACTTCCTTGCGCGGTGTTCGCCAGAGCTCACGCCCGCTCTGCGCGTCGAATAGCGCCAGAAATTGTTCACTGAGCACGTCGCATTGGATGATGATTTTGCCAGCGTGCAGTAGAGGCGAACTCGCAAAGCTCCATTGCAGATCGGGCGCATTCCACGGTCCCGCATCCATCTTGCCGAGGTCCCTCTTCCAGAGGAGCACCCCTTCCATGTCGAAGCAAAACAGGCCTTCTGAGCCAAAGATTGCGACGATGTGTTCGCCGTCGGTGGCAGGAGTGGAATTGCAGTGGCTGGCCTTCGTATGGCGTTCCTGGCGCGGCACAGCCTCGTGGGCGAGCTTGTCCCATAACAGACCGCCTGTTCCTTTGTCGAAACAGAGCAGGCGCCACTGATGAGGCTCCCTCTCCTTGTAAGAATCGCCATCCCCGTAAACGCCGACCTTGAGCTCTGCTTTGGCTCCAGGCCGCACAGCAGTGGCGACATAGATGCAGTTGTTCCAGACAATCGGGCTGGAATGTCCAAGGCCTGGAACTTCCCGTAGCCACTTGACGTTCTCCCCGGTTTCTAAGTTCCAGGTGGTCGGTGCGGCTACGGTCGATACGCCTCGTCCGTTCGGCCCGCGGAATTGAGGCCAATTTTGCGCGAAGGCCTCAGTAGCCGTCATCGCAAAGATCAGAAACGCCAGCCTGTACTTGAGTCTTCGAACATGCACCTGGCAATTCTCCCACCAGCCTTCCGAATTCGAAAGAACACAATCGCGCTCTTTTCAAACGATCACCAGTGTCATGGCCGCATTGGCAGTCCGACCCAGCCGCTCGAAGAAGGCCGGCCCTTTTGTGTTCACTGAGGCCGGATGACTGAGGAGTCCGCGCGTTCTACGAGATGGTCGATGTCAGTCCGGACTCTAGGGAGCAGTTCGAAGTAATCCGCTGGGCTCGCCCAAGGGACCCCAGGTTGTGCACGTGGAGATAACCCTGGGCTCTCAAGCGTTGTCGCGCCACTGCGCTACGGCCGCCTCCCAAACAGTGCAACAAGATCACCTGGTCCTTTTTCGGAAACTGTGCAAGCACGTTCCGCGGCAGATCAGGTAATGGCAGGTTGATCGCACTCGGCACATGGCCTTTGCTGAACTCCTCCGGAGTGCGGACATCCACAATCACTGCTCCCTCTCGGAGATAGCGGTGCGCGTCCGTGGCAGAAAGTAACGCGACTCTCCGGGCCAGGAAGATCACCACAATCATCGCGACGATGAACAGCAGTGGCGTCCAGTTCATACGATGGCTCCTAGTGCGACGCTCCTCGGCGCGACCGCCCAAGAGTGCTGGCTGGAAAATCAATCCGCCATGCCCCTCTGAGGTCGCCGAGGTGAAAGCCCGCCGCCTCGTCTTGTGGGTAGAGCTTGCGGATCACTTCGAAATCCTCAGGCAGGATGTCTTTCCCGAGTTCGCCATGGCACTTCAAACAGAGCGAATTGGTAAGCACGATCGGCGCAAAGAACGTCACGGTCCCCTCTACTAGATTCGTTACCACAGGATTCAGTACCTTACCCTGGCCAAGCTCATCATGATACCGATCGAGAATCGCTATTTCGACGGCATTGGCTTTACCTTTCGGGTTGCGAGCCCGATGAGTAACCCGGCGAAGAGTCACTCCATATTTCTCACCCACTGACGCTGTCAGTGGGGATGCAGCCAGGGAGCAATAAGGCAGCGCGTTAGTAACGCCACCTGAGGTGAGCGCTGACTGCAGATTGGAGCTGAGCAGGCTGAATGTTTCGCGGGCAATCGCTTTGCCCTGTGCAATGACGCCTTCCCGAAGCTCTAGGGTGGTTATCAGAGCGGCAGTTGTAGGCGTGGGTCTTTGCTGGTTCGTGACCGTGTCTGATCTCGAGCAGCCTGTCAGCAGCGAGGCGGCGGCAAACGCGAGGACGCAAAGAGGCTTCATTTGGCCGCTCCTCCTGCGGCGGCTGCCTGATAGGTGCGCCAGGAACCGGTCAGGTTTCGGACCTTGAACCCGCGCTGCACCAGTAGGCGACAGGCGAAATAGGAGCGCTGGCCGGATTGACAGTGGACGACGATCTCTCGGTCCCGCGGCAACTCGTCAGACCGGGCTCGCAGCTCATCGAGAGGAATATGAACCGAATTCGGTATCGCCCCTTTCACACGCTCATCGAGCCGACGGACGTCCAGAACCAGCGACCCGGCCGTTTGGGCGCGCGAAAGCTCGTCCCATTGAATGAGTTGGACGTCACCGGCAAGCACGTTTTGCCCAGCCATTCCTGCCAGGTTAACTGGATCCTTGGCCGAGCCGTAAGGAGGAGCATACGCCAGCTCGAGCTCGGCCAGATCGTGCACGGTCATGGCGCCTTTTAGGGCTGTCGCCAGGACGTCGATCCGCTTGTCCACACCATCACGACCGATGGCTTGAGCGCCAAGCAGGCGGCCGCTGTGAGGCGCGAACAAAACTTTGAGCGCGATTGGCTCCGCCCCCGGAAAAGACCCCGCGTGCGAATGAGGGTGAAGGTGGAGCGCCTGGTAGGGCACGCCGGCCTTGCGCAGGGCTTTCTCACTTGCCCCTGTGCATCCCGCTGAAAGATTGAAAAGGCGCAAGATGGCTGTGCCCCAGGTCCCACGGTACACGGAGTTGCGGCCGTAGATGTTATCCGCCGCAATGCGTCCCTGCCGATTGGCCGGCCCGGCCAGCGGGATGACGACTTGCTGACCGGTGACAGCATCCCGGACCTCAATCGCATCCCCCACGGCCCAAATATGCGGATCACTCGTCTGCAGCCGTTCGTTGACTCGAATCCCCCCCAGCTTGCCAATCTCGAGCCCTGCGCTCTTGGCCAGATCCACGTTTGGCCTGACACCCAACCCCAGTATCACCGTGTCGGCAGGCAAGCGACGACCGCTCTTGAGGACGACCACGGACGCGCGAGCCGTTTCCCCGGGACTAGGCGCTTCAAATCCTGCCACAGAATCGTTCAGATGAAGTTCGACTCCGTTGGCTTCCAACTCCAAGTGTAACCAAGCCGCCATTTCCGGATCGAGCGGTGCCATTACCTGATCCGCCGCTTCGACCAGAGTAACGGACAGCCCGCCACGGCGAACCAGTTGCTCGGCCATTTCCAGGCCAATATAGCCGCCTCCAACCACCACAGCTCGGCAGCCAGGGCAGTCCGTAACCCAGTTCATGATCTGCTGCACATCAGGAATATTGCGGACCGTAAAGTGCCCAGGACGATCAATTCCTGGAATCCGAGGTAGTAGCGGCACCGCACCGGTCGACAGCACAAGATCGTCGAAGGCTTCTGTATACTCGTGACCAGTCGTCAATTCGCGAACGCGAACCTCACCCGCGACACGGTCGATGGCGAAGACCTCCGATCGCACTCTCACGTCCAAGTTAAACCGAGACCGGAGGGTTTGCGGCGTTTGCAGCAGCAGTGCGTCCGGTTCTTCGATCTCTCCACCGACAAAGTAGGGGAGTCCGCAATTCGCAAACGAGACGTGTGGCCCGCGTTCGAACACGATGATTTCGCATCGTTCGCAAAGACGGCGCGCCCGGGCGGCCGCACTGGCCCCTCCCGCAACACCGCCAACCACAATGAGACGTCGTGAATCCATCTTAACGAGACTGAGCCGCTCACTCAGCAAAAGTTACAGGTGAATCGTTAATCCCATTCCAACCCGACTTGACATTCCTGCCGCTGCACAGTTAGTTCCTCCGCGTTCTCATGAGGCCTGGGGTGTTTAAGAAACGGGCTGCGCTCTCTCACTCGTCGCGCTGTTGTTGATGGTGGGGGCCCACTGGCACGTTCTGCAATCCGTCGCCTGGATTCGCCTGCTGGCTTCGTACTCTCTCACGGATACCTTCGCTACCGCTGTCGTAAAGACCTTTGACGGCAAGCATCCATGCGCCATGTGCCTGAAAATACGCGATGGCCGTCAGCAGCAGGAAAACGAGCAGAAGGAATTCCCCCTGGCGGAACGGGGGCGAGGCCCAGATCTGTTTTGGGAGTGCCATTGCTCGTTCACTCCCTGGGTTTCAACGGTTGCCTGGCATGCCGTCCCGTTTTCCCCTTCTCGATATTCCAACTTCATTAGCTCTCCTCCAAAGCCGCCTCCTCGCGCTGGTGCCCATGTCTGAATCTCCGCGATTAAGGCGCAAGAGCGCTTTGATTTCTTCATTTGGTGGCTTGAGTGAGCCACTGATAACCATTCTCGACTGAAATTGGAGCTGCTCTCCGATGGGACAAATTGCCCCCGGGCAGAGCAGTTAACCTTCATACTTTGACAACCTTATGCTGAAATATTCCCAGTTCTTCATCTTTGCTGCTGCTTTGCTTTTCGAGTCTTCGCTGACCGTCTCCGGCCCGATCCTGTCCAATGTCCCAATGCAAGGGAGCATGGTCATGCCCATGGTGAAGCACGACGCTGCTGCCGCAGCGTTGCGGGTGACGGTTGATCCAATCGTTCCTGAACTTGTGCCTCTCCGATCCAGCAATCCAGGGGACAGCTTCATCGCTACGGATCCCTGGTTCGAGTTCCTGGATCCTGCCGCACAGGGGCTCGCCTTCAGCCGTCGCTACGGATTTGTCATGGATACCATGACCGATCCGCTCCCTCCTGAAACTCATAGCATGATCCGGAAGCTCTCTAGTTCGCCCGGTCTCGGTATCTACCGTTGTCGAGCTACGAACCCCAAGAGCTGGACCCCGATCTTTGGGACCGATAACTCCTCCGTTTCCATGGCGTGGGACGGAATCACGCGGTTCTGCTTGATCCCAGCCCGGAGAGGAGCTTTTTCCGAATGAAGAGGGTTCCCTAGCCGTATGCACTCTGAGTCTAGACTCCGCTCCGGGCCACCAAAACCAGAAGCGAAGGCTGCCTTCACTCTGATTGAACTACTGGTGATCGTTGCGGTCATAAGTTTGATTGCAGGGCTGTTGATGCCAGCCATGCCGAAGGCAACACAGGCGGCCCGCCCGGTTCAGTGCTTGAGTCAGATGCGCCAGATCGGAATGGCGGTGCGGCTCTACGCCAATGATAACGAAGACCATGTTCCGCGCAGCCAGCATTCGGCGTTTGCCCACAACCAAATGCCTTGGGGCCGAGCTATCGCCGAATACGTTGGAGCCAAACCGAGCTCCTGGACGAATCTGCTGAACGGGCTTTACCGATGCCCAAAGGATTTGAGGAAAGAACCCTGGCTCTGGGGTTACGGGCAAAAGTCAAACTACTCCTTTGCTGACGGACATGCGCAGCTTCGTGAGTTTTCCCAGACGAACCATCCGGAGAGCCAAACCGACCTGTGGAACCCATCGAAGGCTCAATGAGCTCACGCATCCTTATCCTATGAAGAACCGGCATGAACTTGGTGATGCGGAGTTGGTCACATACGCCCAACGGGGAGACTTCGGTGCCTTCGACACTCTGGTCACCCGTTACGAGAGGCTGATCTTCTCCTATGCCCTCGCAATCAGCACAAGCCCACGCCAGGCAGAGCACTTTACCGAATTAATCTTCCTGAGGGCAATGGACGACCTTGGACCATTCGACGCCCGGCTCGGTTTTCAAGCTTGGCTCTGGGCCGCTGCGGCGGGGTCGGATGCCAATGGCTTAAGGTGAGAAAGAACGGTTTGTAACTTTCCTGGCTTTGGTGGCTCAATAGCCGACGTGAAACTGTTGCACAACGGAATGCTTGCGTGCCCTGCGTTGGCCAGCCACAAGGAGATGCTATGTGGCCTGCGTTAATACCTATCGGCGTGGGCGGTTTGCTCGGAGCGGCACTGGGATACTTCGGCCAGTGCTCCTCAGGAACATGCCCCTTAACCTCAACCTGGTGGCGCGGGGCACTCTACGGTGCTGCGTTGGGCGCCATGTTTGGCTTCGGCTCGAATCGGCGTGATTACGCCGAGACCACCGGAAACTCGACCAACGTGCTGCACATCGCTCAGTCAGAGTTCGAAGCCGTGGTCCTGAATTCAGACCAGGCCGTCGAAAGGGTCAGGCCCGCAGAATGCAATATAGATGTTGACGCTTGAGGCGAGGCAGCGGCAGGTTCTTGGAATGGCGTGGAAACCGGGGGTGCAGTATCCTCAGCGGACGATAGAATGCGTTGCCGGTGGACGGGAGCGGCAACAGAAACTTGAGAAGGGCTTGTGATTACAGGCCCTGGCCATGAATCGCCGCTTCCTGGATGATGGGCGCAGCAGACTGGCAACTCTGTCTGCTTCCGGATGAGTGTCACCCATAGTCGTTTCTAGGTGCGAGTGACCGAGAACAACCTGGTGCCAGCAGCTTGAGGGTTTGGCTTCCGTGGTCAGGAGGGGTTTGGGGTGAGGACTCTGTAGGAAGCGTGTTGGTGGCGAGCACACCGGACATAGGATTTTTTTCGGTGTTGGGCGCGGTATGGTGAAGAGAGCAAGCTCCATCTAATAAACGGATTGCGAGGCCCTGTTTCATTCTAGATACGCGAACGGACGGTCAGGGTATAAGAAAAACGGGTCGATGGAGTCGGCTTTCTTGGAAGTTGACATTAGGCCTGGTAACTGAGTAATGTCAATAACATGAGGAGATTGAATGCTTCGGCCGTGAATTTACATATCCGAACCATTGGTTTGCATACCCAATAGTTCGCTCAAAGATCGACATTCCTGGCATTTTCGGTAGATTCTCCCCATGAGTGCGCCAACGCAGTATTTGACAGACGCCAACGGCGCTAAAGTTGCGGCGGTCATCCCCATCGACGAATATGAGGAATTGATGGAGGACCTCAACGATTTGGCCGTCGTCGCCGAGCGCCGCGACGAGCCGCGGGTTTCCTTCGAGGAGGTAAAACGACGTTTGAAGGAAGATGGCTGCCTACCGAGTTGAGTTCCGAGGCTCTGCTGATCGAGAGTTGTCGCGCCTCAATCGGCAGGTGCTCCAGAGCTGGTTGAGGCGATCGATGCACTTGGCGAGCAACCCAGGCCGGTCGGGGTGCGGAAGCTGGCCGGAGCAGAGCACACTTACCGGATTCGAGTTGGAGACTATCGGGTTATTTACACGATCGACGAGGCGGGCAAGATTGTAACCATTGAGCGTGTCCGCCACCGGAGCGACGCATACCGATGAATACCCAAAGAGCGAACCACCGACTGCAATGAACAGCGGGACAGCCAAACCGTGGAGTGGAGCCCATTGGGTCGCTGTCATTGAGTCGGACCGTTCGGCGGTGACCATGCGATGCATCTATGAATGAGAAATGCAATGTTCTCGTGGTAATGGCTATTCTGACGGGCTTTCTCGCCGGTTGTGGCACAGCCACGCATTCGAAATCGGTGTCGGCGTCGACGTGCGGGACCGCCCAAGTGAGGGAGTTAGCAATAGGTATGGCGGATGTCGATGCTCAAGGCATTTTGTTCCTTGATCTAGATCGTAATCGGAGTCTCAAAGCGCCCGTGAGAGTGCGTTTCTCCCAACTGGGGGGACTGGAGATCACTCCCGCATTATCGCAGTGGCTGCGGGGGAACGGGATCGATCTGTTGGTGCAGTTGGTGCCCGAGGTCAAGGTGGCTGGATCGGCAACGACTTTTCCTGGGGCGCATTTGAGGGGCGTTAATCTGCGGGGGGTAACGGTTCTGGAGGACAAGATTCGGAGGAGATCCAAGGCAGATTCGCTGCAAAAGAGTTGGCCGAACCCGGATCCCGAATGCGATGTCTCGAGCAGCCGTTTGGTTGGTCTAGGGGTCGAGGTGTACCGCGTCCTGTTGCGAACGCAAGAGGGGCGCGTGTTTGCACTTGAGGAAGAGGAACGCCTTCCTGACGGTGTTAGGATTCGCTATGAAGAAGTGGCGACGCTTCGGTGAGAGTGCTGAACAAGCCACTCCAGCGGATGCCGGGAGAACGTTCCGGTTGCAGAGCGGGGCGTCTTTGGCCCGGCACCGCTGAGTTCCGTCGTTACCCCTGAATCGTGAGCACTTCGGAACTTTGGAATACTCTACTGCTCATCCTAACGAGGATCGTGCTACCGCTCGTCGTGATTTTTGCAATCGGCTCGGGAATTAGTGGGTGGGTTCTCTTGGCGCGCAAATACCCGGAACGTTCATGTGCGATGGAGGAGACCTTTCCGTCTACCTCAGGCTATTTCGGAGGTTTGATTGCATGTTACAGAAGGTCGATTACGGTAAGCACCGGTTCATCTGGCTTGCGCCTTTCTACTACACGTTTACTCAGCCTGTTTCATTCGCCGATCTTTTTGCCTTGGACAGCCTTGACTTGTTGTTCCGTCGCCGATTTTCTGGGGTTGCGGCGTGGCATAAGGCTGGACATTGCTGGCCGGAAGAGGCCGATTTATTTGTATGGATTCCTCTGGAAATACGGGGACGCCCCAGCCCGAATTGTCAATAACTGGCAACAACACCGTCAGAGCGGGGTAACCACCGAGTGCAATGAACGGCGAATCAAAGCATAAGCGACAATCTATTAGCAGCTTCGTCGCCGTAATTGACTCGGATTGTTCGGCAATGAGAGGCTCCTTGCGCGCTGTGCGCAAAATCTTTGGGTCGCTGGTCCTGACTGGTTGGGTGCTAGTCTCCGCCTTTGCTCAGAGTTCGAATTTCCTTTCTTTAACGGTCACCGTCTTGGCCCCTGAGCAAAATGAGAAGTTCTCGCGGTTAGCGTTTGACCTTTGCAATAGCTCGAGCAAAACACAGGAGTTCGTCATACCCTTGACCAACGTTTTCCCCGGGACTGTTTCGCTGCTTTTGCCAAACGACGAAGTCCGAGAGTTCGTCCATACCAACTATTGGAATCGGATAATGACCACTTATTGGTTTCGGCCGTCGGTTGTCTTACGGCCTAAACAATGCCTCCGTTTCGAGACATCAACCGCGGACTTCATCGATCCCGAAAGGCCGAGCCCCCTCAGACACCCCCGTAAACTCCCCGCGTCCATCGCTCCCGATTTTCCTACGCTTGCATCGGAACTTCGCTTGGGATGTTGGCTCAGCTCCCGAGTTGAAATCCAGCGGCAAAAGCATCTGCCGGGAGGCTACGTCACCAATGTGGATATTGGGTCAATCGTCTCTCCGCAAATCCGATACGTAAAGTGAAATGGCCGAACCAGCCGATTGCACCGAACCCGGCGAAGACCGTCCGGTTCCAAATCGATTACCACATCTGCCGGGTCGGTGACCGGCGTTGTTGGTCGCGTATGAGCACGCCGACTCGATTCTCCTCAACTGGTTGGCGCTGGGCGCTCATCACCTCGCAGTTACTGGTGGTGACGTTCTGTGTCATGGACCGCATCTTGATAGCCGAGGCCGGTCATCGGGCTCATTTTGCCACGGCTCCGTCGCTCATCGTCGGCATCCTGGTTTTCCCGGCACTGCTGTTCCTGCTTTTCGGCAGCCCTTTTCTTGTGAGATTGCTCGGGCCGGTTGCGATTACCGGTTGGTGCGTGGGCGCTGCGGCGCTCGTATTCTCCCATGGACTATGAACTCAAAAGGAGCGACTAACCAAACGCCGAAAGCGAACTGGCGCAGCCCCGATCCGTGTGATGCCTTGAGGCAGCTTGGCCGTCGCTTGCCCCTTTGGAGATTCCTCTTCAGCGCCAGTCGCTTGGCTTATTGTTGGCCGTAACCGTGTCATGCGCTACCTCGCAGTCCAGTGGCACCAGAATTGTCCGGACGATCCAATTGCGATATTGTCGGAAATTGACGACGATGGTTGGGAGCAACGAAAAGTGGAAATCTACGCTGATGGTCGGACCGACTACGCTAACAAGATCGAGCAGACCAGAACGACTGAGCTTGGCCTTTCCCCCATTCCATCGCTAGCTGAGATCGAAGCTGACCCGCAGTTCGGTCCTCGCGACATTTCGCGAGAAGAGTTTGAGACGTCATGGAAGAGAGCAACAGGATACTAACGGCCAACAACGCCATGCACACGAGCTCCGCGATAACGACCAGGTTACAAATCGAAAGCCACCGGCGCGGAGTCGGTGATGGCGACCGTTGGGCGGTAACAAGCAGCACCCCGATCTATGCCGCGAACAGATATTGAGGAATTCGGGCGACTACTGATCAAGCAGGTCAGAGATCAAGCGATCGCGAATTGCGATCGAAGACTGCAAGCCCGTAGGACGGACCCTATTTCGAAGCGCTGGCAGGCAGCCTTGAGTACCAGGAGCTCAGAAGAGATCCTGAAGGTCGCCATACCGGACATCGTGGATACGGTCATCGCCGAACTGCTCCGAGGCATCGACCAGGAGACCCTCCCTTTGGCTTTTACAGCCTCCAACGGAGCCACAGTTGATCTCTCTCGTGATGGGCTAGGTGAACTTTGCGGCTGGTTCATGGGCGAGTGGCGTTTCAGGCACTCCGACGAGCGGGTGGTGGACGATTTTGCGGACCTCCGAGGCCCTCCAGACGATACCCAAAAATGAGAACCAACAGAACGCCCAACAAGCCAGATGCAGTGAACCCGGCGATAGCGCTCTGGTTGACAATCGAGTGCTAGGCGCGCCGGGTCACTGATCTGGATCGTTA
>JBGAIN010000215.1:0-11332 GCA_044225505.1 Limisphaerales bacterium
AATCCGTCCGATTGGCGATTTTCACGGTTGGAGTTGGCTTGGGATTGGCCCTTCTGTTCGCCTATTTGACGACTTACGCGCCGATGGGGCTTGGACGGTTCGCAGGCCTTTCCCTGGTCTTGGCGGGTGGTATCAGCAACTTGCTCGACCGGATTCTGCGCCAAGGTTTGGTGACCGACTTTGTGACTATTCAGTTGGGGCCTTTCCGGACGGGCGTGTTTAACCTTGCAGACGTGCTCATTCTAACGGGTGTCGGCGTGATGATTAGCACGATGTTGCGCCTAACTCGCTCTCACAGCGCGATTCCGCCTTCCACCGGGTCGCATTAAGTCGCGATTGTCAGCTTGCGGAACGATTCTATCCCGGACCCGAACGCTTCAAATCGGTCCGCGGCAGGATTCTAAGACGCGCCTTCACTTGACTTTGCCCAGGCCCTGATGCCTTTTTTGGGACATGTTCACCCTCAAACGAGCTGGGTTGGAGCGGGAGGCAAGGCTACGCCTCGTCTGTGGAGCCGCTTTCCTGATCTTGACCGTCCTCCCTCACGCGATCGGTGCCCCTGCGCTGCGCCCGATGGAAATCGACGATCTTTTTCGCTCGCGTCGACTTGCGGACCCTCAAGTCTCGCCCAATGGACGGTGGGTGGCCTACACGGTCACCGAGATCGATAAGACCGAGAACCGCAGCGCTAGCGATATTTGGATCATTCCGACCTCTGGGGGCGAACCGAGGCGATTGACCAATTCGCCCAAGCACGATCGGCACCCGCGCTGGTCGCCGGACGGTCAATGGATTGCCTTTGAATCCAATCGGTCCGGTGAATTCCAAATCTACCTGATTCGCCCGGATGGCGGTGAGGCGGTCGCGATTACCTCGGTCTCGACAGAAGCGCAGCAAGCGATCTGGTCCCCGGATGGACGGCAGATTGCCTTCGTTTCCGCGGTTTTCCCGGAGTTTTCCTCCAAACCGTTTTCCGAGAGCGATCTGGCGAACAAAAAGAAGTCCGAGGAACGTGACAAGAGCAAGGTCAAGGCGCGCGTCATGACCTCGCTGCTTTATCGGCATTGGGATAGTTGGGTGGATGGAAAACGCCAACATTTGTTCGTCATGCCTGTCCATGCGGGTGCTGCATCTGGAGATCCTCGAGACGTCACGCCGGGCGATCGCGACGCTGTTCCTAACTCAACCACTTTCTCCGCTGGAGATGACTTTGATTTCTCTCCCGACGGAGAATGGCTCGCTTATACAGCCACGCCTCAGCCCTCACGAGAGGAAGCGTGGAGCACCAACCACGACATTTATGAAGTCCATCTGAAATCAGGCGAACGCCGACAGGTGACTCGAAATCTGGCCGCTGACGGATTTCCGCGTTATTCGCCAGACGGCCAATACCTGGCCTACCGAGGGCAAACACGGCCTGGATTCGAATCCGATCGTTGGCAGCTCATGCGCATCGATCGGGCGTCTGGTGAGTCGCGCAGTTTAACCGCCGATTTTGATAGTTCGGTCGATTCGTTCGTGTGGGCCTCGGACAGTCGTTCGCTCTTCCTGGAAGCGGAAGAACGCGGGCGCAAACCGCTCTGGTTTGTTTCAGTCGATGGCGGCCAGGTGCAGCGCATTTTCGAAGAGGCTACCAATGCGGATATTTCAGTCGTTCCCAGGGAGGGGCAGTTGATCTTTACACATCAATCCATGTCTCGACCCGCTGAACTGGCGCGTGTGCGGATCGATGGCAGCGACTTCCACGTGTTGACGAAAGCCAATGATTCTTTGTTTGCCGACCTCCGAATGTCCAAGCCCGAGTCCGTCTGGTTTGACGGGGCGGCCGGCGCCAAGGTGCAGATGTGGATCGTCAAACCGCCTCAGTTTGAGAGCGGGAAGAAGTATCCGTTGGTGTTCTGGGTGCATGGCGGTCCGCAAGGCGCGTTTCTTGATTCCTGGTCGTATCGTTGGAACCCTCAGTTATGGGCGGCGCAAGGATATGTGTTGGCTTTGCCCAACCCGCGCGGGAGTACTGGGTTTGGACAACGGTTCACGGACGAGATCAGCCAGGATTGGGCCGGCAAGGTTTATGAAGATCTTATGAACGGCCTGGCTTACCTGGGACAGCAATCATTCGTCGATACGAACCGGATGGCGGCGGCGGGGGCATCCTATGGCGGATACATGATGAACTGGTTTCAAGGGCACACCGACGTCTTCAAAACTCTCATCACGCATTGCGGGGTCTACAACTTCTGGAACATGTATGGTGCTACCGAGGAGGTTTGGTTCGATGAATGGGAACATGGGATTCCCTGGCAGAAGGAAGATTTCGACAAGTTCTCCCCACATCGATTTGCGGCCAAGTTCAAAACCCCGCACCTCATCATCCATAACGAACTCGATTTTCGCATCCCGGTCACCGAAGGAATGAATCTCTTCACCACGCTTCAAAGGAAAGGCATTCCTTCCAAGTTTCTCTATTTCCCTGATGAAGGTCATTGGGTGTTGAAACCGCAGAACAGCGAGCTCTGGCACCGGACGATCTTCGACTGGCTGCAGCAGTTTCTGCAGTGAGGTCGTATTTGGCTGGCGGCGTTCGAATAATCGGCGATTGACCCTGGAGCGCCGCGCTGCCGCCCTTGGAACATTGAACGCCAGCTTGGTTCGTAACCTTCTCAAGGCCCCGTTTGCAGCCGGTAAAACTGCTCAGCCCCGCTGAGTGGTGTCGGCAATTCAATTTCAATTTTTCCACCGGTTCCAGCCCGTTCGGAACCTGGCAGAGGTGCCCAACCGGTGCTCGACCAGTCATGCCGAGACAGCACGAGATAGTTTTGGCCGGCGACGGAATTGAATTGCAGCCGGTACGGTCCGGAGGGATTGGCCGGAGGCAATATCTCGAGGGCCAGACTTGGACTTCCGGGCACGACCGAAACATTGTCCAGACCGATGTATTGCCCTCCGACGCTAGTCGTTCCGGTAATGGTGAGGGGCACTTCGCTGGAGGCGGCGACAAAACTCATGCTGAACGTTTGCCACTGGTTACCGGTGCCCGATGGGGTGAAGGTAAATGATTCACTGGTTGAGCCCGCGTCGATCGTGACCGTGACAGGGCCGCGGTAAACGGGGCTGTCCTCATCCGTTCCCAAGGCCAGGGCGACTTCGTAAGATTGTCCGGGAGTCGTCGCTATTGTCTGCGTCACGCCGCCGAACGGCGGACTATCATGGTACCCTGTGAGATCGAGAAACAGCTCGCCGTAGGGCGTAGTGGGCCCGAAGGAATTCTGATTGATGCCCCAAATGAGTTCTCCACCCGTTGTGGTCCATCCTGGGATTTCCGTCGAGCCTAGGGGTAGCGACATGACGCCATTGCCATCCGGAAGGAATGAAAGAGAGCAACCGATCTCGAAACTGCCGTTCACCACCAACTCCTTCGCCAAGGCTGGTGTCTCGGAGTTGTCTGGCACGACCGACACGTTGTCCAATCCCAAATAGACACCACCGGAGAGTGTTCCCGCAATCACGATGTCTGTGGTGTCGGCGTCCGCGGTAAATGGGAGGCTGAATGTCTGCCATTGATCACCTCCGTTCTTGTTCGGGACAAGAGTGAACAGGGTCGCGACAGAACCGGCGCAAACGGAAATCGTTTTGCGTCCGGCTGCGCCCGGAAAAACGGCATTCGATCCGAGGGCCAGGGAAAGGCGATACCTGCGTCCGGGCGCCGTTTGGATCGTCTGGTACAGGGCTGCATGCGGCCCGGCGTAGCCGGTTAAGTCGAGGAACTGCTGCCCGAACGGCGTGGTCACGCCGAAGGTGTTTGTATTATCAATCCAAGCGGCTTCATTACGAGTGATCGTCCAACCGGGAATCGCGGCAGATCCGACCGGAAGCGCCATCGCTCCGTTAGCATCGCGAACGAAGGTTAAGTCGGTGTCTTCGAAGCTTCCGTTCACGATTAATTCCCCCGTCCGGGGAGCGCTTGCGGCGGACGCATTGCGAAACTCGCCCGTCATGACAAACGCGCCTCCGCTCATCGCGCTACCAGAGGCAACAGCGAACGAGCCGCTCAGTTCGAAATCTCCGTTCGCGCTCGGATCGCTCATCGTTTCAAAGCCGATCGGCTCGAGCGCGAACTCTTGTGCAGACGCGCTCAAAAGCCAGCCGGTGAGCACCCCGGATGCGAGCGCGACCCTGCGGACCCATCGAACCAGGGGATTTTGGAGAAGAGAGTGGTTCTCGGTCATTCCTGTCGCGCGCGTCGACGTTTTCGAGTCTCTGCGAGTGCGCGCGTGGTCGCGAGTCCGTGGCGGGTCCAAAAAGGGCTGATCCAGGTCTGGTAGAAATCTTGAAGTTCTCATGGTCCAAGTCGCGCCATGCCTTCGGGAGCGTCGAGGCGAATGCGCTTTGTGATCCGTCCTTTCCAATTCTGTCGGCCCGGCCGCAACCGAAGATAGCTGCCGTCCGCCGCACGATCGAGTGCGCTCTGAAATCCGGGTACCGGCGAGTCGTAGGCGCCGTATCCCGCGCCAGGACTTTCGAGGCCTGGCGTCACCCAGAGGCCATCAGACGAAAGTCCAGGCCAGGTAAAGCCGCCTTTGCTGAGCAGGGCGTTGATCTGTCCAGCCAACACCTGGGCGTAGTCCGGGTTGCCAAAGTCCGTTCGGTTTAACGCCAAGTAAAAGACGATGCCGTCGCTGCGCTGTTGGAGCCAGGTATTGCAACCGTCGAGTCGCCCGGAGTGGGCGTAGTTCTGCATGGGCTGCGCAGTGGTGATGGGCTGGCCAATGTCCCCGTTTTGATACCACACGTGAAAGGCATTGGCGAAGCGAACCATGGCGGCGGCCGACGCCACCACGCCTCCGTGAGCGAGCATTCCTTCAATAAAAAACCCTCCGTCCGGCATCGGCACCGATTCGATGGGCGGATTGTTATCGAACACATTTTCCCCGTTGTTGCTCGCGACATAGCCTGGCTCCCGCGGATGGCGGTCCGCGGCGAATGTCCGAGCCGGCGCAAATTCCGTCGCTGGAATCCCACGCGCCGGGCTCATGATTTTCTGTTGGACGTACCCGAGATAACCTCCGGGCGCGAAGGCTTGGAGCAATTCACCCAGCACCATGTAACCGTAATTGGAGTAAGCGTCCGTTCCCGCGGGATTGTTCAAGTTGCTGACGGTGCCCGGGGTCCATTGCAGCGATTGGCCCAACATGTAGCTCATGACATCGCGGTTGGACGGCGGACTATTGATTTTGAGCGCAGCTGCAACCGTACGCGACTTGAACATCACGTCCCCGGGAGGATCGGTGTTGCGGTCGAACCCGCCCTGGTGGAGCAGCAAATGATTGATCGTGACATCGGCGTGACGGGAGTCGCCCAAGGCCGGTTTCGGCGTCACGCTGAGAAATCCGTTCAAGCCGACCACCAGATTGGCAAACACGCGACTATTCAATCCGTCGGTGCCGAAACCTCCTTCGGCCGCGAACTGGCGTATCGCTGCGGCCGTGATCGGCTTGACCGTGCTGGCCGTTCGCATCATGGCGTTCTCCGGCAAGGCCACGCCTGGATTGCCGCCGTTGGGAGGTCTCAACCAGCCAAACGCCCGGAGATACTCGATGCGACCGGCTCGACTGATCCCTAGCACTCCAGCAGTGATGCCATTGGACGTCATGGAGCCCGTCATGAGGTTGTCAAAGGCGGTCATGCCTGGCACGGGCCGCCCACGGACTGGGAGTTGAGCCCTCGAGCCCGGGGTCGAAATGCCGAGCAGCGTTGCCGCCATCAATAGCTGTTGTATCCAGCGCCTGTTCATACCTATCGTCCTCCAGTTGCACTGCCTCCAAACGCGTCGATGATCATGGGCTTAACGAGTCTTGCGGACGTTGTGCCCGAGAGCGCCAGCAAGCCTGGCACCGCCATGACATCGCCGCCTTTCATGGTCTTCAGCTATTGCAAGGTCACCAACACCAGCACCATGCCTTGCCCTGCATCCAGCGCGCTCATGGCTTTTCCCAGGATGGCCCCTTGCGCGCGGTCATGGTCTGTCGCCTTCATGGCGTGTCCCGCTCGGTCGCTGGTGGTCAGCAGGTCCCCCGGTTCGATTGCCCCGTGGGTGGCATCCGCCCGCACGTAGACCCGCCCGGTCAACGCCACGTTTTCTCCCGGCTCCAACGCGCCCTCTTGCCGGAGGCTGATGCCCGGCTGAATCCCGTTGGCCCCGCTGACAATTCCAGCGACGCGTTTGTCGTAAGCGCGCGTGCTGACTTTCAGGCGTCCGGGATGCTCCGCATCAATCACCACCACGGAGCCTTTCTCCACTGTGGCATCACTGAGCGGAAAGGGTTCCGCCAGGTCCGCTCCTCCCGCAATCTCCAGCGTGCGCACTCGTGCGTTCCCGGCTGTGTAAGTGTCCCCGTTCGGCTGCACGGCGAAGGCGATCTCCGAGGCCCCGCTCCGCGCCACGTAGAATTGATCGCCGTTGAATCCGCGCGAAGTGCCGATATCCCACTGGCCATGGGCATTTCTAAAGGACACTTTCGCCCAGGCATTGATCCCGCCACCGCACTCGATGAGATGGGTCAGCGACTCCGCCTCATACAGATGAAGTTTGGCCTGTGGTTCAATGCCTAATCCCAAACCGCCGCCCGTGGAGAGTTGCAGTTCCAGGCGCGGCGTTCCCAAACGATCGATGTAAAAGACGTCGTTGTTAAAGGCGCGCGACGTCCCGATGTCCCACTCGCCATTCAGGTTTTTGAAACCGACTTTCGCCCAGGCATTGGTCCCGCCGCCCGTCTCGATCAGGTGCGTCAGCGAGTCGGGCTGCCAGTAGAGATGAAGCAACGCCTGGGGATTGTCCGTGCCGATCCCCACGCTCCCGCTGGGGGTCGACTGCAGAAAGCTTGTCGCTGGCAACCCGTTTAATTGCGCCGCATTCAAGCTCTGGATAGCGTAGGGGACCGGCGCGATCGATTGCCGCGGCGCCAGCACCACGTAGGGATCGGCACTCCCGGCGCGTTTCACGCCCACTTCCAGGTATCGGGGCGATCCATCAAACGCGGCGGCGCCGAAGTCCAGGGTGACGGAGAATTCCCCGTTCGCGACCGCCACGGCTGGATCCGAAATCGTTTCCCCTTGCTGCGTCCCGGTATCGACGTCCGGTGTGTCGAAAAGCTTAAACTCCATTTCGAACGTCGCGGCAGCTGGATTCCCGCCGTCGGCCAGTCGGCCTTTGTAAACCAACTTGCTCTCTTGGGCCAGCGCCTTGGCGCCTGAGAAAACCAGCAGGAAGAGTGCAAGCAAGAGCAAGAAATACCTTGGCGTCTTCATAGTCAGGAATTGGCAAAATGATGCTTCACTAATGGACTTAAGAAACGCCGCCGCGATATTACAGAGTTTTTTGAACTCCGTCGGGCGACCGGTTTGGTGGAGGCGCCCCCCCGGGCGCTGTTTAGGGGCTGTGGGTGTAAACGTCGCCGGTCGACGTTAAAACCCAGCGACGGGCCTGCCCCACAGATACCATCTGGCAGAGAGCTCCGGCGTTACTGTCCAGCTCCCTGAGCCAGGAGCGTCCGCCGTCGCGAGTCGAGAAAATCCCGCCCATGTCGACGCAATAGCCCGTGTCCGCGTCCTGGAATTGGATGTCACGGACCCAGTTGCCAGGCCAGCGGCCAGCGGCGGACCAGGTCTTGCCACCGTCCGTGGTGCGCAAGAGCGGTGAGGTCTCATCGGATCGCGAACTAATGGTGGTCGTATTTCCGACCCATCCGTGGGTCGCGTTAACAAAGAACACGGTCGTCACCATGGCGATGTTCGTGGTCGGTACCGTGACGAATTGGGATTCCCAACTCCGGCCGCCATTGGTCGTTTTGAGCAGCGTGTGATCGACACCGAGCACCCAGCCCGTCTTCGCATCCACGAAGCACATCGATATCAGAGCGCCGGGCGCGAGATGCTCCTGGGCCGTCCAGGTCCGTCCGCTGTCGAGCGTGTGGAACAGGCCACCGTAATTATGCGCGATCCAACCTTCCTGGGCGTTAACGAAATGCATAGCCACGCAGGTTGGGCGCGTGGGTCCGTATTCGGGAAGCAGATCTGCCTTCCAGGACTTTCCGCCATCGACGGTGCTCAGAACGGTCCGGCCTTCTCCCACCGCCCATCCGATTTTCGCAGTTACAAACTGCACACAGGTCAATCGGTTGGTGAATGGGCTCGCTTGCAGGTCCCAGGTCAATCCGGCGTCGCGGGTGTGCCGAATCCTGCCTGAGCTGCCAACCATCCAGCCGTGCGTGGCGTCCGGGAACGAGAGGCTGGCGTACCTAGCGTCGGGATCACGGCCGGAATAAGCTAAAACCCAGGAACCTCTTTGACCCGGGGTGGGAGGAGGCTCCGCTGCTTGAAGTCCGTGAAAGCCAGAGAGGAGTCCAATCCCTAAGATTGAGGCGGAGAAGGCGGATAACAGTCGCATACTAATGGATTAGACGGCAATCAGGACGCGCTGCTCGATCGAGCGGGCAATGGCGTTCTCGACCTTAATCGTGATCGTGCTCTTGCTCTTACTCCTTCGTTCGTCCGCAGGCTTGGTTGACGCTTTGGCGAGAGTGTAAGATGCCTCGCCAGGAAAACTGATTTGCGAAGACGTGCCGTGGCACACGCAGAATTGCCGCTACCCATCACGCCCATGTCAGGATCAAGGCCCGAAACGCCGAAAGCTCCGCGCATTTGTCATAGAAATCTGAGGTTTCGTAAGGTGTGGTTAGTTTGCACCGAGGAATGTTATGGGGCGCCCCTCCCTGGAGAACCGGCGGCAATCCAGGAATAGCGCATTAAGTTTCCATGTTCTTCTTCCGATAAATAGCTCGGCGGTACTTGGTTGAATGGCGCCTGTCGTCTTCGAATCCTCGCTTCGCGAGGGTTGTTCACAGCAGGAACTGCGAGCGTAGTTCCTTCAATCGCAATGGAATCTGAAGAATCGCGTTTGCCAAACCGGATAGCCTTTCTCTTTTACGTCTGGCTTTGGCTTTCGATTTTGTCCGCGGGTGTGGCCAAAGCAGCTCCTGATGTCCAAGTCAGGAGTTTCCATGAATTCCAGGAACTTGGGAAAGCCAAGACGCCGCAAAAGCTTTGGCCAGTTCTGTTTGATGGCGTTGTTCTCTGCTACGATCTCGGCTGGGGACAACTCTATATCCACGACGGTAACGAAACAGCCTACCTTAATCCTCGGCTTTTCCAGAGTCCATTCGAAGTTGGACAACGCATTCAAATCTCGGGCCGGGCCTTCATCTCGGAAGAAGGTCCCACTTTAACGAACCTGGCCGTCACTGTGGTCAGCAGAGGTGCGTTACCCAATGCGAAACCACTTCGCTTGTCGCAATTGGGAACAGATTGGAGTCAATGGATCGAAACTGAGGGACAGGTTCGTGTCGCGGAAGCCAGCCGCGAACGTTTGGCCCTGGTCATTCAGGACCAAGGTCAGAACTGCCTCGTTTATGTGATGGGACCTGCAAAGACCAACGACCTCGCGCGGTTCCTCGATGCACGGGTAAGAGTGCGTGGAATTAACGCCAGCAAGGTGGTAAAAGGCAAACTTGAGGCAGCATCGGTCTTTGTGCCCGGAATGAGCGAGGTGACCATTCTAGCACCGCCCTCGATAGATCCTTGGCAACTGCCGTTAACATCTGTCGACGACCTCCTGCACAAAGAATTCGGCGGTTGGACCAATAGACCGGTCCGTATCAAGGGATTGATCACCGCTTATCAACCCGGTGAATACGCTTTGATTAAAGACTCCACAGGCGTTCTCAAGGCGCAGGTGATTCAAGTGAACGAAGCGCATGTGGGGCAGCGCGTGAATGCGTGGGGCTTTCTCGCCGGTTCCCCTGAACCGATCCTTAAAGACGCCTACTTCGAAGTTGTGGTCGCTTCTGAAGCAGGAGGCATGGCGGCAGCTGAATTGAAGGTGCCCTCCTTAACGATCAACCACTCCAATGTGCTCACTTGTGTGTCGGAGATCATGAAACTCAGGGCGCAAGCATCGGCGAATATCCCCGTGCGGCTTACCGGGGTCATGACCTACGCTGACCCTGGTTGGCGGGTGGCATTCTTTCAGGATGAAACCCGGGGGATTTTTGTGGACCTTAAACAGTCAGACGTGCTCTCCGGACAATGGGTAGAACTTAGTGCGCAAACCGATCCCGGAGGCTTCGCTCCTCAGCTCATTAACGCCACTGCCCGCATTCTCGGCCAAACGAATCTCCCAGTGCCGGTCGTGGCGGCCTTGGACGAGTTTTCCGACGGCCATTTGGATGCGCAGTGGGTGCAGGTGGACGGGGTTGTGCGCCGGGTAACCAAACAGGATGGCCGCGTGCGGATGGAATTAACGACTCCAAAGGGACGGTTCAACGTGCTCCTGTTGGATTTCACTGACCGTCCCGCACCTTCGCACTTGCTCGATGCACTGGTGAGTGTCCGGGGGGCGTGCGGGGCGCTAGTCAATGCGCGAGGCCAACTCACTGGTATCACCTTGCATGTCCCGAGCCTTGAACAGATCAAGTCTCTGGAAGCGCCACCATCGGATCCATTCGAGGTGGCCGCAACTCCAGTAATAGAAGTGACCCGATTCAACCCGGATCGCCTTGCTGGGCGGCGAGTTAAGGTAACTGGAGTTGTAACGCATTCGCTTCAAGGCCAGGGCCATGGCTTTTGGGTGCAGGACCGTTCGGGAGGCATTCGAGTTCATTCCACGCAAACAAATGAGCTTAAACCTGGGGATGCGGTCGAGGTGCTTGGATTTCCGGCCATGGGAGATTTCTCTCCCAGGATCGAAGAGGCTGCTTACCGTAAAACAGGAAGCGCACCTCTGCCGACTCCATTGGAAACGACGGCCGAACAACTCCTACTCCACGGGACTAACGACGCCACGGTTGTCCAGATCCAAGCCCGGCTGCTCCAGGGGGTCGCACGAGCAATTCGCCCCAAATTGGTTCTGCAAAACGGCGCCACAATTTTTTCGGCCAGCATGGCAAATCAGGCTCCAGACGATGAGCTCTACACGCTCCAAGCTGGAACTCTCCTCCGCATCACCGGCATTTGTCAGCTACAAGGCGGGGAAAGCCACGAACCAGAGTCTTTTCGCCTTTTACTGTCGCGCTCGAAGGATATTGTTCTGTTGGAGGCACCTTCCTGGTGGACGCCACGGCGTGCTTTGACTTTGGTCGGAGGAATGTCGCTCGTCATAGCGGCATCGGCAGCCTGGGTGAGCGTTCTGCGGAGCCAAGTCAAGCACCGCACACGCAAACTGAGTGAGGAGATCGAGGAGCGAAAAGCAGCCGAGGAGGCCCTGAAAAACGCGCAACGA
>JBGAIN010000216.1:0-11853 GCA_044225505.1 Limisphaerales bacterium
GGGCGACCTTGGACGTCAAGAAAGCGCGGGACCTTTTGGCCGCGTCGTCTTGGTTGGATTGGATTGGCCCTTGGATGCATCATATCACCGGAAGCAGTGCGTGGGTGGAACTTCCATCAGGAAGCGCTCCTCTCGTGCAGTGGTTCTGGCACGAGCCCGAAAAAACAGTTCTCCCCGATGCTTCCACCGCTCTACTGGCGGACACCGCCGTGCCGGAGAATGCCGAACCGCAATCGCCGCACGATCCTGGCGTTGCCGCACTGGCGGCGAGAATCGCGTGGCGCTATCCGTTTGCCCATTCGGTTCAGGAAACGGCGAAAGTATCCGTATCGCGGATTCGCGCGGCTATAGTGGCCGAGAGTGACCTGGAAGTGGCGTCCTCTTGGCGAAATCCTGCGGTCCCGCCCAGCGTCGGTCGTTCGGAGGGACTAACTCCGGCGGAGGTGGGCACGGCCCATCACCTTTTCCTGGAGCATGTTGACCTGAGCAGGGTGCAAAGTCTGCAAGAGCTGACCAGCGAAGCCGAGCGTTTGTCGCACGAAGGGGTGCTCACCGAGACTGAGCGTAAAGCCATCAGTCTCTCAAACATCCTGGCTTTCTGGGAGTCCGAGACCGGACGCCAGATTTTCGAACGCCAGGGTTGGGTTCATCGCGAAGTCCCGTTCACGGCGCGACTTCCCGTTTCTGAGATCCATCGCTTCCAGCGGACCCCATCACCAAGCGCCGAGAGTTTCGCGAACCGCTCGCCCATCGCTTCCAACGCGCCGGCAGCGGTGGACGACGATTTCGTGATTTTGACGGGTGTCGTCGATCTGGTTGTGCTGATGGAACGTGAGATTTGGATTTTAGATTTCAAGACTGACCAGGCGACGCTGGACGAATGGCCGTCAAAAGTCAGCGCCTACGAACCGCAAATGCGGCTTTATGATTATGCGCTCAGCCGAATTTACGGCCGTCCGGTCACACGCTGCTGGTTGCACTCTCTTCCTCTTCGGCGGACAACCATCGTGATATCGAGTTCGAATTTTGTGTCGCCAATTGCCTCGGCGCGAGGTTGAATCCGGTCAGGCTCGTTGGTGGAACAAAGACCTAGTATGAAGCGATCTCACCTCTTTATTACTGCTTGGCTGGCCGGATGGACCCTGGCCGCGAATGCGGCCGAGTTCAAGTTTCCAAACCAAACCTTGACCGTGCCAGACGGCTTCGAAGTGGAATTGGTGGCGGCTCCGCCCCTCACTGACCGTCCAATCACCGCGGATTTTGACGAATTAGGCCGCTTGTATGTGACGGACTCTTCTGGGTCGAACGACAAAGTCGACAAGCAACTCCAGGAAAAACCGCATCGCATCGTCCGTCTGGAAGATACCGACGGAGATGGCCGCTTTGATAAGAGCATCGTCTTTGCGGATAAAATGATGTTTCCCGAGGGGTGCCTCTGGTCGAAAGGTTCGCTCTACGTCTCTGCGCCGCCCAGCATTTGGAAGCTCACAGATACTGACGGCGATGGAATCGCGGATCGGCGTGAAGAATGGCTCCCGGCAAAAACTCTCACGGGTTGCGCCAACGACTTGCACGGCCCCTATGCCGGTCCGGATGGATGGATCTATTGGTGCAAGGGAGCTTGGGCAAGCCAGACCTACGACCGCGTAGGGCAACCGCCGTTTGTAACTCGGGCGGCCCATATCTTTCGAGCTCGACCGGATGGATCGGGAATTGAAGCTGTCCTCACGGGCGGGATGGACAACCCGGTTTCTGTTACGTTCACGCCTGCTGGAGAGCGCATTCTGACCGGGACGTTTTTTGTTCACCCGGGAGGTGGACAACGAGACGGCCTGATTCACGCGATTTATGGTGGGGTCTACGGCAAGGATCACGACGTTTTAAACGGGCACAAGCGCACAGGCGACCTCATGCCAATCATGACTCACCATGGTCCGTCGGCGAGTTGTTTCGTTTGGTCTTATCAATCGAGCGCGTTCGGCCCGGAATATCGCGACAACCTGTTCGCTTGCTTGTTCAACCTCCATAAAGTCGTGCGTCATGTCCTGGTGCCGGAGGGCGCGACGTTCACGACTCGCGACGAAGATTTTCTGGTCTCTGACAATCCCGACTTTCATCCAACCGATTTGGTTGAGGATTCCGATGGGAGCCTGCTCGTTGTTGACACCGGCGGTTGGTATAAAATCTGTTGTCCAACGTCGCAGCTTTGGAAGCCCGATGTGCTCGGCGCAATTTATCGAGTCCGGCGGAGCGGAGCACCTAAGGTCGCTGACCCGCGCGGCCTTCGGATCGCTTGGGCAAAAGCGACGCCTGAGGAATTGACGGCATTGCTGACCGACGCGCGGCGGACAGTGCAACAGCGAGCCATGGACCAGCTGAGCCGCGGGGGAGCGGCAGCGGTCACCGCGTTGCAGCAGCAGTTGGGCTCGTCACCTGTGCAAGCGCTGCGTCGCCAGATCCTCTGGACGCTGACGCGCATGGAAGACGCCGGAGCGCGTGAGGCCGTCCGGCTAGGATTGAAGGATGCCGACGAAACCATCCGTCAAGTCGCCGCGCATTCGGTGAGCTTGTGGCGAGATCGTTTAGCACTTGAAGGCCTCTTGGCCTGTGTTACGACCGGACAACCACCGCTGCAGCGTGTGGCGGCGGAAGCGCTCGGCCGTCTGGGCGATTCCCGGGCGATTCCCACATTGATCAAGGCAGCTGGGCACGCCAACGATCGAGTGCTGGAACACTCGCTGACCTACGCGTTGATTGAAATCAATGATCCTGCCGCGACGCGACAGTCTCTAAGCCAATCGGCGTCGCCTCACGCCACGCGTGTGGGACTGATCGCGTTGGACCAGATGCCTAACGGAGAATTAAAGTCAGACAGCATCGTGCCGCTCTTGGCCTCCCGTGAGTCGATCGTAAAAGAAACGGCCTTCTGGATTGTCGGGCGCCATCCGGAGTGGGCGGCTGATCTGGCTACGTTCTTCGATGCTCGCATGCGTGCCACGGATCTGACGGAGGCAGAAACTGCCCAGCTTGAAAAACAACTGAGCGACTTTGCCAAGGAGGCACCGGTGCAGAAACTCTTAACTCAAGCGGTCCAAGAAAATGCGAGTTCGGGCCCTGCTCGGCTCATCGCATTGCATGCCATGGCTCGGTCGCATCTCAAAGAAATGCCGACTTCATGGATCGACGGGGTAGGGCAGGTTTTGAAGTCCGACCAGGGTGTATTGGTCGCCGCTGCGGTTGCGTGTGCTCGGGCATTGCCGATCGCGAAAGACAGTGCATTGGTTGCCAGCTTGCGCCAGGTAGCGGCCAATTCAAGCCAGCCGACGGAGACTCGATTGGGGGCGCTCGCAGCGCTCCCTGGGACACAAAACTCGATCGACGATCCCACATTCGATTTCTTGCGAGCGAACCTCGACCCGGCGAAGCCTGTAACTATTCGAAGCCTGGCGGCGGATATTTTGGCCAAGGCCCGACTGACCCGAGATCAACTCTCGAGCTTAACCGAGGGGATCAAAGCCGTTGGACCCTTGGAATTACCAAAACTATTAGGGGCCTATGAAAAGGCCACGGACGAAGCGCTGGGAATGCAACTCTTGGCGGCTGTGAAAGCGTCGAGTGGTCTCGCTGGATTGCGTCCAGACTCGCTCCGGCCGCGCCTGACGAATTTTCCTGAGCGCGTGCAACAGGAAGGAGAGGGGATAATCGCATCCCTGAACGTGGATGCGTCCAAGCAGCACGCCCGCTTAGATGAGTTGATGGCGACCTGTAAGAATGGTGACGTTCGCCGCGGACAAAGCGTTTTCAATAGTCAAAAAGCAGCCTGTGCAACGTGTCATGCGATCGGTTACCTGGGTGGGAATGTCGGGCCTGATCTGACGCGGATTGGTCAGATTCGAACGGAGCGTGATTTGCTTGAAGCGATTGTCTATCCGAGCGCCAGTTTTGTCCGCAGTTTTGAGCCGATGGTAGTCTCGACTAAAGGTGGCGACGATTACAGCGGCGTGGTGCGCAAAGATGCGCCCGACGAAATCGTGCTGGCGACGGGTCCGGGAGCGGAAGTGCGCGTCCCGCGATCGGATATTGCCGAGATGCGGCCGGGAACAGTTTCGGTGATGCCCGGGGGATTGGAAGAACAGTTGAGTCGGCAGGAGCTGGCCGATCTCATTGCCTTCCTGCGCGCGACGCGTTGGTGAAGGTGCCAGACCCGAAGTGTGGGGCGGATTGACCGTTTGACATCGGATTAAGCCGCAATTATAACCCACCCCGAAACGACGGAGTGAATTACAAACAACACGACCTATGCCAATAACTGTTGGAACAAAAGCGCCGGATTTTGAGCTCAGCGCCAAAACGGCCGAAGGGCCAAAGAAGCTCAAGCTCAGCAACAACTTCGGGAAAAAGAACACTCTTCTCTTGTTCTTTCCGATGGCGTTCACCAGCGTCTGCACGAAAGAAATGTGTGACGTTAGCCAGGGCTTGAACGGCTATTCTGATTTGAATGCCGAAGTCTATGGAATCAGCGGAGACAATCCGTTTGCCCAGGAAGCTTGGGCGCAAAAAGAAGGCATTAAAGTCACGCTGTTGAGTGACTATGAGCACCGCGTGGCGCAGGCCTACGGTGTCGCCTACGACAGTTTCCTGCCCCAGATCAATCTGGGAATGGGGGGCGTGCCCAAGCGCTCCGCTTTCGTCATCGATAAGCAAGGGGTGGTCCGCTACGCCGAATCGAGCGATGATCCGAAGCAATTACCGAACTTCAGCGCGATCAAAGAAACGCTGACCAAGTTGAAGTAAGGAAGAATTCAATGAGTGCCGCGCCTGTGCGCGGTTCCCCAGTTTAAGCGCGGCTAAGCGCCAGCCTAGCCGCTGCTTTTCCTCTGGGGCCAGTTCCAGCCCGCGAGAGTTCAAACGAGGCGTCACCAGCTCGCTCCAGTTCTGTGCCGCAACGTCGCTCCTTCGATTGGAGATGACCGGCCTAAGGTGAAATTGCCAGCCGGTGGTCGCTCTGTTCGCGCGTCATGAGGACTCCTTGTTCCTTATACGGCTTGAGCATAAAGTGCGTGGCCGTCGAAATGACACCTTGAATCGTAGCCAATTTTTCGGAGACAAAACTGGCGACGTCTCGCAGATTGTGGCCTTCGACAACGACCAACAGGTCGTATCCACCTGACATCAGGTAGCACGAGATCACTTCGCCATACTTGGCAATCCGTTCGGCCAAACGATCAAACCCGCCCCCACGCTCGGGAGTGATTTTGACCTCGATGACCGCTCGGACGGTCTCCAAACCGAGAGTCTCTTCATTCAAGATCGTCCGGTAACCTAGGATTATCTGTTCCGCTTCGTACTGTTTGATCTTAGCGGTCACCTCGGCTTCGGAAAGATTCAGCATCCGGCTTATGTCCGCCGGCTTGAGCGAGGCGTTTTCCCGTAACAACTTCAACAAAGGATCCATGAGCCGGACCTTAGTCAGGATTGATTCTCTTGAACATGTTTTTTTCACCCGTTAACGTTCTACTTGACCATTGCCCAAGTCGCTCGCATTTTGCGCAGCGTGCGATGCATCGTTCTCCTTTCCCTTTTGGCTCTGCTCGGGGTTCTGCCTGGCGTGAAATCGGCCGAGCCGGAAAAGTCCGTCATCCAGATCACCACGTTCTCTCAGCAACCTTCCTGGGATGCACCATGGAGGTTTGATGCGGTCCGCCGGGCGGGCGGTTCTGGGTTTGTCATCCGGACAGCCCAGGGCAAACGAATCATGAGCAATGCTCACGTGGTGAGCTGGGACAAGCAAATCCTGGTTCGGCGATACCAGGATCCTCGCCCGTATGTCGCGATGGTCGAGTTCATTGGCTACGATTGCGACCTGGCGTTGCTGCGCGTCGAGGATGAATCGTTCTTTAACGGAATGGAACCCCTTGGGTTTGGCGACCTGCCGAAGGTTCGATCCACCGTTATCACCTATGGTTCCGCGGGCGGCGAACAGATTTCTTACACGCGCGGCGTTGTCTCTCGAATTGAGATGCAGACCTATGTCCACATTGGAAATCGCAGCTTGCTAGGAGTGCAAACGGACGCCGCCATCAATCCTGGCAACAGCGGGGGACCTGTGATTCAGGACGACCTGGTCGTTGGTGTCGCGTTTCAAGGGGTTCAGGGTCTGGAGAACACTGGGTTTTTCATTCCACGGATGGTTATCGATCATTTCATGAAGGACGTAGAGGACGGGAAGTATGATGGGTTTCCCCAGGCTGGGATGAGGCTAATGGCGTTGCAAAACCCGGCCTATCGGCGCTTTTTGAAGCTGCCGGAGAACGGGTTGGGAGCCCGCGTGGACAGTCTGTTGCCGCTTCCCAGCACGACCGGGGTGTTACAGGAGGAGGACGTGATTCTGCAGATCGGTCCGTATCCGTTAGGCAGTGACGGCACGATCCTTTATCAAGGCAATCGCGTTTTTGGCGCTCTGGCATTTCAGGAGGTCCAGCATGGACAAAAAGTCCCCTTGCGGGTTTGGCGTGGGGGCAAAGAGATCAGCGTGTCCCTTCCGGTCTTTTATTATGAAGGCGATCGCAACGTGGGTAACCAGTATGGAACGCTGCCGCGCTATTTTGTTTACGGCGGGCTCGTCTTCGTGCCTCTCAGTTTGGACTACATGAAAACCCTGGGAAGGAACTGGTCGGATCCAGTGAACGGGGATTTAGTCTACGAACTTTACTATCGCCGTCATGAATCGCCCGCGACCGCCCGGGCTGAACCGATTGTGTTGGCTTCGATCCTTGCCGATCCGATCAACGCCAACTTCAACAATCGCGGACATAGCCTAGTCGATAAAGTGAACAACGTGCGAATCGAGAAACTGGAAGACCTCATTCGCGCTTTCGAAACCTCCACGAACACCTATCACCTGGTTGAGTTTCTCCCGAACCACAGTTTCGATTGCTTGGAACGGGTTCCGGCAGAGAAATCGAATCCGAAAATACTGGAGACTTACGGGATTCCGCAGGACCGCCGGCTGTGAAGGGTTGGTTTGACGCGTCGAGAAAAACTTTTGTGCACGAGATGAGGACAAGGATGACTGCGATGAAAAAAGCTTTGGTGGCGCTTTTGTGGTTGGGGTTCATGGCGCCAGTAGTGTTTTCCGAGGAACCACGCGTCCAGGAGCCTTCGCCATGGGAGCGGTCCGTCGTGACGATAGATGCCACCCGGAAGCAATATGATTATCTCCAACCGTGGACCAAGCGGCTCAAGACGAGCCAAAAATCAGGGCTGATCCTGGATCAGCGACAAATCCTGACGACGGCCGACGAGTTGTTCGATCGCACCCTCGTGCGAGTGCAACGTCAAGGTCGCGGGAAATGGTGGGCCGGAGAGTTGGTCTGGATCGATTACCACGCCAACCTGGCGTTGGTCTCTGTGGCCGATGAAGGCTTTTGGAAGGGACTCGTGCCAGCCAAGCTTTCCGAACCGACTCGGGGTGAAGGGGATTTTCAGATCGTGCGCTGGCGTCAGGGCCGTCTGGAAACCCGTCGTGCCGAGTTTAATCAGTTTACCTCGAACGAAGGTCGGCTGAGCTACGCACCCCATTTGCAGATGGAACTGATCTCGGAGATTCAAGGTTCAGGCTCGGCCGAGCCGCTTATCTCGAAAACAGAAGTGGAAGGGCTATTGTCCGGACAAGAAGGGAAATACCTGCACGGCCATCCCTTCATCCTTTTATTCGGTCGATCCTGGAGGCGCGCCGGAATGGCAGCTACAAAGGACTCGGATACTTCGATTTTGTTTGGCAACAGGCCGAGAATCCAGCGAGTCTCGCGTTCCTGAAGCTGGAGGGAGAACCGCGTGGCGTGCTAGTGATCAACATCCCCTTCACGCCTGGGGTAAAGCCAGTGCTCAAGGCGCGGGATATCATTTTGAAGGTCGACGGGTTCGAGGTCGATATCCAAGGGGATTATCAAGATCCAGACTACGGCCCGCTCATTCTGGAAAACCTGGCGACGCGTCGGAAATGGGCCGGAGACGAGGTCAAACTTGAAATCGTCCGTGAAGGAAAAGTGCAGGAGGTTAGTTACACCTGCCTCGAGCGGATTACCGTTCCCAACTCGTTCCGGATGAGGTCTTCGACCAGGATCCGGAGTATCTCATTGTGGGAGGCTTTTTTCAGCCACTGACCGATGCGTTTCTGCATAGTTGGGGACCTGAATGGAAGCGCCGATCGCCTTTTCGCTTGTTTTACTTTAATAACGAACATCCTACCCCGGAACGTCCGGCGCTCGTCCTTCTCTCCCAGGTGTTGCCGGACATCTACAACCTGGGTTATCAGGAGCTGAAATACCTGGTCGTTGATGAGGTGAATGGTCAGAAGATCAGTCGTTTGCCCGACCTGCGAGAAGCTCTCAAACATCCGGTGAACGGCTTCCACACGCTGCAATTCGTCCAGAGCGACTCGCTACGCCGCATGGTCCTTGCCGCAGACGACCAGGAGCCGGCGACCAAACGAGTACTCGCTCGCTATGGAATTACTCGCGAATATTTTTTCGCGGAGCCTACTTTGGAACCGAAGCTGGGTAGCTCCACAGCGAAGGTGCCCTAAGCTCTGTGCTGCCAGGGGCTCCGAGGATGACTCCACTCTTGGACGTACGGAACTTGACGAAAACTTTCGTCAGCGGATCGTCTTCCTTGACGGTGGTGAACGACGTTAGCTTCTCGGTCGACACAGGCGCGACCTGCGCGATTATTGGTCCCTCCGGCAGCGGAAAGACGACGTTGCTTGGCTTATGCGCAGGGTTGGATCTCCCGAGCTCGGGGAGCGTCTCGTTGGCCGGGCATCGGCTCGATCAGATGAGTGAGGACGAGCGTGCGCTGTTGCGGAACCAATCGATTGGATTTGTCTTTCAGAACTTTCAACTCATCCCTTCGTTGACGGCCCTTGAGAACGTCATGGTTCCCTTGGAGATTCACCGGTCTGGCTTCGTCCGTGACAAGGGAGTGGCGCTGTTGCAAAAGGTTGGACTTGGCGAGCGACTGACGCACTATCCGGTGCAGCTTTCCGGCGGCGAACAGCAGCGTGTCGCTTTGGCGCGGGCGTTCATCAATGAACCCAAAGTGTTGTTTGCGGACGAGCCGACGGGCAACTTGGATGCCGAAACCGGGCATACGATCGTGGAGACGCTGTTTGAAATGAATGCCGCTTTCGGCACGACACTTATTCTGATCACACATGATCCCGAGTTGGCCCGGCGCACACGATCCGTCCTTACGATGAAAGGCGGTCGCCTGGTGTCCGTGGAACGATTGAGCTAAATGGCCGGGAACCTTTCTCTGTGGCAATGTTTTCGGACACGCTGGACCTGGCAAATGGCGTGGCGTGACAGCCGGCGGAGTCGTGGACGTTTGCTGCTCTATTCTGCGTCGATCATTCTGGGAGTGGCAGCCCTGGTTGCGATCGGATCCCTGAGCGAGAACCTGCAGCGATCGATCAATGACCAGGCCAAAAGCTTGCTCGGCGCGGATTTGGTGGTTGCTGCTCGAGAAGATTTCAATGCGCCTGAAACCGAGTTCCTTCGTTCCCTCGGCGGGGTCCAGACACGCGAGATCAGCTTTTCTTCCATGATCTATTTTCCGAAAGGAGAAGGGACTCGGCTGGTTCAAGTCAGGGCGCTTGAGGAAGGGTTTCCTTTTTATGGAAGCCTCGACACGACGCCGCCCAGTGCCGCCAAAAGCTTTCGCTCAGAAATGGGAGCGCTGGTTGAAAGCAGCATCATGAAGCAGTTTGGCGCGCAAGTGGGGGATCAGGTCAAGATTGGAGAGGCACACTTCAAGATCGCGGGCGTGTTGGAAAAGGTGCCCGGGGAATTGATGGCTTTCGGCAGTCTAGCACCGCGCGTTTATATCCCTTTGGCCGGCCTGGCGGAGACTGGCCTTCTCCAGCGCGAGAGCCTGGTGCGGTATCGCGTTTACTTTCAGTTTGGAAATGAGGTCGATGTTCCCAAGCTCGTCCAGCGAATTATACCGAAGTTGCGTCGTTTTCATCTCGAGTATGACACCGTCGATCAGCGCAAGAAAGAGATGGGGCAGGCGATGGCTAATCTGTATCACTTTCTCAATCTGGTTGGGTTCATCTCGTTGGTTTTGGGTGGCATCGGCATTGCCAGCGCTATTCACGTTCATGTGAAGCAGCGATTGCAGACGGTCGCCATTCTTCGGTCGATCGGATGCACCGCCCGCCAGGCGTTTGCCATTTACCTCGGGCAAGCCGTTGTCCTCGGACTGATCGGCGCCGCGTCCGGTGCCGGGTTGGGAGTGTTGCTCCAAGTGGTTTTGCCAAAGGTTATGGCCGATTACGTCTCGTTGCGGTTTGAAGCCTCGATTTCCTGGCTCGCCGTCGGGCGCGGGGTGGGATTGGGATTTGCGATTTGCGTGACCTTTGCGTTGTTGCCCCTGCTGGCCATTCGTCACGTTGCACCGTTGGCAGTCTTGCGCGCGACATTCGAAACGGTCGGGCGCAAAAGGGATTCGTTGGTGGCCGGCGTCTATGCTCTGATCGCCCTGGGTTTGTTGGTATTCAGTATCTCGCAAACCCGAAATTGGATGCAAGGTTTGGGATTTGCGTTGGGGATCGCTGGAGCGCTCGGAATTCTAGGGTCTTTGGCTTGGGCGGCCGCGATGCTGGTTAAACGCCAAGCTGGGCGGATCCGGGCTTTCACCTGGCGCCACGGGCTGGCGAGTCTGTATCGCCCCAATAACCGTACGAGCTTGCTGCTTGTCACCTTAGGGCTCGGGACGTTCTTGATTCTGAGCCTCTTCTTGCTGCAGTCGAATCTGGCTCGAGAAATACTGCCATCGGCGCAGAAAGATCGTCCTGACGCTGTCCTGTTCGACGTCCAACCTGACCAGCGCCACGAGGTCCGCTCCGTCCTGGAAGCCCATGGCCTGCCCGTGCTGCAGGATGTGCCCGTGGTGACGATGCGTCTAGCCGAAGTCAAAGGACAGAGCGTGGAACGACTGCGGAAAGATCCGCGAACGACCATTCCAACCTGGGCGTTGCGCCGCGAATATCGATCGACTTACCGCGCGGCGTTGGTCGACTCAGAAACGCTTCGGTCTGGTCGCTGGGTCGAGCGGGTCCCCAGCGCCACTTCGCCAATTCCTGTTTCGGTGGAAGATGGCATCGCCCGAGCGCTGCAAGTGAAGCTAGGAGATGAACTTGTCTTCGACGTGCAAGGGGTGCCAATGCGGACGGTCGTCGCCAGCTTGCGGGAAGTAGACTGGCGCCGACTGCAACCGAACTTCTTTGTCGTTTTTCCGGAAGGAGTGCTGGAAGAGGCTCCCACCTTTCGGGTCCTGGTCACGCGGATGGGTTCCAGCGAAATGTCCGCCACAGTCCAGCGCGAGCTCGTTCGTCGCTTTCCAAATGTGTCCACCATTGATCTGGCTCTAGTGCTGCAAACGATCGATGGGGTCCTGCGCAAGGTGGCAGCCGGAATTCAGTTTATGGCCCTGTTCACCGTGGGCACCGGCGTCATTGTTTTGGTGACAAGTATCCTCAGTGGAAGGTATCAGCGGTTGCACGAAAGCATTCTTCTGAGAACTTTGGGCGCGTCGCGTCGCCAGATCTGGCGCATCCTGGCGATTGAGTATTTTTCTTTGGGAACCCTCGCGGCTGGGACGGGAATCCTGCTCGCGCTCGCCGCGAGTTGGGCGCTGAGCGAGTTTGTCTTCAAGATACGATTCAACCCAACGTTTCTCCCGCTGCTGGTCACCTGGGGGAGTGTGGTTGGTGTGACCGTTCTCGTTGGGCTGGTTACGAGCCGCGGGATTTGCACTCATCCGCCGATGGAGATTCTTCGACGAGAAACA
>JBGAIN010000217.1:0-11252 GCA_044225505.1 Limisphaerales bacterium
AGAACTACATTTACTGGCTGGCTCAAGATGCGAATCACACACTTTCAGAACCGGAAAAGATTCCGTATTCGGGCAGTCTGCAAGCGTTGCAAGTATTGGACATTCAAGGGGACGGCCGGGACGACTTGCTCCTGGTTAACTGGGAGAACACAAATCCTTTTCGCTTTCGGCTTCAGGACGATAAAGGCGGACTAGGACCCGAAATTCACTTTGCGCTTCCTCCTATTCGATCCTATTGGGCTGACGACTTAGATGGAGACCATAAAACAGAGGTCGTGACGGTGGCGCAAAAGTCAGGACGCGCCCAGGTCTCACACTTTGTGCGGAAGGATGCCGAGCCGCTTGCTGGGGAATGGTTTCAAGGTCAGTTCGAGCTCCTGCCGCTAAGCAAGACGGCCAAGGCCCGACGGGGAATCGTTTGTGCGGATGTCAATGGCGATGGATTGCCAGATCTGCTAGCCGCAGAGCCGGAAAGTGGCCAACTTACGCTTCATCTTCAGCTCGCGGAAGGTCGTTTCGCCGTGGCGAAGACATTCCCGACTGCCATCGGCGTCGCTGATTTGGCGGTGGCCGACTGGGACGGCGATGGCACTCCGGATATTTTTACGCTCAGCACGGACGAGCGTCAGATTGGCGTGACCCACTACGATGAGAAGGGCGGAATTGCTTTTCCAAAAGTGCTTCCGGTCGACGGCAGGCCGTTGGCGTTGACCGCGGGGACCATCGAGGCGAGCGGCAAGGCAGCGCTCGTCGTTATCCTCGATCAAGATGGGCGCCGGGAAATGCAGCTGCTCAGTGCGGGCGGGGAGGTTCGTCGCCAGAAACTGGACGAGAATTTCAAATCGAATCCAACTTCCATTTCCTTGCTCGATGTCGACCAAGATGGGCTGATGGATATGGTCGTCCTGATTCCATACGAGAAAATCAAGATCTTGCGTCAAGTCGCCGGGAAGGATTTTGAAGAACTGGACGTCTTGCCTCCTGGCGGGAGTGCGGAACAACCTTGGTTGAGTTCGTCGGACATTGACGGAGATGGCAAGGCCGAGTTGCTTTTGGCGCAGCGAAACTTCCTGCGAGCCGTGGTGCTTCGGCCGGAAGAGAGGAGTCCAAGTAATAAACGGACAGGCTGGTCCCTGGTGGTGAAGGAGCAGATCAACGGTGCGGCCAGCAATTCGCGTATCACGGCTGCGGCCAGTCTTCGCAACGGGACGAATCGCTTTGATTCGTTGTTCTTGTTGGATGCTGAGAGAAAGGTTCTGACGCTGTGTGACCGGAATACCAACGGGACCTGGCAAGTCGTGCGGAATCTTCCGTTGCCCGTGACGGATTTCCGCGGGCTCCAAGCGTTAGCCCTCGGGGGGACCAATGCTAACAGCATCGCTTTTCTGGGCTTGAATGCGGTGGGTTGGCTCCGTTTGCGCGGCCAGGTTTGGGAGTTCTCTGAACTTGATGGCTACGAAACTCCGATCAAGGACGGCTATTTGAACGACGTCGTTTCAGGAGATCTCAATCAAGACGGTCGCAAGGACCTGGTGTTTCTTGAAACAGGCAAGAGTTACATCGACGTCGTGACCTTCGAAGCACCTCATGAACTTGTCCCGGCTAATCGCTGGCAAGTCTTTGAAGAACGAACGTTTCGGGGACGACGCGCGGATGCTTCGGAGCCTCGGGAAGCGCTCATCGCAGATGTTACCGGCGACGGCAAGAACGACTTGGTGGTACTCGTCCACGATCGCGTCATCCTCTACCCGCAAGAGTAGAGGACCAAGAGGCGAGCGGACGTGCCGTTAGTGCATCACTGCTTTAGTTTCGGCGGCGTTGGGGCAAAGGCCTTCCAACTCAATCCTGCATCCGAACTCGACAACGAATAGACGAAGAAGTGGAAGTAGTTGGATATCTTGTCGAATGGCGGCATGAGGGAAGCGTCGAACCATGTCTTGACGTTCCGATGCTCTTCTCCGCCCGTTCCCTTCCCGCCAATGGGAGCCAAGGCCAGCAACTTGTCCAAGGCCGCACTTTCGTGTTTGGCGGACTCCAGCCATAAACGCATCGACAGCGCTTGGTTCTCATAACCAAAAGACCCTGCGTTCATCCCGCCGACCTTCTGACCCGCTTCGCTTAAGCCGGCCATATCGCGCAAGGGTTTGCCCCTCAGTTCAGAGGTTCGGAGGTATTCCTCCAGAGTCGCTGGATCACGTGAAAGGGCCGCGTAACCGGAGCCTGACGCGAAGCTAAGGCTTCGCGCCGCTGGACCCGCCCCACCGCCGCCCGGTTCATCCGCACCTGGACCACTGGCAAGCGATAACGAATAAATCTTGCGTCCGAGGAATTCGCGTTCTGACAAGTTGGATTCGCCTCCCGCCAGCGGCATCAAGCCAGTTGCCGCTTTGACCCCCTGAACCAGCTGATCGGCATTGGCCGAGCCGATCAGGACTAAGGACCGCGACACGGGCTCTTTGTCCGGTCCTGCTGGGGCGGGAGTTTTCTCCATAGACATAAAGTCATCGCCCAGGTTTCCAATCAAAGCTTTCTTAAGGTCGAAGTTCGGATCCGCATCTTTGCCCGCCGCCTGGAGGCCCATTTGGAGAATCCCAGATAGCTCTGGTGAGATCGCCGTAAGCATGGTTTCGATAGTCGCCCACGATTTCTGCCCATCCACGCGCCAGCGGCTGAATTTCAGGACATCAGCCCCGACGAACGGCGGAGGCGTGGCGTCCTTCGGTGCGATCTCTAACAGGCGAAAGAGCCCCTGACGCTGTGCCGCGGGGACGTTGAGAAAAACTTCGGCCGACGTGCCATCGCCGTTGCTGGCAATGCGCGCGCCGAGAGTTTTCAATCCGGAGAGACCACTCGCGGCCAAGACCTTATCGGCTCGCGGAGCCAGAGGATTGCCTGCTTTCGCGGTTTTGGCAGAGTCCTTGATCTGTTTCTCAATGACCTCGTAGATGCGGGTAAAATTGAGCCAGCCGAAGCCTAGCGCATCCCGAAAGAGCGCGCCTTGGCTGGTTTCGTAAAGGCCCTGTTCAGCGAGAGCGGGAGCCAATCCACCAGCCAACCGGGCCAAGATGCGCTCGATCTGGCCGGCATTGTTGCTGACCAGTAAGAGGGATCCCGATTGTCCAAAAGAGATTTCGGTCTTTTCTAACTTCTTGGCCTTCGATGGGGCATCCCCCGCGTCATCATCGGGCTTATCCGCCGCATCCTTGCGATCGAACGCCTTGGCGAGATCGTCACTGCTCACGATCAGCGTGGAGACCTCGATGTCGCGAATTCGGTCTGTTTTTAACACTTTGCCAGCGTCGACCCACTTTCGCTTGAGTTCGCTCAGGCGAGTTTTCAAGAGTTCCTGCTTGTCCTTGACGTCCAGGAGGAAGACCACCCCCGGATTGGCATCGGGTTGCGTGCCCCAACCGTTCTGGACATACGCGAGACTGACCTGGCCATGAAGCAAGTCGGCATAATCGGCGAGTCGAATGCCCAGGCGCTTCTCCAACGGCCCCTCAAAGTCGTCTTTCCAACCTTGAATTACCTTATCGCGGAATGGTTTCATGGCCGGATCTGCCCACAGTTTGCCGTAGGCCGATTCCGTCCATGCACGAAACGCCTTATCCCAGTCTGGAACTGAGATAAGACCAAGCGTGTCCGCGGGAAGGAGTTGAGCGGCAGGCGGTGTCGCCGCGAGACAGGGCAGGGCGGCGCAGGTCAGCCACGTCAGGATCGAAATTGCACGTATCATAGGCGGTTTTATCAAGAGACGCGCGGGAGAGAAGTTTTCCACCCGCCGTGAGTTCTGCCCGGGGCACCGGTTAAGGTTCCGGATTGATTTTGCCGATCCGGCTGGGCGGTTCCAGGTATCGGTATGGGCTGCTCGGATTATCGTTATCGTAGGCGTAGGCGTCGCGATGATCGAGGAAATGCTTAACGGTCGATACCGGAATCGCGAAGCCCAGTCCTTCCCCAAACGCTATCTTCATATTGGTGACGCCGATGACTTCGCCACGAAGATTGAAGAGGGGGCCGCCGCTATTTCCGGGATTAATTGGCGTCGTTGTTTGCAGGTAAAGCTCACCCTGCATCGGACGAGTCTTGGTGCTGACAATCCCCTCCGTCACTGTTCGTTCCAATCCTAACGGGCTGCCAATGGCAAAGACTCGCTCCCCAACCCAGAGGTCCTCCGAATCCCCCAACGGCACGGTTGCGAACTTCGGCGCGTCCTTGTCCTCGATTTTCAGTAATGCTAAGTCAGCAAACTTGTTCATAGCGACGATGCGCACCTGTTTATAGCTTCGGCGATTGAGCTGCCCGTCCTTCTGATGATACACTTCAACCGAGATTTGTGTTTCACTTTCAATGACGTGGAAGTTGGTAATTAAATAGCCCTCTTCCTGGATGATAAAGCCGGAACCCAACCCGCTCGGCGTTCGAACTTGCACCACGGCCTCCCCTCGTAATCCAACCAAATCCCGCACGCTGCGGTCGGGTCCCGATCCTTCCCCTGGGCGGTAGAGCGCTCCCTTATCTACGGGAACTGTCCGTGGCGTCTTGATCAATGCCGCTTTCTCAGGTTCAACGGCCTTTGACTCCGTTCTGGTCGCCGGGACCTCCGCTGAGGCATCACCCGATTGTATCTTCAAAATCTGCGCACGAGGGACCAGAATAACCGTAAAGCCAAGGTCGACAACGACTTGATCGGGCTTTTCGGTCAGCACGCGCCCTGTGATTGCGGCATTATCCTTGAGCTGAATGATATCTGCTGCCAAGGCGTTTGCGCAGAAGAAGAACGCTAGGACCCAGTTCGTCCGGTAGAACATGCTGGGACCATACCGCCAGGTCTTGGCCTTGACAAGTTTCAGCAGACTCGCCCGGAGCGAATCTGCTTGCGAACCAGAGGATGCGAGCAAGGTTGGCCAGCGGCCTTGTCTTGAGGTCAAAGGGAAGGCGCGCTCCCAATGGAGCTCTGAGCTACTTGCTTGGGTCGTACGTCGCGAGGCGGAAACGTTCCAGGTCGCGATCGCCTTTTTTGGTGGTTTCGTTAATGCCGTTCTTAAACTTACTGGTCGTCGGTTCATACCACTTCCAAAACTCGGCGTGTCCGTCGGCCATTGAAACGATTCCACCGTTGCCGTGCCGACTGGCGGGCCCATTCTGCCAGAAGCCTGCATTGGGAACGGTCGCTTGCACGGCGAAGTATCCATCATCAATGCTCTTTGCGTGTTCATCGACGAACACAAACGCTTGCGATGGACTTGGTTGGGTAATGGTCGAAAGCTTCTTAAAGTTTGGCGCGGTGGGGTTTACGAAGGTCACATCTGTCTCTCCCATACGCCCGCTCATCGAGAAGCTTCGAACTCGGATAATGCTCTTGAGGCCTTGCTTGAACGCGACATCAGCGGGGCATTTGTAAATCTCCAACGAGTTATTATAGGGGTAGAGTCGGCCATTGCGGATGTCGTTGATGTTCGTCCAGCCAGGGGCGACATTGACGTTCCCACCAATCCACGAGTTCGTATTCCCGAGATAATTTGGAGCCAATTTGTCAACATTATCATCGGCATACATGATCCAAGCCAGCGTCAGTTGCTTCTGATTATTCAGGCATTTGATGCCGGTAGCCTTCAATTTGGCCTTGCTCAAGGCCGGCAAGAGCATGCCAGCGAGAATGGCGATAATAGCAATGACAACGAGCAGTTCAATCAACGTGAACGCCTTGCCGTTTCTGCTGCTGCAGACATTTATTTCATTCCTATTCATACGCATCGTCTCCGCGGGACCGGGGTGGTTCGAGATCAGTGTTATCGTGGTTTAACGAGTTCGTCAACGGTGTGCTGGCAAACGCACGCGAATATTCGCGTGCGGTCTTCTCCTTGCCGTTCGCCTCGACGAGACGGACGGCCCGATGTGCCTCTTCATTGCTTTATAACACGGAGATAACACGGGTTTAACACGGATTTAACAGGGATTACATCCGTGTTAAAAGCGTGCTAAAGCCCTGTGAACTCCTTGTTATTAGCGAATCGAGAAGGTGAAGATTCCCCGTGAAGATCGAGCGACGCCCAAACGCATGGGGTGAGGGCATTGGGGCGGCTGTGCGCCTACGCCCCGCCGCACGCACCTTAAACCTTCATTGATAACGAACGGTGGAGGAACGGCTGAAGGCTTCGTCCGGAAGGGGCAGGGAACTCGATGACTTAGACGCCCTGTCCTGAGCGGCGGATGGAGCCGGTATCGGTGTGGCGATTTCCGAGACCAAAGCCCTATTCCCTTTTCCATGGCCCGTCCGGCTTCTCCTGGTAAGGCGATCAGGGCTTGAAGTCCAAACTTCCTATGGAAGACTGGAACCGCATCCGTGACCGACGCGCGAGTTAACCATGAAACGTAGCCTCAAAATTGCGCCCCTAGTCATCGCGGGGCTTGTCATTCTCTTCCAGTTTTGCTCTTCGGAGAAGTTCACTAATCCGGTTACCGGGCGGAAAGCGCGGGTTGCGCTATCCACGCAGGACGAGGCGGCGCTAGGGCTACAAAGTTACCGCGAGGTGCTCTCTCAATCTGAGGTGATTCAGAGTGGCCCGGAAGTGGATCAGGTCGTTCGGGTGGCCAAACGCCTGGCCGCGGCCACGGGAGCTTCGTCAAAAGACTTTGATTGGCAAGTGACGGTGATTCGAAGTTCCCAGGCCAACGCCTTCTGTTTGCCTGGCGGGAAGATCGCGGTCTACACCGGGATTCTGCCTTTTACCCAGACTGACTCAGGGTTAGCGACGGTGATGGGGCATGAAATGGCGCATGCCACGTCGCGGCACGGATCGCAACGACTGCTGCAACAGACCCTTGCTCAGACTGCCATGACGGGCGCGGCCTATTCACTAAGCGACTTTGAGCCTCAGAAGCGTGGCTTGATCATGGCTGCCATCGGAGCCGGGGCGCAGTATGGAGTGCTCCTCCCGTTCGGCCGCGACCATGAGACCGAAGCGGACGAAATTGGTCTGATTTACATGGCCCGGGCGGGATATAATCCCCAAGAGAGCGTCGGTTTCTGGGAGCGCATGGCTCAGGCTGGGAATCGCCAACCGCCTGAATTCATGTCGACACATCCATCGCACGGCACTCGCATCGCACGGTTGCAGAGTGCGATGCCGAAAGCGATGGAGGAATATCGAAAGTCTGGGGGAGAAACAAAACAAGACGCGGAACGACGTTAAGGCGAGAGCACCGAGCCAGTGAGTTTCGACATGGCCGGTGGGGCTGGGTGATAGCTCGAGCGGCGAGGAACTAGGCGGAACTGGCCTTGGTGAGACGTTCCACCGCAGACTGAACTCCCTGCAGCACACGGACGATTTCCGCACGCGTCTGTTCGGTCGGTGGGTTTTTGGGATCGTCCATCAGAGCGGTCATTCGTTCCAGCAGGACGGGGGTTCGCTTTTGCAGGCTGCCCACGTTTTTCTCCCAAACGAGCTTTTTGTTCGCCAGGCGAAGGAGGACGGTCAGGTAATCGATATCCTGGCGCGTTGACCTGGGACTCGGGTATTCAGCATTGGCTGCGGCCAGTTCAATCTGCAGCTCACCGACGGTCTTTTCGCACCGCTCAATATCTTGGACAAGCGACTCAAATTCATTGATGAGTTGCTGCTGCAATTGCAGGCTTTTTTGGGCCAATTTGATGTCCTTGAGCGATGACATGATCGCCCAGAGTGTCGTCTACCATGGCCGCAGGAGCAACCCCGTAAAATTGACTTTCGCGAATCCAACGGCGCGCTAACCTGCGGTTATGACCCAACTCTCTCGACGGAACTTCACGAAATCAGTCGTGGTGGCGAGTGCCGCGGCCACGCTACGACCTTGGCGCGTGCTTGGGGCGAATGATCGGGTTCGTGTCGGGTTTATTGGGCTGGGCAACCGTGGCGATCAGGTGCTGGACGGTTTCCTGGCACAGCCCGATGCCGAAGTGGTGGCGATCTGCGATCTGAATGAAAGTTATCTCGACTTTGCGTCCAAGAAGATCGGGAGCAATCCCAAGCGTTATAAAGATTATCGCGCGTTGCTCGAAGCCAAGGATGTGGATGCGGTGGCGATTTGCACGCCGGATCACTGGCATGCCTTGATGACGATCGCCGCTTGCCAGGCGGGTAAGGATGTCTACGTCGAAAAGCCGCTCTCCCTGTGCGTTGCGGAAGGGCGCAAGATGGTGGAAGCGGTTCGTCAACACCAACGCGTTTGCCAAGTCGGAATTCACCGGCGCTCCTCCCCAGTTTGCCGTGAGGCCGCGGAGATCGTGCGGAGCGGCGTCCTCGGGAAAATCACCGTTGCGCGTGCCTTTCATATTCAGAACGAATGGCCAAAGGGGATTGGCAATCCGAGAGAGACGGAGCCGCCCGCCGGTTTTGATTGGGACCAGTGGCTTGGGCCAGCTCCGAAGGTGCCCTACAACAAGAACCGAACGTTTTATCGTTTCCGATGGTTCTACGACTATTCTGGGGGGCAAGTCACGAATTTCGGGGTGCATTACCTCGACTTCATCCATTGGGCACTTGGGCAAAATGCTGCCCGTTCCGTAACGGCCCTGGGCGGCAAATTCGCGGGCATGGACGACAATCGCGAGATTCCCGACACTCTGGAAGCGGTTTGGCAGTATCCGGGAGAGACCCTGGTGACGTTCTCTCAGTTCAATGCCACGGCCGCCCCGGCCGGGCTGAGAAATGGAGAAATCGAGTTTCGTGGAACGAAGGGGACCCTTTATCTCCAAGGCAACGGCTATGAGATCGTGCCGGATGCCATCACGGAAAATGAATTCCCCGCACGATCTCCCGTGGACCGTGCGGGCGATCGGCGTTGGCGAGTCGGGGAAAAAGCGGTTATCGAAGCTAAGAAAGCAACGGGCGACTCCGATACGGCGCGGCACGCGCGCAACTTTGTAGACTGTGTCAAGAGTCGCCAGGCTTGCTTCTGCGATGCTGAAACCGGTCATCGCAGCACGTCCGCGACCTTAATCGCTAACATTGCGCACAAAACCCATTCGCTTTTGGACTGGGACGCAGCGGCGGAGCGGTTTACGAACAACTCCAAAGCCAACGAGCTGCTTCGATATCAATATCGAGCTCCGCATCAGTTTCCAGGCTGAACGGCGAATCCGGCCGCGGTGGAGCGAGTGTATCCACCGAGCGTCGTGGGGCGTGGTTGGAATACGGCGCGGTAGATATTAATCTGTTGCACGCGCCGACTCGGCGCTGACGGCGAAAGGACGCCTGGCGTTGGGGGACGGTTTGCCAGTGGGCTGGCCACTCGCCGCGGGACGGAGGCGAAGGCCGATGGCGTCCTTCCTTGAACCAAAAGCCCTGACACATGAGTGTCGACCTGGGCGAGGGCGTCTTGCTGGCGGGGAGTCGATGGCGCCACGTCCAACGGACGACGGAGTAAGTCTTTCGAATGCGGCAGCGGGTCGGACGGGCGCAACGTCACCCCATGGGTCGCGGTGCGACTTGGGCTCGGGCGCTGGGCTGCTTCCGGGCGGACTGGGGGAGGGGTCGCCTCGGAAGGGAGCCTCGCTACAGCAACCTTTTGGCTTCGGTGCATCTCTCCCGAATTCGGCGAGGAGGGGTTCGTTTGGAGTCCCGGGAGCAGAACCGCGGCGACCAGCAGCACGGCGCAACCGCCAAACGCCGGAACCCGGTCATACCGTTTCAGGGTGAGATCGCTCAAGCGAGCCATTCGGCGGGCGAGAGGATGTCTTGAGCTCGTGAAGCCGATGGCGGTGTCCAAGGGGGCGACTTGGCAAAGTTGGGTTGCCGTTCGCATGAGGACATCGCAGTAGGCATCGTTGGAGACGACTTGGCGCGCGAGCACGAGATCGTCGCAGCAGTCTTCCCGGACGCTGCGCAAACTTCGATTCAGAAGCCAAATCACCGGATGAAACCACCACACCGCGACAAGCAATAGTTGCACGCCGTTCAACCAGGGATCTCCACGTGCGCAATGGGCGAGCTCGTGCGCCAGCACGGCGCGCAATTCCGACCAGGATAACGTGCGAACGATCTTGGCGGGCACAGCGATCGCCGGTTTCGCCATCCCGAATGCCATCGGTGCATCGACCGTTTCTGAAACGGCCAACGGCGGGATGCGGTAGACGCCCAATTGTATCGCTAAGTCGCGGTAATGAGCCCCCAGACGTTTACCCAGTCGAGACCGGGAGACCCGTCGAACGTTGCGCAATCGCGATGCCTGGGCGGCGATGAGGCCGAGCACAGCGATCGTGCCCAAACCATGCAAGCCCATCAACCAGAGCGGTGAAGACGACAGGCCCCCGGGCTCAAGAGTCAGGTTTGAGCCCTGTCCTCGAACCCCTGGGGCCTGTGCTGGTTTCCCCTCGAGCGAGGCGGGTAAGATGAGAGCCGGGGCCGTTAGTCTGCTAAACAGACCCGTCGGCACCGAAAGCCACGGTGGACAAGCAAATTTGAGAAGGCCAACGACCAAAAGAGAGTACCTGAGCGGGGCGGGCCAGCGGCGGCCAGGCCCATGCACCACCAAAAGCAGGACAACCCCGACCGCCGTCGCCTGCCAGCTGGCTGCCAGAATGTAAGTCCACCAAGCGGACGCTGCCGGATTTAGCCATTCAAGCACCCGTTCCATGGCCACCCACCTTCTTGTCCGTGCGCCGTGTGCGCAGCTCCGTCAAGAGTTGCTCCAGGCGCTGGAGTTCATCGGGCGTGGGTGGCTTGCTTTGGAACAACGACGCCACCAAGGCCACCCCGTCCCCATGGAAGACCCGTTGCAGTAAGCGCTTCAACACATTACGACCGGTTTTGCGAGATCGTTCGGTGGGCAGGTAAACGAAAGCTTTGCCGACCGGGCCCTTCTCGCGGCTGACCAACCCCTTGGCTTCCAGCCGCGTAAGCAAGGTGAGGACGGAGGCATGGCCCATCGGCCGGTAAGCTTCCATGCTTTCCCGAATCTCGCGGGCAGTCGCTTTCTCTTGCCGCTGCAAGCAAGCGAGCACTTCGAGCTCGGCATCCGGCAGTTCAGAATCGGTTCCCATGGGGCAGTTGAGTGTTACAGCAACATATAGACGGGTGTCGTTTTGTCAAGCGCTTTCGATGGTCCGGGCGGAGGTTTCAAGGGTAAAGACCTATCTCGCGGAGTTGTTCAATAACCACCGTCGTCCTCTTGGGGAAGTACTCCTGCAACAGACGGCGGATCTCGGGACGCCAATGCTCGTCCGGTGTGTAGCGCTCGAACGGGCCCGTTTTGTAGGGATGCACCTTGTG
>JBGAIN010000218.1:0-11116 GCA_044225505.1 Limisphaerales bacterium
GGTTTCCGAAGTGATGCTTCAACAAACTCAAGTTCAAACGGTTATTCCTTATTGGGAACGATGGATGCGAGAGCTGCCCAACATTGCTTCCCTAGCCGCCGCCAAAGTCGAGCAGGTCTTAAAACTGTGGGAAGGTCTCGGCTATTACAGTCGGGCGAGGAATTTGCAGCGCGCAGCCCGATGGATCACCGAAGAGGGCGGGTCGGAATTCCCGCGCGACTACAAGGCCGTGCTTGGGCTACCTGGCATCGGGCGGTATACGGCCGGGGCGATTTGCAGCATCGCTTTTGACGAACCCAAAGCGGTGGTTGACGGCAATGTCACCCGAGTGTTGGCGCGTGTGCACGGCATCGCGGGAGACGTCCGGACCGGGCCGAATCAGCGTCAGCTCTGGACAGCCGCTCAGGAATTAGTGCTGGCCGCTGCGGACTTTCGTGGGACGTTCTCCAGGCCGTGCTCGAGCCTGAATCAAGCCCTGATGGAACTTGGCGCTCTTTTGTGTCGCCCCAAGCAGCCACTCTGCTTGGTTTGCCCACTCCAGCCCAACTGCGTGGCGTTTCACCAAGGGCTCGTGGATCGACTGCCTGAACTTGGTCCTCGTCCCCTGGGTGAGTCAAAGTCCTACACTGCTTTTGTCGCTGTGTGGCAGCAAAAGGTTCTTGTCCGTCGCCGTCCCGCCAACGTCGTCAACGGCCAGCTTTGGGAGTTTCCAAACGTCGAGGTTAGTGCGGAGACTACGGCTGGCGCCGAACATCTCGCGCGCAATCATTTAGGGGCCAGCCCCAACTCCGTCGCCAGATTGGCCACGATCAAACACTCGATTACCCGGTTTCGGATTCGAGTGGATGCGTATCTTTTGGAGCTTAAAACCAAGCCGCCGCTACGGAAGGGCGCCGGTGTTTGGAAAACAGCGAGCCAACTGCACCGCCTGGCATTTCCGAGTGCGCATCGCAAGATTCTCGCGCGAGTCCTGGAAGCTCTCGATGTCGCGAGCCACGAGCGCCGCCGGCCTCGTACAACCAAACAGGCCGTCGCTCCGACAAAACGACGGCCTGCAAAGTGAGAAACTCGGATTATTGGTGGCAGTTACAGCCGTGCCCGCAGGATTCGAAATCCGATTCTTCAGGAATACGCCCTAATTCGAAGGTTTTTGTGACGTAATGTGTTACGGATTCCTGCACGCGGTGCATCTCGCGTTGCGCATCAAGGAAGCCGCGTGCGACCGGATCATTCAGAAACGTCTCGCGATCTTTCTCGAACTGTTCGATCTCTTGATCCGAAATCTGTCCGCCAGTCTGTTGTTTGTGTTGGAGATACTCGCCCTTTTCGCTGAGAGCCTGGTACTGGCCCCGAACCTGGTCGTTGCCAAGGAACGCGTCGAGGCCCTGGCGAATCTTCTGGAATTCAGGCTGGTCGAGGATGGCCTGACAAAGTTCCTTCGTCTTTAGAACAATCACACTATCTTCCGTCGTTGTTTGCATATCAAATGGTAGCGATGCTGAATTAATGCCAAACGCTGGCGTCAGGCCCACAAAAACTGGAATCAATAGAACACAGCCCTAACCGGAGTTCAACTCCGGATTGTTTCGGCCACGCCAGCCAGAGTGGTATCCCTCTCTCCAAGCGCCGGACGATTGACGGTCCCCACCCTGGCCGGTAGTTTGCACAGATGATCGATCTGACCGAAGTCTCCACGCGCGGAGTTGACCGATTCCCGACGCGGCGAGTCTTGACGCCGGACCGGCTCGACGCACTGTCGCGCGAGATCCTGGAGCTCAAACGCAAACTCAACGCCGTCATCCTGGCCCATAATTATCAGGTCCCGGAAATCCAGGACGTCGCCGATTTTGTCGGGGATTCGCTCGGGCTATCCCAGCAAGCAGCGAAAACCTCCGCGGACGTCATTGTCTTTTGCGGAGTTCACTTCATGGCGGAGACTGCCAAAATCCTGAACCCGAACAAGATTGTCGTTCTTCCGGATGAAATGGCGGGGTGCTCCCTCGAGGAGAGTTGCCCGGCTCCGAAGCTCGCAGCGTTCCAGGCGACCAATCCGAAGTTCTATACGATTGCGTACATCAACTGCAGCGCCGAAGTGAAGGCGCTGAGCGACGTGATCTGTACCAGTGGCAATGCGGTTAAAATCGTCAAAGCCGCCCCCTCGGACCGAGACATCCTCTTCGTTCCCGACGAGAACCTGGGCGCCTGGGTGATGGAACAGACAGGCCGACCGATGACACTGTGGCGCGGCAACTGTTACGTCCACGTCGAATGGACTCACGCAGCGATACTGCGCATCCGTGAATCGCATCCCAACGCGCCTTTAGTCGCTCATCCAGAGTGCACTCGCGCCGTCCGAATGCTCGCGGACGAGGTCTGTTCCACGGAGAAGATGGTCGCTTACTGCAAGCAGAGCCCAGCTCAATCATTCATCATCGCAACCGAGGCTGGAATGCTGCATCGTTTGCAGAAGGAATGTCCCGGCAAAACGTTCATTCCAGCTCCCACCGAGAACTGCCGATGCAACGAGTGCCGGTTCATGAAGATGAACACACTCGAGAAGGTTTACAATTGCATGCACCAACTCAATCCGAGAGTCGAGTTGAGCGACGCCATTATCCACCGGGCGCGGCAGCCGATTGCGCGGATGCTCGAGATCTCTGCCCGTCCAGAGGACACCATTGGCAATCTCGGATAATCGCTAGGCCGCAAACAGGGCCGCTGGGTTATCCGCAGCCGTTAGCACTTTGCCGCCTTGGTGCACCGCGTCCAGTCGTCCGTTGTGCCATTTTCGCAACCGGTAGAGCGTTGCAAACAGAAAATCAGGGGCCGCTCCCCCTTGCCCTCCCACTAATTCGCTGCCGCGCCGGACGTTATCGATCATCCAGGCGGGCAACGTTAGGTGATATGGGTTTCGTTTCACTTCCCCGACGTGGAACGTAAGGGCCGTGATAAGATCACCCAGTTGGGCCGGTGCTATCTCGACCATCAGATTCGGGCTTGCCATCTGTCCCCAGAATTCTGTTTCCACGCAGTAACACTGAAACTTCGGCGGCAGCGAGCGCAAAGCATCAGTCACCAAGTAGTGCGTGCCCACGTGGGTGCTGTTCCAATCCAGATCATGGGGAAATAAGATGACTTGCGGCTGATGATCCGCGAGGATCTCAGCGATGCTTCGAACGGCCTGAGCCCAGAAGCCCGGGTCTTGGTCACGCGTCTTCGGATTGATCCGTTCCAGGCCGTTTGGCGCGGTTTGCACCAAGCCAAATCCAATGTGGTCGCAACAGTTTTTGAGCTCAGCCAACCGTCCGGCTTGGCGCTCTTTATTGCTGCCTTGAGTCACAGCCACATTGATCACTCGCCAATCCGCCTCTTGCAATAACCGAAGCGCCAGACCGCCAATGATCACTTCGTCGTCCGGATGCGGCGAGAAGACCATCACCTTGGGCGCTCCCTCCGCGGCTGGCTTGCGGTCCTTATGGGCAAATGTTCCAAGCGGTCCCGCTTTGGCCTCTCGGGTAAGTCGAACGTACTCGCTGACAAAGTGCTGGTATGGATTCATAGGGAATTCAAGGAACTCGAGCAGCCAATGACAGACTAAGGCGCACCGGTCCGGGCCAAGCTGGCCGCGGCCATCGCTTGACCATGGCGCTTTTCTTTCTCATCGGGAGTATGGAATCGCACCCGTTTCGCCAATTCCGGGAATTCGATCTGGAGCACTTCTTTGGCCCCGTCCAGAATGAGATCGCCACCCTTGCCCGTCATCACGCGTCCGAGAATGAGGACATTCTCGAACTCGTAAAAGTCAGCGTAATGAGCCAAACCGTATCCCAGGTAGGTTCCGAGAGTTTGGTAGAGTTTCGTCGCTCGATAATCGTCCTTTAGCATCAAGCCTTGCACGTGCTTGAGTTTCTCGGGCAAGCCAAGTCCCGCCGGTGTTTCGATCCCAGCCACCCCCAAGAGCCGACCCACCGCTTGCTGCGAGAAGTAGAGGGCGCCGCATCCGGCATCGCCAGACCATTCGTCCACCGGCGCTCCCGGATTGTAATCGATGGGCGCGAAGGCCAACTCGTTAAGCCAGGAGGTGATATTGCCATCGGGCGTCACGTAACCCGCGGCTTGACTGGAACCCATGGCGATTCCAAGCACTGCGTTCCGGCCGATGGCCATGGATCCCGCCAACGCCGTGACTTCCCCGTCATTCACGACTTCGAAGGGAATTCCCCGCCACGCTTTCTTGAGCTCGAGGAACAGGTCTTTGACACGACTCTCGAACAAAGGCGCGGGCACGCCGCGGAAAAGTGAAGCGACTTTAACGCGGTTATTAACGTAAACGCCGGCCGCACTGCCGCCGATAGCATCCACTCTCGGCAGATGAGCTGCCGCCTTCTGCAATGTCTCGTGGATCTGGTCGAAATGCCATTGGGGATCCGTCTGCCCGACCGGACTCCAGACGTACTCTTCGCTGAAGACGCATTCTCCATCCCGGACGGCTGCCACTTTGCGATCGCTCGCACCGAGATCAAAGCCAATTCGGCATCCGTCCCAATGCCGCCCCAGCGGCATCGTGCTGGACCTTTCCTCGGGGATGTCCTTTGCAGAGGCGAGCAGAACCTCAAAGCGCCGTTCGTAAACGCGGTCTCCCATCAAGTTGGCGTCAAACTTGCCGGTCGGCGCCTGAGCAAAGTGCTCTCGTAGTTTCGTCCCAAGGCTCGCTGGCCCGTCGATGTAAACTCGAAAACCGCCTCGCGACCAAAGCAGGAACTTAATAAACCGTTCGACGTAAACGAAGTTTCCCGCCGCTCGAGCATCGTTTTCACCAAACACATCCGTGCGGAAGCGGAAGATCGATCCGTCTGCCTGTTCCAAGGCAATCAAGACCGGGACCGATCCAGCAGCGGTGGCCGCTTCCTGGCGGAAGCGCCGGTTCGCAAGGACCGCCGGACGAAAGAACGGATCCAGCAGCGGTGTTACTCGAGGAGCGACTAGAGGCAGACCATTATTATTCATGAACAACAGCCCCCACGATAAAAGGTGCTGCGCTGCGAAAAAAGGAATAAATTTCGACTTCTAGACCAGCGCAGAAACGCCGCTCAGCGTGGAACGGACTAAGCCTGTGAGCGTGCGAGGCAAGAAAGGCTTTCGCAGAAAGGCATCCGGCTTAAAATTATAGCGCTGGAGAATATCGGACCCGGCATTGCCGCTGTATAAAATAGTCCGCAGATTTGGCACTAGGCGTTTGCTACGCTCGATTAACTCCATGCCATTGATCGGCGTCATCACATGGTCCGTCAGGAGCAGCGCCGGCTTTATCGGGTCGCGATCCAAACTCTGCAGGGCCAATTCCGGATCTTGAAAGAACCGAGGTTCGAATCCATCCATGCGCAGAATGATCTGAACCACATCGCCAATCATCTTTTCGTCGTCAACCACGTAGATGAGCTTGGCATCCACGGAAAAAGGATTTGAGGTATGCGATTCTTCCGCACTCATCGGTTCCGACGCTTCGACTGGATTTCCAACGCCGTAAGCAGCATGGTATACGGAGTAATCAGGCGGTTGGCAAATCGTAAATCACAGTCCACCAGCAAGAAGCGCTCTTTTTGCGCAGCCCCCGGCATCCGTCCGTGAGCTCGGCAGCACCCCGTAACCAGCCAGATAGACTATATTCTACTAACCATCAACTACTTACATGATTGCGAATCGCGCTGAGGACCAAGAACTCCTGAACGAGACTCAAAAGATTCCAGGGCTTCACCCAGCCAGTTCTCATCCCGCGGCGCTCCGTTTTCGACCCATTTGGTTCATTTACAGAGATATACGGACTCCGCGCCGCTTCGCTTGACATGGCGAACCCGGGTCGGCTGCGGCAAGCCGCCTTCCAGAATCCACAGATCGCCCTCGGGAGTGGACAACATAGGCCATCCAAATGAGGGCCGCCATCCAAGTGACGCAGCCCACGATGCGAAGCTGGCCCCGATGAATCGCCACTTGTTTCTCCACGTTGTCAAAATAAGACGTGGCTAGGACGCAGACGAGCGAAAAACGGATTCACCGAGTGCACGGAAGCGAGATTAGAATCGTTGGCAGAGAAACCGAGAGCGACTTCATTCGCATATGACAGGGAGATAACACGGTTTTCCTCCGTGTTATTTCCATGTTTATTCCCTTTTGATTCCGTGTTTAAAAGCGACCTACCACGTCGACAGTCCGCTGCGTCCAGCCTTGGTCCCCAGAGCTTCCTGGCGCCACTCGCCACTCGTCCGTTCCCTGTCGACGGCGGACCCACCCGTCGGCGGGGTCGGATCCTCACGTGACTCCGCCCGTGCTTGCCGGTAAGTTGATCTCGTGAACACCGCTTCAGCCTCCGCCAATGTTGCCGTTCTCGTGTTTGATGGCGTCGAACCCCTGGATTTCTGTGGGCCATTCGAAGTTTTTTCGGCCGTCAAACAGCCGGATGGATCAGCTCCATTCTCGGTGTTCACTTGCGCGGAAAAGGCAGGACCTGTGGAAACCATCGGCGGCCTGAGCATCAATCCCCGATTCGAGATCTCGCAATGCCCTCCGATCGACCTTCTTGTCATTCCTGGGGGTTGGGGAACGCGCGATCAACTCGAAAACCGCCGTCTGTTAGATTGGCTAAGAGCCACCGCTCCACAAGCGACGCACGTCTTGTCCGTTTGCACGGGAGCATTGCTCTTAGCCAAAGCCGGGCTGCTCGACGGTCTGAGTGCCACCACGCATCACGAAGTCATGGATCTGCTTCATCTGATGGCACCGAAGACAACCATTCGACGGTGGGAACGTTTCGTCGACAACGGCCAAATCGTTGTCGCCGCTGGCATTTCGGCTGGAATCGACGCTGCCCTCCACCTCGTGCAGAAGCGTCTGGGAAAAGACATCGCCATCGCCACGGCTCACTATATGGAGTATCGATGGGAACCCCGACTCCCTGGGCCCCAGCAGACCGAGTGAATCGTGCAAAGGAGCAGTCGATTCCGAACAACGAGTGTGCTGTCGCCTAATTCCGCAGGCTTTCGTTGCGCTCAAAATGGGTCCTGGCGAGGCGTGACGACGGAGGATTGCCGCAGTGCTCTCGGACCGAGGAGCAACGAAGCCTGTCTCGATGAGCGCAACGCCTTTCAACCCATCGCAACCGTCCCGAGAGTCTTGAGGAGATCATCCACTGTCCAAACCTTTCGTTTGCTCGAGAGCAGGTCCGCCGTGGCGCCATGCTGCCAGACGGCAAACCGGAGGGTCTCGAACGGGTCAGCCAGGCACGCGGACTGCGCAAGCAACCCGACGAGATATCCGGCCAACACGTCACCGCTTCCGCCTTGCCCCAAGAGCGGGTTGCCGCTTGAATTGACGAACCGTCTCCCGGCACTCGTTCCCAGAAGAGTTTGGTAACCCTTTAGGACAACCCAGGCGCCGCCATACCGACGCGAAAGCCGGAGGAGCGCTTTGGAGCGGTCCGCTTGGATCGCGGCAACGGACTGGTTAAGCATGCGCGCAGCCTCCCCCGGATGCGGAGTGAGAACGCGGACGGCCTTAAACGGCCCGGTTCGTTGAGGAAGCCAGCCGAGCGCGGTAGCGTCGGCCACAATTGGCAGCGGCGATTCGTTCCAGAGGCGAACTAGTTCCCCCCGGGCTTCAACCGGCAACGTCGGCGAGGCTAAACCCGGACCCAAAAGGATCGCCGAGCAAGTTTCGGGCAATACGGCGGGAGGAAGCCAGGGGTGAACCATCACCGCCTGCAACTGACTGGCCACGGGAACGTACACATCCGGCGGAGTAAACAGCGTGACGAGCCCGGGCGTCGCCTGCAATGCGGCTCGGGAGGCCAGAACGGCAGCGCCGTGATAGCCCATGCTACCCGCGAACAAAACAGCGTGACCGAAAGTGCCCTTATGACCGGCCACTGGCCTGGCCGGTGGGAACTGGGGAAAGTCATCGCGCAGCGTCCATTGCAGATCACTCGATGGCGAAGTAGGGATCAAACCGATGTCCGGCTCAACTTCCAGCCGCCCGACGAACGGCCAAGCTTTCGAGAGGACGAGGCCCCGTTTGGGGGCGCCGAGCGTGAGTGTCACCGTGGCGCGGACCGCGGCACCAAGCACGTCACCCGTGTCCGCGTTGAGGCCTGAGGGCACGTCCAAAGCCAGAATTGGAATTCCGGATTCATTGATCGCCCGGACGAGTTTGATCCACGGCGCTTCCAACGGACGATTCAGGCCGATGCCGAACAAGCCATCGATCAAGAGAGTCGGCTGCAATGAGAGTTGGGAGCGGAGTTCGCGAAGGCTTACCTCTGGGCTAAGGACGTTGATAAGGTTGACCTCGCGATCATTCAGGTTCTGGCTGGTGTACCTTGCGTCATCCCCATTATGCCCTTTCCCAGCGAGCACCACGATCAGGTCCCCCGGACGCGTCAGTTGTCGAACCCGTGCGGCGACCAAATGCCCCACGCGGCTGATGACTTCGACTTGGTTACGGCCAGCCGCCCAGGAGTCCTTTTCCCATTTCCGCATCTGAGCGACGCTGAGGACAGGAGCAGGCATAACAAGAGTTCAGGTTCCTTTAAGAATGATGGACAACGGCGAATTTCCAACCAAAAAAGCAATTGTTTGTCATCGCGTGAATGTGGTGTTAGAGAAACCGATGCGGTGAACTGACGCCGCCCCTATGCCAAGCGACGCCATCAAGTGCCCACAATGCCGCGCCGACATTCCGCTGTCGGAGGCTGTCTCTCAACAGATTCGCGGTCAACTCCAGCACGAATTCGAGGCGGAACGCCAAAAGGCTGAGCAACAACTCGCCGAGCGCCATCGCCAACTCACGGAACAACGGCAAATCTTGCAGGCCAAAGGGCTTGAGTTGGAAGCCGAAGTGAACCGTCAAGTGTGCGAAGCGCGAAAGAAGCTCGAGCAGGAGGTTATGGGGCGAGTGCAAGCGGAGCTAAACGTGGAGATGGTCGACCTCCGCGCCAAACTCGCGGAGAAAGAGCGGCGCGTGGCCGAAGCGCAGCAAATCGAGCTCGCCTTGCGCCAGAAACAGCGGGAATTGCAGGAGAAACAGCAGGACCTCGAATTGGAAGTGACCCGGCGGTTAGAACAAGCCACCGCTAAAGTTCAGGAAGAGGCCGCCGCCAAAGCCAAGCAAGATTGGAGTCTGCAATTCCGCGACCTGCAAACGCAGTTGGCGGAACGAGACCGCAAGGTAGCCGAAGCGCAACAGGCGGAACTCGAACTGCGCAAGCAACAGCGCGAGCTGGAAGCCAAACAGCAAGCCCTCGAACTCGAGGTCGCCAGGCAACTGGACCTGGAACGGACCCGCATCCGCGATGAGGTCAAACGCACGGCTCTCGAAGAACAGCGGCTGCGTCTGGGCGAGAAAGAGAAGGTCATCTCCGACCTGCAGAAACAGATCGAAACCTTGCGGCAAAAGGCGGAGCAAGGGTCACAACAGCTGCAAGGAGAGGTCCTCGAACTGGAATTCCAGCAGCTTCTCCAATCGCATTTCCCGGCGGACGCCATCACGCCAGTCTCGACCGGAGTGCGCGGCGCCGATTTGATGCAACGCGTCCGCGACGGCGCTGGACAGGACTGCGGCAGTTTGATCTGGGAAGCCAAGCGAACCAGGGCCTGGAATAATGGTTGGCCCGCCAAATTGAAGGAAGACCAACGAGCCCATTGCGCGGACGTCGCGGTCTTGCTGACGGCGGCGCTGCCGGCGGAAGTGAAGAACTTTGCCAGCGTCGACGGAGTTTGGGTCACCGATTTTGGCTGCGCTTTGGGATTGGCCGCCGCCCTCCGGCAAGGGTTAATCAGCGTCGCGAACGCCCGTCGGGTCGAGAGTGGCAAACAGGAAAAGATGGATGTGCTCTACCGTTATCTTTCGGGAAATGAGTTTCGGCAAAAGGTGGAGGCGATTGTCGAAGCGTTCGTTAGCATGAAAAGCGATCTGGAGGCGGAAAAGAGGGCCCTCACGCGTATTTGGGCCAAGCGCGAAAAGCAAATCGAGCAAGCGCTCGGCAACACCGCCTTGATGTACGGGGGCGTTCAAGGCATTATTGGCCAAGGAGCGCTCCCGGCTATCCAATTGCTCGAACTCGAAGATCAAAGCGGCACCCCTTAGTCTATGTCTGATCTCTTTCGGCAGATCCAAGCCGCCGTGGACCGGGGCGAGCCGTTCGCGCTGGGCCTGATCGCTTCGATTAAAGGGTCTAGCCCTCAGAAAAAAGGAGCGAAGGCAATCTTCTACGCGGACGGCCGAATGGAAGGAACCTTGGGAGGCGGATGTTTGGAAGCGGAAGTGCAACAGCGGGCGCGGCGAGCGCTGCAGTCGGGCGTTCCGGAAGCGTTTGACCTCGTCCTCGATCATGACTTTGGCTGGGACGATGGCTTGATCTGTGGCGGCAAAGTTGCCGGACTCATTTTACCCCAACCTAGCGGAGGACCACTCTGGAAGTCGCTCGCGCAGCGCTTGGAATCGATCACTTGGGGAGTGCGCCCAGACTTCACGATTGCGTCCGGAGACGCTCCAGAGCCCGACTGGCTTTACCAGGAAACCGTATCGCCAGCCTGCGCATTATGGATTGCGGGCGCCGGCCACATCGCCCAAGCGGTCACTCCGTTGGCGCTGCGGCTCGATTTCGAAGTCTCGGTCTTCGATGATCGGCCCTTGCTGGCGAATTCCAGATACTTCCCGGCCGCTACCCAGTTTCAGGTGGATTACTGGGACAAGCTCCTGCAGCAACCCCTGCCTACCCGGCCCACTTTTGGATTGATCGTCACTCGCGGCCATCAACACGATGCGCTCGTCCTCCGACACTGGGTTCACCAGCCTTTTATGTTCTTGGGCATGATTGGAAGCCGACGAAAAAAGAGGCTCATCTTCGATCAATTCATCCAGGAGGGCATCGCGTCCGCCGCGGAGCTGAGCGCCGTGGCGTGTCCCGTCGGCATCGATATCCTCGGGCAGAGCGTCGATGAGATTGCCCTCAGCATCATGGCTCAATACATCCAGCAACGCGGAGAAAAAGTATTCCATCGACGTCCCAAGGTCGCCGGAACACCAGCTGAGGATCGTCCTGAGGAACTCTCCTGGACATGAGAAC
>JBGAIN010000010.1:0-105721 GCA_044225505.1 Limisphaerales bacterium
TTGGAGGCGCTTACCCTCGGCGTACTCGAGAAAACGTCCCAGGAGCAAGTCGTTCGTCAACTGCTCGCCACGGGGCAGCAAATCATACAAGGTCAAGTGCGCCATCCCGAGAACCTACTGCGAGAGTCGCGAATTGAGAAGGAGCATCCAATCTTTCTGCCCGCTTTCCATCGAGTCGCTGGTCGGGTCGTGGCGAAAAACCTTCTAACCGCTGATCTACATTCGCGATGGAGTCCCTGCGGGGATGATGGCATGCTTTGGTATGCAACACGCTGCCTCACGCTGGCTTTCAGCAATCGCGCTTTTCTTCGGAATCCATGCGATCGGCGATGATGTTCGATTGACGCCGCGGACCCTTGTCACCTTCGCGGATGTCGAAACCGCTCGAACCATCCTGACGAGCCAGGACGATTTCATCCGCGCCCTAAGCCCATTTGATCGCGCAGCCAGAATGAAATCCGATCAACCACGTTCACAGATGGAGTTCCTGACGTTCTTGGGTCAAAATGTTCAACCTTGGGCCGACGCTGAAATCGTGCGCGTTTCGAAAGTTTTAGTGGAACTTTCGTCCAAGCTGACCCCTTACCATTTGCCTTTGCCTCAAAAGATATCGCTGATCAAAACAACGGGAAAAGAAGAAGGCGCAGCGGCTTACACGCGAGGGTCGGCCATTATTTTGCCACAACACGACGTCGAGGAACCGTCGCGTGATTTACTCGCCCATGAACTCTTTCACGTCATGTCTCGGTACGATGGGTCGCTTCGATCTGAACTTTATCGTGTGATCGGTTTCGTTGTGACCAACGAAGTCCGGTTGCCCGCAGGGTTGGCAAACCTCAGAATTACAAATCCCGACGGACCCCTCAACAATTCAATCATTGTGGTTCGCGAGCAGGGCCAAGATCGTCCCGTGGTGCCAATCCTCTATTCGCGGTCCGCGCGCTATGACGTGACAACGGGGGGAGAGTTCTTCAATTACTTGGACTTTAAGCTCCTGGCGGTTGCACACGATGGTAAAGAATACCGCCCGCATATGGTTAACGGTGAACCCTATTTGCTGAAGCCAGACGGTGTAATCGGGTTTTTTGAACAAATTGGCCGGAATACGGACTATATTATTCACCCCGACGAGATTCTAGCCGTCAACTTTGTCTACATGGTGAACGGCGGGACAAATCTTCCCAGTCCCAGGATCCCCTCTCAAATGAAGGAAATCCTCAAGGCAAGCAGCGCCCCGGCAGGCGGCGCGGCTCGAAACTAAATCGCGGACTATCGCAGACGAGTTCCGCCTGGGCGCCCTATGTCTTTTCGAACGGTGGCTAAGGCCACGAGAGGCGTCTGTGGAAACTCGCCCCTCGCCACGGGTGCCTTGTCAAAATCCGGCGATGTCTTGTCCGGGGCGAACGCTTCTCGCGTTGTCGCTGACTTCTAGCCACGGCGGCGGCGTTTCACTTGAAGCTGGGCCAACGAATGGGCGAGGGCCGCTGCGGCTACGGCCGCTTGCTCGTCATCCAACTTCTCGGAAAGCCTGGCCTCGGCTCGCTTGCGCGCTTCCTCCGCCTTGGCTTCATCAATGTTTTCCGCACGGATGGCCATGTCCGTCAAAATCGAGACATGGTCTCCGGTGATCTCTACGAATCCTTCGCCAACCGCGAGGAAAGACTCCTGTCCGCCCTTTCGGACACTCACTTCCCCAGACACGATCTGCGTCATGAGCGGAACGTGTTGTGGGTAAATTCCCATTTCGCCATCAATTCCCGGAAGCGTGACCATCTCAACATCCTCAGAGTAGGTCTTGGCTTCCGGGGTTACGATTTCGAGCTTTAATGTCACCATGGCTTGTCGCGCTTGAGAACGAAATGGGACTCGGCGTCCAACTAACCTTCCTGGATTTCGGCGATTCCGCCCTTCATATAGAAGTTTCCTTCGGCAACGTCATCGTGTTTGCCATCAAGAATCTCTTTGAATCCTTTGACGGTGTCAGTCACCGCGACCTGTTTTCCGGGGCGCCCGGTGAAGATCTCAGCCACGCTAAAAGGCTGGCTCAAGAATCGTTGAATCTTTCGAGCACGGAAGACGGTCAACTTGTCATCCGGCGACAACTCATCCATACCCAGGATGGCGATGATATCTTGCAAGTCCTTATAACGCTGCAGGACCTTTTGTACCCCACGTGCGACTTCGTAATGTTCTTGGCCAACGATTTCGGGCGTAAGCGCTCGAGAGGTTGACGACAACGGATCCACGGCTGGATAGATTCCCAACTCCGCGATAGAACGTTCCAAGACAATGGTTGCGTCCAAATGCGCGAAGGTCGTTGCTGGAGCCGGGTCGGTTAAATCATCCGCAGGAACGTAAACCGCCTGGAACGAAGTGATAGAGCCTTTCTTCGTCGACGTGATTCGCTCTTGAAGATCGCCCATTTCTGCAGCAAGGGTCGGCTGATAACCCACCGCGCTCGGTGTGCGTCCCAAGAGCGCCGACACTTCTGACCCCGCTTGGGAGAAGCGGAAGATATTGTCGACGAAGAGCAGCACGTCCTGGTTGCGCTCGTCGCGGAAATACTCCGTGATGGCCAACCCGGACAGACCGACGCGCAAACGTGCACCCGGTGGTTCGTTCATCTGGCCGTAAACGAGTGCAATCTTCGATTTACCAAGATCCTTTTGGTTGATCACGCCCGCTTCCGACATTTCCGTGTAAAGATCGTTGCCTTCGCGCGTCCGTTCACCCACGCCGGCAAAAACTGAGACACCACCGTGGAGCTTGGCGATGTTGTTGATCAATTCCATGATCACGACCGTCTTGCCCACACCCGCGCCACCGAACGCTCCGACTTTACCGCCTTTCAAGAACGGACAGATCAGGTCAATGACTTTGATGCCGGTAGTAAGGATTTGCGGGCTAGTCGATTGATCGGCTAAGGAAGGTGCGGCGCGATGAATCGGATAACGCTTGTCGGTATTGACAGGGCCGCGTTCGTCGACCGGCTCGCCAACGACATTAAAGACACGTCCCAAGACGGCGTCACCAACTGGCATCGAAATGGGAGCTCCGGTGTCCACGACTTCGTAGCCCCGTTTGAGTCCCTCGGTGGAACCCATGGCCACCGTTCGCACCCAATTGTCACCCAAATGCTGCTCCACTTCCAACGTTTGGCGGGTCTTTCCTTGGCCGGGCACATCGAACTCGACCGTCAGCGCGTTGTAGATCGGGGGGAGTTTGTCTGCAAACTCCACGTCGACCACCGGGCCGATCACTTGAACAATTTTGCCTTTATTCATGCTTTCAGTAAGGGTCAGCTGCGTTTGGGCCGGAACTATCCTAAGGCCATCGCGGCGCTCGAAATCTCCAAAAGTTCTTTCGTAATATTCGCCTGCCGCAGTTTATTGTACTCCAGCGTCAAATCTTTAATGAGTTGTTTGGCGTTATCCGTCGCGTTCTTCATCGCCACCATTCGGGAGCTGTGCTCGCTTGCCTTCGCTTCCAAGAGGATTTGGTAAACTTGAAAGTTCAGGTAGTGAGGGAGCAACGCCCCAAGCACTTGGCTCGGGCTCGGTTCAAAGAGAAACTCCGTGGCCCCTTTCAAGAGCGCCGTGCCACCACCTTCACCTTCGACATCGACATTCAGCGCCTTAATTTCGCCCACCGGCAACAAGGTTCGCACTTCGGGCTTCTGATTCAGCGTCGAAATGAAGTTCGTAAACAGGATGTCCACGCGATCGACTTCCCCCTTGAGGAACAGGTCTTGCGCAAACCGGGAAATAGCTCGCGCTTCGCTGAATAACGGAGCGTCTTTGTAGGTGAATTCGGCCGCCAGGCTTCGCTTGGTGCGCGCGACGAATTGGGCTGCCTTTCGCCCCGCCGTCACGTATGTGGTGGTGTTCTTGTCGAACTTGGCGGCTTCACGCATCAAGTTGCTGTTTAACGCGCCGCATAACCCCTTGTCTGTGCTCACGACCAGCAAGCCAAGCTTCGATCCCGAGCGCGCCTCCATCAGCGGGTGGCTGAAATCTCCGGCGTTGTGGCTCACCTCGGCCAGCACTTGATTCATCAGGTTGGCGTAAGGCCGGCCTGACAACGCTGCCTGTTGCGCCTTGCGCATCTTCGACGCCGCGACCATTTGCATGGCCTTCGTGATCTGCGACGTGTTTTTAACGGACCGTATGCGCCGCCGGATGTCCCTGGTGCTTGGCATGGCCTATTCCAGTTCGGGGACTTAACGATAAGTCTGTTTGAACTCAGTGACGGTAGTTTTGAGTTCTGCCGCCAAAGCATCGCTCAATGCTTTTTCCTTCCCAATTCGGGCGATCAATTCTGACTTTCGATTCGTGAGGTAATCGGTCAGTTTGGTCTGAAAATCCTTCACCTTTTCCACGGGCACATCGTCAAAGAAGCCGTTCTGCACGGCCCACAACGTGGCCGCCTGGATTTCCACCGGGCTCGGATTGTACTGCGGCTGTTTGAAGATTTCGACGATGCGCTTGCCACGTTCGAGTTGCGCCTGTGTTTTTGGATCAAGATCAGACCCGAACTGTGCGAATGCCGCGAGTTCGCGGAATTGCGCTAACTCCAGCTTAATGCGCCCGGCGACCTGCTTCATCGCCTTGATCTGCGCAGCGGAACCGACCCGCGAGACGGAAATACCAACGGAGATAGCGGGTCGAATGCCTTGATAAAACAGATCCGTTTCCAAGAAGATTTGTCCGTCGGTGATGGAAATCACGTTCGTCGGAATGTAAGCCGACACGTCGCCAGCTTGCGTTTCGATGATGGGCAAGGCGGTCAGAGAACCATTGCCATACTTCTCCCCTACCCGCGCTGAACGTTCCAACAAACGGCTGTGCAAGTAGAACACATCGCCTGGGTAAGCTTCACGGCCGGAGGGACGCTTCAAGACCAGCGACACCTGACGGTAGGCCACCGCGTGTTTGGAGAGATCATCATAGATGATCAGAGCGTCCATCCCATTGTCCATGAACCATTCCCCCATTGCCGCCCCTGCGAACGGAGCCAAGTATTGATTCGTCGCCGAATCCGATGCAGACGCTGCGACGATGATCGTGTAGGGCATCGCGTTTTCCTGCTCCAAAACACTGATCACGCGAGCGACGTTGGACTGCTTCTGTCCGATCGCGACGTAGATGCAGTAGAGGGGGCGATAATCCTTATCTTTCGAAGCTTCGGCAGCCCGATTGAGGCGCGCCTGGTTAATGATCGTGTCGATGCCAATTGTCGTTTTCCCAGTGGATCGGTCGCCGATGATCAACTCGCGCTGGCCACGACCGATCGGAATCATCGCATCCACCGCCATAATCCCAGTTTGCACGGGCTGGCTTACGGAACGTCGGCGAATAATCCCAGGTGCAATCTTCTCTACCGGGTAAGCGGTTTCCGCTTTCACCGGGCCTTTGCCATCGAGGGGTTGACCCAAGGCATTCACGACGCGGCCGAGCAGGCCTTTCCCCACAGGGACCTGGAGTAATTTTCCGGTCGTCCGAACTTCTTGGCCTTCAAGCACAGCGGTGTAATCGCCGAGAATGATCGCTCCGACGTCGGTTTCTTCCAGGTTTAGCGCTAGACCGACGATACCGTTGCCAAAGTCCAACATCTCGTTGAGCATGGCGTCGGTCAGACCTTCAATCCGGGCCACACCATCTCCGATCTCGCGAACCGTCCCAACATTCTGTTTGGCGACGGAGGTTTTGGCTCCTGCAATCTTCTGTTCAATCTCCTGTAGTAATGGGGTGCTCATAATCAACTCGTCGGTCAGGCGGATTCAAAAGCTTCTCGGACTTCCGTGAGGCGCGCACGCACACTGCCATCGTATACGTCGCTGCCCACTTGCACTCGGATACCCCCCAGCAAGGCAGGGTTATGGGCAAATTGGAAATTCAACCCTCGGCCGTAGCGCCGCTGCAAGTTGGCCTGGATCTCCGCTTGCATCGGCCCGGTCATCGGGACCGCGCTCTCCACACGCGCCAAACGGCGGTGGGCGTCGAGCTTCAGCAAGCGTTGGAAATGGGATAGGACCGCGGTGTAGCCACGCGGCCGGCTCTCCAGAATCTGGTCAACCGCTTGCCGAGCTCGGTTGTCGTCCAAAACTCCATCCACCTGACACGCGCGAAACAGTTTCTTGGCTTCGCGCCGGGATTGCTTTGAGATCTTCATTGCCAGGCGCTTTAGGCAGCCAACTGACGCGTCGTCTCTTGGGCGAGCCGCTGTTGATCATCAGCGGTGAGCACCTTGCCAGTGACTCGGGTCGTGGTTTCCACGACCAAATGGCCAATCTCACGTTTCAAATCAGCGAGCATTCTCGCGTGATCCTGGACCGCCGCCTCGCGCGCTTTCGTTATAATCTGTTCCGCAGCGGTGATCGCTTTTTGCGTTTCCTGCTCTTGCACCCGCGCTGCGGCTGCTCGAGCTTCTTCAATCAGCCGATTGGCCTGGATGTTGGCTTGATTCAACACTTCCTGACGTGCCGCTTCGGTTTTCGCGAGTTCCTGCTTGATGCGATCGGCGTTGGCCAAACCCTCGGCAATGCGCTGACGGCGCTGCTCGAGAACCTGCAGAATCGGCTTATAGGCGAACCGCTGCAGCAGAATAGCCACGATGGCGAAGCTGATGACTTGCGAGATAAAGTGGGGCCAATCGACGCCGAAAGTCCGGGCGGTTTCACGCCCCATTTGAGCGAGATCACTGCCAATAGCAGCGAAAAGAATGTAGTCGTGCATAGTTCACTGGAGTTCAGTGCGGGGCTCCACGAGCCCCGCACTGTAACCCTACTTAACGAGGAAGATGGCGTAGAAGACGATAGCCTCAGCAAACGCAATGGCCAAAATCGCCTGCACCAGGATCTTCGTCGCCGCTCCTGGATTGCGCCCGACTGCTTCTGCAGCCTTCATGCCGATGAATCCGACGCCAATAGCAGCGCCCAGCGCCGCTAAACCGACGTGCAGATTTCCCGTCAACTCCGCCAACATTGGCATTAACATACTTTTTCCTTTCGTTGCATTCTCAACGCTCCCCGCGATTGAACACGGTCAGGGCGTCGAAATCCGATGCGTTTGCGGTGTCTGGTCGAGCTGCCAACCGTTCAATGATGAGCAGTTGTGTGCTCCTCATCGTGCTGGCAGATGAGCATCGTGAACACCGCGGTCAATAGCATGAAAACAAGGGCTTGAACCACCCCGACCAACAATTCCATGAAGTAAAACGGAATCGGCAACAACCAGCCCAAACCAGGCACTAGCCGAGCCATCGATTCCAGCATGTTCTCACCTGCGAAAATATTCCCGTAAAGCCGGAAGCTAAGCGATACCGGGCGGAAGAGAATGGAGAGGATTTCCAAAAAGCCAACTGCAAAAAAGACGACAATCAGAAGCAGCTTGAGCGGGCCGGTCGCATCTCCCTTCGGTGCAAACAAGTGTTTCAAAAACCCAATCGGTCCGTTGGCTTGTAAAGCCCAAACCAACCAGCAAACAAAGAAGACTACCGACATCGCGAGCGTCATGTTTAAATCCGCATTCGCACCGCGCAGGAGTGGTTGTGTCACGTGAAAACCGTGACCCCCATTAGTCCCCCATCCGATCGTTCCCACGCCCGGGATCAATCCGAACCAATTCGCGAACAGAACAAAGATGAAGATCGAGGCGAAGAACCAAAACGTCTTCTTGACCAGGTCATGGCCAATGATGTCCTGGAGAAAGTCATGTAATCCCTCGACCAGCCATTCCCAAAAATTCTGCGCTCCCGTGGGCACCGCACGGATTTGGCGGGTGGCAATTTGGGCGAAAACAATCAGAGCTATGGCCACGACCCAACTCACCAACATGGAGTTCGTCACCGCCAGCGGTCCGACGTGAAATAGGTCCACGGCCGCTGATGGGAGACCATGTTCCTCCGCAGCTGCTTCGGTGTGGCCCGGTGCCGCCGCCGCGTGCGCGGCCTCAGCTTCGGCCGCCAAGCTGGCTAACGGTAGAGCCGCCAGAAGTAGCGCCGCCAAAATTGCTTTGATAACCTGCATGCTTTTCGAGTGAAACGCGCCTGGAAAATCGCGAATCCTAATGGCCATCCGGTTTGTCTCGTATTGAGCGCACGGGAAATTGCCAGATCGTGAAATTTTTCACAAGGGATTTTTTTTAAATTCCCCTCTCCAAAAATACGGAAGAGTTGCACCCCTCCTTCCCGACGTTACAGTCAACCCGTGACACTTCTAGCGGTTGAGTCATCCTGCGACGAAACCAGCGCTGCCGTCGTTCGTGACGGTTACGTGCTTTCAAACAACGTGGCGTCTCAGATCGAGCTGCACCGGGAGTATGGCGGAGTTGTTCCGGAACTCGCAGCCCGCGAACACCTTCGCAATCTCACGCCGGTCGTTCGCTCCGCCTTGGACGAGGCTGGCGTGACCCCTCAGGACCTCGATGCCGTGGCGGCCACTCAAGGCCCCGGTCTCCCGACCGCCCTTCTGGTGGGGTTCCACGCGGCGCAGACGCTTGCGTTCGTTTTGGGCAAGCCTTTCTTTGGCGTTCACCACCACGAAGCGCACTTATATTCGCCGTGGATCACTGGTTCACCGGCTCGCGCTGATTTCGAGAATTTTCAAGCCAACGTTTCGCTGATCGTGAGCGGCGGACACACTCTCCTTCTCCACGTCGCCGCTGAACTGCACCACCGAGTTCTGGGCTCAACCGTTGACGATGCGGCCGGAGAGTGTTTCGATAAAATTGCCAAACTGATCGGACTGCCTTACCCCGGCGGGCCCGAACTCGATCGGTTGGCGGAAGAGGGAGATCGGGCCGCTTATTCATTCCCCCGGCCAATGATCCATGACGCCAACGACAATTTTAGTTTTAGCGGCTTGAAGACTTCCGTCCGCTATTTCCTGCGCGACCGCCCTAACCTCATGGCCAATCGGCGCGAACTCGCTAACCTTTGCGCTAGTGCCCGCGCCGCCATTGTCGACGTGCTCGTGGCAAAGACTATCCGCGCCGCCAAGCGATCACGCGTCCGATGCGTCACCGCCTCGGGAGGGGTCACGTGCAATATCGCCTTGCGACGTGAGCTCACCGCGGCCTGCGCCAGGGAAGGCTTCGCCCTTCGCTTGGCGGAGAAGAGTCTCTGCACCGACAACGCCGCGATGATCGGGGTCCTGGCCGAGCGAAAACTCCTCCGAGGCCTACCGCCCAGCGGCATCCGCGCGGACATTGCGCCGAGTTGGCAGCTCCCATAGCCGCCGGCTCGAGCGACACCGGGTGGCGGCAAGACTTAGGCGCGTTTCTTTTTGTGCCGCCCTTTGAACGTCAGCTCGGCGATCCCTGACTTATCAAGTTCGCCCAGCCCTTCTTTGACCATTCGTTCGAATTGTTTCTTCGTGGCGGCGGCCAGCGGCAATTCCAACCCCTTCTCTTTCCCCAAAGCCTGCGCTATGCCCGAGTCTTTGGCTGCGTGCGCCGCGGAGAAAAAGCAGGAGTGTTCCCGGTTTTGCATGTCTTCGCCATCCGTCTGGAGCACTCTCGAATTGGCTCCGGTTTGGGAAAAGACCTCTCGTAGCATAGCGAGGTCGAGCTTCAAAGCGTGACCAAGCGCTAATCCCTCGGCCAACCCTGCCGTATTGATGTTCATCACCATATTGACCAGAGCTTTTACCTGCGCTGCTTTACCCGCGGTGCCGATATAACGCATGGAGCTGCTCATCTTCTCCAAGATCGGTTTGGCTCGTCGATAAGTCTCCTCGGCCCCGCCGCACATCAGATAGAGAGTGCCTTCGCGAGCTTGGGTAATACTCGACGCCATGCACGCTTCCAACGAAGCGGCGCCAGCTTTTTTGGCGAATTTATCGACGTCAACGTGAACCTTTGGGCTGACCGTGGCGCAGTTGATGAAAAGTCTGCCCTTAGCGTTGCGCAATAGGCTGTCCGCCGTGTTGGTTGGGGCGAACACCTTATACATCGCCTTGTCATCCGTCACGACGGTAATAATTACGTCCGCCAACTCCGTCACTCGCGCCAATCGCGTGCACGCTTCCGCGCTCAACTCTTTGGCGAGCGCTTGCGCCGTTTCTCCCCGAACGTCATACACGGCCGTTACGGCGAAACCGCAATCCTTGAGACGCCGTGCCATATTGGCTCCCATCCGACCGACTCCAACAAATCCAATCGTGTCCGCCATATAGGTCCTTTTTTATGAGGGTTGATCTGGTTATCGGCCGCGTAGCATACGACAGCCAAGCCGCGAGGCCACGCCTTTTTTAAGCCGCTCTCCCCCTGCTTTCTTGTCGAGAGCATTCGACCGATTGACGCTCCGATCCTCCGCATGCATCGCTTCCGCCCTGGGTGCCGCAGCGAGTTCCGTCAACGGCTTCCCCGGTGTGCTCCCGCGCACGCAGCCGATGGAGGGCACTCCTTAAGTGCATGCCGAGCGTCGGTCCTGCCATGATCGCGCCGCACGGTCATAGCGATGAGCCTGAGGAACAAACAACTTGGGCACGTATTGCCGGATTTTAGCGATCCTTGATGTTGGCCGACGGCACGCGAATTTGAAAAGAGGCAGCGCCTCTGCCCGGGCAACACCGCCGGTTCCACTCCCCCGATCTGGTGACTTTTGTCACCATCCTCTTAAGCTCTTGAAGTTGTGAGATTTAAAATTTCCGAGGGCTGCCTTCGGTGGCTCGAGGCACCGTTGCTTCGAGCCGGCTTGCCCGGCAGATTTGGCACGTCTTTTGACCGCTCCGGGTGGGGGCTACGGCTACGCAAAAAGGGCCGGCCCGAAGGCCGGCCCCTGTGCATTGTGAGCAGGTGGATTTGACTCCAACCGGCTTAATAATCCATGTCGCCGCCCATGCCGCCGCCGCCGCCGTGCGGTCCGCCAGGAGCGGGCTTCTTATCCTTTTCAGGAATCTCAGTGATCAAGCACTCCGTGGTGAGGAGCAGTCCCGCGATCGAAGCCGCGTTTTGCAGCGCTGTGCGGGTCACCTTCTTAGGATCAACCACGCCGGCCTTAACGAGGTCCTCGTAACCGCCGGTCGCGACGTTGTAGCCGTCGTTGCCCTTGCGGCGCTTGACTTCCTCGACAATCACGGAGCCTTCGACACCGGCATTGTTGGCCAACTCGCGAGTTGGGTATTCAATGGCGCGCTTGACGATATCCACGCCAATGCGTTCGTCGTCGTTGGCAGGCTGAACCGCGCTGATCGCTGTGGTGCAGCGCAACAGAGCCACGCCACCGCCAGGAACGATCCCTTCTTCCACAGCCGCACGGGTTGCGTGCAGTGCGTCTTCAACGCGCGCTTTCTTCTCCTTCATTTCGGTCTCCGTGGCCGCGCCCACATTAATGACGGCAACGCCGCCCGCCAGCTTGGCCAGGCGTTCTTGCAGTTTTTCGCGGTCGTAGTCCGAGGTGGTCTCTTCGATGGCGCGGCGAATCTGATTCACGCGGCCTTGGATCTCGGAGGACTTTCCGTAGCCTTCGACAATCGTGGTGTTTTCCTTGTCGATCACGATCGATTTCGCACGACCGAGATCTTCCAGTCCGACGCCTTCCAGCTTGATGCCGAGGTCTTCGGAGATGAACTTGCCACCGGTCAGAATGGCGATGTCTTCGAGCATCGCCTTGCGGCGGTCGCCGAATCCAGGGGCCTTGACCGCGCAGATGTTCAGCGTGCCACGCAGTTTGTTGACCACGAGCGTGGCCAGGGCTTCGCCTTCGACATCTTCCGAAACGATCAAGAGCGGTTTGCCAACCTTGGCAACCTTCTCGAGGAGCGGAAGGAGGTCTTTGAGGCTGCTGATCTTCTTCTCGTAAATCAGGATGTAGCCTTCTTCGAGCTTGGCTTCCATCGTCTCCGCATTGGTGACGAAGTAAGGAGAGAGATAACCCTTGTCGAACTGCATACCTTCCACCACTTCGAGAGTGGTTTCGATCGATTTGGCTTCTTCGACCGTGATGGTGCCGTCCTTGCCGACTTTGTCCATCGCGTCCGCGATGATTTCACCAATCGTGTTGTCCCAGTTCGCCGAAACCGTGGCGACTTGCTTGATCTCTTCTTTGTCTTTGACCTTCTTCGCGATTTTCGCGAGCTGGTCCACGGCAGCTTCCACGGCCTTTTGGATACCGCGTTGGATGCCGATCGGATTGGCGCCCGATGTGACGTATTTCAGACCTTCACGGAAAATCGCTTCCGCCAGAACGGTCGCGGTCGTGGTTCCATCGCCAGCGGCGTCGCTGGTTTTGCTGGCCACTTCGCGGACCATCTGTGCACCCATATTTTCATATGGATCTTCCAACTCGATTTCCTTGGCCACGGTCACGCCGTCCTTGGTCACCGTCGGGGACCCGAACTTCTTGTCGAGAACGACATTGCGGCCTTTGGGGCCTAGCGTCGCCGTCACTGCGCGCGACAACTTGTAAACGCCCTTCAAAAGCGACTGACGAGCAACTTCGTCAAAAACTAATTGTTTAGCTGCCATAGTATTTCAATTCCTTTTTAAGTTATTCAATCACGCCGAGAATGTCGTCGGAGTTCAGAATCTTGTACTCCTTGCCATCCAATTTAATCTCCGTGCCGCCGTATTTGCTCACCAGGACGCGGTCACCAATCTTGACTTCGAAGGGGATCTTCTTGCCATTGTCATCGGTCTTGCCGGTGCCGAGCGCGCGAATGACGCCCTCCGTCGGTTTCTCCTTGGCGGTATCGGGGATGATAATTCCGCCTTTTTTGATTTCCTTCTCTTCGGCCGGTTCAACCAAGACTCGGTCGCCGAGCGGTTTTAGGTTAATTGCCATACTTGCTTTCTGTTTGTTGTTTTCTTGATTCGGTGAATCAAACCCCCGCCGCACTCGCCGCGGGGAAATTGTTAACGCGCTCGCCGGTTGTCATGGCCTGGAGCGCCTTGGGAAACGCCCAGTCGTGCTATTTCTTCTCATCCACGACTTCGGCGTCGATGATCGGACCTTCGTCCTTACCGCTGCTGCTGCGTTCGCCGCCCTCGGGCCTTGCGCCTCCGGATTGCGCCCCAGCGTCAGCACCCGCTGCCCCTGGGTTTGCTTTGCTCGCCGCTGCTTTGTAGAGCTCTGCCGAGACGGATTGCCAGACCTCGTTAAGCTTATCTCCAGCAGCTTTCATCGCCGCGGCGTCGGTGCCTTTCAAAGCTTCCTTCGCCGATTTCACAGCCTCTTCAATCCGGCCCTTGTCCGCGGCCGAGATTTTATCCCCATTGTCCCGCAGCATTTTCTCCGAGCGATAAACCACGTTATCTGTCTCGTTGCGCGCCTCGATCTCCTCGCGCTGCTTCTTGTCATCCTCAGCGTGAGACTCAGCATCGCGGCGCATCTTCTCGATCTCGTCCTTCGACAAACCACTGCTGGCTGTGATCGTGATCTTCTGCTCTTTGCCAGTGCCCAGGTCTTTGGCGCTCACGTGCAAGATGCCGTTGGCATCAATGTCGAATGTCACCTCGATTTGGGGCACGCCACGCGGCGCGGGAGGAATATCCGCCAGTTGGAACTTGCCAATCGGCTTATTGTCGCGCGCCAAGGGGCGTTCGCCCTGCAAGACGTGGATTTCCACGCCGGGCTGATTGTCCGAAGCGGTTGAAAATATTTCCGACTTTCGAGTCGGGATAGTTGTGTTGCGCTCGATCAAACGGGTAAATACGCCGCCCAGAGTTTCGATGCCCAAGGAAAGCGGTGTTACATCCAGCAGCAGCACATCCTTCACCTCACCTTTCAAAACGCCGCCTTGGATGCCTGCTCCCACCGCCACTACCTCATCCGGGTTCACCCCTTGATGCGGTGGCTTGTTCACGAGCGAATGGGCCGTTTCGACGACTCGCGGCATGCGTGTCATTCCTCCCACCAGGACCAACTCATCGATCTTCTCCGCCGCAACTCCTGCATCGCGCAAGCAGTTCTTAACTGGGACAATCGTGCGCTCAAACAGATCGTCGCAAAGCTGCTCCATCTTCGCCCGCGTCACTTTCAAGCTAATATGCTTTGGCCCACTCGCATCGGCGGTGATGAATGGCAGGTTGATGTCGTAGTTTTGGGCGCTCGAAAGCGCGATCTTGGCCTTTTCACCCTCCTCTTTGATGCGTTGCATGGCGTCCGGTTGCTTGCGCAGGTCCATGCCATGCTCTTTGCGAAATTCGTCGATGATCCAGTCCATGAGGCGAGCATCCCAATCATCCCCACCCAGGTGCGTATCACCATTGGTAGCTTTCACCTCGAACACCCCTTCCCCAATCTCCAAAACGGAGATATCGAACGTGCCACCACCGAGGTCGTACACGGCAATCATCTCGTCTTTTTTCTTGTCCAAGCCATACGCCAATGAAGCAGCCGTCGGCTCGTTAATGATCCGCAACACTTCCAACCCCGCAATACGACCCGCATCTTTCGTGGCTTGACGTTGCGAATCGTTAAAATAGGCGGGAACCGTGATGACGGCTTGCGTAATCTTTTCGCCCAAGCGCATTTCTGCATCCGCTTTCAATTTCGCCAGAATCATCGCCGAAATCTCGGGCGGACTGAATACCTTGGCCTTTCCTTCCACCTCTACTTCCACCGCAGCGTCGCCATTCGATGCTCGAACGACCTTGTACGGCACGCGCTTAAGCTCTTCTTGGACTTCATCAAACTTGCGACCCATGAATCGTTTGATGGAGTAAATCGTATTTCGAGAGTTGGTCACCGCCTGGCGCTTGGCCGCGTCTCCCACCAACCGTTCGCCCGTCTTTGTAAAGGCAACAACGGACGGAGTCGTTCGTTTACCCTCAGAGTTCTCGAGAACTGCAGGTTCCCCTCCCTCCATGATTGCCATGCACGAATTTGTCGTGCCGAGATCGATACCAAGTACTTTCGCCATAACGTTCTTTGAAATTTCTGGAAGGTATTCAGCACCGCCAGTGCCAGCACCGGAGAATTGTTTAAGATGCTTGCTGGGAATGGGTTGTGAAATCTTTAACCCTTGATTAGCTGGGACGAAAGGGACATAATGGCACACTGCTACAGCCCGTGTCCCTGTATCGTGGCACACTCAAACGGGATTTGACGCACCCATTCGGCGCCCGTTTTCTTCCTCGCTCGAGGCCGGAAGTGATCCTCTCGATTCGGTGGTGACCCACAGGTGACCCACTGCTTAGTGGGCTGCTAGTGGGTCACGTGCGTCCAAACATCGAATCCAGGGCGGCGGAAGGAGCGAATGGCTGGAGAATTTCTATGATTCAGACACTGGGGAGGGGGTTGAGCAAAGCCGCGGCTGGTCGGGCAGCCGAGCGGTGATCGAGGGGGAGGTTGGCCTTCGGACAAGTTTTTGCAGTGAGGGAGGTGAATTTGCTTGAATAGCTGTATGCGTACTATGATTCAGACACTGGGGAGGGGGTTGAGCAAAGCCGCGGCTGGTCGGGCAGCCGAGCGGTGATCGAGGGGGAGGTTGGCCTTCGGACAAGTTTTTGCAGTGAGGGAGGTGAATTTGCTTGAATAGCTGTATGCGTACGATGTATAGGACATACAGTTGACCGCCAATCCTTCCAAATTGCGGCAGCAGCTCTGGCGATCTCACACCGCTGTCGGGCGCTTGCTGCGTCGACTCTCGCGCGCGCAGCCGATGGTTCAGGGGTCCTTCTATTTGTTGAAGCGCCGCTGCGGAAATCCGAACTGCCGTTGCGCCCGAGGCGAGTTGCATGAGGCTTGGGTGATCACACGTAGTCAGGGAGGAAAGGGGCGAACGTTTACGGTCCCAGTGGAAGATCGAGGCCGATTGCGGCAACTCACCCAAGAGTATCGTCAGTACATCCGCGCCCGAGCGATTCTCAGCAAACGCCATGCGCAGATCCTGGCACTGGTCGATGAACTGGCTGGACAACGACTGGAGGTTTGGCCTCCAACAGAGAAGCCGGCCGCCAGTCGATAAGGTCATGGAGTTGATCGAACATCACCAGCAAGCGGTCTTGGAAGCGTTCCGCAACGGGGAGTTTGATCAGATCGAGATTATCGGCAACGCCGACGAGAAGGAGTTCTTCGAGCTTTGTTTCCAGGAGAAGATGCTCGAAGCCTTGGCCAAAGAGATGCCGACCGCCCGGAAAAAGGAAGAGGTGCCTCTTTGGTTTCAACTGGCGGCCAATCTCAGTTTGAAGCTGCACTTGGAGAATGCCTATTCGGCTTTTGAGCGGGTGGTGCGCTGCGGAGGGCTTTTAAGTGCGCTGGATCCGTCGATCGCTTCCAAGCATCTGGACAAAGAGAGCCAGAAATGGGTGCTAGAGTGCCAGGGCTTCAACGACAAGAACCATTACGATCGCACCACTCCTTGCCACCACGATACCTTGCGCAAGGCCGTCAAGGATGTGAAAGCCGAGCGCTGGATGGACTGGTTTAACGGCGTCGTGCAGGAGGTGTTCCAGAGCTACGGCTTTTTCGATCCGGCCGGGATCTTTATTGGCGACGGAAGTTACTTGTTTGTGCCGGACAACCCGGCCTACGAGGGCTCGGTGGTGATGTGGTTTGACGAGCACAATCACCCCGTTAATTACGAAGAGCTCACTCCGGAGCAACGGAAGAAAGCCCATCGGGAGCGGTGTTACAAGCTGGTGAGTCTCCTGCATTTGCGCGGAGGGTCCTTCGTCTACGCCGGGATGAAGTTGGTGCCGGGCAATGCGCACGAGTGCCCCGTGCTCTATGAGATGGTCGAGCAGTTTGTGCAGCGAGTCGGCAAGGGAGTGATGAAGCTGCTGATCCTAGATCGTGGGTTTGTGGACGGGAAGAACATCAGCCGGTGCCGAACCGAGTGGGGCACCGACGTGCTCATCCCGATGAAGAAGAAGATGGATATCTGGAAGGATGCCTGGGCGTTGGGAGAGCGAGCCGATTGGCAGACCGTGCCCTTGCCCAAACCGGAACCTAAGCAAGTTCCTGAGAACCGTCCCGAAACCATTGTTCGGCGAGAAAGCAAACGGCAGAAGACTCTGGCCGAGCGCAAAGCGCAAGAGCCACCGCCCGATCCGGCCAAGATATTGATCCGGACAGAAGTGTGCGCCATTGAGGGTTTCAACAGCTGGTCGGAATGCACCGTGCCCATCAATGTGGTGCTCAGCCGTGAGATCTACGGGGATGGCCGTCAGGACCAGTGGGCTTTGATGGACACCCGCCCGATCGGCGATCCGGTCAAATCCAGAGAGCAGTATGGCCTGCGCGTCGTCATCGAAGAGCGGCACCGAATTCTAAAGTGCTTCCACGACCTGAGTGATTTTTCCTCGCGCTGCTTCAACGTGATCGCGGCGCAAGTCGTGTTCATCCTGTTGAGTTATACGTTACGGCAATGGCAGCTCTGGAAACTGCAGCAGGAGAAGCTGGCCGGGAAGACGCCAGGGTTTTTGGAGCGGGAGCTCAATGCTCACTCTCAATTCGTGGTGATCTATTACGAGCATGCCTATGCGCAATTGCCGGTCGTCAGCTTCACTCGGGAATTGCTGGAGTTGCCGCCTGAAGTTCCGGCGCCTGGAGCAGACTCTACTGAGTCCGCTGCCGCACGTGCGGGCTCCTGTTCCAAGCGGCTGATCGCTCTTCGTCCACCCACCCCTCCTACCGTTAGCTCCGCCGCGGCGACCGAACGGTTTTCCCGCAACGCCGGCCTGGCGCAAGATAAATCCCGACCCTAAAGAAACATGGGCTTGGGGCGCACCACCACCCTATCCAGGCACCCTCGTCTCGCGGAAATTCGTCCTGGCCGATCCTGGTGCGTAGGCGCCCCTGACCAATTTCTCTTCCCCAGTGTCTGAAGTGCAGATCAGGTCCAATGCTGCTTTCCTTTTCTTAGGAAGTCGGTATCCTGAAAAGCGAAGCACGGAAGGATCTATGATCCAGGACACAATTGCGGAACTCAAAGCGCGGATCGAGAAGACCGAAGCCGTTAAGCCCGAGAGCAAAGCGGAGCTTCTCGAATTGCTAGGCACGCTGCGCGCGGAGATTGCGGCGTTGGCCGAGACGCATCGGGAAGATGCGCAAAGCATCGCTGCCTTCACGAACGTCTCGACCCAAGAGGCGATTCGCGAACGGAAAAACCCGGAGCTGATGAAGATATCGCGGGATGGTTTGGCATCTTCCGTGAACGAGTTTGAAAAATCGCACCCTGGCCTGGTGCAGATCGTGAACCGGATTTGCGAGACTCTAGCGAACTTAGGGATTTAGCTGGCCTTCGATCTTATCGCGCGCTTTCGCGGCGCTGGCGCAGTAGACAATGGGTTGGCCGGGGGCGCAGGAGTGGTCAAATGCCTTGCGTCCCAATCTTTTGACGGAGCCACGCGCGGGCGTAGGTCCATAGCCGTTCCGCAGTTCTGACGGGCATGCCTAAAGCTGCCGCTGCTTCCTCCATCGTCATCCCCACAAAGTAGCGGAGCTTGACCAGGTCGGCCGCGGTCCGGTCTTTGGCCGCGAGGAGGTCAAGCGCCTCATCGACCGCAAGCATCTCTTCCGAAGGCGCTTGTTGGGCAAACTTGGATTCATTGAACTCCTCGCGTTGCGCAGAAGCACCGCGTTTCAAGCTCTGCTTGCGCCGGGCCGCTTCGACGAGAATCCGGCGCATGGCCTCGGCCGCGGCGGCGAAAAAGTGAGCGCGGCCGCTAAACTGCGGACTGCCATGTTTGACCATCCTCATCCAGGCTTCGTGCACAAGGGCGGTGGCTTGGAGCGTATGGCCTTCCCGTTCCTGGGCCATTTTGTAAGCCGCGATCTTCCTGAGTTCCTCATAGACCAACGGTAAGAGTTGATCGGCCGCTTCGGCATCGCCGTTACGCGCAGCTTCGAGGATTTTGGTAACGTCGCTCATGGGAATGGGTGGACAGCTCAGGGACAGCGGCGACCGCTTTGCCGACGGAGCTGGTCGACATGCGCCCGCCGGTTGTGCCAACCGTTCTCTCGGCGTTGGTTGTCCGTATCAGTCTTCGGCTTCAATCACTTTCCATTCGTGAACCCCAGCCGCCCAGCGTGGCTGGAGCTCGATTTTAAGCCTTAACGCTTTTGTCAAAATAGGATCAAAGGTGGTTTCGCACCACTGATCTTTGGAGGTCGCAAACGCTGACGGGTGCGGCACAGATTTCCAAGTGCCGTCATCCAAATACTGGATTTCCCAGTCTTTCGGCAAGCGGCATTCGCCACGTCCGGTATCATCAAACCAATAGACTTTAGCGCCTTGGACGCGCACTGGGGAAGGCCACGTGTACTGAGCCCATTCCGAGCCGCCTTTGTGGGGCCACCAATGACACAGGGCCTCCGGCTGTTCCCCGGAAGATTTGGGCTCAACGCCATCGTTGATGCCGAATGGCTGACAGTTACCGCTCACGTAGGAGAGGGACAATTGCGCCTCTGTCTCCAAGCCTCCCGCCTTTGATGGCGCGGGCGCGACGGGCACCCAGACTTTCATCAGCCCCGCGGCGCGATTGTCCCACGCGAAGTAAGGGACCGCCGTGAACGCGACGGGCGCGGTAGACGGAGCGCGCTGGTAAAGGGTCCGATTCCACGTGGCTTGGTCCGCTGTCTCGGCGGCGCCCCGCACCACCACGAGACCACCGAGCACATTGCGGTCAAATGAAGCGGTCAACCCCGCACCTGCAGGCAAATAAAGTTGCGAGAGGGACCCGGTCTGATCGCAAGCTTCCAAACAGTAAACTAACGGGCCGCGCTGCAGCGCGACCAGTCCCCGATCCGCCTGGACATTAGGGTTGGCCAAAACCCGCTCGACGGGCATGGGCAAATTGAGTTCTACGCTATCCCCTCGGCGCCACGTGCGGGCGATCCGCGCGTATCCCCGATCGATCGCGAGATTTGGCACGGGTTCACCGTTGAGTGTTACGGTCGCACCGTGAGACCACCCCGGGATGCGCAAGCGCAACTCAAATTCCGTCTCCGTTTCGGGGCTTGGCTTGAGGGTGATTTTGCCGTCCCACGGGTAGTCCGTCGTCACTTGAACAGACACTTTGCGATTGCGCAATTTGACGTCGACGGAGCCCTGAACGTAAAGGTTGACCCAGAGCGCTTGTTCGCTTGTGGCGTAAGCGTAACCTCCGAGAGAAGCGATGGTGCGAGCGGCGTTGGGCGGACAGCAAGCGCAGCCAAACCAGGAGGAACGGTGGTGCGTGCCCTGGCTTTCCAAAGGATTGACGTAGAAGAAGCGGGTTCCATCGAGAGAAACCCCTGCCAGAACGCCGTTGTAGAGGGAGCGTTCGACGACATCCACATAACGCGCGTCGCCGTAGAGCAGGGCTAGCCGATGATTCCACTGGGCCAGGGCAACAGATGCACACGTTTCCTGATAGGCCGTCAAGTTTGGCAGATCATAGTCCGCCGTGAAGCCTTCGTTATGGGCGCTCGGACCGATCCCGCCCGTAAGATACATGTTCTTCTCGGTCGTGTTCCGCCACACCCGCTGGATCATCCGAAGCAACGCAGGATTCTCCGTCTCGGCGGCGACGTCGGTCGCACCGCTCAAGAGATAAGCCGCCCGTACGGCATGCCCTTTAATCGACCGGTGCTCCACGATGGGGACGTCGTCCTGCCAGTAGGTGCCGTCATAATGCTCGGGGTTTTCGTGGTGTTCTTCTGCAAAATAACGCCGCCCGCGGTTCTCGATAAAGAAACGCGCCAACTCGAAGTAGCGCTTTTCACCGGTCACATGCCAGAGCTTGATCAACGCCAGCTCGATCTCCGGGTGTCCAGGATACCCCATGCGCTTGCCCGGACCGAAAACTGAATCGATATGATCCGCCAGCCGGGTCGCGACTTGGAGGAAAGTCTTTTTGCCTGTTGCCTGATAATGCGCGACGGCGCCTTCGAACAAGTGTCCGGCGCAGTAAAGTTCGTGCCAATCACGAAGGTTGGTCCAACGTTGACCGGGCGCTTTGACAATGAAATGGGTGTTCAGGTATCCGTCCGGTTGCTGGGCCGCGGCGATCTTGGCAATCAAAGTGTCAAGCTGCTGTTCCAGGTCGGGATCCGGATGCGTCGCCAACGAGTAAGAAGCGGCTTCCAATGCTTTGTAGATGTCCGAGTCCATGAAGACCGGGCCGCTGAATCCGTTCGTCTGGCCAGCCGCAGCCAACTCAAAATTGCGAACATTGCCAGACTTCTCCAGCATGGCCAAATTCACGGGAATGCTCGCCAACCGATTGGTCTCCTGGCGCGGACGCCAGAAGGAGTCCGTGATCTGAACCTGGGTGAAGGCAACTTCCTGCAGCTTTTGCAGGGGGGCTGGGGCAGCGGTGGCTGAATTCCCGAGCGCAAAGGTCAGGGAAAAGCCAAACGTAAGTAAGAAGTTTCGCATAAAGCGTGGGCGTTCCAGACAGCGTAAGTCGCTCGTGGAACGGCGCCAAGTCCAGAGTTTAACCGCGGCCGAAAAAGCCTTGACATTCCCTGTATGGCTGTAATCATACAGTCAAAGAGAATTTCATGCTGAAGCCACTCCATCTCCAGATCGATCCCCACTCCGGGATCCCGGTCTATCGGCAGATGATGGATCAAGTGAAATACTACGTCGCTTCCGGCGTGCTTCAGCCCGGAGACCAACTCCCTTCCATCCGCGAGCTCGCGCAACGCTTGTCCATTAATCCCACCACCGTGGTGAAAGCTTATAGCGAGCTGCAACATAGCGAAGTGATTGAGATGCGTCACGGCAAAGGCGTCTTTGTCACAGAACGCTCCGTGCGCATGTCCGATCGAGAGCGCGAGAAAGCTTTGCGCCGAATCGCCCGTCAATTGGCCGTGGAAGCTTCGCAAATGAAAGCGCCGCCCGAATTAGTGATCCGGATCGTCGAGGAGGAGATGGTTGATATCGCCGAAAAACCGGAGTGAACAGCATGTCCGCTTACGCTATCGATGCGCAACAGCTTTGCAAGGGGTTCCCTGGGGGAATCCTGGCGGTGGACCATCTCGATTTGCGAGTGCGTCCCGGGAGTGTTTACGGATTGATTGGACCAAATGGGGCAGGGAAAACCACGGCCTTGCGTTTGTTGATGGGATTGCTCCGTCCGGAGAGTGGGACCGCTCGAATTCTAGGTGAAGATTTGTGGAGGGCGCCGCATTCGGTTCGTTCTCGTGTGGTCTACATTTCGCAAACGCAGCAGATGCATGGCTGGATGACTTTGGAAGAGCTCTGCCGGTATGCGTCGCACCTCTACGAGAACTGGGACCGTGGCTATGCGCAGACTTTGACCAGGCGCTGGCAGTTAGCGACGAACCGGCAGTTGGGGAGTATGTCGACTGGAGACCAGCGAAAGGCCGCTCTGGTGCTGGCCTTTGCCTCTCGAGCGGAAGTGCTGTTGCTCGACGAGCCAGCCGCGGGGCTCGATCCGATCACGCGACGAGCTTTGGTGGATGAGATTGTTGAAACGGTCTCGCGTGGCGACGGCCATACCGTGCTGTTTTCCACGCATCTTCTGGAAGACTTGCAGCGGTTGGTCGATGGCGTTGGCATTATGAACCGAGGTCGACTGATGGTTTCGGCGCCGCTCGATGATCTGCAGAGTACGGTGAAGCGGGTCCAGGTCGTTTTCTCGGACGACTCGGTCCCGCCCGGATTTCAAATACCCGGCGCCTTGTGGACCGAGTATTCCGGTCCGGTGGTGACGGCGATGACTCGGCTGTTGCATGAAGCTCAGCTTGATGGGATCCGGCATTGGCCAGGAGCCAGGGTCCAGGTGTTCCCGCTGAGCCTTGAGGAAATATTGCTCGCCTTTTTCCGGAGTGAACCGAATCAAAACTCTTTGGACCGCCCGATAGCCAGTGGTCATTCAGCTCCTTTAAATCCTAACGCTTTTAACTGAACATGAAACCTCCACTCAATCTCTTGAAGGCCCTGCGATGGGCATCTGCAATGCTCGTTGGTTGCGCATTGGCCGGTGGGCTTGGCGCCGCGGCCGTGTCTGCTGGAAGTTCACTAGATGAGCCGTCGATTACGGCGATCCGGGTGGACGGCAGTTCTATTATCATTTCCGCCCATGTTCCCGCTGGGCTCAAAAAGGTGACGCTGCAAAGTTCGCGGCGTTTGGGAACTGGAGCGTGGGAGCCTCGCGCGATCATGCGCCTGGACGGACAAGGCGGCGAGGTGACGTTCGAACTGCCGAAGTCTCCGGAGCTTGAGATTGTGCGGGTGCGTGCCGATGAATCGGAACCACTCCCCAACGCGTTCTATCGCGGGACGAATCAGTTCCCTGGAATCCCGGTGGCAACCGGTGGGTTACCGGGCGGCCCTGTGGTGTTTGACGCTGCCGGGACGGCGGATGGCCGCACGTCGGCGCCGACCGCGCAACGCGACGTGGTGGAATCAGACATCTGGCAGATTGATGGTGACTCGCTCTATTTCTTCAATCAGTACCGTGGGCTGCAAGTGATCGACGTCAGCAACGCCGATGCGCCCGTGTTGCGCGGAACGTTGTTGCTGCCCGCAGCTGGAGAGCAGATGTATCTGCTCGGGGATAACCGGGTTATACTCCTAGCCCGCGACGGCTGCAATTGGTCGGCCGACTCAAGCAGCCAAGTGATGATCGTGAACACGAGCGGCGCTAGCCCTACCGTGGAAACCGCGCTGCCGGTCAGTGGTGATATTCAAGAGAGTCGCTTGGTTGGAACAGCTCTCTATGTTCTCACGCAAGCTTACCGACCGGTCGCCAACAAAGAAGGCAACTGGGAATGGGGCACTCAAATCTACGCCTTTGACCTCTCCGACCCGACCGCGCCGGTGGCTCGACCTGAGTCCTGGTTTGCGGGCTATGGAAATGTGCTGAGCGCCAACGATCGGTACCTGTTCGTTGCCATCACGGACAATGACGGAAATTCGCAGGTCTATTGCGTCAATATCGCCAATCCAGACGGGACCATGGCCAAGGCGGGATCGATCCGCGTGGCCGGGCGCGTGGCCGACAAGTTCAAGATGCATATGGATGGCGACGTGTTGACCGTCATTTCGGAGAAATGGGGGTATGAGAATACGAGCGGAGGCCAACGTTGGCGTCCGGTGACGACATTGGAGACGTTTTCCCTCGCAGAACCGACCCCGACGAAGCTTGGCGAACTGCGGTTGGCGGACGGAGAACAGCTCCATGCGACTCGGTTCGACGAACAACGCGTTTACGTGGTGACTTATTTTCGGGTGGATCCCTTGTGGGTGGTGGATCTGTCGGACCCGCGGCATCCTGCGATCAAAGGTGAGCTGAAAGTGCCTGGCTGGTCGACCTACATTCAGCCTTTAGGAGATCGATTGTTAACGATTGGAATCGACGATACCAATGGATGGCGCGTCGCCGTGTCGTTGTTTGACGTCCACGATCCCGCCGCACCGGCACTTCTGAGCAAGGTTCCGCTAGGCGAGAATTCCTCCTGGAGCGAGGCCAATTCGGACGAGAAAGCGTTTGGATTTGTGCCCGATGCCGGATTAATCCTGGTGCCCTATTCGAGCTACTCGACAAACCTCTTGCAGGGCGTGCAGTTAATCGACTTCAACCGTGACGCACTCACCAAACGCGGCTTCATCAGCCACGATGTTGAAGCGCGTCGTTCAACGGTGCATAAGGATCGCATCCTGTCGGTGTCCGCCCGCGAGTTGCTGAGTGTGGATGCGGCTGACCGTGATCATCCGGTGGTGAAGAACGAGCTCGAATTGTCCTGGCCCGTGAATCGAGTCTTCGTCCAAGGCGATTATCTGATTGAACTGGAGACAACGGCAGGGTGGGGGAATGGCACTGCTCCAACGGTGCGAGTCGTGGCTGCAGCCGCACCGGATAAAGTGCTCGGAACCCTGGTGCTCGGCAATCTGCCGGTCGCCGGAGCCACCGTGCGGAATGGACGGCTCTACCTCCTGCAGGGTCAGACCAGTTATGTCATGTTGCCAGTGGCTGAAGGCGAAAAAGACACAGGCGCTGGAACCAACCAAACGAAGTTGGTGTGTTCGGTCTTGGATCTGACCAAACTGCCCGCGCTTTCAATCCTTGGATCTGCGGAGTCGGTTTCGGGAGATACTTTCAACGGCAGCGCTGATCCCGTCTGGCCGAAACCCGAATTGCTGGTTTGGGCTGCGCAACAATCGAATTACTGGGGTCCATGGCTGGTGGATATCGCGCGCCCTGGCATTATGCCAATTCGAGGTGGATTTTGGTATCCATACTGGGGTGGGGACTCCAAGCTCTATGCGGTCGATGTGGCGAACGAGGCGGTTCCCGCGTTCGTTTCACAGGTCAGTCTGACGACGACGAACGGGTGGTCCAGCACTGGCAAACCGTTCGTCGCGGATAACTCCGTATTCTTTAGCCGCCAAATCACCGAAACGACCATTACCGGAACCAACCTTATTGTGACGACCAACGTCGAGTACGTCGTCCAAACGAACGGCGTGGGTGGAACAGGGACAGGCCCAGCGACTGGCGCGGACGGGAGCGTTAGTGCGCCGGTGAAGGTGGACCCAATTCCTTCGGCGACCGACGTTAAGCCGGCACCCGATGTCGTCCGAGTGCCGCAGACCGTGATTGTGACCAACGAGCAACCGATCTACGTCACGCGACAGTTGTATTACTTGCATGTGATTGATTACTCGGCGCCGAGCGCGCCTTTGCAACGGCAGCCTATCACCATCCCCGGTACACTGCGCGGATTGGCGAAAGAGGGGGCTCTCCTTTATTTGGTGGGATATAACCTCAACACCGACGCAGCTGGGGACGGGACCGAATGGTTGCACGCCTGCGCCTATGACGGGGTGTCCACGTTCCTCGTCGATTCGATGCCGCTGATCAATTGGCCGCATGCTGTCTTGGCCAGTGAAGCCAATGTGTTTGTGACCCGACCGGAAGTGGAGAAATCGATCGGCCGTGCCCTTGAGGCCTGGACGGTGAGTGACGCGGGCAAGTTCACGAAGCTGGGTGAGAGAAAGCTGGCTTCCAACGGGGCTGTGCTACAAGCGGTTAACGACGTCCTTGTCGTGCAAGAGGATGTTGGATTCGAAGTGTTCGATCTGAACAACCCGGTCGAGTTGCCGCTGTTAGGGGCAGGGGGACCGGGCGGATGTGTTTACGCCAATCCGGAGTTGGTGACGGGGTCGCGCCAAGCGGGTCTCTGGTTGCCTCTCGACATCTACGGCCTTTATCACTTGGAGCTAAAGCCTTAGGCTTCCCGCGGGAATGTTCAGCGAAACGCCAGCGAACCCGCGGCAGGTCCGTCGACCGAACGACGGAAAGCCCGCGGGTTTAATCTGCGACCGCCCTTCCTGGGGCTTGGCCGGTGATGACCGACGCGATGTTTCAACGAGCGGTTTTACTTTGATCGAACTGCTGACGGTGATCACCATCATCGCGATCCTGGCGACGTTGTTGATGACGACGTTCGGTTCTGTGAAACGCAAGGCGCGCGAGGCGGTATGCACCTCGAATTTGCATCAAATTGGCATTGCCCTTCACCTGTATCTGGACGACTACGGTCAACGTCCCCCGGGTCTGGAACTGCTCGCCAGCAGCAAGTATTTGGGAGATGGCAAGGTGCTAACCTGTCCGGCGGATCGATCGATCAATGTCATTCCCGCACCCGAGGTAATGGATACAAAATCCGCGATCACGGCGTCGGTGGCGCCGTCCGATCGGCCGATCCATGTCTCGTATCAGCACCCGCTTGCCTGGTCTGATGAGGCTTGGGACAAGTTGATGCAGGCTGGCACACGCGCGGGCGTGGTGGTCTGCACCTTTCACGATGTCCACCCTTCCAAAGGGGTATCCAATGATGGCTCGCTTCCTGATCAGGGTTTGGTCTTGCGCGGCCTATTGGATGGCACGGTCGTTCGGCGCCTGGTATTTCCAGAAGTTTCCCTGGTGAACGGGGATTCGGGCGTGACACCCACTTCGAACCGCTCGTCAGCTCCTCCCTCGGCCTTTGCGGCGGCGCCTGGGGACGCGGCGGCATCCGCTGGGACGGCCCCGACGTGGAAGTTTTTCAGTGATGAACCCCCTCCGGAGAATTAATCTTGGAGAGGTTTGGGGGCGGTGCATTCTCGGTTGGCATCGACTCCATGGCGCTGGGATTCTGCCGCGGGCAGCCGAGAGGCTTCGAACAATGGACGCATTTCGCCGGAGCTGCTATTTCCACCAAACTGCAGCATGATTGTTGACGCGAAAACAGATGTAGACCGGCCGCCCGAATTGGTAGATCGGCACGATCAGGCCGACCGCCAGGGAACACGGGCGATGCGGCGCTCGCTCCGAGGATTGCTTTGGTGTGAGTGGTTTGCCCATAGCCGGCTGTTGCTTGGGTTTCTCGTGTTTTGGTTGGGATGTGTTTGGCTGCTCCCTCTGTTTACTCATTCAGGCTGGATCTTGCTCATTGGACTGGCGTATGCACTCGCTGCGGGAGCGGTCTATGGTGGCGGGGATACAATTGAAGGGTGCGAGGAGTTCTCCTTTGCCCTCCCGGCAACTCGGTCCGAGCGGTTCTTGGCGCGACTCGCGGTTGGAGGCGGCGCACTGCTTCTCCTGACCTTACTTGATCTGTTGGCTTTGGGCTTGGACTTACCCCAGTTCTTGGCAAGACTTTATGTCGACACCGGACTTCTGAAACCTTTGCCCGTGCTAAAACCTCGTCTATTGCCTGGGTTGGTCCTCGCCTTCCCGTTCGCGGTGTTTGCGTTTTCGTTCACGGTTGCGGCTGTAAGTCACTCGCGCATGCTCATTCTCACCGCATGGCTTTGGAGTCTGCTGACGGCGATGGCGATTGCACATCTGGCGTTTCGGTATGAGGAGGCGGTTTGGGGCGAGCTCAACGGTTACTGCTCCGCGCCATTGCTCGCCATCCTTGGGATGGCGACTTTATGGGGTGGATACCGAGCTTATCTCTTGAAAGAGATCGGGCACCATTCGCAACCTTTGACTTTGCCACCACGATTCTGGCTCTGGCTCGTAGTCCTGGTGGCTGGGATCGGATTAGCTTACTTCTTGGTTTCGTTGTTGGCCGGGCAATATCCGCATTTGGTGGTGCCGGCTGGCCGGTGAGCGGAAGGGCTGATGCAGGTCGGACGTAGCTTGGTTGTGTTTTGGCGGTCCGGGAGTTCCCTTGCTATTCCTAATCCGATGGCGTCTACTCACGGGCCGTTGTGACACGCCACAGACCAGGTCTGGGGTTCATCCTAGTAACGCTCGTGCTTGATATCTTGGGCGTCGGACTAATTATTCCGATTTTGCCCAGGTTAATTGAGAGCTTCGAAGGCGGCAGTGTCGCGGCTGCATCCAGCACTTTCGGATTGTTGGCGGCACTTTATTCCTTGATGCAGTTTGGTTTTGCGCCGTTGATCGGCAGTTTGTCTGACCGGTTTGGGAGGCGTCCGGTGATCCTCATTTCGTTGCTGGGTTCCGGCCTCGATTATCTATTGCTCGCGTTTGCGCCGACGTTGCCCTGGTTCTTTGTTGGCCGATCGGTGGCCGGGATCACCGGGGCTAACTTTGCAGCCGCCACCGCGTATATTGCCGACATCAGCCCACCCGAAAAGCGTGCAGCGAACTTTGGATTGATCGGAGCGGCGTTCGGACTGGGTTTTATTCTTGGGCCCGCCTTGGGAGGAGTGCTGGGAAATGTCGGCTTACGCGTGCCGTTCCTGGTCGCGGGTGGATTGACTCTGCTCAACTGGCTTTACGGCTGGTTGATCCTGCCGGAATCGCTGGCCGAATCTAATCGGCGTGCTTTCAGTTGGAGACGTTCGAATCCTATTGGCGCACTATTGGACCTGCGTCGGCACCCAATGGCGCTTGGACTAGCCGGCACGTATTTCCTGATTTATCTCGCGCACCAGTCTTTGCCTGCGGTGTGGGTCTTGTATACGAGTTATCGCTATCATTGGACGATCAGCCAAACCGGAATTTCTTTGGCTATCGTCGGTTTGATGGCGGCCATAGTTCAGGGTGGCCTGACTCGAGTCATCGTCAAGCGGATCGGCGAACAACGAGCGGCACTCCTCGGCTTGGGAATCGCCACGCTGAGTTACATCGGTTACGGATTGGCCACCCAAGGCTGGATGATCTACGCGATCCTCGTATTTGGATCTCTCGGCGGCATTACCGGGCCCGCTGTCCAAGGGTTAATTTCTCGCGGAGTGGGTGCTGATGAACAAGGAGGCGTGCAAGGTTCACTGACCAGTTTGACCAGTATTGCGGGAATTCTCGGTCCTCCAATCGCGGCGAGGTTGTTTGGTCATTTTATCGATCCCAACAACGGACTATATCTGCCGGGTGCGCCTTTCTTCTTCAGCGCATTGTTAGTTGCTGCGGCGTTGGTCTTAGCGGTTCGGTCGTTTCGCCGGGTGTTCATGCCAAATGGAGTGGATTGAGCGGGTCACTGACCGCGGCCTGTGCGATCCACGGTTTGGCTATAGGTGGTTCCATTATGGCAATTTCAGTGGCACACCGATATTCAGCACTCGTACTGTTTAGTAATGTGAGTGAAGAGGAGGAAGACGTAGCGGTTTACACTGCGAACGTGCTGACGAGGCGACTCACGACCCACAACTAAGAGGGTCGCCTGTCTTCAGAGGCAGGGGTCATCCTCTTGAAAAGACGGTTTGATACTCGTCAATCCGCTCCGAAATCTGTCAACGCTTGCGGGAAAACCCTGAATTTCACCGAAAAGACGCTATTTCATTGAACAAAGCGTTTTCGGAACGACACTGTGAACATGGAGAGTCAAATGAATCAGTGCCCTCAATTGAGCCACTCGGCTTGCAGCTCTGGGGACTTGATGTCAGTTGCCATTCCCAATCTCGGCGGCGTCGAGCTTAATCCGGTTTGCAGCAATGACGCGAGTGCGAGACTCTCAGAAAACGGTCTTGGGTTTGAACCAGAGTTGTTTCGTGGCGCGGTTGACATCGACGCGCTTTCGCGAACCTGGTCGAGACGAGGTGCCCTAGCGGTGGTCGAGGATGATCCTGACGATGTCGTTTTGTTAAAAAAGGCCTTCGCTAAGCTCGAGTTTGATGTTTCGATTCGGTGGCTAAAATCGGGTAGGGAAGCGCTGGAGTTCTTCGATTCGCCTAATCTTATTCCTCCGATCGGTCTTTTGTTGGACATCGACCTCACCGATATGACGGGCTTTGAGCTTTTGGACAAACTCAGATCGCATCGACTTATGTCCTCGACGCGCGTGGTATTCCTCACTGGGAATCGGCAACCGGCACTGGCCGCCAAGGCGAAAGCGTATCAAGCGGATGCCTATTACATCAAACCGTGTGGTCTCGTCGAGTTAGTCTCCATTACCCGCCAGATCCTTTCTGCCTTGACTCCGGCTCCCGCGTAACGCGCCGCTGGTCCGGACAATCAGGTATCGGGTTCGACCTGGGGACGGTGGCCACAGGATCGGGGATCTTTTCCTACCATTCCAGCGGTACTAGCGAATGGCGTCGTGCCACGCTCTCCAAGCGTGGGTTCACCGAAAGAGCTTGTTCACCAGAACGAAAGTTCCCACTGAAATTTGTCAATTGAATCTGCGGTGGCTGGAACCGAAGCGGCGGCTTGGTATTAGTTCCGTTATCTCGAAAAGGTCCCTTCGTTGCATCGGTCAGAACTGGCGGCGATTCTCCGTGCTGAAAATCGAGGACTCGTGTAATACGGGTTCATGCATTTCCGGCAAGTTTGGCTCGGCCTTTTTCTCGGGAGCGTTCTGACCGCGCTCGTTAATCTCCATGGCGAAGAGTTGCATTGCGATAAAGGGGCGTGGCAGTTCGCGCCCGCGGATTCGTCCGCACACCGCAAATACGCTCCGGATCGAGCCATTGACATCCTGAATTTGGCGTTGGACGTTACGCCGAACTTCCAGCGTCGAACGGTGGCCGGCACCGCGATCCTTACTTTTAAACCGATCGCCAAGTCACTGAGCGAGCTTACACTTGATGCGGTTGACCTGCGGATCGAGCAGGTCACGGCATCGGTGCCGGTTCGGCACTTCCAAACTGCCGAAGGCGTGTTGACGGTCACCTTCAATGATCCTTTGCCAGCGAACACGGAAGTGCAGCTCACCGTTGTCTACTGGGCGGAGCCGACGAAAGGGCTCTATTTCCGAACACCTGAAATGGGCTATTTAGCGGGCGACACGCACCTTTTTACGCAGGGGGAGGCGATTGAGGCACGGCATTGGTATCCAAGCTTTGACGCGCCCAACGAGAAGTTCACTTCTGAGATCACATGTCGAGTTCCCGAGGGAATGACCGTCCTGTCCAATGGGCGTTTAGTCTCCCAGGAACGAGACGCGGCCACGGGGCTGAGTGTCGTGCATTGGCGCCAAGACAAACCGCACTCAAATTACTTGATTTCATTGGTCGCGGGGTATTTCAAGAAGGTCGAAGATCAATACCGTAACATTCCGCTCGCTTTCTTTACGCCCGCATCCCAGATCAACGAAGCACAGGCCTCGTTCCGCGATACGAAAGAAGCCATGGCCTTTTTCGAAAAAGAGATCGGGGTCGTCTATCCGTGGGCCAAATATTTCCAGGTCTGCGTCAACGATTTTGTCGCGGGAGGAATGGAGAACACCAGTATTACCACCCTGACGGATCATACGCTTTTTAGCGACAAGAGCGAGAACATAAGCTCGAGCCAAGGGTTAATGGCGCACGAACTGGCCCATCAATGGTTCGGCGATTTGGTAACCTGCAAAGACTGGAGCCATCTGTGGCTGAATGAAGGCTTTGCCACCTATTATGCGCATCTCTTTGACGGTGCGAAGAACGGCCGAGACTTCATGTTGTATGGCCTGTACCGCGACGCCAAAGGAATTGTGGATCGCACGGACGACACGAAATCAATCGTGTATCGTAAATTCGATGATCCAAGTGAGCAATTCAGTTACCTGGCCTATCCCAAGGGAAGTTGGGTTTTGCATATGTTGCGAGCGCAGCTTGGGGAAGACCTGTATCGCCGGTGTATCTCAACCTACCTTGAACGAAATCAGTACGACTCGGTGGTCACCGAAGATCTCAACCGAGTGATCGAGCAGTTATCCGGTCGATCGTTTGATCGATTCTTCGATCAGTGGGTTTACCATGCGCATCACCCCGAATTGGAAGTTAGTTATTCTTGGGACGAGCGCAGCAAGCTCGCCAAGCTCTCTGTCCGTCAAAACCAGAAGCTCAGCGACGACGTGCTGTTGTTTCAGTTTCCGCTAACCGTGCGGTTTCATGGCAAATCAGAAGCAGTGGATCGCACCATCTGGGTGAAAGAAAAGAGTGAGGATTTCTATTTCGCGTTGCCGAACGCGCCCAAGTTGGTTCGTGTTGACCCCGAGTTGACGCTCCTCGCCAAGATCGACTTTAACGTCTCTTCTGGGATGCTAGACGAGCAATGCCAGGAAAAGGGGGACGTCGTTGGCCGGCTTCTCGCCGTCGAACAACTGGCGCGTCGGAAGGACGGCCGAGCCATTGAAAAGTTGAAAGGACTGCTGCAGCGCGATGGGTTTTACGGCGTGCGAGTCGAAGCGGCTCGAGCCCTCCGCGAAATTCACAACGAGGAGGCATTCGCCGCTCTGGTCGAAAGTTTGCAGCAAGCCGATGCTCGAGTGCGCCAGGAGGTCGTAGCTGCTGTGGCCGGATTCTACCGAGCGGAGGCGGAGGAAATCGCCGGGCGTGTAGCCAGGAACGAATCCAACCCGGAGATTGTCGCAACGGCGATTCGGGCCTTGGGAACGTATCCGTCGGCATCGGTGCGCGCATTGCTCTTGCAGTATTTGCAAACGGAGTCGTATCGAAACGTGCTGGCGGACGCAGCCATCTCGGGAATCCGCGCGCAGGATGACCCCTCCTATCTGGACCCTCTCCAGAAAGCATTGCGCGAGCGGCGTGAGGCCTTCACGAGTTCCGGATTGGGACGGGGCCTGGAGACTCTGGCCTATTTAGCCCGGAACGAGGATAAGAAATCCGAGGTTCGCGACTTCCTGTTGGAATTTGTGAATGATCGCAGAAAGTCCGTGCAACTTGCGTCCATGCGTGCGCTTGGGACTTTGGGAGATCCCACTGCGTTGGCTGTCCTGGGGACTTTCGCCAGCGCTCGCAAGGGCAGCCCGGAACGAGAGACGGCCGAGCGTGCCATCGCCGCCCTTCGGGTCGCCAAGAAGCCTGGGGACGATTGGCGTGACCTACGCAACGAGGTGCTTGATCTGCAGAAGCAAACACGAGAATTGAAGAACCAGATCGAAGAGTTCAAGCGCCAGATCGAAGCCTCTCGAAGCGTGCTCGAGAACAGTTCCCCGAAGGAAGCGCCTGCGAAAGGCCGTTAGTCCGTGCCGGTTTGACTCGGACTTGGTCTTATCTTAGTGACTCGGAGAGTGCCATGACGTGCCTGGACGCGCCTAGCGTGCTGGTCCAATTGGTCGAACGCGCTCAGCAACTGGGCGCCAGCGATATCCACTTGCAGCGGTTGGGTAATTCGGCGCAGGTGACGTTGCGTTTGGACGGTGTCTTGACGTCCTTCATGGAGTTGGGCGACGATATTGCGGAGCGCGTCTTCGGACGAATTAAGTTCCTGGCAAAGCTCAAAACCTACCAGGATTGCCTGCCCCAAGATGGTCGCATCGAAAAAGCAGCCCTTGGCACGGAGAGCGACATTCGGGTGGCGACTTATCCGACCATCACCGGTGAAAAGATTGTTTTGCGACTATTCACGGGACGATCGGTCACTCCTCTTGCGGAGCTTGGTTTAGCCGCTGACGTCGAGCATGAATTGCGCTCCTTTCTTGGGCAGAATGGGGGGCTGCTCTTGCTCACCGGTCCTGCAGGCAGTGGAAAAACCACAACCATTTACGCTTGCCTGAGACACCTCGTCGAATTGGGCGGGCGTCATATTATCACGATCGAAGACCCAGCCGAGCAGACGATTCCCGGGGTTATGCAGACCGAGGTGAATGAAGCACGAGGCTTGAGCTTTGGTAAAGCGGCTCGTCATTTGCTCCGCCAAGACCCTCAAGTTTTGGTGATAGGTGAAATCCGGGACGAAGAGACTGCCAATCTGGTCATCCGCGCGGCGTTGACTGGGCACATGGTGCTGGCAACGCTGCATGCCGGTTGTTGCCGCCGGGTTTTCGAACGGCTCTTACTGCTCTGTGATGATCGATATGCCGCCGTTTCGGCGATCGAATTGATTCTGAATCAGCGGCTGGTTCGACGGGTTTGCATGCATTGCGCGGGTCAAGGCTGTGCCGCTTGCCTCTCCACCGGGTATCGGGGGCGCATTCCACTGGTTGAGTGGCTCAAAGTGGAGGAGTCTCTCCGGGCACGAGTCCGGGCGGAAGGTCCGAATGTGGTGCAGCCGATCCATTCGCTGCAAGTTGCGGCGCGTGAGTTGCTCGACCGCGGCTTGTCGAACGAGAAGGAAGTGCAACGTGTGCTCGGCGTTGACACGCTCGTGCGTTAAGGCTGGTCTGATCTATGTTGGGAAAAGGGACTCTGTTCAGCGCGTTGCGCGAACGCGCGCTGCCGTTGAATCGGACTTTGCCATCGGCTCTTCCGTCAGATTCGGCCCGGGCGCTCCGCTCGATTGATACGGCGCGTTTGATTCGGCGGTCGCTGCGGTGCTTTGTCTTTGGCAGCATCGGCTTGGTTCCGCTCGTTGGGGTCGGATTGGCCGTGCAGTCGATGCAACTGGCGCGATCGGTCACGCGCGAGTCGGGCGGAGAATGGTGTCTGCCGCCGTTCCGTCTCTATCGAGTGGTTGGGGTAGCGCTTCTCTGGTTTGCCGATCCAGTTTGGGGTCTGATTGGGGACTGGGTCTTATCCATCTTTCTCTTGTTGATCCAATCTTTTCTTTGCCTAAGGAGATTCCATCATCCGCCGAACGTAGCAACATGGAATCCTGGCCAAAGCGCGCTCGCGTGGGGTATGACGATGGCGCAGGTCGGCCTCAGCCTTTCGTTGTGGATTCTCGCCATTCTGTTCCGCCGGGTGTGGAACGAGGACAGCGCTTTATGACGATTCTCCCGATAGCCGCGCGCGAGTTGCGCCTCCTGGCCAGGCACTCCCGGACGTACTGGACCCGGAGTCTCAACGCGCTGGTGGTTGCCGTCATCAGTCTGGGCATGCTCTACGCGGGGTTCGGCGGCGCGTTGAGCCCCGCATCCGCAGGACGCAGTTTGTTCATCATTGTTTCGTTCATCGCGGGAGCCTACGCTCTGCTCGATGGCGCGTTGATGACCGCTGACTGCTTGAGCCGCGAAAAAAGGGAAGGGACTTTGGGACTGCTCTTCTTAACGGATCTCCGAGCTCACGACATTATTATCGGAAAGCTGATCTCCAATGTGGGCAACTCCGCCTACGGCTTAATAGCGTCTCTTCCCGCCTTGGGGATAGGCTTGTTCCTGGGAGGCGTGACCGGCAAAGAATTTTTTTGCATGATGCTGGCTCTGGTCAATGCGCTGTTTTTCTCGGCCGCGTTCGGGATGTTTATCTCGGCGGTGAGTTATCACGAACGACGTGCCTACACCGCGACGACGCTGGGCGTCGTCGGCTGGGCTGTGGCTTGGCCCGCGTTGGGTTGGGCGTGGTCTCTTTACCGCTACACGCCTGGGATCGCGCTTCCGTTCCTTGTGGCCTCTCCCGCGGGAGCTTTCTGGCACGCGATTGCGGCCGGGGCGTGGCGTCCGTCCTTGGGATACACATTCCTGGAGACGCTCGCGATGACTCATTGTTTTGCCTGGGCGTTCTTAGGATCAGCCAGTTTCATCCTTCCCAGACGGATTGGAGCGACCGCGGTTGCTCGCGACGGCACGACGACGCGGGTTCGTAGAGTGCGGCCATCGGTGTTTCAGCGATCGAAACGTGGCTTCGAAAATCCGATGATTCGAACTGGAGAGAGATTGGAAGCCGGGGCGTGGGGCCTCTGGCCGGCGTTGACAATCTTTCTAATAGTTTGGGCGCTGGGTTGGGCGTTCGTGCAGATGAATTGGCTGACCTGGTTCAGCTATGTGATCGCAGTGATTTTGATGCACGCGGTGCTCTTGTTGGCCACCATGCTCCAGGCATGTCGAGGTCCGCGCGAGGATCAGCAGAGCGGAATGTTGGAGATCCTGCTAACCACGCCGCTGGGCGAAGATGTTTACTTGCGTGGGCGAATGCTTTTGACCAAGCGCCGTTGTCTATGGCCGCTGCTGTTCGTCGTGTCGACCGATCTGGGCTTGGCGGCGGCCGGTTGTTGGCACGCGGGCCGATTCAGTTGGGAATGGTTGGCCTGGGTCGGTGCTTTGGTCGCCCTCGCGGGTAAACTCTTGCTGGATCTGTATACGGTCAGTTGGGTGGGCTTTTGGCAGGGGCTTAAATCGCACAGCGCTGGGATCGCTCTGCGCAGGACCACTTTTTATGTGTTTGTCATGCACTGGTTGATCTTGCTGGGTTGCCTGACGTTCTTGGGGTTATGCACCCAAGGGAAAGTCTTTCAGTCCGGCGCTGGAGGATGGATCAGCGGGGTGGGATATCTCGTTCTCTTCCTCATGATCCGGCTTCACGTTTGCGGCCTGGCCATCACAGAGTTACGCGACGAGTTACGGCCGCTCACGCTCGGATTGGCGAAAGAAGGCCGTTGGTGTGCTGATGGCGAGTCGTCAGCACGCCAGGGCCAGATAGACGAGTCCTCGAGAATCCCTGTTCCGAGGTTGCGGGATTAACTGGAGCCGTCGGTTGACGGCGGTTTTCTTATCGTGACGTCGTCGGCCGACCTCTGTCAGAACAATAGACCATCTCAGAATGCGTTACGACGAACTCGCCTTTGTTAACTTGCAGTTGGCGGGCATGCTAAAGTCAGGCGTCCCGTTGGAGGGCGCGTTGCGGCAATTGTCCACCACCATGCAGCGCGGCCAGTTTCGGGACAACCTGCAGTTGCTCGAATCGCGGTTAGCCGCGGGCGCCCCGCTGAAGGAAGCGCTCGCGGAGAGCGGGCTTCCCGATCTTTACTGTCGTATGCTCTTAGTCGGAGCCCAAGGCAACGATTTGCCGGGCGTCCTGACGTTGATGGCGGATTACTACCAGCGAATTGGTTCGGTTGGTGCCCGCTTAAAGGGCCTGATGGTCTATCCGATGATCGTCGTCTTCGCGTCGCTGGCACTTTCCATCTTCCTTGCGGTCTTCTTCAATTCCCTGAGTGAGGAAATGCCCAAGATTCTCAGTGAGTTGGGTCCGGACCTGGTCTTCGGGACCGGCGTCCGCATGCTGATTTGGCTCCCCGTGCTATTACTCGGTTCGGTGGCACTGGGAGCTTTGGCCGTTTTGCTATTGCCCTGGCTGCGCCGATGGGGGCGCTGGCATCTTCCAGGGATGCGCGACGCGGCGCTCGCGCAGTTGGCCTCAGCGATGCGGTTAATGCTGCACGGAGGCGCGAATCTCACCGATGCCCTCGCTTTGCTAGGCCATTTGGAAACGGGCTCACCTGCGGCACGGGATGTGGCCTTGTGGCAGAAGCGCTTGGCGGCTGGCCACGGCCGCTTTGCGGAATTGGCGGAAGGGAGTCGAGTGGTTCCGCCGCTGTTTGCGTGGCTCGTGAACAGCGCCGAGGAGGATCTGGCACTGGGCTTCCAACGCGCGGCGGAGATTTATGAAGCGCGAGCGGCCTACCGAGTGGATATGATGCTTTACGCGGCACTGCCGGTGTCGGTCCTATTCCTGGGAGTCATGCTGGTCAGCCAGGCCTACCCGGTGATTCGGATTTTTGTCCAATTTGGCACTCTGATCGATCGTCTTGGGCAATGAAAGGTGCGGACATTGCAGCTGGTTTAGCCATCGCCTTTGTTGCGGGGCTGATTCCCCTTTATGCCCTGGCCTACACTCTCTATGTGCTCATCAGCCTGCCTTTGCGCCGACAAGAACGCGCCCGTCTCTTCCTGGATCTGGTCGAGACAGGCATCATCAGAGGGCAGAGTATAGAGCGAACCGTCTGTGCCATTTCCAAAACGCGAGATCCGTCGGTCGGCGTGCGCTTCCATTTGCTGGCGGCTTATCTGGAGAGCGGATGGAACCTGACAGCGGCTTTAAGCAAAGTGGGTGGGTTATTGACACCTCAACTCGTAGCCATGTTCAAGGTCGGTGAAGAAATTGGCGACGTCCGGAAGATCCTGCCGGCCTGTCGGACGGTGACGCGCGATGCGACCTCCCATATCCAGAGCGCCTATAATTATTTCGTGGTGCTCGCCTTCGTTCTGATTCCGGCGATTCCTGCGCTATTTTGGCTAATGACGATCTTTGTCATCCCGAAGTACCAGCAACTGTTTGCGGACTTGCTCGAAGGGCAATCACTGCCGTACGTGCCATTCCAGGCCGCCGCTGTTTTGGCTCAAATGCAACTCGTGGTGGCTTTGTTGTTCTACGTCGGCGCCATCTTTTATCTGGGTGGACCTCGCTTCCGCGCCTGGTTGGGTGCGGGAGTGTTCATTCCGCAACTGGATGCCCTGATCTATGCCGTGCCTTGGCGACGGAAACGTATCCACCGCGATTTTGGAGCGATGCTTGCAGTGCTGCTCGATGCGGAGGTGCCCGAGGCGAAGGCTGTGCTTCTTGCGGCGGAGAGCACTGGGAATATTGCGTTTTTGCGACGCGCGGAACAAGTCGCAGGCCAGTTGTGCCACGGAGCGGGACTGGTCGATGCCGTCGCTGCCATGGACTCCCGTGGTGAGTTTAAATGGCGCCTGGCAAACGCGACCCATGCGCACGGTCACTTTCGTGAGGCGCTGGCTGGCTGGCTGGACTCGCTCGACGCGGGTGCCTTCCGTCAGCAGCAAGTCTTCGGGCAATTGGTCACGACGGGGATGGTGCTTTACAACGGGTTGATGGTTGGGCTGCTGGCCATCTTCATCTTCCATTCCTTGACGCTCGTGATTGAGGAGGGAGTCTTATGGTGAACGCCACGGCGAAGGGACGGTGCCAGGCCGGTTCGGCGATGCTGGAACTCGTGGTCGCCATTGGCTTGTTGGCCTCCGTCCTGTTTCCAATTGCTTACTCGCTGGTTCAGGAACAGCGCGCGGCGCGCGCTTATTATTACCGCGCGATTGCAATCGAGATTGTGGATGGGGAGATGGAATCTCTCTTAGCCGGGCAATGGCGCGCGTTCACGCCTGGTACTCGCCCCTATGCGGTGCGCGGTCTGGCGTCGCAGAATCTGCCTCCAGGCGAGTTTGTTTTCTCGATGAACGAGGGCCAGATTCGGCTCGAATGGCGGCCGTCCCAAAAGAACCACGGGGGGCCAGTCTCGCGAGTGGCGCAACTCCCAGCCAAGATTGGCAAAGCCAAAGGGAATCCATGACGTTTTCGGAGCGCCAAATCGATCGGCGACGGGAAGATACCAGAGCTGGCAAACCGTCCTGGAAGCGCGGTTTCACTTTGATCGAGTGCATGATCTACATCGTCGTGTTGGCGGTGGTCATGGGCCTTGGGTTCAGCGCTTTTTACCGGTTCCTGGAGAACTGGCGGGATCTAGCCCGCAGCTCGGAGGATATCCTGCAGGTGCTCAAGGCGGGCGAATTATGGCGTGCAGATATTAGGTCCACGGTGTTGATCATTCTTCCTTCTGAGGTGGGGTTCTGGCAGTCAGCAATGGGATTGCGCTACGGCGTCTTCACGGAACTGCAGATGCTGAAGCGGCAGCAGCGTGCATTACGGTCACAACGTTCATGGGAATCGACACCCGGCGGAACCTGCGCTTTCGACCCAAAACAGTGATGGAAGTCCGCGCAAAGCCCGGTTAAACGTGAGTGGGTCAACCTCTATTTCGCGCGAGGCGGGGTTCTGGTGGGTCAGGCAGTGCAAGGACCGCATCCACAAACCCGTGCGGGTGGAAGTGGAAAGGCGAGGCTGCGGTTGGTCTGACGACACTTAACGATCGAATCAGGGCGTTGCGCCCGGGAGAACAACGCCAGGCACGTAAATTTTGCCTTAGCGCGGCGAGCGATGCAAGCATCCTACTCTAAGTTTGGTGGAACAATTCAAAAGGTCCGCGTCGATGATCATTCGCTGAGTCGATATTCTGGTGATCGCCGTCTGCACGTTGCTCTGCGCGGGAGAAGCCTTCAATGACAGTGATCCGGAAAGCAAAGAGAACTGGTCCAGAACGTTTCTCTGGCAGCTCAGTTCACCCGTGGAATCCAAAGTTTCGGTGTTCCTGCGCTGGACGCAGAGCCTACACAGGCCGTGCATCAAGAGATTGTCGCCTTGGACGGCGGCAAAGCCTTGCAGGCGATCACTAAAAGGAGAAGCTGGGCTGAAAGCAATAACCTGGTGCTAGGGCAATTGAAAGGTGGTCGATTCAGAACAGTTCATGCCGTGCTCGAACTCAGCGGCTGTATCGTCACCCTTGATGCGTGCGAAAATCGCCAGGAAATCATCGAAGCCGACGCCGATTACGTGCTGGCCCTCAAAGGCAACCAGAAACGGTGCATGAGGAAGTCGAAGCTTTCTGGATGCGACGATCCTGGAGCTGTCTACCGCCGCTGAGGCTGCAGCCCACGTTCAAACGGTAGAAGAAAGTGGCCGCATTGAAATCCGAGACTATTCAGTGATCGGGGCGGGGTGCCGATCTGGTGGGAGGGTCTCAAGTCGGTCGGCGTGGTCGAGTCCACCCGCGAAATGGATGAGTCAAAAACGGTGGAGCGCCGCTACTCTGGCCAGTTTATCTCTGAATGTGGAATTGTTCGCGCGGGCTCGTGCGCGCTGGGGGCGTGGAAAACAAACTTCATTGGGTGATGGACCTCTGGAAAGAGCGGTCACGCCGCCAATCTTGCCACAATGCGGCGACTTGCACTGAACATGCTCAAAGGGAGACCGCAAAAAAGCGAGGCATCAAGGAAAACAGCTCAACGCCAGCTGGGGACCATGCCTATTTGCTCCGACTATTGGGCGGATGCGGTTCCCTGGGCGAACATGGAGGTGGCATTGCATTTCAGCAATAGTTTGGTAAATCATCTGGGTGACTCAATCTGGCCGCGATCTAGTGCTCCTGATCCCTGCTTACAACGAAGAGCAGAGAATTGAGCCAGTGCTGCGAGACTACGCGCAGTTCTTCCGGGACCATTATGTCGGCAGATTCCAAATCGTCGTCGTTCTTAACGGTTGCGTTGACGATACGTTAGGCGTCGTGGAGCGAGTCGCGGAGCAGTATCCAGAAGTGCGAGCGCTCAATTTTCCGACTTACTGGCAAGGGCGATGTTCTGATCGAAGGTCTAAAACTTGCACCCACCACGGACTTGATCGGCTATGTAGACGCGGACGGCGCGACCGCTCCGCCGGCATTCTTGGATTTGGTCAAACACTGTGCGGAAGCGGATTGTGCCATCGGCTCCCGATGGTTGCCCGGGGCAGTGTTGCATCAAACGCAATCGCGAGAGCGGCGGATTTTCAGCCGCGTTTTTCATGCCCTTGTGCAGATTCTATTCCGGATGAACATCGTGGACACGCAATGCGGCGCCAAGGTGATGCGTGTGAAAGCCGCCGAAGCGATTCACTCCGCGTTGCGCATTGCTGACGTGGCCTTTGATATCAACTTGCTCTACGCCCTGAAACGCCATGGGTTTACCATCCAGGAAGTGCCGACCGAGTGGACGGATAAACTCGGCTCGAAGATCAAATTGAATTGGGGCGCTCTGGGGATTTTGCTTTCGGTGTTGAGGCTCAGGCTCGTTTACTCGCCATTCTATGCGTGGCTGCGGCCGTTACGGCCTGTGGAAGCTTGGATCTATAAAAAACTGCGCGCTCCGCAACCGCTGCCTGGCCCTCCCGTAGCGGAGCGCTGGTCGGAACGGCACTTGGAAAGCAAATAGCGGAATTCCCAGCTTCGCGCTGGCGAAACTTACGGCGTGGCTGCTGAGGATCGCTTCCCTCCGGGCATGCTGGTGTTGGCCAGGGCGACCAACAGCAAAAGCACGTTGCAACCCCCCAATGTCCCAATCACCCTTTGAAATCCCGAAGAGTTTCTCCGGAACTTGTAGCTAACAGGGTAATGAGTCCTGTAACAGGAGCCGGTTGAGGCGCACGACGTCTTTAGGTTGAGGGTGGGCAACCAGGAGCTTTTGCGTCGGGGCGGAAAGTGAGATCCCCTCAAAGCGCTTCGCGTCAAACAGCATGGGGCCTTGATGGCCTGATTCAGTTTCTGCAAAACGAGCTCGGCTTACCGTTCCCGTTCCGTCGAGGGCGTTCCAAGGTTCTGGTTTCCAGGTTGGTTGGAGAGAATGACAGAGAGCGGATCGCCTGGATCTTGAAGGCGCCGGCTAAGCACCGCGCTGTCCTTGATATCGGCCCCGGAAAAGAACAACAGCCGGTCTTTCAACGTAAAGAGCGCTCCGCCGTAAATGGCCGCGACGAACAGAATCCAGGGAACGATGCGAAATCTCGCCCTGGCGAGCAGATTGTTGATGAGGACGTTGGCAACGATCAGAGGCAATAACGCCCAAGCGATCCAGGGGACGAGTGGGGCGGATTTCCAGTAGATCGCGTTCCGGAAATAGATGATGCGAAGCGGCAGTTCCGGGAGCAACGTGCACGCCACGGCGGCGATGACTCCCAGGAGGGCAGTCGCGGTCAGCGCATGCCGGAGTGCATCGGACTTTTCGGAGCGGGCCGCGCTTTGCACGACTTTCGGGAACATGACTGCGGCCAGGGGAGTTGTGAAAGTTACTAAAGCCAAGCCAATCATGGCGGCGGGAGTGTAGAATGGCGATTCGTCTTTCGAGAACATGGTTTGGACATAAACGACGTCGGAGCTATACATGAAAAGGATCACCCCAACTCCCAAGCTTAACGGAGCGACTTTGGTGAGCCAGGGCCGCCAGTCAAAACCTGCCCCGGGTCCCGTCAACAGGCTCCAGACTAGCCAGACTCCCAACGCCAACGAGATCATCTGGCCAATGAGCGCCCCGGTCATTCCTCCCGCTGCTTGGCCGCCCCAGTGAACGATCAACACGATCGCACTAAAGCGGCCGAGGCCATCGAGGATCATGACCCAACCGAGCCCGGCAAAGTTCTGACGGCCTTGGAGAATGCCTTTTACGACTGGAGCCCACAAGGAAACCAACCCAAGCAGGAGCGTCGCCCAGAGAGCTGCGGGATTGGAGATCTTGAGCGTGGCCAGGATGTCCCGCCGGCACAGGAACACGATCGTGGCCATGATCAGCCAGAGGTAAAAGGTCGCTCGCAAGACGGCTCGAATCGTCGCTGACAACTTCTGCTCCTCGGTCGGAGAACTGGCCGCGGCCGATTGCTCGGCAAAAACCACCTGCAGTCCCGCCGCTGGAATGGACATGAGGAGGAACACCCGCAACAGGGTGAAGAAGACCGCATACTCGGATTCGAGCATGGGCTTGTTCACGACGACGTGCACGGCAGACATAAAGACGCCTCCCGCGAGCGTCGCGATGATCAGCCAGCCGCTTTGTCGGAAAAAGGTGAGCTTGTCGCCCGTAGATCTCATCGAGGCTTCCATTGAAGCCGATCTGGAGCGTCGAAATAAAGAAGCAATTCTCGGACTCGTGAGGTGTGCACTGGCTGCGACACCGTCGGCGCGCGCAAATCAGCCCCGAGGCGCCCGCGAGTTATGGGAGGGTCCGAACCCCAGGGAGCGGCTTTAACCCCTTGTCTGAGACCCGGACAAAAGCGCGCCCTTCGCCTTGCTCATGAACGAGTTTGAACACAATTACGTTCGTTCCGGCAATTAAAGGAAACTCTCGTTGCGAGCGGTCCTGTCCGGGATTTAATGGACGCACGCCGCCATGCTCGTAAACCCGAGCTCCGTTGACGTAAGCCAGGGCGTGATCATCGCTGCCGACGGTAAGGACGGCATTCTCCTGCTCTTCCTCCACTCGCACGTAGGCGACGGCATAGGCCACACCCGTTCCCCCTTTCTCTGCGCTCAGGTAATCGCTCAAGCGCAGGATTCCGTCGGTGGACCGGAATTCACGCCAGATCAGGTCTAAGCCCCCCACGCGTATCGGATCGCCAGCCCGAGGCTGCAATCGGCCCTCGTCCGCAATTTGCGGAGCCCAAAGCGCTGCCTCGCCTCGCGCTTGCGGGGAAGGGATAGGTCCGAGCACGAGCCAACGTTTGAGCACCCCTTCATCCGCGACCCAGCCTGCCTGCCGACGTTCCTCAGTTAAAGTCAACTCACGTTCAGACTCCAATGGTGTTTTCACGGTCTGCCCTCGGTCGGGTTGCGACCATTCTGCCACCTGCTGCGGTGTGGCTGCTTCCCAAATCCGAATGGTGCGGTCGAAGCAACCCGCTGCGATGTGACGGCCATCCGGAGAGAAAGCGACCGCATGAATCTCGTTCGGAGCTCGCAACGTGAGAAGCTCATGTCCGGTCGATACTTCCCAGACGCGCAGGCCGCCATCGGAGCTTCCGCTGACGATGCGCTTGCCATCGGGCGAGTAGGCTACGGACCAAACTTCCGTGACGGGTCCGCGCAGCGTGCGGAGCTCAATCCCTTGTGCGACGTCCCAAACTCGAATGGTCCCGTCTTGACTGGCGCTAGCAAGCTCTTGAGTCGCACCCATCGAGGCGAACGCCAGGGAGGTGAGGCCTTCACTATGACCGACGAAGGTATGGAGCACTTGGCCCGTGTCGGGATCCCAAATCTTGACCATGCGATCAAGGCCGGCGCTCGCCAGCCGGCTGCCATCGGCCGAGAACGCCACTGCGCGCACCGTATCCGCGTGGCCGGTTAATTGCCGGATCATCCGCCGTCCTGGAACATCCCAGAGCCGCACACTTCGATCCCAGCCGCCGGTGGCCATCTTTCGGCCGTCCGGCGTGAAAGCGATCGAGCGAATTCCATGGGTATGCCCGGCGAAACTGAACAGTTCCTGGCCCGTGGCTGGGTCCCAGAGCTTGATCACCGGGTTCTTGTCAGAACCGCCGCTGGCGACCGCTCGGCCATCTGGAGTGAACGCAACGCTCGGGACAAAGCTGCCGATGCCATCGAAACGGCGCAGCTCAGCGCCGCTCTGCGTATCCCAAACGCGGGAGGTGCCATCCAAACCCGAACTGGCGAGTTGCCGACCATCTTTAGAAAAAGCGATCGACCAGACTTCCCCGGTGTGGCCCTGGAGAATGCTCGCCTCGCGCGACCCGGTGGCTTGCCAGAGCTTGGCGGCACCGTCCCAGCCGCCGCTCAGCAGCTTGGTGCCATCGGGAGAGAACGCGAGGGCCCGGACGCCCTGGCGATGGCCTTTCAAAGTGAGAACCTCGCTGCCCGAGGCGGCATCCCAAAGCTTGACCGTGCGATCCGCTCCGGCGCTGGCAATCCGCTTGCCATCCGGACGAAAAGCGACACTTCGTACCGGGCCCGCATGGCCCTGGAAGGTGCGGCTTTCCTTGCCTGACGCGGTTTCCCAGAGTTTGACGGTGCCGTCCGCGCTGGCGCTCGCGAGCGCCTGGCTGTCGGATGAAAAGGCGAGGGCAGTCACGGGCTGACGGTGACCGGTCAGTTGGCGCCGTTCTTTTTGGGTTGTTGGATCCCAGAGCTTCAACGTTTGATCCCAACTCCCGGTCGCGAGGGTTCGACCGTCCCGGGAAAAGGCCAGCGCCAGCACCGGTTCGGCATGCGCTTTGAACGTCGATGACGGGCTGTCGTTGGCCGTGTCCCAAAGCATCACGTGCCCATCCCAGCCGCTGGTCGCGATCTGTCCGGACTCGGCCGAAATGCTCACCGCCGTTATCCCTCCCGGATGCCCCTTGGCCGTAAACAGCTTTCGGCCGCTCGGCATCTGCCAGACGTGCAAAGTCCCGTCTTCAGTTCCGGCCGCGAGCGACTGGCTGTCCGACGCGTAGGCAGCGGCATGGATGGGAACTCCATCAGCGGATAAGGTGCGAACCGGCCGCGTGGAGGCCGCGTCCCAGACTTTGAGAGTGCCATCTTTGCTGGCGGTGACGAACTGTCGGCCATCGGGCGCAAATGCGACCGCGAGCACCGCCTTTTCATGCGGGAAAAGATCGGCGAGTTCCAGGTGACAACGCCGCAGCCAGAAGTCCCATTCAAAACCTCGGTCGGGATAGACGCGGGTGTTTTCCAGGACATTTTGAACTTCATGGAGCTGGTTTTTATCCCAGTCGAGCTGCGCTTTTAACATGGCCCAGCCGTAAGCGTTGCGCAGTGCGGCGAGCTCTTCTTGTTCCGCCTTGCGCGCGGCTGCCTGGGCCAATTGCGCGTCGCGCTGGGCTTGGTTCTTGGCGATTTTTTCCTGATCGCGAGCGTGTCGGGCAATAATGGCCATGCGCGTGGTCAGTGTGATGCCTCCCAGGAGGAGGGCCGCAAACGCCAAGGTGACTCCGACCGCCAAGCGATTCCGGCGAACGAACTTTTGCGCCCGGTAGCGAAGCGTGGGAGCGGCGGCCAGGACGGGTTCATCATTCAAGAACCGGACAATGTCCGCCGCCAGAGCGGCGACCGTGTCATACCGGCGCGTCCGATCCTTTTCCAGCGTCTTCATCACGATCCAATCCAGTTCGCCCTTCACCAGATGGATCAGCTTCGGAGCTTCCGCCTGGCGGCGTTTGGCTACGGTGGTGCGTTCGCGGAAATCGAGGGAACTCAAGCGGGTGGAAGGGCGGAGAGGCTCTTCCTCGCGAATGATGCGGCGGAGTTCATCCAGGCCCTTGGCGGCCAGTTCTTTGGTGTCGAAGGGGGTTCGCCCGGTCAAAAGTTCGTAGAGCAGTACTCCCAGCGCGTAGACGTCGCTGCGCGTGTCGATGTCGAGCCCGGTCATCTCCGCCTGTTCGGGGCTCATGTAGGCGGGGGTGCCGATGAATTGTTCGACTGCAGTGATGACCGTTCGGTCGGTCAGCGGTTGGCCTGTCATGGCCTTGGCAATGCCGAAATCGATTACCTTGGGAATTGGAGTGGCATCCTGGAAAGTGACGAGAATGTTGGACGGTTTGATGTCACGATGGATGATGCCTTTTTGGTGCGCGTGCTGGATCGCATGGCAAACCTGGATGAACAACCGAAGCCGATCGTTGGTTGCTAATTGGTGTTTATCGCAATATTCCGTGATCCTCTCGCCCTTGACCAGTTCCATGACGAAGAACGGTCGCCCTGCATTGGTGGCGCCGGCATCCAGGACCTTGGCAATATTCGGGTGGTCCATCATGGCCAGTGCCTGTCGCTCGGCGGCGAACCGGGCCAGCACTTGCTTGGTGTCCATTCCCGCTTTGATCAGCTTAAGCGCGACGCGCCGGCGGACGGGCTCTTTCTGCTCCGCCAGATAGACGACGCCGCAGCCGCCTTCACCGAGGGGTTCGATCAATCGGTAGCTTCCAACCTGGTCTCCCGATTGTTCGGTCGTGGGCAGGGAAACCGGCACGGTGCTACTGGTCGTTGTGTCCTGCTGTGTCGGGCGCTCCGATGCGCTGAGGGTGCGGCATTTAGGGCATGAGTCGCCCGGGGCATCGGCCATAAAGGCGGCCCCACACGAAACACATTGGCGGGAATCGAGCATGCGTCACTGGCCCTCGTCAGGGTTTCACAGAAACCGCGCCACACGACAAGCAGATTATCCTGAAACGCTTTTCATTCGTATATAACACGGGTTTAACACGGATTTAACAGGGATATAACACGGATGAGTTCCGTGTTAAATGCGTTTTAATTCTGAGTCCAATCCATGTTATAATCGAACGGTGACGGATGGCGGCGCGGACGTTGGCCGTTTGGCGACACGGCAAGTTTATGACCGACAGACTCCGTCGGTTGCACTCGCTTCGTGGGTCGACTCGCGACTATGGCGCGGAAATTGTCCGAAAGACAGGACCCCGGCTCACCGACCTGGAAGCTCCACCGTCGTCAAAAGGGACGGGCTCCTGAGTCAGTGGCAGCATCCGCGCTTTTTTAACAACGATTCCTCGAATCTCAGTGAATAATTCCTTGGGGGTTGCCCTTGCCCGGGGCCCTGCTAACTTCCCGGTATGAACCTTCCCGTCCCTGAGGCTTGTTCCTGCGGCCATTCCTTGAATCGCCGCGATTTCATCAAAACCACCTTGACTGGAGTTGCGGCCGCCGCTGTCGGCGCTGTGCCAGCGCTCCAAACGGCGGCAGCCCCAACGCGGACTTCCAAGTCCGAGACTCTGGTCACCTCCTTGTACAAAGCGCTTCGCCCAGAGCAACGCGAGGCGATCTGCTTTCCTTTCGATCATCCGCTTCGCACCAAAGTGGACAACAATTGGCAGATCACCAAACAGAACATCAGCCAGTTGTTCAACCCGGACGAGCAAGCCTTGGTGCGCGAAATCTTCCTTAACTTACACAGTCCCGAGTATGCCGAACGTGTCATGCACCAAGTGGAGCATGACGCGGGTAAGGACGGGTTTGGCGCCTGCTCCGTGGCTCTGTTCGGGCAGCCTGGCACAGGCCAGTTTGAATTCGTGCTCACGGGGCGCCACGTGACACGCCGTTGCGACGGGGATTCAGTCGAAGGGACGGCTTTTGGCGGCCCGATCTTCTACGGCCACGCCGCGGAGGGCGACACTGAGAAACCGGACCATCCGGGCAACGCCTATTGGTTCCAAGCGCAGCGGGCCAACGAGGTGTTCGGCGCGCTGGATGGGAAACAGCGCCAAATGGCGCTTCTGGGAACGGCGCGTCCTGAGGATGGGAATGAGACGGTCAAACTCACGGGTAAATCCCAAGGGCTCCCGGGCATTCCAGTCTCGGAGTTGTCGCGCGACCAGAGGGAATTAATCCGCAAAGTCATGGCGGACCTGCTCGCGCCGTTCCGGCAGGAAGATGCTCAGGAAGCGATGAAGCTCATCGAAAAGAACGGCTTCGAGCATTTGCACATGGCGTTCTACCGCAATCAGGATATTGGCAACGACGGCATTTGGGACGTCTGGCAGATCGAAGGTCCCACCATGCTCTGGTACTTTCGCGGAAAACCGCATGTGCATACCTGGGTGCACATTCGAGACGCGGTTTAATCGGACGGGCCGGGGAGAAGCCGCGCTGGCCGAGGGAGAGGGCGATAAAAGATATAAGGGCCGATGCGGTGGACTTCCCGGCACTGCCCTTGCACAAAGTGCACGAGGGTGGCAATGGGCGGGGGCGCACCGTCTTTCCAACCGCGGGCGACAAACTCGTGCACGACCAAGAGCGGTCGTTTGGCTTGGACCAAGCCGTCCAGAATACGATCTTGTTGGGCGGCTGAGAGTTGACCCCAACCGGTGCAGTTGAGCAATGTGGGCGGTCGTTTCCCCGTCCAAAAGTAAAGGCTGTTAAATCCCGGATAAGTGACGAAGGTATCGCATTCTGCCGTCAGGTATTGTGTCAGGTTTTGATAAAGGTCGACGGCTTCCTGACCCAGCCGAATGCGCTCAGTGCCGGAAAGGTTCAACGGCTGCAACTCCGCGTAAGACCGTCGAGCCAGATGCGGCTGGCACCAAACCATCGCGAACAGGTAGAGCAAAGCGACCCAACCGAGCGCCCGCGCGGGGGTGTTGGAGTTTGGGGTGATTTGCGCGAGGGTGCGCGCCACGAGAGTGCTCCGGCAGAGCGCTGTCAGGGCGTCGTGGAGACAAACGGTGTAGACCAGCACGAGCGGGAAGGTCGCCAGCGAGACTTGCGTGCCCGCGATCGGGTAGGCCTGCAGCCCTTGCCAAGCCGCAGACAGGCCTAGGAATGTCCTCGGGAAAGTCTCACGGGCATCCGATGAAGGCGCGGTTGGAACGAGGACGAGCCACGTCCAAGGAAGCAAGAACCCCAGCTGCGAAAACGGATCGCGCGTCAGGCAGAGGCAACCCAGGCACCCATACGCGAATTTGAGGAGAAGGATGGCGCGGCGAAGGCCGTGAGCTTCCGGCCGAGCCACGAGAGCGAAGGCAACCGCCAGAGCCAATACGGCATTCCACAGCACCGAGCTGGGCAGCAGGATAGGTTGGAGCGCCACGGAGGGCATTTTCAGCGGCGTGCGGATTAAGCCATCATAGGCTCCTTCCAGCGACGTGCCTTGGAGCGCCAGCGTAGTCAGGCAGGCCAGAGCAGGGAGGGCAAAAGCCAGAGCGATGCGTCCGTATCGGCTCCAGCTGAGTTTGATAGTCGCGGCGAATCGAGCGGAGATCAGCGTCGTCGCGAGCAAGGTACCCGCGGAGATCACCGCATAGTTGCGACACCAGTCAGCGGCCACGTGCTGCCGCATCAGCCAAAAAGGCAGAAGGCAGAATGCGGCTGCGGCCAAGCCGGTGTAAACCCGGTGATTAAACCGGTCCGCCGTATGACAGCGAGCCGCCCAAAACAAGGCGAACGCCAAAAAAGCGCCGACATTCACTTTGATCAGGGCACAGGACGCGGCGACGAGCGCAAGCCGTTCCAAGGGGAGTGGCCGACGGGTGGGGTGAGTGCTCCACAAAACTCCGAGCGCCAGCAGGAGGGCCACAATTTCCTGGGGATGTCCTGGCTCATTGCTAATCGTCGCCAGATGCAGGACCGCTTGCATGAACACAAAAACCGCTGCCGCATTGGAGCGAAGGAGTTGACGGCTTGCCCACGCCAGCAAGAGCGAAGCGCCGAGCCAGTGGCCAAGGCAGAGCAAGCGCGTGGCGTCGTGAGTTAACGGGATTTTCAAAGCCCCGCGCAGAACCCATTGGTAAAGGTAATAGAGCGGGCCGTACTGAGTGAAGACCGCGTCATAAAGCGCGTTGCCATCTAAGAACCCTCGGACCGAAATCATCAGGTAGCCTTCGTCATCGCCGACGAAATGACTGAAAATCTCGTAATACGCAGAGGCCAGCGCGACAGCTAAAAAGGGTAACAGAATCAGCCCGAGGCGAACGGCGCTGGGCCAGCGCGTTGTCTCGATGCGACCTGGAGGAAGGAGAGTAGACCTCATGAGAAGAGGGGACGTTCCCAGATACCAACGATCGACTTGCCGAGCCGATAGCCCGTCACGGGGTCAAATAGTTTTGAGCACGGCACCATGTATCGGTCCCAGACTGCCAGTTGCTGGACGGTGGGCAGGGCTTGGCGCAAGAGCAGCCGGTTCGCCGCCGACGCGAGCATTCCGACCGCATCGAGGTAAAAGCAGCGTTTTAAGCGCAGTCCCGTTGGAGTCAGTTGCGTCAGACTCCGTCGCGTATAGCGCCGGCAATGTCCAATCGCTCGATCGAACGCGCTGAACAACCAAGGATGAGCGGGCGAAAGAACAATCAAGTGTCCTCCAGGATTCAACCGCCGGGACGCCGCGGTCGCTTCCCGGGCATCATCTGGAATATGTTCCAGCACGTCGATATAGAGGATCGAGTCGAACCGGTCCGCGGGTGGCAGTGTGTCCAAGATCCCGTGCACGACTTCGCAACCAGCGCTGGCGGGGTTTTCTTTAAGCTGTGTTTGCAGTGTCCGAACCAGCCTTTCGTCCGGTTCGAGACAAACCCAGCGCGTCCTCGGGTCGTGGCGTAACCGAACGGTATTCGAGCCAATGCCAGCGCCCACTTCCAGCACGCTGCCGTGAATATGCGTGCGAAGAGCGTTCACCCAGTAATCTTTCCAATTGTGGGCTGCAGCGAATAAGTCCAGCTCGCCGCCTGGGTAATGCAGATTATCCATGGCGCGACGTGACTCTCACCGCGCGATCCACAAAAAAGCGATAGTCGCGAATCGGGAGAAAATTGAGACTGTTCCGTTGCGAGAGCAGATTGAGAACGAGTGAGAAGGAGCCAACCGCCAGAAGGACGAGCAGGAGGAGCAGTCCCCAACCGTACAAGGCCCAAATCGGGGTCGCGGTCTTGGAGTAGAACTGAGCCACGAAGGTTCCGAGCATCACCCCGCCGCAGAGGCAGCAAAGGCCCACGACGATTAACAGCAACCGAACGGCCACGAGGTCACTGAATACCGAAATGGCATGAAGACCATGCATGACCAGGGACAGGGAGTTCATCTTGGAACGTCCGCTGTAGCGATGTCCTCGTTGGGTCGGAATCGTGCCGTAAGCCAGTCGCGAATCAAAAACCGCAGCGGCGTAATGATTCCACATGGCGGGCAGCGTGACCAAGCTGGACACCGCGCGCGCCGGGACAATGCTGAAATTCCCCACGCGCACTCGGATACCAGTCAAACCCCAATGGACGACTTGGTAAGCTCGGTAGAGTGTGCGAAAGAACAGCGATTCCGTGCGGCGAGTGCGTTCTGCAAACAGGATGCGTTCACCGCCGCTCGATCGGAACTCTTCCAAAAGACGGCGGGCATCTTCCGGACGATCTTCGCCGTCGGCGTCCATGATGAGCAAGGCGTCACAGGGGATTTGGTCGTGGACATAAGCGACCCCGAGAGCGATCGCGCGTTGATGCCCTACATTGCGTCGGAGAAGGAGGACATCGACAGGACAGGGGATACAATCAGACAGACCAGGCGTCTCGGTCACAGGGTGGCGCGAGCCATCGTCAACCAGCAGCACGCGGAGCTGGAGGTCCGAAGGGGCAAACTGCGCCGCCAGTTCTTTGAGTAACTGGACGGCCGATGCGCCATCTTCATAGACCGGCGCTATCAGGACCAGTCGCATTGGCGATGGCAGTGGAGCGCCCATCATGGGATTTGGCCAAACGTTTCGTCCAAGTCACTACGGGGGGAGCAATTGCATTGCCAGTACTCAAAGGTGGGTCGTTGCGCCGGACTCGAGGTGGGTCCAGTGGCCGCGATATTACCCTCGCTTCGATCCTGGAGAGGCCGGATCGGCGACTCCCCTTCCGGCATTTCAGGACTCGACCGCACCGCTTAACACTTGGGGGCGAGAAATTTACCCAACCGAGAGCAAATTGCTCTCACTTTCCCCGAACTAAACCGACAGGGAGCGTGTCGATCTGGGCAGCCGCATCGCGGAGGGTGCCAAGGGGGAAGGCCAGGTGCGGCTGTCCGGCAATTTCTGACCAGGCACGCTGGAATGAAATTCTCCCCGAGGAGCGGGCGTTCTCGCAAGTATGGGACTTGCTCCCTGGCGGACCGAGGCGCCTGGTAGACGGGGGGGTGTCTCGATTGGTGACAAGAATGTGGGCATCCGTCTTGAAAGATTTAAGCGGCTAAATTGTTACCGATCTCGACGGCACCAGGAATGAAGAAAAAAATATGCTTTGGTGGGTTCAAGGACACGGAAGTCCGTGAGCTCCAGCCGGCCTTGGCGGAGGTTTCGGGGACTTGGGAGTTTGTTTTTGCGCCGGATGGTCCAGCGGTGCGAGCTTGTCTGGTCGCCGAACCGATCGCGGCCCTGGTCGTCGACGTGCGCATGGAAAACCGGAGCGGCCCGAAACTGCTCCACGAAGCGGCGGCATCCCATCCGCATACGCTCCGTTTTGCTTTGGGAGATGTCGATGACCGAGAATTGGTCGTCAATTCCATTGGTGCACCGTACCAATTTGTCTCGCGCCCGTGGAAAGCGAACGAACTGACCGCGGTAATCGAAAGAGCGTTGGCGATCGATGCCTGGCTCAACTCCGACAAGCTCCGGGCCTTTGTCCCGAAGCTCGGGCGCCTTCCCAGCCTGCCATCCACTTACTTCGAAGTCCTTAAACGCGCGGAATCTCCCAATGTCAGCGTGGAAAGCGTCGCGGAGGTGATCGCTCGAGATCCAGCTCTCACGGCGCGCCTGCTGCAGACCGTCAATTCTGCAGCCTCCGGCGTCGCGGAGAAGATCACCTCGCCTGTGGATGCGGTCTCCGTCTTAGGGCTCGATATCGTCAAATCGCTCGTGCTTTGTTTGCAGGTCTTCGATCCCGCCCAGGCCGCTGTGCACGGCAGCATTTCCCTCGATTCGATCTGGCGCCAAAGTTTCAAAGCGGCCCAAACCGCTCGCCGCATTGCCGCCCAGCAATCGGCCGACACGCGCGTGGCCAGTGATGCGTATGCGGCGGGATTGCTCCATCGCATTGGTCAAATCGTTCTCGTCACAAACCTGGGGGACGAGTATGGGAAGGTCGTGGCCACCGCCCGCGAGCAGGAAGAATCCATCGACCAGGCGGAACTTGCCACATTCGGTGTAACCAGCAATCAGGTGGGTGCCTATTTGTTGGGGCTCTGGGGAATGCCTTTGTCAGTGGTCGAAGCGGTCGCGCTTTATCTCGACCCTGCCTCCTCCGCGAGCCACGAATTCTCCTTACTAACCGCCGTTCATGTCGCGCACGTGCTCGCTTGCGAGGAGGGAACGAAAAAGGACGGAATCCTTCTGCCTGAGCTCGACCGCGGATACCTGGACGAGTTGGACCTGCCAACCAAGCCGGACGCCTGGCGCAAACGGATCGCTAACGACTTGATTCAACCGACACCGGCTGATTCGGAAGAACCGTCCGAGACCTCAACCGCTGCTAAACAACCGACGCCCGCCAAAACCCAAGCGCCCCGGTCGCGACCGGCGCGAGCGCTGGTGGCCGCCGGTGCGTTCGTTCTCGTGGTGGTCGCAGCTGTGCTGAGCGGGCTCGGATCGAAAGTCCTCAAGGCGGCGTCACCCAAGGCCGAAGTCCAGGCAACGACCGACACACCGGACGACGCGGCCACCCCGGATGGGCAGGCTCCCTCCACTCGGTCCCCTTTTGCCTTGGTGAAAGTGGAAGGGATTTTCTATCGAACAGATCGACCGGCGGCGCTGATCAATGGTCGAACGCTCTCCCCCGGAGATCGGTTTAACGGATTCAGTGTCGTGTCCATCCAACCAACTCGGGTTGTGCTCGAAGCGGGTGGCGAGCAGAAGACCTTTGATTTTAAGAAGCCGGCTCACTGAGAGTGCTGGGGCTCCCTCGGCGTTGGCGGGGAGACCGCCTGGCGCGGGCAATGCGCGAGCAGCACCTGCGTTTTTCTTTCGAAATTGACCGACAAATAGGCTTCGGCGTGCTAACACGCTGTCAAGCCTATGAGAATTCATTGCCTTTTCGCTTTCGTTGCCTGCCTCCAAACGGGATGGGGCGCGGATCTTCCTCGCAGTAGCCCGGAAGCCCAAGGAATTTCATCCGCTGCAGTCCTGGACTTTATCCGGTCGGCCGATCGGGATGTGCAATCGTTACACAGCTTCATGCTGGTGCGGCATGGGCAGGTGGTCGCGGAAGGCTGGTGGGCGCCCTATCGCGCGGAGCTGACGCATGTGCTCTTCTCGTTGAGCAAGAGCTTCACCTCCACCGCCATTGGGTTGGCTGTGGCTGAGGGGCGGTTAAGCGTCGACGATCCCGTGTTGAAGTATTTCCCTGACGAAGCTCCCGCTTCTCCCAGCCCCAATCTCAAGGCCATGCGCATTCGCGACTTGCTTCGAATGAACACGGGCCATGAAACGGAACCTCCTCGCCCGCCCGATCAATCGTGGCAGAGAGTTTTCCTGGAGCACCCGGTGCGCTTTAAGCCCGGGACCCATTTTCTCTACAATACTTCGGCGACTTACATGCTCGCGGCGATTGTCGAGAAAACGACCGGCGTTTCGCTTCTGGAATACCTGCAACCGCGGCTCTTTGAACCACTCGGCATTCAAAAGGCCACATGGGACAAGAGTCCTGAGGGCATTTGCCTGGGCGGGTATGGCCTTAAGGTCCAGACGGAAGACATCGCGCGCTTCGGCCAGCTCTATCTCCAAAAAGGGAACTGGCATGGCCAACAGCTGATTCCAGCCGCGTGGGTGGAAGAGGCTACCTCGTTTCAAACTTCGAATGGCAGCAATCCTAAGAGCGATTGGGACCAAGGATATGGCTACCAATTTTGGCGGTGCCAAAATGGCGCCTATCGTGGGGACGGAGCGTTTGGACAGTATTGTGTGGTGCTGCCGGACAAAGATGCCGTCATCGCGATCACCGCTGGGCTGGGCAATATGCAAGCCGTCCTGGATCTCGTTTGGGCCAAACTTTTGCCCGGTATGAGCCCGAACAGCCTCGCGGAAAACCTGCCAAACCAGCAGAAGTTGAGCGCCGCTCTCAAACAACTGGCTTTGCGTCCACCAACTGGAACGGCGACGGGACGTCCCTCGATCTCGGGGCGTACTTACGCCTTTCCCGCGAATGCCAAGAAGATCGAAACCGTCCGGGTGGAGAGCTTGGACGATGGATCCACGGCGCTCGCTGTGCAGATGGACGGAGTGAAACAACGGATTCTCTGTGGTCGAGAGACCTGGAAATCGGGAGAGGCTGCTTGGGCGACCCAGACGACTCAATCCATCGCGGCTTCCGGAGCGTGGTCTGCGGAAGATACGTTCACGGCACAACTCTGTTTTAACGAGACTCCTTTCCTTTACACCGTTCGATTGAAGTTCGCGGGTGAGGAAGTCCGGTTAACGAGCGAAGCCAATGTCGGGTTTGGGACCACCAAGGATTCTGAACTGGTTGGGACCTTGACCTCCGGTGAATGAGAGCGATGGCGAGGCACCATTCCAGTCTCGAACGGCACCAGGCTCGTCGGGAGGGTGGGCGCGGGTTTCGGTTCGTGCCGGTGCCGGTAACTATGGAGCAATAATGAAGGCGTTTCTTAGATGTGTTCCGCGGCAGCTCTGCCTCGCCATGTGGTTGTTCGTGGTGCGCCCGGCTGAATCTGCGGCCGCGGCCGCTGAGTCACAACCCGCCCTTTCCACAGGCGGCTTTGCGTTCATCGACACGAGCTTCGAGAACGCATCACCGCTGTGGTATGACCTCATGGCGGATGGCGCCGTTCGGATCCATCTGCTCTACGATCACGAACGCTCTTCTCCCAATCGCGCCGCGGGCCATGTCCACTTTCGCATTCAGGCCTTGGCCGGGACTCATCTGACCCTGGAGCTGACCAATCTGAATAATGTCTGGAACGGCCAGCCCGGGTCCGTGGCCAAAGAACTCAAGACCTTGGTAATCTCAGAAGATGCGCAAACCTGGCGCACGGTCGAAACCACCGTGCTCGAGAACGATCGGGTGCGGCTGGACCTCACGATGCCAGGCCCTTCCCTTTACGTCGCGCGGCTCGAGCCTTACCGGATTTCCGATTTGAACCGGTGGCTGGCCCGACTGGCCGCAGACGCGCGAACCAGCGTCGAAACCATTGGCCAAACAGTCCAGGGGCGGCCACTGGAGATTATCCGTATCGGCGATGCCCAAGCGCCGCACCGCGTGTTCTTGCGCGCGCGAGCGCATCCGTGGGAGTCGGGCGGCAACTGGATTGTGGAAGGGGTCGCGCGCCGACTCCTGCAAAACGACGTTGAAGTCCAGCAGTTTCTTAAGCGCTACTGCCTCTACATCATGCCCATGGCAAACAAGGATGGCGTTGCGCGCGGCGGGACGCGCTTCAATTTGCTGGGTAAAGATCTGAATCGGGATTGGGACAAACCTAGCGATGTCCAGTTGGCTCCTGAAAATGCCGCGTTGGAACGTTGGCTGGAGCGAATGATCCGAGCGGGACAAAAACCTGAATTAGCGCTGGAACTACATAACGACGGGAGTGGACTTTTGCATCTCAGCCGCCCTTCGATCGCTCAGCTGAATCAGCATCTGGAACGGATGGCTAACCTGGAGAAACTCCTCCGACAACATACTTGGTTCACGGAAGGGAGCACCAAGCCGTCGTTTCACAATTCGGGCACGCTCGGCGATGGCTGGCTGGAGCGGTTTGGCATCGACGCCGCCGTGCACGAGTTCAATTGCAACTGGATCGCCGGCTTGAAGGATTACCCCTCCGCGCGCCACTGGCAGGCTTACGGGGAGAACCTCGCACGAGTTTTCTACGACTATTTCGGAACAGCCCAGCCCTGAGCCGTTCCTCAAGGATGGCGCTGGATTGGTGGATCCAGTGCGACGGTCGGCTTGGCACTTTTGGGAAGAGTGCTTTCTGGCTTTTGGTAGACCCGGACGTAATCGACCGTGAACACGTCCGGAAATACAGTCGCAGCGATCTCTTTGGGGTTGGACGGCAGCTCCATGCTCAAGATGAGGTATTCTGGGATATGTGAAACTCCTTCGGTTACCTCGTAATAACGATACCCATCGACAAAAAAGACGTAACGTTCCGGGGTCCATTCCAACGCGAAGGTGTGAAACCCCTCACTGACTCCGGGTCGGTAGCTTTGCATCCCATGGGTCGTTCGTTGATGGGGACCGTAAGCCCAATGCACATTGTGCGAGACGATATCGGTCCCAAGCTTCTTGAAAAACTCCATGATATCAATCTCGGCACCGTAGATCGCAGGATCTTCTCCTTTGGAGATCTCTGCGGATTGAATCCAGAACGCCGCCCAGACGCCGGGGGACTTTTGGAGGCGCGCGCGGCATTCGTAATAACCGTAGCGGGTCATAAAACGGCCCTGCGTGCCCACCGCTCCGATCAGGATTCGTTCGTCTTTCTTAAACGCTTTGAGTTTCAAGCAGCCCTCGGCTACCTCGACCGCCTCGGCGGACACGAATCCCAGCGCCCGCGGCCCAATCCCTCGAACTTCCCATTTGCTCGGATCAAGGCCAGGTCCGTCGAATGAATCTTCCCAAACCAGTTTGTATCCGAGCCCTTCTGGAGTGATGGCGGCGTTCGACATCGGATTTTGTGCGGGTCGTTGGGCCAAACAAAGGCATGGGCTGAAAAGGCCGAGGCAAAGCATAGCCGATGCGAAGCGCAACGGGCGCCATTGCTGGAGCCAGTGTAGACTTAAACTGTGTCTTGGAAACATAAGCTGCCTTTACGGCAATTCGTCTCTAAGCACCAGGGCAAAACACAGGGAAGACCTTGAACGGTCTACTTCATGGGAAGGCGGCCGGTTTCGGGAAGATCTTTTCGATCCAGGCGTAGCGTGGAAACTTGCGCGCGGCACAGGCGACAAAATCTGGCTTCGGTCAAACTCAAACGATGGGACACCAAGTGCGCAGTGACCCATCGGCGCCGCAGTGCTTTGGGGCCGAGAGGCCGCATCTTGAGAATTCCCCGGCGCAACTCGTTGTCCAAAACCCAGGGTGCCAGCACGGAAACGCCGAGGTTCAGTTGAACCATCGCTTTGATCGCGCTGATGGAAGCAATCTCCATCGTGTAGAGCGGATCGACGTCCAAATCCTGAAAATAGCGGCTGACCAATTGGGCCGTTCGGCTGCGCCGATGATACACAATTTGCGGTTGTTGGCGAAGGTCTGTCCGGGAAAGAGGACGACCTGTGGCCCAGGGATGATGCGCCGAAAGAACGAAAAGAAGCTCATCTTCGAACAACGGCGATACTTCCAATCCGGTGGTGTTCTCGGGTTCGACCCCGACCGCCAGGTCGATTTTCGATTCTTGAAGCAAGCTGATCAGCTGGGTCATGTTACCCGTCTCGACGACCACAGATGTCTTCGGGAATTCTCCTCGCAGATTCTGTAGGACAGTCGGCAACACTTGCTGACAGAGCGTCACGGGAGCTCCGATGCGCAGTCGACTTTGACCCCATTGCCCCAGAGTGCGAAGAGAGGCGGCCGCCGTTTCGATGGCCTGCAGCGGTTCTTCGATCGAGGCCAGCAGTTGTTCACCGGCGTAAGTCAATACCATCTGTGACCGTGTTCGTTCAAACAGGCGGCAGCCCAATTCGGCCTCCAATAGCTTCAATGCGCAGCTGAGGGCCGAACTGGAGAGGCACAATTCTCGCGCGGCGCGCACGAGTCCACCGTGCCGAGCGATCGCTCGGAAGACTTTTAGATGTCGAGTTTCCATTATCGATTTTTCTGAACGCTGCGCTTTGGTCGGAATTGACCAGCGTGAAAAAATGCACGCATTGCGGACGGACGGATTTGCTCAATCTTCGAGTCTACGCCCTTTGGCGTCGCCGAAAACGGAGTGCTGCAGGAAACAATCCAACGTTGTGCATAGTCGAACTTGAGCTGTTTCCGGTTGTCGCTGGAGCGGACGTTGAACAAATCGCAGACCAACGTTGAATTCTTTCAAACGGGATTCCGCGGCACTTCTCCGCCGATGGCACACCTGCTGCCCATAGGCCCGTCGCGTAGGAGCACTGAATTGAGAACATACCCACTATGATGAAACGGAAACTGACTATATTCCTTCGATTATGCGCCCTCTGCTTACTGAGCAGTATGGCGACTCACGCCGGCGATTACCCGACCAGCAAAGTCAACACCACAGGCTTGGCCGTCACGGATGATACCGTCACCGTCGGACAGTTGCATTCCGCGACCGGAACGATGGCGATCAGTGAGACGGGATCGATCCAAGCGGAGCAGTTGGCCATCGAGCAGATCAACGCCTCTGGTGGCGTGCTGGGCCGCAAGATCAAAATTATCGTCGAGGATGGTGCAAGCGACTGGCCGACCTTTGCGGAAAAGGCCAAGAAGCTCTTGGTCAACGACAAGGTGGCCTCGGTGATGGGATGCTGGACCTCAGCGTCGCGCAAGGCGGTTCTCCCGGTCTTCGAGAAAGAGAACGGAATGCTTTATTATCCCACGTTTTATGAGGGGTTGGAGCAGTCCAAGAACGTGATCTATACCGGCCAGGAAGCAACGCAGCAGATTCTCGCGGGCCTGGACTGGATGGCCAAACAGAAGAAAGCGAAAACGTTCTATTTGATCGGGTCTGATTATATATGGCCACGCACGTCAAATAAGATTGCGCGGAAACACATTGAGAATGTCCTGAAGGGATCGGTGGTGGGTGAGGAGTATTATGCCCTTGGCCACACCCAGTTCGGCTCGTTGATTAACAAGATCAAACTTAAGAAACCCGATGTCATCTACGCCATCGTGGTGGGTGGGTCGAACGTTTCTTTTTACAAACAACTCAAGGCTGCCGGTATTACCGGGGATAAGTGGACGTTGCTCACGATCTCCGTGACGGAAGATGAAGCGCTTGGAATTGGTGGGGAAAACCTGGTCGGCTTCTATTCTGCGATGAAGTATTTCCAGAGCTTACCGAACGATAACAACAAGAAGTTCGTCGAAGCTTTCAAGGCAAAATATGGGCCCAAGAGTGTGATCGGTGACGTCACGCAAGCGGCCTATTTAGGGCCGTGGCTATGGAAACTCGCGGTCGAGAAAGCGGGAAGCTTCGACGTGGATAAAGTCGCGGCAGCCTCGCCTGGACTGGAGTTCACCAGCGCGCCCGAGGGATACGTCAAAGTCCACGAAAACCACCATCTCTGGAGCAAGTTGCGCATTGGCCAATGGGCGTCAGATGGCCAGGCCAAAGTCCTTTACGAGTCCGAACTGATCGAGCCGAATCCATTCCCGAAGGGATATCAATAACCCGCCGTCTTGCTGCCGGATAAGCCGAACAGACGGAGAACTCCCCGAGACACCAACTTAAGCGCTCCTATATGTCTAATTACACCGCTTCGGAGTTATGGTCGATCTTTGTGATGCAGGGCTTCGCGGGCTTAAGCCTGTTCAGTGTCTTACTGCTGATGGCCTTGGGGCTGGCCATCATCTTTGGGCAGATGGGAGTGGTAAATCTGGCGCACGGAGAGTTTATGGCTCTGGGCGCCTACACCGTGTATCTATGTTCAACGGTAGTCCAAAACCACCTGCCCGCGCTCGCACCTTACTACTTCATCGTGGCCATCGGGGTGGCGTTTGCGGTCGCGGGAATTGCAGGCTTGGTGGTGGAGTGGGGACTCATTCGGTTCCTCTATAAGCGCCCGCTCGATACACTCCTGGCGACCTGGGGCTTGAGCCTGATCATGCAGCAGAGCTTCCGATCGATCTTCGGTGCGCGCGAAGTCACTCCGACCCTTCCGCAATGGTTGATGGGATCGTTCAAGCCAACGGCTAGTATCGATATTCCCATCAACGGCGTGTTTGTGATGGTTCTAACTCTCGCTCTGACGTTTGGTGTTTGGCTTTTTATGTTCCGCTCGCGCATTGGTCTCCAAATGCGCGCGACGGTCCAGAACCGCGTTATGAGCGGCGCGGCTGGGATCAATACAAAGTTTGTCGATCGTATCACATTCGCCCTTGGGTGCGGGATTGCAGGCGTGGCCGGAGCGGCATTCACAACCATTGGTTCTACAGGCCCCGACAGTGGTTCGCGATATATCGTGGACACATTCTTGGTGGTCGTATTTGGGGGGACAGCCAGTTTGATGGGAACAATCGCGTCAGCCTTCGGAATCGCCCAGGGACAATCGATCTCCGAGTTCTTTCTTCAAGGGACGATGGGCAAAGTGGCTGTTTTATTGGGGATCGTTGTGATCCTGATGATTCGACCGCAGGGCTTGTTTGCGAGTAAAGTCCGTGCTTAACCCCTCGGCTTAACAATCATGAGAACGCTCTATAAAAGATTCCTTGGTGGTGGACAAAACCTCTCCAATCTCGCAGTGCTGGCGGTGGTGTTGCTCGTCCTACTGCCCGCCAGCCTCGATATCTTCCGGCTCAATCTGGTTGGCAAATACCTGACTTACGGGTTCGTCGCGCTTGGGTTGGTGCTGCTTTGGGGCAAGGCGGGCGTCTTGAGCTTGGGCCAAGGCGTGTTCTTTGGTCTCGGTGGATATTGCATGGCGATGTTCTTGAAGTTGGAGGCGTCCGATCCGATCAGCACGAAGATTCAATCCACACCTGGGATCCCCGACTTCATGGACTGGAACCAACTGAAAGCCTTGCCGGCGTTTTGGGTTCCATTCAAAAGCTTGCCCTTCACCATGATTGCGATTGTGGCGGTGCCAGCGCTAGTCGCGCTCGTGCTGGGAGTGGCCATGTTCAAACGGCGGGTCGGCGGGGTCTACTTCGCGATCATTACGCAAGCTCTGGCTTTGATCCTCTCACTCGGCATTGACGGCAACCAAGGTTACACCGGCGGCCGTAATGGCATTACCGATCTGAGAACCTTAATGGGGTGGGATATCCGAAGTCAGCATGCCCAGTACGTTCTTTACTTTGTGACCTGTCTCTTGCTCATGGCCACGATCGTGGCCGCGCAATGGCTGCTTTCCGGCAAACTCGGCAAGATGCTGCTCGCCATGCGCGACAAGGAAGACCGCGTCCGGTTTTCGGGTTACGACGTTGCCATGTTCAAGGTCTTCACGTTCTGCTTCGCCGCGGCTGTGAGTGGCATCGGCGGCGCCCTGTTTGTGCTGCAGGTGGGTTTCATCTCCCCCTCGCTGGTGGGCATCGTTCCGTCGATCGAAATGGTGATTTGCTCGGCCGTGGGCGGGCGCGCTTCTCTGTTTGGCGCGGTTTATGGGACATTGTTGGTCAACACGGGCAAGAGTCTGTTTTCGGAGACCTTTCCGCAGCTCTGGCTCTACGCCATGGGCGGATTATTCATCGCGGTGGTCGTGTTTTTCCCGGACGGCCTGGCAGGCGTGATTGGTTTGGCTCGAAAACGATTCGGTCCATGGGTCGCTTCTTGGAAGAGCAGCGCCCCGATCGGAACCCCAGTGGCAGCCAGTGTCGCATCGGGAAAGGAGGGAATGAATGAGCAGTAACACAGACTTTCTCCTGGCCATTGAGGAATTGACCGTGTCGTTCGATGGGTTTCGCGCGGTGGACAATCTCAATCTTTATCTGAGCGCGGATGAATTGCGGGTTATAATCGGTCCGAATGGCGCCGGCAAAACGACGGTCCTGGACATGATCTGCGGCAAGACCCGTCCCACGGGAGGAAGCATCAAATTCAAGAACCGTGAACTGGTAGGGATGGCGGAACATCAAATCGTGCGGGCGGGCGTGGGGCGTAAGTTTCAAACTCCCTCAATTTACGAGAATCTCACGGTTTTCGAAAACCTCGAGGTCTCATTTCCGAAGGGGCGCTCGGTATTTGGGTGCTTGGCCTTTCGGCGAAACGCGGAAGTGGTGGATCGGATTCACAAGGTGGCCGAGGAGACGTTTCTGGCCGATTACCTGGATGTCGAAGGGGCCTTTCTAAGCCATGGACAGAAGCAATGGTTGGAAATCGCCATGCTCCTGATGCAAGAACCCGAGTTGCTCATGCTCGACGAGCCGGTGGCCGGCATGAGTCCCTCCGAGCGAGATCAAACGGCGGAGCTGCTGCAACGCATCTGCAAAGGACGATCGATCATCATCATTGAGCACGACATGGAATTTGTGTCGCGCATCGCTCACAAAGTCACCGTCTTGCACCTCGGCAAAATCCTCGCCGAAGGGAGCATGGAGGAGATTCATCATCATCCCAAAGTGATCGAAGTTTACTTGGGAGAGTAACACAGGAACTTTTATGAACCCGATGCTTTCCGTTCAACAACTCAATGTCGGTTACGGCCAAAGTCGCGTCATCCACGATTTGACCTTCGATGTCGGGGATCAGGAAATCGTGGCCATCATGGGCCGCAACGGCATGGGAAAGACTACTCTGTTAAAGTCGCTCATTGGGATCTTGCAGTCCACTTCCGGAGCGATTCGTCTGGGTGCCCAGGAGTTGACCGGTTTGCCGTCGCACGAGCGCGTGCGCCAGGGGATCGCGTTCGTTCCCCAGGGGCGCATGATCTTCCCCTCCTTGACCGTCACGGAAAACATTTTGACCGGCGCGAAGGGGCCAGTGCCGCCGAGCATCTGGGACGAGATCTATGGGCTTTTCCCAGTGTTGCGCGAGATGCGAAGCCGGAAGGGTGGCAATTTATCCGGCGGCCAACAGCAGCAGTTGGCCATCGCGCGCGCCTTGGTCTCCAATCCGAAGGTGCTGGTTTTGGACGAGCCGACCGAAGGGATCCAACCGTCCATTATCAAAGATATCGCTCGGGCGCTTAAAGAGATTCGGACATGGCGCAAGATCGCCATGATCGTCAGCGAACAGGTGGTGAGCTTTATGATGGAAGTGTGCGACCGGGCCCTGGTGATCGAGCGGGGTCGGTTCGTTCACGAAGCGCCCCGCGCAAGCTTGGACGCCAATAAAGTGAGAGCTCTGCTTTCGGTCTGAAATCAACCCATGGCCAGTAATAACCCCATAAACAGAAAGGAACCCTGATGTTGAAAACACTGATCGAAGTGGATTTCAAAAGTGCCCCCGAAAAGCAATCGTCGATTCATAACCGCTGGCACCCGGATATCCCGATGACCTCCTACGTCAAACCGGGCGACGAGTTCCGCGTCGAATGCCTGGATTGGACCGGAGGACAGATCTATGACAACGACTCGGCCAACGATATCCGGGATGTCGACCTGACCAAAGTGCACTATCTGAGTGGCCCAATCGGAGTGGAAGGGGCGGAGCCGGGCGACCTGTTGGTCGTCGACCTTTTGGATGTTGGTGTCCTGCCCGAGTCCGCTTGGGGGTTCACAGGGATTTTCGCCAAGACCAACGGCGGCGGATTCTTGACGGAACACTTCCCCAACGCGCGGAAGGCGTGTTGGCATTTCAGTGGGCTCTATGCGAATTCCCGCCATATCCCAGGCGTGGAATTTGCCGGGATTATTCACCCGGGTCTGATTGGCTGCTTGCCTTCGAAAGAACTTTTAGCCACTTGGAACAAGCGGGAGTCTGCTCTGTTTGCCACGGATCCCAATCGAGTGCCGCCTCTCTGTGCCTTGCCTTACGCGGCCACGGCGCATATGGGTGGAATGACTGGCAGCTCGGCCAAGGCGGCAGCGCAAGAAGCGGTGCGAACCGTCCCCCCACGTGAACACGGTGGAAATTGTGACATCAAGAATCTAAGCCGTGGTTCCAAAGTCTATTTTCCGGTCTACGTGAAGGGCGCTGGCCTGTCGATGGGCGACATCCACTTTTCACAGGGGGATGGAGAAATCACCTTCTGCGGCGCGATCGAAATGGCCGGCTATCTCGATTTGCGGGTGAACCTGATCAAGGGCGGCATGAGCAAGTACGGAATTGTGAACCCGATCTTTCAGCCGAGCCCCGTGGAACCGAAATACAGTCGATACCTGATTTTCGAAGGCATCTCTGTGGATGAGCAGGGGAAACAGTACTATCTGGATGTGCATGTGGCCTACCGTCGCGCCTGCCTGAATGCCATCGAGTATTTGAAGAAGTTTGGCTATACCGGCGAGCAAGCTTACGCGATCCTCGGCACCGCCCCGGTCGAAGGACGCATCAGTGGAATCGTCGATATTCCCAACGCCTGCGCGACCCTGGCGCTGCCGACCGAAATCTTCGGTTTCGATATTCTTCCCAATGCCAGTGGACCCAAAGTGCAACTCAACCAGAAGATCGATTTGGCGGTGACCAACTAGGGTGATGAGTTGACGCGACGTACGGGAGTTGTTCCAGGTTACCTCCGCCCGCCGCTCCACGTTCCAGGTGGAGCGGCGTTTTCTCCTGGAGTGAGAACCACGTCACGACGCGCTGTCCTGCAGTTCTGTGCTATGGCCGAAATTTACCCGATTTGATTATGCCTCTCTACGAATACGAATGTGCGGTCTGCGGCAACTTCACGGAGATGCGTCCCGTTCATGACCGGGATCGAGTGGCTTCTTGCCCGATCTGCCAGTGTCGAGCGTCTCGCACGATTCAAGCTCCGAACCTGGCGCTGGTCGCGAACTCCGTCCGACGCGCCGCAGCCATCAACGAGCAAAGCCAGCACGCGCCGCGCGTGCAAAATCGGCATCGGTGTTCTTACGGTTGCGGTTGTGGCACCCGGAAGAAGCGTGCGACCGCCCCGTCGGCAGGCGAGACAAAACCTCGGCTGCAATCCGGCCGTGTGGGGCAGCGCCCATGGATGTTGGGGCACTAAAGCCATTCCGCTTCTTTAAAAATCTCGAGCCGCTAACGTCGGCTTTTCAGGGCCGGCGCGCAGCCGTGTCCGTAGGATCGGCTGTCGAAAGTGCCAGCGGCGTCTCGCCGCTGGCAGGAGAATTCCGGTTTTATAAAACCGGTCAGACCCGAGACGGCTCTGCCACTCGAAGTCAGAGAAATCTGCGACTGGCGCTTCGCACCTAGGCGCGCTCCGCATAGGTGAGGATAGTGGCGTGGCTGTAGCGGCATGATCAGCCGCCGCATCCTTTTCTCCTTCTCAGTTCCTCCCCGACGGGCTGTTTGGAAAGTCCTTTTTCTTGGGCCGGCAGCGGTGTTCGTGGAGAACGAACACAACTTTGATTCACATCAAAGTTCGTCGCCCAACTCGCGCTAAGGTCGGCAGCATGCCAGCAACAACCTTAGGCATAGCGAAAGGCCGACGCATCCGGGTATGAAACGCCTTTCGACGGTCCTCGGGACGGTATCTCTTGCGTTGCTCCTTCTGGGTATCGGGCTTGGTTGGTCCCGGTCCCATGCCGCGAGCACGTCGACTGTTCCCGCTCGTCTGGCGTTGAAGTTGCCCGAGGTAGTGCGCACCAATACCAGCGTCCCGGTCGTCGGATCTGCCCGGGACACGCATCTGGATCGAACCCCGCCCCGCCAGACAACAGGTCTGGATCTCGTCAAGCTCGGATGGACCTACAACTGCATGGAGTGTCACAAGTTGTTAGAGGCGAAATGGCATTACGACCGGCCGATGGTCGAGCACGAAACCATTCAGTTGCAGCACGGTCAGAACCGTTTCTGTCTGAACTGTCATCACGCGACCAATCGCAATGCCTTTGTCGACTATGACGGCAGCGAGATCAAAGAAGAGGACGTCGTCTCTCTCTGCGCCAAGTGCCATGGACCGACGTATCGCGATTGGCAATCGGGCGTGCACGGTCGGCGTAACGGATACTGGAACAAAGAGATGGGAGAGCAAACCCGCCTCCGCTGCATTCAGTGCCACGATCCGCATCAGCCGAAGTTTCGGCCGATGAAACCGCTAGCGCCCTTGCGCTATCCGGCGCGCGCCGCCAATTCGGCGTCGAATGACCCCTTTCATCCCAGTGGAAATGCTTCGAAATCACACAATGAAAGATTCTAGTTCTGCGAGCGGCCCTGCCGCCCAAAGTATCGAACAGGTCTATCGGCCGGTGACCCGACGCACCTTTCTCAAGGGGACGGCGGCCGCGATGGCCGGACTCGCGGGCTTGGTGGTCGCACTCAAGCCCCTGTTGGCTTTGGAACGTGGCGAGATCTCCTTGGATGACCTGCTGCAGAAGCATTACCGGGAACTGAAGCCTGAGGAACTCGATCGCATCCTGCGCGCGCTCGAGGCGAAGTGCGAGAAAGAGCATGGGATCCGCCCCACGATGGGAGCTCCGCCTCCATTAGAAGGCGTCCAGTTTGGGTATGCCCTCAACCTCACGCGCTGCATTGGCTGCCGCCGCTGTGCCCATGCCTGTCTTAAAGAGAATAACCAGTCGCGAGACTCGGCGGACGACATTGAAATGTCTTACATCCGCGTTCTGCAACTGGAGAAAGGAAGGATCAATCTTGAAACCTCAGATCCCTACTATGACGCGAGTCAAGTGCCGGCGCCGGACAAGTACTACATGCCCGTGCAATGTCACCAGTGTCGCGAATCTCCCTGCACGAAGGTCTGCCCTGTGCAAGCGACGTGGCAGGAACCGGACGGGATTGTCACCGTGGATTACAACTGGTGCATCGGCTGTCGCTATTGCATGGCCGCGTGTCCGTACGATGCCCGGCGCTTCAACTTTCAGAAACCTAAACTCACGGCCGATGCCATCAACCCAAATCAGAGTTACCTGAGCAATCGCGTGCGGCCCAAGGGCGTGGTGGAAAAGTGCACCTTCTGCCTGCATCGAACGAGGGAAGGCCGTTACCCCGCCTGCCTGGAGGTTTGTCCCACTGGTGCCCGGGTTTTTGGGAACCTGTTGGACCCTAACAGCGAGATCAACTACATCCTCAAAAACAAGCGGGTATACATCCTGAAAGAGGACGTGGGGACGCAACCGAAGTTCTACTACTTTTTCGACAAGTGAAGAGCTACCTCATCTTTCTCTGGCGAGCAGCGCGGATCTCATTCCAGGGCAGCTGGAAGTTTTATCTGTGGATGACGGTCTTGAGCATTTTGTCGCTGGTTGGCTTGAACGCCTATGCGCGCCAGCTTGTTGAGGGACTGCAGACCACAGGGTTGACCAATCAGGTCAGTTGGGGTGCCTACATTGCCAACTTCACGTTCCTGGTAGGAGTGGCCGCCGCCGCGGTGATGCTCGTGATTCCCGCGTATATCTACAAAAAAGAGTTCATGCACGAAGTCGTGCTCTTCGGTGAACTCATGGCCATTGCGGTCATTGTGATGTGCCTTCTCTTTGTCACAGTCGATTTAGGGCATCCCGAGCGATTCCATCATATGATCCCTCCCTTCGGCATTTTCAATTGGCCGGGATCGATCCTCTCCTGGGACGTCATCGTCTTGAACGGGTATTTGCTGCTTAACCTCCATATCAGCGGTTATCTCCTCTATTGCCGCTACCGCCAGGTGCCTCCCGCGAAGGTGTTCTATATCCCGTTTGTGTTTCTTTCCATTGCCTGGGCGGTGAGCATCCACACCGTCACGGCGTTTCTTTACGTCGGGTTGGCCGGGCGCTCCTACTGGCATCATCCGCTGGTCCCGTCCCGGTTCCTGGCATCGGCGTTTGTGGCCGGGCCCGCCTTAATGATTCTCACATTTCAAGTGATCCGCCGCCTGACGCGATATTGGATCGGCGACGCGCCCATTTTCACCCTGCGAATGATCATGACGGTGGCGATGTTGATCAACGTCTTCTTGCTGGGCTGCGAGATCTTTACGGAGTTTTACTCGCCCACCGAGCATGCCGCTGCCGCCCGTTATCTCTATTTCGGTCTCCACGGGCATCGTGGTTTGGTGCCGTGGATCTGGACGGCCATGATCCTCGACGCGGTTGGACTGCTGCTCTTGATCAGCTCGATCAGCCGCAAGATCGTCGGCCTGAACCTGGCCTGCGTCGCTTGTTTCATTGGCATTTGGATCGAAAAAGGCATGGGTTTGATCGTTCCTGGCTTTGTCCCAACGCCGCTGGGCCAGATTGTTGAGTATTTGCCTTCCCGCAACGAGACCCTGGTTTGCGTCGGCATCTGGGCGCTCGGAGCGCTCCTCTACTCGTGGATGCTCCACGTCGCCATCCCCATCATGAACGGTTCGCTCCGTGCGGACCCGACTCGACCGGCGGCGACCAGCCCTGGTCACTCCCTTCACACCTAACAAGTCATGAATACGCTGTTCCTACACCTCACCGCCCGGATCATTCGCGCTGTGGCTATCGGCGCGCTCGCGTGGCCTGTGCTTGCGCAGGCCGGATTCACCCTCAAGGAAATGTCCCCCCAGACAAAAGCTTGCGTAGCCTGTCACAAGCAGGAGAGCAGCGCGGTCTACGGACAATGGGGAAGCAGCAAACATTACCGCGCCAACGTCGGCTGCTTTGAATGCCACGCTGCGGACCGCGCGGACAAAGACGCTTATGAACATCACGGCGAGACGATCGCCACGATCGTGACGCCGAAAGATTGCGCGCGCTGCCACGAGCATGAAGTGGCCGAGTTCAATTCATCGCATCATTCCAAGGGAGCTCGAATTCTCGGGTCGCTCGATAACGTCTTGGCCGAGGTTGTCGAAGGAAACCGCGGGTTCAAGACCACCGCGTTTCCGCATGGCGTCTCGGCGGCCGCGGTCAACGGTTGCTGGCAATGCCATGGTGGCGAAGTGAAGCTGTTGGAGACGGGCCGCCCGGATCCTGCAACCTGGCCGAACACGGGCATCGGTCGGCTTAATCCTGACGGAAGCGAGGGAGCGTGCACCGCATGCCATAGCCGGCACCAGTTCTCCGCGGCCCAGGCGCGCACTCCGGATACCTGTGGCAAATGCCATATGGGACCGGACCACCCGCAAATCGAGATTTATAACGAATCCAAGCATGGCATCGCGTATCACGCGCAAGTCGACAAGATGAAACTCGACAACGAGAAATGGGTCGTGGGCGAGGATTACAACGCCGCTCCCACGTGCGCTACCTGCCACATGAGCGCCACCAAAGACCAGCCCGTGACCCACGATGTGGGCATGCGAATTTCCTGGAATAACCGGCCGGAAATCTCTGTTCGTCCTGAGGTGTCCGATGGGAAATTGGGGCTCCCGGGTAAGGATGTTCCCTGGCAAAAGCGGCGGGCGAACATGGTGAATGTCTGCCTGAACTGCCACAACCAGAACTTCGTGAATGCGTTCTACGAACAGTATGATGGATTGATCGATCTTTATCACAGCAAGTTCGCGCAACCGGGCCTGGCGCTTTATGAAGCGGCCGGTCCGTTGCTTCGGCCCGCCAAATTCTCCAACAAGATCGATTTCTCCTGGTATGAAATCTGGCATCACGAAGGCCGACGGGCGCGGCATGGCGTCTCGATGATGGGACCGGACTACACCCATTGGCATGGCACCTACGAAGTCGCGAAGCATTTCTACACAGAATACATCCCGGAGCTGCAAGAGTTAGCGGAGCGTAACCTAAATTCGACCGACGCGGCCAGGAAAGCCGCCGCCGAGAAGTTGAGTGAACTGTTGGATAAGACGCTCAATGCGCCCAACCACCAGTGGTATCTCAATAAACTCGATCCGCAAGAGAAAGCCTTGCGCGACCAACAGCGCAAAGAATTCCTGCAACGCTACGGTAAATAGCGTCCGGCCAGCGCTAACTCAACCAAGCGCGGAGGGCCATCCTATGCCAGATCTCACCGCCGAACAGATCCGCCGCCTTTCCACGGCCGAGTTGGTCGCTTTGGGCGAAGATAGCCTGCGGAATACGCTCCGGGACCAGGCCATTCAAGCGCACCAGAAACACGACCTGCGCTCGCCGCAAGGGCTGGAAGCGCTGTTGCGCGATCCCGATTGCGTTCGTTTCCCCACACGCCTGGCGTTTGAGTTCGGCGAAATGGCCCCGCACCAGTTCGCTCAACCGGACTTGGATTACCGCTGTCCCGACGAGGACGGGCGCGTGCTTTACCTTCGACCGATCCTGCGGGATCGGCCGGAGGAGATAGCGCTGGCGGTGGCCTACATGCTGCCCGTGATTAACTACGGCGAGCTCATTCGAGATGAGCATTGCTGCCTCTATGGATCGACTCTGCTCGGACTGATGGAAAGCGAGTTTTGCGAACGTATCGCGGCACTCGCGGATTTGGTCGGAGCGGAAGTCCGCTATCTGGAACAGGCGCCCGCGCGCTGTCCATCCGTCTCTCTCGAAGGCCCTCTGGAAGTCCCGGAGTTGGCCGTGAATCCTAACCCCCAACTAGTTCCGTTATGAGTCTCCGTTTGTCGGTTCCTTTCTTGTGCAGTGTCGTGGCCTGGGCCGCTGCTGCCCAAACCCCCTCTGTCCCCGCGGTGTCCAGTCCGCCCCCGCCGAGCGCCGGTCTGATGAACGACTGGTTGCGGCAGCAAATGCCAGAACTCAACGCGTGGGATTTGGGCGGCCAGGTGCGGATGCGCTTCGAAGACCGTGAGCGGTTCGTTGTCCCGGGCCTGCGCCCTACCGCGGTCGACTTCCGCAACGTGAGCGGTGCGGATAACGCTTACCTGTTGCTGCGCGAGAAGATTCATCTCGGTTACACGCCAACCGAGTGGTTGACGCTTTATGCCGAGGCGCGGGACAGTTCGAGCTATTGGGACCGTCGTTACCCCCATCCGGAATCGGATCGGCTCGATCTGCACCAGGGCTTTGTCACATTGGGAGATCCCAAAGCCTTCCCGCTCACGGCCAAGATCGGGCGTCAGGAGCTCTCTTACGGCGATGAGCGGCTTATTGGTGCGTTCGATTGGAACAATCTGGGCCGGGCCTTTGACGCCGCCAAACTCCGCTGGCAAGAGAAGGACTATTGGATAGACGCCTTCGCGGGCCGCGTGATCATTCCGGATAACGAGCACTTCAATGTGCCGAACGATTACGACCTCTTTTCCGGTATCTATTCCTCCACGCGCGTGTTGATTCCGAAGCAGGAAACACAGCTCTATTTCCTGGCTCGCAACGTGGGGCACGAATCTCCGAACGCGCTGGGCAGTAACTTGCCGGGCTTTATGACTGGCGCATCGCCCCGGGATATCTACACGCTCGGGCTCCGCATCAAATCGCTGCCTGGGGAATGGGGTGGGTGGGACTACGACGCCGAACTGGTCGGTCAACTCGGGAACTTTTACACCTCAGCAACCCACCGTCGGCTGGATCACCAAGCCTTCGCCGGACATGTTGCGGGCGGTTATACCTGGCTGAAACAACCGGGCAGCCCCCGACTCGGCTTGGAATACAACTACGCGACCGGGGATAGTGATTCCACGGATGGCCGTCACGAGACGTTCGAAAACCTGTTTCCCACAAATCACAAGTTCTATGGCTACATGGATTTCGCCTCCTGGCAAAACCTCCATAACGCCCGGCTCTCGGCGTCGGTGAAGCCGTGGAAGAAGCTGACCATCACCGGGGATTATCACGCGTTTTGGCTGGCCGATACCCACGACTCTTTCTATCAGGCTAACGGCGCCGGTCGGGCGAGCGGCGGGTATGGGTTGCACCCGGATGCCGGAAGTTTCGCCGGCACCGAATTGGATGTGATCGCAACGTACACCGTTGCGTCTTACCTGGCGTTTCAGGGCGGATACGGCCACTTCTTCTTTGGCGATTACGTCCGAGACACCTTAAACCCGGTCGGCGGCGCCAGCGACGCGAACTGGGTCTATCTGCAAATGACGTTCACGTTCTGAGGCCAGGTACCGGGTCGTCATGCGGTCGGTCGATCTGGTGCTCGCGGGTGTGCTATCCGTCCCTGTGATTCGGACAGGGGACAGCGGTGTCGACCGGTTGGATGCGAAGGCTGAGGCCGCGTATTCCGCGGTAGCGACGCCAAGGGTTGCGCGATTTCACCGCCTTGAGTCCGCCAGAACAGCGCGGATCCGATCCTTGACCGTCTCCCAGTGTTTCGACTCTGGAAATAGGAATCCGAAATGCCCGGCCTCTTCGAGATTTACCACGTGCACGTCGTCTCCTTTGGAGCGCGCTTCGTCTTCATAGACCGAGACTTGTTCTTTAATCCCGGCGAGCAGGGCGCCGACGATAATCTCTTGCCGCACTCCAAGCGGGAGGAAGGCATTCGCGGATGCGGCTGCATACCGGTCTGGATATTCATCAGGAGATCCACCGAGAAACTCTCGAATCACCGGGCCACAGAAATGTTTCTCCAGGTAAGGCTCAGCCCCCTTCAGGTCGAGCGGCCCGTCCAGATCGATGGCTGCGAAAATGGGCAGAGCCTCCTTTTTATAGAGTGAGTTCGCCTGAGGCAGCTTCGGCCGGGCTGCCGCCCAAAACGCAAGTTGTCCTCCCGATGAATGACCGAGGATAATGACTCGCCGAAGATTTAGGGAGTGCTTTTCTGAAATGGTGCGCAAGAAGTCGATGGATTCACCGATATCGTGGAACGTTCCGGGCCACCCTCCGCCAGGATTGCCGCTGCGACGATATTCGACGTTCCAGGTCGCGAGACCGGAATCGGTCAACGCCGCCGCGATGGGCCTGAGCAAATCTAACGAAGTCGCTCTCGGGTCCAAGCCATGGATTTGCGCCTTCCAACAGCCGCCGTGTAAGAGAATCACGATCGGATGGGGTCCTGGCCCTTTCGGAAGCCGCAATTCTCCGTAATTGAGCTCGGTCGGGCCGTAGGAGAGACGGTGGTCTGGCGCTGGCACGTCCTGTTTCAGGAGTTGGAGGGGGGATTGGGCGAACGCTGTGACGAGCGAAAGGAAGATAAGGGAGAATCTCATCGCGCATAGAATAGCGGGGCGATGTCCAGTCTGCCAGTCGTCAGACAGGGTGTCAGCGAGGCCGACGGCCGCCGGAATTCCTGTGAGTTCATCGGCGCGCGGGGTTCAACCCGCAGGAACGTACTCGTTGCGAGTCGGGAACGGATTAATCTCGGTGCCACCACCCAAATCAGGCTCCCTACGGATGGATTCCGCCCTCCCATCAATATTGGTGAGGTATTTAAAGCGCATGCTTCTGCTCGCTCGCTCACCTTATGGCGGACGATCTGGCTGCGGCTTCTTGTGCAACGTTTCGCACGGCATTGATGACCAGTTGAGGTTCGCTGAAAACGATGCCGTGGCCGGAGTTCGTGGTGACGAGGTGATGCGCTTGCGGGAACGCGCGGAGCCAGCGTTGGTGGGCTCCGACCCATTCTGGGAGCAGCCGTTGGAGCAACGGACCGCCCGGCTGCGCGGCCGAGATCAAAGTAATCGGGACCGAGGGCAAAGAGGTCTGCGACGCTTGATCCAGCGACGGCCATTGGCTTCCCCATTCGTCTTGGCGGGCCCGGTCCGCTTCCGAAACGACGTTCAGCCATGGGAAACGTCGATTGAGCCAAGCCATAAACTCTTCCTGTGCTGGATCGACAAACACCATGCCCGCGACTTCGGTCGGGAATCGGTCCGCGAAGACGCGGATGTACGGGCCGCCGAACGAATACCCAACGAGCACGTAGGGCGGAGGCACCCCGGCGTTTTGTAAAGCCGCATGCAGCTCCTGCACGATCTGGCTGGCGACGCGAGGTTTCGGGCCGGGCTGGGATCCCCAATACCCTGCGTGATCGTAGGCAACGACCGTGGCAAAGCGAGCGATACCAGGCTGGATCCGGTTCCAAGTTTCGAGCGATGCGGGTCCGAACGTCTCCAGAATGACCGCAGGCGATCCGTGACCTTGGATCCGCATGCGGAGTTGAGGGGCACCGGCGGAAACCCAGACCGGCATGGCGCGCGAGGCGGCGATGGCCAGAGCGGTGGCCAAGAGAGAGACGCTGCAGGCAAAGATTCGCAAGGCCAGTTTCATGAGCGCGTGCGATTGCTGGCCAAGGAGAGAATCGCCAAGGCTGGGCCGGCAAGCGGAACCCAAAGGAGACAGACCAGCCAAAGCGAGAGTTTTAGCCAGGCGGTGTTCTCGCACGCAATGGCTACGAGCGCCGCGGGCACGGCGGTCGCCACGCTCCAGGCTGCGAGATACATCGCAATGAGCTGGCTGGACAGGAATTGTTGGCGATGCACTCGTTCCCAGAGCGAAGCTGCCGCGATCATTTTGGCAATAACCGTCACGGCCAAGATGGTGGGCAGATGCGCGACGAACGGCCAGAAGCGGTGCAGTCGAGAGGGAGCATCGGTGTCCGGGTCACTCGTGATCAAATAGGTCAAACCTCCCGCGAGAAGAATGACCGTGAACGAGTTTTGGAGGTAGAACCAACCCCGTTTTCCGGAGAGCCCTGTGGCCAGGCCGCCCACGAGGAATCGCCAGGTCAAGAGGATGGCTGTGGCTAGCCCGAGCCCAACGAGGCCGACTTGCTCGGGGCCCGTGTAGAAGAAGCGGATGGCTTCCAGCGGTTCGTCGAATGCTTGGAAGTCGCCCTGGTAAATCATCCACAGGATCGCGGTCGCCAGGACGATCAGCCACGCGACAACGGCGCTTCCCATGGCCACGGTCAACTTACTCAAAACCCACATCCCGGGCGGCACCGGCCGGATGGCCTGGAACGGAGCCACTCCCAGTCCGGGCTTCCAAAAATCAGGTTTGGCAAAGCCGCGTCCGAGGATCAGCGCGAGGAGGAGGGGACAGCAGCCGAGCCCCAGCAGGACGGCGCGGGTTCCGCGGGCGCCGACCGGACCGGACAGCGCGGTCGGAATGCAGACCATCGCGAGGATGACCACGACGCAAAGAGGGAGGATGCAGCCTGTCCCTCGCCATTCTTGCCAAAGGATGGCGTGCCACGTCGAGCGAAAGGGCTGGGTCCGGTGAAACACCCGGCCGATCCAGTCCAGGTAAACCTGGATTCCGAACCTTCCGCGACGCGGCGGGCGGTGGCGTTGCTGGCGGATGCGATGCACGCCGAAGCCATAGGCAGCCGGCGTGAGCAAACTGACGGTCGCGAGCAGGTAACGCATGAATACCCCGGGATCCCCCTCGTACCCCCAATCGCTCAGCGTTCCTTCGACCACGTGCGGCAGAAAGAACATCCAAGCCATGAGAATGAACGTGGCGGAAACGCTCAGACAGATCAGTTTGGCGTATCGATTCTCGGGGAATGACCAAAGCGTCGTCTGGAATTGAACCAGCCCAAAGACAAGATAAACGCAGGGCCAGAGGATCGGAAGAGTGGTGCCCAAGGGACGGAAGACCAGCAGCGCGACGCTCAGGTAAACGAGGGCCACGACCGCAGCTCCGTAGATCATCGGGAGCGCGACGAGGTGTGGTGTGGAAACGGGCAACTTGAAAAGCCGGACAGGAAAGCTGCCGAAGCCGGCCTTGCGTTGACCTTCCGTGAAATGGAAGGCGCCAAAGACCAGGATCAGCATGAACCCCAGGGCCGTGTACGCGGTCGATTCCACCAGCGGCTTCCAAGGATGATTTGGCCCTAGCATCCGGCCGGCAATGCTGCCGCTCAGAATCCCGGCCATGACGCCAGAGAGGCCGATGCGGTGTTGACGCCAGATCTCCCAGGCAATCGCGACGGCTGGCGACGTCAATTTCATGAGGCCTTAAGAATGGGCGCGAGCGAGTCCGGCGCGGCGTGGGCGACGAAGATCTCGTCCAGGGAAGGAACCTGTTCCGACACCACTGTAGCGCCGATAGCAGCGGCTGCGGCGGCGACTTTGGCGGGCTCCGCCTGACAGAGAGCGGTCCAGTCCCGGCCGAGTCCCCGGAGTTGGAGTGCTCCCGCGAGTTTGGGGGGAGCGGTGGGGGCTTGGGCAAAACGCAATCGGACCTGGCGGTGGGCTTGCTTGAGATCGTCCAGGCGTCCTGTGAGAACGACTCGGCCTTGCCGGATCATTGCCACCTGGTCGGAGACGCGTTCGATTTCGTCGAGGAGATGGGATGAAAAGAAAACGGTCCTGCCTTCGTCCGCCACAGCGCGAATAATGGCTTCGAGAATGTCGCGTCGGACGATCGGATCTAAACCGGAACTTGGTTCATCCAACACCAACAGGTCCGGTCGAAACGCCAAGGCGAGAGCCAGTCCAGCCTTGGCTTGCTGGCCTTGCGAAAGGTCTCGTGCCCGGGTGTTGGCATCGAGTCCTAATTGCTGTTGCAGTTCCGCCGCGTAAGATTCGTCCCACGTAGGATAAAACGCGGCGGTGTAGCGAAAGAGTTCCCCGACGCGCATCCACCCTGGCAAATCGCGCTGTTCCGAGAGGTAACCGACCCGGCTGAGCACCTTGACCGAGTCCTTGATCGGGTCTCGGTCAAAGACACGGACGGTTCCGGATTCGGCTTGGAGGAAACCTAGGATATGCTTGATCAGGGTGGTTTTGCCTGCGCCATTCTCGCCGACTAATCCGAACACGCCACCGCGCGGCACGTGCAGATTTACTTCCTCCAGCGCTTGTTTGGAACCGAACCGGCGAGAGAGCGCGGTAATGCTGATGACCGCCGAATTGGACGATGGCGACGGAAAGTTCATCGGCTGTTCGAGTCCATACGTTCCCGCCGGGTGCGGACGATTTCCAGGAGTTCATCCATCTCAACTCCGAGCTGCTTGGCCTCAGTCAGGAGGGCGTCGACGCGTTCGGAGAGAATCCGTTGGCGCTGCCGCTTGCTCACGAGCGGAGGATTGCTCGCCACGAACGTGCCCCAACCTTGTCTCTTGACCACGATCCCGGCGCGTTCAAGTTCGAGATAAGCGCGAGCCACGGTGTTGGGATTGATCACGAGTTGCTCGGCCAAAACGCGGATCGGCGGGATTTCCTCGTCCGGCGCGAGTTGTTCGGATGCGACGAGATATTTGATCTGATTCACGATCTGCAGATAGAGCGGTGTGCCTGACGCGGGCTGGATTTCGACGTGCACGATAGGATCACTGTACTAATTGTTTAGTACAATAAGTCAAGCCGAAGCTTAGGGGAGGGATGACAGCGAGTTTAACGAATCCTGGGAGCCGATCTGTGCCCATCCTGTTTGTTTCGATTTAGGGCAAGTCCGACGAGCTTCTTGGACGCGTCGTTTATTCATTCAAACTTCCTAAACGCCGAGCTGGTTTTGGAGCGTCGCTCCGGGACCTGCTGCCGGAGTCGCTTGACGACGCGGGGGTTTCCTGGCTTTTTGGTGCGTCCTTATGGGTGGGCTGCGTCCGTTGTTAACCTAAACTTGGTCAGTTCAGACCACCTTGAAAAAGAGTTCATGAACCCAAGTGTCGTGCCCATGTCGATGCGCTGGACCAGCGACGGGATACTGGTTATTGGACTGACTGGCGACTGGCTCGTGCGACAAATTCCAGGGGCGGCGGATTCCGTGGCGGATGAGGTGTCCCGCGCTGCCCAGCCTCGCGGTTTAGCGTTTGATGCCAGCCAGTTAGGGCGGTGGGATAGTGCGTTGGTTTCTTTCGCCATTCGTTGCTTCGACCTTTGTCAGCGGACCCAGATTGAGTTTCAGGACGGCGGTTTGCCTGCGGGTGTGCGCAAGTTGATTGGCTTGGCCCAGAGCGTGCCTGAAAAGCGGGATGCGCGACGGGTGAAAGAGGTGAAGCCTTGGGTCGAGCGCGTTGGCGACGGCGTGATTGGAAGCTGGCTGGTTTCGCGCGAAGCGATCACTTTCTTAGGCGAGGTCGTCCTGGCGGTGGGACGCCTGCTGCGGCGGCAGGCGCAATTCCGTTGGTCGGACACCATGCTGGTCATGCAAGCGTGCGGACCCGAGGCCTTGGGCGTGGTCGCTTTGATCAATTTCCTGGTTGGGCTAATCCTGGCCTTTGTGGGGGCAGTGCAGTTGAGCCAGTTTGGGGCTGCGATCTACGTGGCGGACCTGGTGGCCATCGCCACGGTTCGGGAAATGGGTTGTCTCATGACGGCCATTATCCTGTGCGGTAGGACAGGGGCAGCGTTTGCCGCGCAGTTGGGCACCATGAAGGTGAATGAAGAAATTGACGCTTTCCGGACGTTTGGGATTTCGTCGGTTGAATTTCTGGTCTTGCCGCGCGTGGTCGGACTGTTTCTGATGGTGCCGCTTTTATGCATCTTTGCGGATTTGATCGCGATCCTGGGTGGGTTTGTGGTTTCAACGTCAATGCTTGACGTCGGGGTCACGGAGTATATCGACCGGACATTATATGCCATCACGCTACGGAGCTTTTTGTTGGGTATTGGGAAAGGGGCCTTCTTTGGCGTGCTGGTGGCTATGACTGGGTGTTTTCGTGGACTACGCAGCGGCGATAGTGCGGCGGCCGTAGGACTCGCTACGACTTCGGCGGTGGTTACGGGCATCACGACCATCATCGCGGCGGACGGCATTTTCGCGGTGTTGTGTTACATCCTGGGAATCTGACGATGACCACACCTGCCGCCCCCGTCAAAATCGAGATCCGGAATCTGACCATGGCCTATGGATCGTACGTGGTCATGCGCGACATCAACACCTCGGTGCGAGCCGGGGATGTTTTCGTGATCATGGGCGGCTCGGGCAGCGGGAAAAGCAGTTTGCTCAAGCATATGATCGGGTTGAAAGCTCCCGCGCAAGGCGACGTGCTCTACGATGGACGCAGTTTTTGGAGTTCGACCCCGGAAGAGCAGCAAGCCGTCTTGCGCCGGTTCGGGGTGTTGTTTCAGAACGGGGCTTTGTGGAGTTCGATGACGTTGGCGGAGAACGTCGCGCTTCCATTGGGCGAGTATACGGATTTATCCCCCGCGGATATCGATGATCTGGTTCGGCTCAAGTTGTCTCTGGTAGGGCTGAAAGGCTTTGAAGAGTATTATCCGTCCGAGATCTCGGGCGGCATGAGGAAACGCGCGGCCTTGGCGCGCGCGATGGCCTTGGATCCGGAAGTGCTCTTTTTTGATGAGCCTTCGTCCGGTCTGGATCCGGTGAGTTCGCGCCGTCTGGACGACTTGATCCTGGAACTGCGCGCCAGCTTAGGAGCGACGGTCGTGGTGGTGTCGCACGATCTTGCCAGCATCTTCGCCATCGCGGACCATGCCATTTTCTTGGATGCCAGTACGCGGACGATGCGCGCGGAAGGGAACCCGCGCACGTTATTGGAGGAAACAAGCGACCGTGTGTTGCGAGAGTTTTTGACTCCGAGGCGAAGCCGCTGCGCCCAAACCCAGCTCACAACCGGAGGTGAGGCCGTGAGCACGACAGCAAATCCGAAAACGATAGGGATGTTTGTGGTGGTTGGGGTCGCCTTGGGAATCGCGGCGATCGTTACCTTCAGCTCGGTCCGGTTTTTCGCGAAGACCGAGCATTATATCCTCTATTTGACTCGTCGGTCAGGGTTCAGTCCTGGAGCACTCCGTGAAGCTTCGCGGTGTGACCGTGGGATCCGTGCGTGAGACTTGATTCGGCACAGTCAACGCGCCAACGACGTGCATATCCCTGTGATTATCTCACTGGACGAAACCTTGATGAGCCAGAAGACGGATCGTTCGGTTGACCTAACGGACCCAGTTGCGTTTCAAAATATGGTCCAGCGCGGGTTGCGTGGCATTCTGCAAGCCCAGAGTCTTTTAACTGGGATTCTCTACGTCGAACTGGATGTCTTGCCCAACAGCCCGCCGCCGCGTTTGCATCAGGTCGGAAAGGAATACAAAGAAATCCCGACGGTCCCAACGCAGATCGAAGCCTTTTTCGAAAAGCTCTCCGAGATCGACTTCAAAAAAACGCTCGATCAATTGAACTTCGTCTTAACTCGATTGGATGATCGTTTGACCGAGCTGAAGGTGGGCGAAATCAGCGACGGCTTGACCAACCTTATCACATCCATGGATTCAGTCGTCCGCTCGCCTGATTTGACCAACAGCCTATCCGCGCTTCACGTTACCTTGAATGGTATCGCCGTCTCTCCGAGACGGTGCGCGCCAAGGTCGATCCTCTCGCGACGCGCGCGGACGGCACATTGCAGGAAGCGCAAGCGACGATGACCGAGCTCCGCCAGGATCTTCAAAATGTGCGCGATTTGCTCGCGCCCCAAGCGCCGCTCCGTCGCGACCTGGCGCTCGCCATGAACGAACTTGCGGAAGCGGCGCGGTCGATCGGAGGCCTCGCCGAATTTCTCACGAGTCATCCGGACGCTCTGCTGCGGGGACGCAAAATCCAAGAACCAAAACCATGAGATGCTTTTTCCTGCGCTCGCTCGTCGTTCTGGCCGGTTGTTGCCTATGTCTGACAAGCTGTTTGGGACGCCGAGCTCGCCGGACCCGACACGGTCCTATATCTTAACCCCGCTGACCGTGGAACTGGAACCGCCGCGGACGCTTCCCGTGGATTCGCTGGGAATTGCCCCGGTGGAGATACCTTCTACCTCCTTGGCAACGCCCTGGTATTCCGCAAAGGAGATTCAGAGGTCCGCTATTCGAGTTCATCGTTGGGCGGGAACGGTTGGATAAAGGTGTCCAGCGCGTTTTGGGGGCGAACCTGGCGCTCCTGCTCCGGTCGGATCGCATTGAGCTGTGTCCGCCTGGCTGCGGCAATCGGTGAAAGCCGAGCTCCGTGTCGATCCCATCGCTTTGAATGCGACGAACAGAGGGCCAAGTCGTGCTGGAGGCCCGTTGGCGGCTGGCTGGGCCGGGCGGGGAACCGACGTTGCTCGCCCGAAGTTCGCGGATCGCCTGGCAGACTTCCGCACCGGTTCGCCAGACGGAAGCGGCGGTCGCAGAGTTGAGCCATGCCCTGGCCGATTTGAGTCGTGAAATTGCCGAGGGCGCAACCCGGGTGTCGGCCCCTTGAACGAGCTGCGCCTGATTTGTCATCTGACAGAGGGTGCCTGTGTTGTCGGCCAGGCGCAGGTTCCTCCGCCGACTTTAAGATGCGGCTGTTGCAGGTGACCCATGCCGCCAGTTTCGGGCTTCTAAATCAAAGAGTTACAGCGCTGCTAGGCTAAACGACGCGGTTTTAGGGACGCCTTTCATTTCGTTGGTGCTCTCTCGCTGTGCAAATCCTGAGGTCGACAGCGGTGCGGTCGCAACCCTACGCTGTTGGGCATGCCATCCACGCTCGCTACCGTTCGGGCCTGCTTTGTCTTTCTCAGTTCCCTTTCGATCGTGCTGGGAAGTGATGCCGGGCGAAATTGGGGCGTGGAACGCCGGTCTTATCTCGATCCCGTGACTGGGGTGAGCGTGTGGGAAATGACCAAAGCTGGAACTGTGTCTGACAATCTCTACTTCCATTTCTCCAACTTCACGGCCGATAACCGATATCTGATATTCGTCTCGGATCGAACCGGTTCGACCCAACTCTTTCGCGCGGAGGTGACGACCGGCGAGATTGTGCAGCTGACAGACGATCACACCGTCAATGCGCGCTCTACTTGCCCGGACCCATCCGAGCCTCGACGCCTTTACTATCTGCGGGGACCGGAGGTCGTCGCCTTGGACGTTGTGGACATGAGGCAGACGAGGATTGGCGAGATCCCTCCGCCGTATGTGGGTGGCTTTCAAGGGCTCACATCCAGCGGGGATGGCAAATGGTTGACGACGACCAAGCAGCGCGACACGAACACCTGGGAGATTGGGCTAATCCATATCGCATCGGGCGAGTATCGCACAGTTCTTCAACAAGGGTTTCGCATCGGGCACGTGCAGCATAGTCCGACCGATCCGGTGATCTTTTATGTTTGGGAGACTGGGGGCTATGCGCCGCAGCGAACGTGGTTGGTGCAAACCGACGGCTCGGGCAATCGGCCATTCTATGCGCGAACGGATCCGAAGGGTTGGTGGACGCCATTGAAGGAATGGGTCACGCACGAAGCTTGGGTGGCCGCCACGGGCGAGATGACCATGGTCAACGACAAACTCGGCGTCATGATGGTGGCTAAGGACGGGGCGGCGCGTCTCGTGGCGCGTGGCGATTACTGGCATGCAGCGGCGCGGTTTGACGGCAAGTTCCTGGTCCTGGACGACGCTTCGGGGCGGCTTTGGCTGACGGAGACCGAGACGGGCAACACCCGCCTGCTCGCGACTGGGTTGCGCGATGCCGTGCATGCTGTGCATGCGCATGCTTCGTTCGATCGCAAGGGAGATTACGTTCAGTTTCACACCGGCCGGACGCACGAGACCGTCGCGATCATTGATTTGAGGAGTTTGCCGCCGACGCGTTAAGACCTGCCAGGTCGCGTGACCCCAACCCCTTGACGAAACGGGCGGACCGTTCAAGGATTGCGGCGTGAACGACCTGCTCTTCGCCCGCGCGCAGATGGGGATGTCTCTGGCGTTCCACATTATCTTCGCCAGCGTTGGCATTGGAATGCCCGTCCTCATGGCGATCGCAGAGGGCATCCATTTGCGGACGGGGAATCCGGTGTATCTCGAGCTCGCGCGGCGCTGGGCGCATGGCACGGCGATTCTGTTTGCGGTCGGGGCAGTCTCCGGGACGGTTCTCTCTCTGGAGCTGGGATTGCTCTGGCCGAAATTTATGGAGCACGCCGGCGCAATCATCGGGATGCCATTCTCGCTGGAGGGATTTGCGTTTTTCACCGAAGCGATCTTTCTCGGAATTTTTCTCTACGGCTGGAATCGCATTTCACCGTGGATGCATTGGGCGGCGGGCCTCATGGTAGCCGTCAGTGGTATCTTTTCAGGGATCTTCGTGGTGACGGCCAATGCCTGGATGAACACGCCGGCTGGATTCACTTTTCGGGAGGGTGTCTTTTCCAATATCGATCCCATTGCCGCGATGCTCAATCCGGCGTCGTTTCATCAAGTCGTCCATATGACGTTCGCCGCCTTGATTGGCACTGGGTTTGTGGTCGCTGGCATTCATGCTTATTACCTGCTTCGACAGCCTGGCAGCGCGTTTCACCAGGCGGCGTTCCGAATCGCCGCCGCGGTGGGGTGCCTCTGCGCGCCGCTGCAATTGGTGACCGGCGATCTGGCGGCGCGCGCGGTGGCGCGGCTGCAGCCGGCAAAGCTCGCAGCGATGGAAGCCCATTACCACACCGGGACGTCGGCTCCGCTCGTGATTGGAGGAATTCCAGACTCGGAGCGGGGTGAAGTTCACTACGGTCTGCAGATCCCGGGCGGCCTGAGTTTTCTGGTTGGGAACGATTTCAAGACGGAGGTGACCGGCCTGGATAAGTTCCAGCGTGCGGACTGGCCGAATGTGCGGTGGGTGCACTGGAGTTTTGACCTGATGGTAGCGTGCGGGATGTTATTGCTTCTGCTCGCTCTGGCGACGGGTGTGCGGTTCTGGCGGTATCGCCGAGTCAGTGATTCAAAGCGATTGCTTCAATTCTATTGGGTGGCAGCGCCGCTCGGTTTGATCGGAATTGAGCTGGGTTGGTTCGTCACCGAATTTGGCAGGCAGCCTTGGGTGATTTACGGGATCCTACGAACCGAGCATGCCGTCACGCCGATGCCAAACCTAATCATTCCGTTCACGGTCTTTACCGGCGTTTACCTCTTTCTCTCGTTTGTTCTGGTTTACCTGCTCAAGCGGCAATTTACATTGAGTGGAAAAGCGGCATTGGAGGAAGAGCATGGAGCTTGAGTTTCTCATTGCGGTAACCACACTTTTATCCCTGATCCTTTACGCGCTCTTGGGCGGTGCCGATTTCGGTGGCGGCGTGTGGGATCTGCTCGCGTCTGGACCGCGCGCGGCGCGGCAGCGGGAAAAGATTGCGGATGCGATTGCCCCAATCTGGGAGGCGAACCATGTCTGGTTGATTCTGATGATCGTGCTGTTGTTTACCGCGTGGCCGAAGGCGTTTGCCGCAATGATGACCGCGCTCCACATTCCGGTGACGATCATGTTGATCGGGATTGTTTTGCGAGGGACTGCCTTTGTTTTTCGGAAGTACGATTCGCGGCAGGATAAGATCCAACGCCGCTGGAGTCAGCTGTTCGGGATTTCGAGTCTGTTCACTCCGCTCATTCAGGGAATGATTCTGGGCGCTCTGGCGACTGGCCAGATTCGCTGGGAGAACGGAATAGTGACGACAGGATTCTTGGCGGGCTGGTTAACGCCGTTTTCCATTGGATGCGGGGCGTTTGCGCTGGGTCTGTTCGCGTTTCTGGCCGCGACTTACTTGACCGTCGATGCCGCGGACGACTCATCGTTGCAGGAAGACTTCCGCATCCGAGCCTTAATCACCGGTGCGGCCCTGTTCCCGTTGGCCTTGGCGGTCTTTTTCACTTCCAAGCATGGCGCGTTTAAAATGTATGAGGGTTTAACGAACTGGTGGGCGCCCATGCTCCTGGCTTGGACATCGGTTTCAGCGGTGGCCTCGTTTGTCGGTCTATGGTTGCGGCGCTATCGTCTGGCTCGTGCCGCCGCGATTATCCAAGTCACGAGTATCCTGGTAGGATGGTGCGTGGCACAATATCCCCATTTGATCTACCCCGATCTCACCATTACCAACAGCGCGGCGCCTTATGTGACGCTGAGATTGCTGACCATTGCCCTGGGGCTCGGCGCCGTGGTGCTGCTGCCGTCGCTCGCGTATCTCTTTTACGTGTTCAAAGGCCAACCTGCTCGCTGAGGGTCCGTAAATGTGTGAATGTGAGCGCTGGCTGGCGATTTGTCGCACATGCCAGGAGCAAATTGCTCTTGAGACGGCGCTCCCGTCCGCAATTTGTGAACGGAGTGTGAGACAAATCTAGGGCTGGGCAGCCGTTTTTGGGAACGGACCGTTCCCAAATTCTTCAGCCGCTGGTGACAAATCGTCTCCAACCGCCTGGAAACGTCTCTTTGGACGAATCTTCAGCTCAAGATCCGCCGCAGCGTCTGGTAGGCAATCCGGCAGTCTTCAATAGCGTCGCGGCCATCCTGACCAGCGGTATCCTGTTCAATGACAAAGTTTTTCAAGCCGGCGAGGGCGGCATTTTCGAAGATGGTTTTATAATCGATGTCACCTTCACCCATGGTCACGATTTTGCCGACGCGCCCTCGCTGGCTCGGAGTGAGTTTGGGGTCGATTTCTTTGTATTTGACGTCTTTAACATGCCACAGCTCGTAGCGGCCGGGGTTTTTCCGGAACATTGCCAGGGCATCTTGGCCAGCAATGTAGGCCCACCCGATATCGAGCTGCATGGTGACCAGGGCCGGATCCGTCTCTGTCAGCAAAAGGTCGTATTGGGTCGTTTTCCCATCGTCCAGGAGATCAAATTCGCCCGCGTGGTTATGGACTAAGATCTTCATCCCGAATTTCTTCACGAGCTCGCCGTGTTTGTTCAATCGAGCGCAATTGGCCTTCACGGACTCGACAGTCTGCGGTGGACGTGGGGGGAACGGACCGCCGTTCGGGCCGGGGCGTGGTCCGCCAGGAGGCACTGTCCCTGGCCCGGGTGAGGCCTTAGGTTCGTCCGGTCGTTTTGGAGCCTCTGGTGTAGCGGCGGCGGCCGGTCCTGGCGGGTTGCCCGGAGCGGGAGGTTGGCCAGGCGCGCCCGGCGGTCTGGGCGTCCGTGGCGCCCGTGCGGCGCGGATCTCTGTGTAGCGGATCCCCATCTGTTGAAATCCCTCCAACTGTTTCTCGAGCTCAGGACCTTCTGTGGCGCCCGCGTGGGTGCTCAGCATTTTCAAGCCGTATTTGTCCAGCAAGCTCTTGTAGGCTTTGGGATCGAGGTTGTTATAGGGATCGGCCGGTTCCACCTCCTTGTAGCCGATGGCCGCTAGCTTCGCGATCGTCCCTTCATACTCTTTGCGAAGCAAGTCACGCACGGTATAGAGTTCCAGGCCGATTTGATCTTTCCAGTGAGGAGCGATCTCGGCGACGGCAGGCTGGCCTCCCGCCGCAGCCAGGCACAATCCGGCGCTGGTGAGGGTGACTTGTTTAAGAAAGGTGCGTCTTGTGAGGGTTTGGTTTGCGTCGTGTTCCATAGATCCAGCGTTCCGGCGGTTAAGGGTTCTTCATTGGTGACTTCTTTCTACGCGAGCGGGTTACAACGATGGGCCCATAAATCTTCACCGACGCATTCCTGCGCTCGAATAGCCTTCAACCCGGTCGACGCCGTCCATAATCCATTCCTGTAACCTTTGTTCCTCAATGCGGTGGTAATGGGCAGGAATGCCTCCACTCTGGGGTTTTTTCGAACATAACTATGAAAACGGCAATAACTTACCTGCGATTTAGTATCTCCATGATCACGGCGGTCTTAACCTTGGCTACCGCCGTGCAGGGACAATCCCCAGAGGTGCACCACATCTCAGGCCTGTCGCCCGGTGAAGGAGGAGCGATCTCCCTCAGCCTGTCAGGGACTCCACCCGTTCCGATGCAGGCGTATTACGATCTTTTCCCGGTCGAATCATCGTCCGATCTGAGCCGCTGGTCGCCCCTTTCTACCGTGTGGCGCGCCAAAGTGACAAACGACGTGACATTCACCGATACGAGGGGGAACGGTGACCCGGCACGATTTTACCGCACTCCGACCAATCATTTTAGCACCGGCTTTAGGCTGCCGTCCGGGGTGCATGGGATCGGGACCCTTTCCCGCCTGCTGACGGACGCTTCTCGTTCTAACCGTTTCGCGGTGCGGACCAACCAGTCGTTTATGGCGACCCTCTGGTATCCGGCAGAATCGGCATCGCCGATGGACCGGGCGGTCTATTCCGATCCGTTGCTGGCGGAGCGCAAAGCGTTCTGGGGAGCGTATACCAACCGGATCCCTTCGCTTTATTCCTTGGCCGTTTCGAATGCGCCCATCGCTGCGGCGCCGGCCCTGTTGCCGGTCATTGTTTATTCTCATGGCTTGGGCGATCAACAAGGGCGTGGCGTGCGCACGGAAAACACTGCGATGGCCCAGGAATTGGCCAGCCATGGGTATCTGGTGATTTCGGTGGATCACACGGACACCTACGGGACGGTGCTTCCGCCGAACAAACTCGTCCTTAGCGGTTACGCGTGGAGTTTTGACTATTTGAACGATCGCCTCAAAGATGTCGGGTTTGTGCTTGATTACCTGGCCACACTGAATGCCGGGGATCCGTTGTTTAAAGGTCGGTTGGATCTGGATCGGATTGGCCTTCTCGGTTGGTCATGGGGCGGCGCCACCGCGGCGGAGGCTTGTGGTCGAGAAGACCGATTGAAAGCGGCGGTGCTCTTGGATGGGGCCTTAGATTCGTCGATGTCCGTGATGAAAAACGGGTTGCTCAAGCCCTTTCTCAGCATGAACTCGGGGGCTCTGATCTCGGAGAACACCGCGTTGTTCAACAAGGCCAAGACCAATGCGTTTCTCCTCACGATCAAAGGGGCGTCACACGAAGCATTTACGGATAACTCGTGGCTTGTGGCGCCGTCTGAACTAAGCCGCACTCGCGCCATCGCCATGCAGGCGTGCTTGCTTTCCTTTTTCAACAGATACCTGCTCGGCGAGGATGACCAGCTCTTGGAGAAACCGGATGCCCAGTATCCTTTGGTTGTCTCGTTCCGAAAGAAGTAGAATCGGGATCGGCCGCAAGGTGAGCGATCGGTCGAGCTTGATGTGTTGGCACACGGTCTCGAGATGACAAAGGTCCCGCCATTGATAAGGTGCGAAACCAGGTGCGTTCTACCCCAACCCGATGGTAAGCTGCGGCGCGATGAGGCGATTGTTAACGTTCGTTTCGATGCTGTGGCTAGGGGTGGCTTGGACGCAAATCGTTGCAGCTGGCCAAGCTGAGCACGTGGTGGTGGTGGTTTGGGATGGCATGCGGCCCGACTTTGTGACGCCGCAATACACGCCCACGCTCGATGCTCTGGCCAAGCGTGGAACTTTTTTCGGGAGTCATCACAGCTCCTATATCACATCCACCGAAGTCAACGGCGCCGCGCTTTCCACAGGCATGTATCCCAATCATGGGGGAGTCATCGCGAACTCTCAGTACAAGCCCCAGTTGAGTTGGCTCAGTCCCTACGGAACGGAAAGCTTGGACGCTATACGCCGCGGCGACCTGCTTTCCGACGGCCATTATCTGGAAGCGGCAACGGTCCCTGAAATCCTGCAGCAAGCTGGATTTCCGACGATTATTGCGGGCGCCAAGCCGGTCGTGTTGCTGCATGATCGCGCGCCGAAGAAAGTATCGCAGACCCAGAAAGACTCCGTGACCCTGTTTCGAGGCCAAAGCTTGCCTCGCTCCGTTGCGGAATCCCTGGTTGAGCTGCCAGAGGTCGGAGCTTTTCCGGTGGAATCGCCGACCGCGGAGACGAACGGGGGGAAGATTCTCAAGTACCTCCGCAAAGGACGCGATGAGGTTTACGTCTGGTTGTATGGGAAGCCAAAGAGCACACCGCTGTCGCAACAAATCGATAGCTGGACCACCAAGGCGCTGGTGCACGGGCTTTGGAAAGAAGGCGTGCCAAAATACACACTGCTTTGGTTGAGCGAACCGGACGCGTCGCAGCATCAGTCCGGGCCCGGTTCGGAGAATGCCGAGGCGGCGCTGGCGCAAGCGGACAAAAACCTGGCGCTAGTGCTCAAAGCCTTAGAGACCCGAGGCGTTTTGGAAAAGACAGACGTCGTTGTGGTCTCCGACCACGGGTTTTCGACGGTAAACCGCGCGCCTGACCTGACCAAGTCTCTCAAGCGCGCGAAATTCATCGCCAACAAGCAGTTTGAAAATCCCGAGCCTGGCGATGTGCTTGTGGTCAACCTGGGCGGAAGCACCCTGTTCTACGTTTTTGACCATGAAGAAAAGACCGTCCGCCGTTTGATCGAATACCTGCAGTCGAGTGACTTTGCGGGTGTCCTCTTCTCGCGCATCCCGGTCGATGGCACCTTCCCACTGTCGCAGGTGCGACTGGACATAAGTCAAAGTCCGCCCGATGTCGTGGCGTCGATGCGCTGGAGTTCGGAGGAAAACGATTTTGGGACGCCCGGGCTGATCACCGCAGCGGAGGGGAAACGAGGGCGAGGAACTCACGCGTCTTTGAGCCGTTTCGACCTGCACTGTACCTTGATTGCGGCCGGACCCGATTTCAAAAAGGGTTTTGTGAATGAATTGCCCTCGGGAAATATCGATGTGCCTCCAACGGTGCTCTCGATCCTCGGAGTGAAACCTCCGAGCCCGATGGATGGACGCGTTCTCTCTGAGGCGATGGTGGGCGGACCCGCGGTGTTGCCTAAACCTGAGGAAGAGACGATGGAGGCGTCGCGCGATCTTGGATTTCGGATCTGGCGCCAGTCGCTCCGGCTGAGTCGGATCGGAGGGGTGGTTTACTTTGAAGAAGGGAATGGCGGCAGCCGCCTCAAATAGGTAGACGGTGAGACGGTGGAAAGCCAAAGGTTTTGTGCTCGCGTTTCACCGTCTTAATCGCAATGGTGATTGCGAGAGCCGACTGATGAACAGAGACGGGCTCTTCGAGTTTTATTGGTCTCTAGGATGAAACAAATAAACCGCGTTCCCTGATGCCGCATGCCCACTTTCGTGAAAGCGTGGTGCCCGTATTGCCGTGGTCCGATGGAGGTTTCCACCGATCGCCAGGAACTCGTCATTGCGTGCCCTCATTGCGGACGTGACCTCGTGCCGAAAGCCGCGGTCGCGTATCGACAGAGCGTGCATCCGGACCGGACTAAACTGTGGTCCGTCGTGGCTGGGACAACGGTTCTCCTGATGGCCCTCCTGGGGTTCGTCTTACGTCATCGAATCAAGGCCGCATTCTTCCTGGTCGCGGACGAATTGGGCGGGAATTTAGAAGCTGTCCTCTGCTTGGGCTTGGGCGTGCTTTTGCTGGTCTGGTTGGTCGTTTGGATGCTATTGCCCGTTCAATTGTACTTGAGCCTTCGAGAAATACGGCGCCGCACCGCGGATTTGGAAGAAACCACCCTCTTGTGCGCAAGGCATTTGTCGCGCTTGAGCGCGCAACGCTCGACAGCTGTCCCAGTGAGCGATCCAGAACCGCCGGAAGCCGAACCGTAAGTCACGATCAGGCGGACAAACTTGCGGCTGCTGCTGCGCACGGAGTCGCGGCCCGCGTTGGATCGTCAAAATGTGCCCATCCCTGTCCACTCCATGAACCGGTGCCACGTCTTCCGAAATGAGTTTTCCGAGTAACGTTCGAAAGGAACGCTGCACTCCAAATGTCGATTCGTCCAAAGCCGTTCAAAGTAGGTCTCCGCCGCTTGAAACGCTGGCAACCGGTCCGATCAACTCCAGGTCAGTCTCAAGTTGAAATCGCGGCTCGGCGCTCCGGCGCGTGAGGTTGGCCGAGCCGGTAATCAGCGTGGTCTTCTCCTTTCCTCTCACGAGGACCAGCTTGGTGTGTTGTTCCCCGTGCGTTTCCGTGCCAACGGACGGAGATGTTCCCACCGCCACGTTTGAAAGAGTTCTTCCGCGGCGGGGCGGTTAGGGATTCCGTTCTTTTCGTAACCGAAAGCATCCCGGTTGGGATCCAACAGCAGTCGGACCGAGACGCCCCGTCCGGCCGCGTCGGCTAGCGCACCGAGGATGCGACGTTCCGAAAGATAGAACATGGCGATATCGATGGCGCTCCCGGCATCGGCCTGGCCCAGGGCTTCCAGAATGCCATCACGGATCTTTCCTTCGGTAAGCACTCGAGCCGTGGTTCCCGACGAAGCCTTGGAATCGTTCAATGTCCGTTCGGACGCCGCCGCATAGGGCGGAATCCACGAACCGAGATCGATGGTGGACCCGGAAAGCCGGAGCACGCTCCCTTCGGCGCGGATCAGGTCCCGGCAAACTCCGCCTCGGACGAAAAGACCGGCATTGCCATGCGCACTGCTCGCGTCGTGAGGATTGGCCGACATCACCAGCGCGACGATTTCGCGTCCGTCAGGCTGCTTTGGAGCGTCGGCCACGATGACTTTGCGATGGTTCGCCTTAAAATTGAGAAGCGCCAGCCACGATCGCAAGGTGACCCCCTTGAGCTCCGTCGAGAAGGGGTGTGGCAGAGCGCCGGATGACCTATTCCCAAACCACTGCACGCCTATCCGCCAAAAAGTCGAGTAGATCGGATTGGAATCGCGCAATGCTTCCAACCGAGTCAGGACAACGGGAATCCAAGCCGCGCGGAGTTGGTTGAATTGCGGCGACACGGCGCCCCCGTACACTTCGTTGATCGGATCCGAGATCACCACGATCCGAATTTGCGGACGGGTTCGTTTTTTGTTGAGCAAGGCGTCGGTCAACTCCTGGCAGAGGGGCCGGTGAAACGCCGCATCTTTTCCCCGGCAATTGTTGAAGAGGAAAAGGTCGATCACAATAAAGTCTTCCGCCTCGCGAATCAATTTGAGCGCCCGATCAAAGAGTTCCTGCTGAATGAAACGCTGGCCTCCCTTCAGGGCGGTGGTGTCGGTCAGGAATTCGACGTCGGAGTCCGCGAGCGGATGACGCTCGCCCGCCAGGCTGACATCTGGCGGCAAGGGTTTGAACTGGCTTTGGTAAGCCGCCATGGCGAGGTAAGCCAAGGTGAAGACGACAGTAATTCGTCCCAGTGTTTTAAGGAATTTCACAACAACCGTGCTTTGCCCCGGACTCAGCTCGATCCTCATGCGGAAGAACACCAGGGCTACTTTATGCCTCGAGTCGCAACGGATCGTGCGTGCCCGTGACTCTAGCAAGTTCCGCGGTGGGGAAAAGTGCAATCGCAGGTTCCGCCGGGGTTGCTGGGCAAGATCGGGCGTGGGCATGGAGGAGGGGAATGGAGTCAGGCTGGGTTTGCGACGGGCCAAGGTCCCGGCTTCCCCGGTGTTGGTTCGATAATAACAGGGAGATAAAAAGGGTAGAATACGGAAATAACAGGGAGTCGAGCCGTGTTATATCCCTGTTAAACCCGTGTTTAATCCGTGTTATATCCGGCAGAAGACCCTCCGGGCCCCCGTGAAATCACCCGGCAAGATCGTATCCCTTTGCCAGAAGCTCGCGCGCCTCGAGCATCCGCTCTCCGCCAGAGTCACGGGCTCCACCCCGAGTTTTGCGCTTCGTCCCGACGCTGGAAATACGCTAGTCTCACCGGCAAAGCAGATTGACGTTGAAAATGCACATGGACTATTTCATCCCAGCCCAACGAATCCAGGCTCACTTGGCGATCGCTGACCGGAGCTCTTTCTTTATCCGGTGGCTGGCCGCGTTGGCCATGACCGGGCTCTTGGCGTTCACTGCGCTGGCTGGCGCTCATGCGGCGGAAGCGCCGGCGCCGGAAAAGTTTTTGCGCTATGCTTTGACGAAGGAAGGCAATGCCAGCCACGGTCATGATCTTTTCACAGCGGACGAACGGCTGGGGTGCGTGCGCTGTCATACCATCGACGGCAGCGCAGGCAAAGCGGGGCCAGACCTTTTTGCGGTGGGCGAGAAGTTTGGTCGACGCGAGATTATTGAGGCGGTCTTGAATCCGTCGGCGAGCATTGCTGTGGGGTATAGCAGCACGACGGTTCAGACCAAGAGCGGCGACGATTATACCGGGATTATCAAGGGAGCCAGCGCAACGGAGCTCACGTTGATGGGGGCGGATGCCAAACTCATGGTCGTGCCTGTGTCGGAGATCGTCGAGCGTCGAACCGGTGAGGTGTCCATGATGCCGGAAGGGCTGCAACAGGCGTTGACGTTGGAAGAGTTCAATGACGTGATCGAATTCCTGGTCAGCCTTAAGCAGCCGGCTCATTCCGAGATCAACCACCAAGGCATGCCCGAGAATATCGCCGTGACATCACAACCGGTGCATTTGCATCCAATCCACGGCCCGGAGCTGAAGTTTGAACACCCAGTCTGCTTCGAACCGGTTCCCGGTGAGCCGCACGTGTTTCTTGTGGCGGAGCATGACTCCGGAAAGATCTGGCGGTTGACCTGTGGCGATCGGGCTTCCAAGACGCTCTTCCTGGACACGGGCGCTCACGACCCGGGTGCGCGCGGGTTGATCGGGGTCATCTTCCATCCTCAGTTCGCCACGAATCGGAAGTACTATGTGACAAAACAGGTCGTGCACGACGGACGGTTTGCATCCGTGGTCGTCGAGCGCGAGGCGACGGCCGACGCGACGGCTGATTCCGGGAATCCCGGCCGGACGATCCTGAATGTGGATGGCCTCACCAATGTGAATCATGCGGGCAGCCTGATTTTCGGCGCGGACGGCTATTTGTATATTGCGATGGGGGACGGTGGCCCACCGGAAGATCCACAGGGGCATGGTCAAGACCTGGGCGTGTTGCTGGGCAAAATCCTGCGCATTGATGTCGATCACACAGCCCCGCCTCTGGCCTATTCCATTCCGCAGGACAACCCATTCGTCGGCCGGGCTGGGTTTCGCTCCGAGATCTGGGCCTATGGGCTGCGCGAACCGTGGCGATGCAGTTTTGATCCGGCCACGGGAGAGCTCTGGGTGGCGGATGTCGGTCAAGATCGGTATGAAGAGATTGATCTGGTTCGAGCTGGGGAGAATTACGGATGGAACGTCTATGAAGGGTTTGAGCCCTTCTCAAACAAGTATCGGCGTCCGGATGAGAAGTTCGCGCGCCCTGTTTTTGGGTATCGGCGGAAGTTCGGGCCCTGTATTACAGGAGGTTATGTTTATCGAGCCCATCGCGATTCTTCATTCTATGGCGTTTATATTTTTGGCGATTATGAGTCGCGTCGTATTTTTGGCCTGACCCAACAGGACCGGGCGCTCAAAGAGGTATTGCAGATCGGAACGTCGCCGGAGCGGATTGCGTCGTTTGGCCAGGACGAAACAGGCGAACTTTATATCGTCGGATACGAGGGAACGATGTTCAAACTTGATTTCAGTGGAAGCGCATTTCATTGATTGAAACTGTTGGCCGGCGAGGTCCGGCGATCGATGAAAACCTCCAGCGTGTCGTCATGAATCCGCAACCAGATGGATTTCGTGAGAGAGTTGTCCGCGCTGCCCAGGCGGCCTTGGGTGCGACCGGTTCGGTCGGTCCTTTGGAATTACTCCAGCAGATGCGGCTTCTCCAGCCTTCCCACGTCGACTCATGGCGGCACGGGCGCCTAGAAGTTTTGGAAACTTGCATTGAAGGGAGTCCGAAGAAGCTCGCCCGGGCGTTTCACTTGTTTCACGAATGGGCGCGAGAGCTGGGATTAAAAAGGATCGAGGCGTCTTATCTTCGCGCGGATCGCCGCGGTCACCAGCCGCTGCGCGTGACGCTTAGTGGCGATCCGGATCAGGAGGCCTTCTACCGCACGCATTACGTGCCTGGCGATTTGTCGGAACGCCGGCAAGCGCAGGTGGAAGCAAAGCTGAAGAAGGCACCGGACCTGATCGTGTTCGAGACCGTCGCCGAATCCGTCTCGTGTTCGGAATGTCAGGCTGAGCTTTTGCAAGGGAACATGCTCTTCATGGAAAACGGGCAGCCGCTCTGCTTGGGCTGTGCAGATCTGGACCGTCTTGAGTATTTGCCGCGCGGCGATGCGGCCATGTCCCGCCGCGCACGGAAGTATAGCGCCCTGGCTGCCGTGGTGGTCCGGTTTAGTCGAGCCCGCCGCCGCTACGAACGGCAGGGGTTGCTCGTGAGCGCAGACGCGATTGCGCGGGCTGAGAAGGAATGCCTTGCGGACGCACCGGAGCGAGCGGCGCAAAGGCTCAAAGAGAGGGAGCGCCGCAGCCAGGAGGATGCCGCATTTGTCGAGGAACTGTCGGTCGCCATTGCTCGTCTTTACCCGCGTTGTTCCGTGGCTGAAGTGCGTGCGATTGCGGAACATACCGCGCGGCGCGGCAGTGGGCGAGTGGGACGATCTGCGGCCGCACGGGCGTTGAATTCGGAAGCTATCACGCTGGCTGTGATTGCCCACATCCGCCATAGCCACACCAATTATGATTTGCTGCTAATGCGCGGCACCGATCGAGCGGAAGCGCGCCGAGCGATTCGAGATACGGTCGAACAGCGACTGCGGGATTGGGCACCAGGGTAAAATCAGAGCATTGGAGGATAAGCCGTCGGACAAACGCCCAGCCACGGTTCGGGGTTGAGGTGGGCAAAGGAGTGAACGAGGGTTCTGTCCTTAAAGAAAGGACATCCATGACATCATTAACTTCACGATATTTCCACGCAGCTGCACGCTGCACCCTGATCACTGTGGGAAGCCTGGTGGCGGCGGTGTCGCTCCAAGCTCAGCAAAACTCGCAGAGCGATACGAAAACGTCTCCAAGTCAAACCCGATCCAGTGGCACGCAGAGTTCCGACAAATCGCATAACCATTATGCGAAATCCGGAGATACAGCGACTTGTTTGAAGGAAGCCGCTCAAATGAATACGGCGATGATTCAATATGGGCAGCTCGCCGCGCAAAAGGGGGAGAATGCGGAACTGAAGCGGTTCGGTGAGGAACTTCAAATGGACCACAAGAAGGCCCAAGCCAAACTGGAAACCATCGCGCAGAAGCACAATGTGACTTTGCCAACGTCTCTGGACGAAAAGTGCCAGGAGGAAATGTCGAAGATTCGCGGGTTAAGTGGCGCGGAGTTCGATAAAGAGTTCGCCAAAGGGGCGGTCCAAGGTCATGCCATGGCTCTCGCTCATTTGCGGCAGCCCGCGGATAAGGACGAGGCTTCGGACTTGACGGCGTATAAAAAGGAACTGGTTACAGCCTTGAAACGTCACCAGGAACGCGCTCGTGAGGTCGCCAAAGCCGTTGGTTTGGACCAGGCCACAATTGCCTCGCTCGAAACGCCGCCGCGCGAAGGGGTCGGGACATCGGGCGCCGAGAGTCAAACCGAACGCGGAACCTCATCGTCCGAACGTTCGGAACCGAAGTCGAAGGACTCTTCAAAATAATCAGGCTAAAGTCTAATCGAGCTTGCACGGGGCGCAGCTTTGGCTGCGCCTCTTTGTTTGTACGCCGCCGCCGCGCGGAATTCGGCCGGCCGCAGGCGCGATTGATGAATTGACCGCCGTCCGCCTTTCACGGAGACTAGCGCCAAAGCCGGAGAGGAGAGGAAATTGCTCGGCTTGAAATCGATCTATGTTTTCCCTGCAACGGTTTTTAGGCAAAGAAGATAAGTTCTTCGACCTGCTCGAAGCGAGCGCGGCTGAGGCCTGCACTAGTGTTCGCGCTCTTGGCAATTTTATTCGCAAACCAGACGGTTTGAAATCTCTCGACGAATTCATTCGCTCGCGCCGGAACGAGAAGAAGATCACGTCTCAAATTAGCGAAGCGCTCTGTACGACGTTCGTCACTGCCTTGGAGCGGGAAGACATCGAAGCGCTTTCCGTTGCGCTTTACAAAATTCCCAAGACTGTCGAGAAGATCGGCGAAAGGATCTTGCTGGCACCGCAATACTTGCGTGGCGTGGATTTGAGCCGGCAATCAACGCTTTTGGAGAAGGCGGTTGAAACCGTGCTGTCGATGATTAAAGAACTGCGCCGGGGCGTTAACCTGGATCTGATTCGGGAGCATAACAGCCAGTTGCAGACGGTGGAAGGAGAGGCGGATAAACTGGTGCTGGAATTGTTGGGTGAACTTTATTCCGGGAAGCACGATCCCATTACAGTGGTTTACCTGAAGGATTTATTCGAGTTGCTGGAGAAAGTGACCGACCGCTGCCGTGATGCGGGGAACGTCATTAATCATATTGTGCTGAAGAACTCGTAGGGAAACCGCTTTTATGGTTTTCCTGTTTTGCGTCATCATCGCGGTCCTCGTGTTTACCTACACGAACGGATTCCACGATACCGCGAATTCGATTGCCACCGTCGTTTCCACTAAAGTTCTGACTCCGCGTCAGGCCATTCTTCTGGCCACGTTTTTTAACCTGATTGGAGCGTTGGCCGGCACCGCCGTCGCGACGACCGTGGGGAAAGGCATGGTCAACGCTGAATTCGTGACCATGACGACCGTCTTCTGCGCCATGCTCAGCGCGATCTTCTGGAACTTATTGACATGGTATTACGGCATCCCTTCCAGCTCGAGTCAGGGCTTGATCGGAGGCATCATTGGGGCGGCGCTGGCCTCTGCGCATGGCCGTTGGGACGTGATTCTGTGGAGCGTGCCGAGCGCAAAGCCATGGTGGGCCCGGGAAGGCGTTCTCTATAAAGTGGTCCTTCCCATGGTGACCTCACCGCTCTGCGGGCTGATCGTTGGCGCTCTGCTCATGACAGGGCTTTATTTCCTGCTCAGGAACTGGACTCCGCAAGCTGTTAACCGGGTCTTTGGCAAGTTGCAGCTTCTTAGCGCCTCTTACATGGGATTCAGCCATGGCACGAACGACGCCCAGAAAAGCATGGGGATTATGGCGCTCGCGCTTTACACCGCCACGAGCTTGCATCAATTGGACCATCTGCCGCCAGTCTTGGGTTTCCTTTACACCCCGCGGTTTGAGATCCCGCTCTGGGTCCAGCTCCTCAGTGGCGTGACCATGGCGGCGGGGACAGCGTTGGGCGGTTGGCGAATCATTCGCACGTTGGGGCATAAGATGGTCCGGCTCCAGCCGGTGCACGGCTTCGCTGCCGAAACGACGGGGGCAACGTTACTGCTTGTGACTGCGGAACTTGGCATGCCCGTTTCCACAACCCACGCCATCACCACCTCGATCATGGGTGTCGGAGCAGCGAAAAACTGGAAAGCGCTGAATCTTTTTGTGGTGGAGAAGATTGTCTGGGCCTGGATCCTCACTCTGCCAGCGACGGGCCTGCTCGCTTACCTCCTCGTCCGGTCCGCGCAGCTCTTTGGGAAAATGCCTTAGTCGCTGCTGTCCCTGACGGACCGGCTGGGAGAGACTCGGATCTTGCTGAGAGCGTGTAGTTTGCGCCCGAGTCCGCAATTTGTGGACATTCTGTGCAACGTTGCTTGCTGTGCAAGCAACCGGTTCTGGTGACTTTTTGTCACCATCGTCCCACCCCCGACGCTCACATAGAAAAGGACCGCTAAAGGGTCTAACGGAACGCGGAATTTATTCCGCAGGAAGCCACGCTTGGTTTAGAGTGTCTGGAAATCTCGGTCGTGGCTTCCCAACGCGACCGTTCCTGCGGGGCAAAACCCCCGTTCCCATGAAGTCACAAGAATTCGGACGTCAGTCACCCGCTTCGATACCCGTGCTTTGATTCAAACCGTATCAACGAGGAGTGGCGTGGGCTTGCCCCCGGGGCGGGGCGGTGGGGGCTGGCTTTGGCCGTTCCATCTCGGGAAAGGGCAACCGGAGTTGTCGATCAGGAGCGGCGAGATGGCTGACGCCCAAGCCGATCAGCCTTAATGGCCGATGCACCAGTTTCCCACGGGCCAACAATTGGCAGCCGTGATGGTAAATCATTGCCGAATCGGCCGTTGGATCCTGGAAAGTGATTTGTCGGCTGATGGTCGTGAAATCACCGTAGCGCACTCGCACTTCAACGGTGCGGGCGACCAAGCCTTTGCGTTGGAGTTCGGCGGCGATTTCTTCCGCTTGCTGGCGCAGTGTGCGCGCTAGAATCGGACGGTTAGCGGTGTCGTGGAGAAAGGTGTTCTCGCTGCTGATGCTTTTGACTTCGTCGGAGAGGTCGAGGGCTCGATCGTCGTCGCCTTGGGCGTAGCGTTTGAGTATTTCGCCAAACGATCCCAAGAGGGAGCGCAGATCGCCGCGATAGTCCTGCAGATCCCCGACGGTTATCAACCCCACGCTTTGCAGTTGGCGCGCGGTGACTTCACCGACCCCGTGCAGAACTCGGACGGGCAACGGCCGAAGAAAAGCAACCTTGTTGGACTCCGGAATGAGAGTGAGGCCGTCGGGTTTTTGCTGATCGCTCGCGAGTTTTGCCAGCAGCTTGTTCGAGGCGAGGCCGATGCTCGCGGTGAGTTGGCGTTCGGCTCGAATCTGCTCTTTGATCGCCCGCGCCAGAGGCAAAGCCAGGGCCAGGCTGGCATCGGCCGTTTCCGCCTGGCAGAGGCTCGTGAACTCTAAATAAGCCTCGTCAATCGAGACTTGCTCAATCAATGCTCCGGTCTGCGCGACGAGGCGCATGACCTGCCTCGATTCCTCGCGGTAAAGCTCCATGTTGGGCCGGACGAACACGCCAGCCGGACAAAGACGCCCAGCAGTCACGCTGGGCATGGCGGACCGCACTCCAAACTTGCGCGCTTCATAGCTTGCCGCGCAAACGACGCCACGCTGGTGCGGGGGGCTGCCCACGATGACTGGCCGCCCGCGGAGTTCGGGATGATCACGCTGCTCGATCGACGCGTAAAACGCGTCCATATCGATCAAGGCAATGACCCGGAACATCCCGTCAGTAAGCCACAGCTCGTCACGATTTTACAGGAGATAAGCACAACCATCAGCCTAGTGCGGTGACCACACTAGCTGCAGTCTCACGGCCCCTCGTGCGAAGGAGCTATTGTCGGCACCTTCGCAAGCTCGTTAAACTCGAGCCAATACCACTTGAACGCCTTGGCTAGTTCGCCCAGTTGTTCGGCGGTGGGCGGCTTGATTACGTAGGAGTTTGCGCCCAGTCGGTAGGCTTCCTGCCGATCAACTCGTTGGTTGGAGGACGTCAGCACAATCACCACGAGATCTTTGAACTCTCGTTGTTGTCGGATCCACGCCAGAACTTCGTGGCCGGACTTAACTGGCAGCTTAAGATCCAGGAACACCACCGCTGGAAATGGAAACTGGTCGCGATCGCCGAATTGATTTCGTCCCGCAAGATATTCGATCGCTTGCTGACCGTCTTCGACGACCAGAAGACGGTTGCAAATGCCGGCTTGTTTCAACGCCAGCTTCATCAGCACGACGTCGTCGTCGTTATCTTCGACCAGCAGAATGGCTTGGCTCGTCTTCATGAAGCGCGTTTCAAAGTCAGCCAAGAACAACGGTCTCGACCGAGCTCCGACTCGAATCCCACTTCGCCACCCATAAGTTCCGCTGCCTTCTTGACGATGGCAAGGCCGATCCCGTTTCGCCCATCCGCGTCCGACGTGTCGCAGCCCGCAAATCAAATCTAGGTGGGTAATAATAATCTATCGTGCCGTCGAGCCGAGCTGCCCACACCATTGGGGGCGTGGAATCGGCCGGTTGACGGAAGAGACGATTGCCTGTTAGGAGGGTCCCTGATTCAGCGCTGGCCGAGTCGTTCGATGACTGGCCCAGCTGCTTCTCGGACGGCTCCGTGGCCTCGTTAACCAGGCCTGATGTCGTTCTCTCCGCGCTTGGCTTGGAAATCGCGGAGTCATCTCGGAATGCCCCATCAGCCTCCGTCGAAGACTCGAATTGCGATTCGCCAAAAGCCACAAATGACAATAATCCAGATTCACGTTGGGAAAATCGGGGAATCCCGGAAATTGAGGCTGGGGTCTTACGCATGGAGAGTGAACCTGACTGGCGGATTCCAAGCTCATGTGCCTACGGGTTACGGTGCCGCAGCTTTTCGCATTGAATCTTCCTCGTGCACAGGGCGCTTCTTGGGCCGGCCGCCCAGAATGTCTTCGATGTAAACTCGTTTCACCAGGACCAGGAACGTGGCAGCGAGAGGAGTCGCCAACAAAACGCCGAGGAAGCCGAAGAGTGTTCCGAGCAGGACCACCGCCACGAGCACACCAACCGCTCCGCTCATCCACAAACGTCTCTGTGCACCTGAAAGCGGCTGTTTAAGCATCGAATTCCGGGACGTGGAATCACGGGGTGGAGCTCAGGTCGAGCCGCAAGTTGAAGATCCCGAGGTATAAAGGCTCGCACGAGCTGATTCTCGTCCTCAAAGGAGCCACTTCATCATCCGGTCCTTGCGAAAAGCGTGCCCCCATAGAATGGTACTGGCCATGACGGCTGCGATTGATGAAACGGTTGATGATCACTCGATGGCCAGAGGGCAGCGAGCAGGGTGGGCTAAAATAGCAGTTGTAACAATCAGCGCTCTGGTCCTCATGTTGGCAGGCGTGCGTGGCAAGCAACGTGCAAACCAACAGGCCGTCATTGAACAGATGCGCCTTGCCCTCGATGGGATTTGCGAAGTGTTAGACAGTGAGCAGGCTGCCAAACAGACCTTCTTGGAGTTGGCCGGCTGGGAAGCGGAATCAGACCTACTCGGTCTTCGAACCAGTTCGAAGGTAGTGGCGTTGATCGACGAGGCTAGCCAGCAGGCTAAGGCCCTCGAGATTCGAGCTAAAGGGGCCTTGCCGGCGGCTGAGCGTGCTGAGCTCGGTCTTTACCGCGCCGCGGTGGCCGTTGTGGAAGGTCGCTTCGGTGATGCGCTCGCACTCTTGGCCGAAGTCGATCAACCCGGATTGTCCGATGGCGACGCTCTTTCATCGGCAGGGCGACCTATTCGTATCCTTCGTCTCCAAGCAGATGCCTTTTATGGCCTGCAGCGATGGCGGGAGGCACTTTTGAACTACAGGCGCCTGCGAAACTTATTCCCGAGCCGTGAATTAGCATCGGTGCGCATCGCGGACTGTTTGTGGGCATTGGATCTTAAGGACGAAGCGTCGAATATGTATCGAGAGGTTGCGAAGCGTAGGGGTGAGGAGAGTATTGGACAAATGCGCTCTGGGCAACTCGAACGCGTCGCGAAGCAAACTTCTCGGGCCATTCAAATTCAGGTCCGGCTTCTGGCGATCTCTGAAGTTCCAGAGTTGCGCGCTGAGCTAGCTACGAGTTATAGCGTGCGTGGCAATGCTGAATGGGTGAATGGGAAGCTTTCTGAGTCGATCGCCGATTATGACGAGGCGATTCGGTTACAGACGGACGGGACTGTCCACGAGCGATCGGCGGAGGCAATTCGGCAATTGGCCTTGAGCTATAACGATCGGGGGAACGCGCTTTTGGCGGCCGGGCGATCGAAGGCGGCGAGCACAGATTACGAGAAGGCGATTGAGCTGCAGACGAGTTTGTCAAGTCAGAATAGATCGAATGAGTTTGGGTATGAGCTCGCGGTCGGCCAAAAGAATCTAGCAAATGCTCTGTTGGCGCAACAACACCTAGTAGAGGCAGTTGCTCGTTATGATAAGGCCATTGGGGATCTCACTGCGCTTTTGGCGCGGGAAAGACAACGCGATTGGATGGAGGAACTGGCTGTGTGCTGCAACAATCGCGGCGCGCTGGTCCGTACGCTAGGCAAACCGAGACTGGCTGCGGTTGATTTTGACCGTGCGATAGGAGTCCTCGAGCCGCTCGCTCGTCCGGCAGAAGAAGAGCCGTTGGCGCCCGTGTTGGGCCGCAGCCAGCGCTTTTCCCCTGCGCGTGCGACTCTGGACGTTCTTGTCGGCTGTACAGATAATGGTCTGGAGGTTATTAGCCGTGCACGAGTGTTTATGCAGCGCGAGAAGCGTGAGCCAACCGTTGCCTTGGCGGTCAGTTTAAGAAACCGCGGGTACACCCAGCTTTCGGAAAGCCAGCTGGAACGAGCGATCACCGATTTTGAGAAAGCAGCAAGTATTTTTGCACAGCTTGTCGATGACCGGGGTCTCACTGATTTTGGAGTCCAGTATGCCAAATCTCTCAATCCACTTGCTTGGATCTACGCGACGAATCCAGAGGGTCGGGTGCGAGATGGCCGCAAGGCTGAACAGTACGCTCGCCGGGCCTGTGATTTGACAGAGTGGAAAAGTTCCGTGCCTTTGGAATGCCTCGCAGCTGCCTCGGCGGAACTCGGCCAATTCGCGGAGGCGCTCAAGTGGCAGGAAAGAGCCTTATCCATTGTTTCTCCGCCCGGGAAGCGTGCCGCGCAGTCGCGCCTGGAACTTTACAGAGTTCTGAAGCCATACCGCAACGCTGGGCTTTGAAACCGAGGAAACCCAATCAAGAAGCGTGTCACGACACGGGCTAATTCAAGGTTCTGGGTTCACGGTTAAAGCTCCGTCAATCTGACTCCGGCGTAAATGAACGAGTGGCTCTCGTTGCGTGATTTCCAAACCGGCGCGGCCGATCAAGTCAGTCTTCGATTCGGTGCAAAAAACAAAGTCGAATTCCTTAACTTGCTGGTCCAGTTCATGCCTTAAATTCCAACTGCGGCAGAGATACTGGGCAATCGGTGCGCGAAAGACTTGATAGCCCAAGATATCCTCGTAGGCCATTTCCCGGAATACCTTTCGCCAGCGGTAGCTCGGATAAAGAGCGGCGGGATACTCGGGCTTTCTCCAATCGAGTGCAGCACCATGTCTCAGCAAATCCACATTCGAACCGTCACGCAGTTTGGCCCATGCGACGTACCACCCATTCTTGGACGGGACTTCGTCAAACATGTTCCACTTTTGCGCTAATCCGCAAGCGGTTCGCAGGAAACTTGCATTAATCCACTCCGTCTGACCTGGGAGTGTTTTGATATTCGTCACGAGGACATAAGCCAATACGAACAGGCATATCGCTTCTCTGCTGTTGGTGACCCAAGGAGGCGTGCGGATTTGCCTTCCAAAACGTTCGGTACGACTTGCACTACCTGCGACAGAAGGAAACGCGGCCACGCGACAACAATCCCAAACCTTGGTGGGCAAGAACAAAGTCAACCCGGCGATGGAAACCCACGAGAAGAGATCGACTTCCAGTAAAGCGGCGATTCCCAAGTGCATCAGGGCCAAAGCGGTAATTATTGCCACCCGAATCCAAGCCATTGATCCCAGGGCAAAGAGGAACAATGGCGCAACCCACTCAAGGACCAAGACGCCTACCGTGACAGCAGTCAACAACCGAGGGAATTGAAGCAAATACGTTCCAAGAGAGGTGGCGTAAAAGTTGTGAGCTAGGGTGCCGGCTATAATCTCGCCTCTCAGCCAGCCGCTGTTGGTCTTAAAGATGGCAGAGAAAAAATACACCTGTGCCATTTGCAGCAAAATGGCAGCGGTAGCGGCGGAGAAGATCGGGGTTGTTGCTGCGAATTCTCCTGCGTTCTTCGCTGGTTTCGCACGCCATGCGTCGAATGACCAAACCAAGCCTAGTGGCAGGAACATCGCCCAAAATAGGAGCATGCGTAACAGAATGTCGGCGCCGCTCAGGATGGGTGGGACTCGGTGATGCAGCGAGACCAGCAGCAACCAGGATCCAATGGTGGCCACGCGAGTTTCGAGCCCAAGCACCAACGATATCGCGAGGGCAGCTGCAATCCCAAACAGGACTGCTTGGAATTCCCAGGATCCGTTGGCGAAGTGAAAGGACCAATTCCAAAATGAGGTGACGCGGTAGCAGATTTCCGTTCGGGTAAACATTCCGCCGTCGGTATACATTGCCTTCAAATCGCCGCTGCGTACGGCTAGATCAGTGAGTAGCAGAGTGCCGAGGATGATCCGGAA
>JBGAIN010000219.1:0-11060 GCA_044225505.1 Limisphaerales bacterium
GCGCACTCCCGACGCAACGATCTACCCGCCCGGAACAGTGGTCGAACTCACGGCGTCCCCGGGAAACGCCCGCCCGTTCCTTGGATGGAGCGGCGACCGATCGAGCCCGGAGCATTCCTGGCACGTCACAGTCGATCAACCTCTCCATCTCGTCGCCAATTTTCAGATTGTGCCCGGTGATCCCCGATGGGAATTCGTCACCCGCGGTGGCCAGATGAACTCGTCTCCAGCAATCGGTCCCGACGGCACGATTTATGTCGGAGCGAACGACGGTGCCATCTATGCCTTAAATCCAATCTCCGGGGCGAAACAATGGGAATTCCTAACGAGCGACAGCGTGATCGCGTCCCCAACGCTCGGGACGGACGGATTCCTTTACGTCGCCTCGTCAAACGGTCGCGTGTATGCGTTGGACGCAACCAGTGGAACGTTGCGATGGGCCTTTCAAACCGGAGATACTATTCGTTCTTCTCCCGCCATCGGCCCGGACGGTCTGGTCTATTTCGGATCGCGAGATGAAAAGCTTTACGCTCTGGACGCGAAGACCGGCCTTGAGAAGTGGGATTTCGGAACGTACGGCGAAGTTTACTCATCTCCGGCCATTGGCGCCGATGGAACAGTCTACTTCGGCTCCTGGGACTATAAGGTCTACGCGGTGGATCCAAAGTCCGGGGTTAAGAAATGGGAGTTTGAAACAGGTCACCGCATCTTGTCTTCTCCTGCGGTAGGCCGCGATAACACCGTGTATATCGGTTCCAACGACCACAAGGTGTATGCTTTGAACGGCGCGACTGGCGCCAAGGAGTGGGAGTTTCTGACTGGCGATGCGGTAACGGCTTCGCCCGTGGTCAGCGATGACGGAATCGTCTATGTCGGTTCCCAGGACCACAAGTTTTATGCTCTCGACGCCGCCCTGGGCACTCCGAAATGGGTCGTTGAGACAGGCAGCGCCATTGTCGCTGGAGCTGCTCTCGCGCTCGACGGCACGGTGTATGTGGGGTCTTACGATTCGAAGATTTACGCGCTAGACGCAGCCAGCGGTGAAACCAAGTGGATCACGGCCAGCGCCACCGGCGCGATCGCCACTTCCATCGCCCTCGGAAACGATGGAACGATCTATGCCGGGTCTTACTACGGCGTCCTGCATGCCTTCCACGGGGCCGCCACCTTGGCGCAGACAGCCTGGCCTAAGTTCCGCGCCGACGTATCGAATACGGGGCGCGCAACCGCTGCGGCTGCTCCTCTCCCACGAATTGACTCCGCCCGGTTTTCCGCAACCGGCTGCACGCTGCAAGGATCATTCGTTCCCGGCCAGACATGCTTTCTGGAAACGTCCGAGGATTTAATCCATTGGACCATCCTGACGACGGTAACGGACTCTCACGGCGTCATGAACTACAACGACAGCCGAGCCGCCGCCCTAACCTGCCGCTTCTATCGACTCCGCGCGCAGGCTTCCGCCGCTCCATAGCTCATGTCTTGGAGATATTGCTTTGGTCAACGAAGGTGCCGCCAGTCGTTCGAGTTCCAGTGTCTTCCCAAGTCTAAGCTCGCGCGTTCAAACGAATTCCGCGTTTCCATAATTGCCCAATCCATGATTCAATGACCGTCATTCCGCGTTCCGATGATTACCCAATCCGTTATGTGGCACTCATCAAACGCCGCACCGCGCGTATGAGAATCTGTTATTTGGCGATTGTCGCTGGACTACTGACGCACAGCCCGACGTGCATCCGCGGAGCTGACGCCGAGCCTGCCACGGCGGTGGTCGGCGTATCAGCCGTCCCTGCTCTGCTCGCGCCCGAAACCGCAGTCGAACGGTATCGAGCCGAACTGGACAGTTTCCGGCAAGCGTTCGGAGGCGCGCGCGCACTGCCTGACGAACGGTTCTTTCTTTTCGGAATGGGTTTGCGCGAGAAGCTGGTTTATCAGAAGGGCCTCCTTCAAAAAGCGCTGTCTGGTGAAGTCATTGGCCGCTGGACCGTGCGCGAGGACTTCATTCTGCCGGCCGATTACACTGTGGTCATTCGGACGGCTGACCATCGCGACGTGCGTATTATCGAGGACGAACGCGGCGTGTGGCTGGTGGAGGGAGGCAAGTCGACTCAGGTGCCAGGAACGGAAGGGGCTGTGCATTTGCCGAACTTCGCTGGACATCGTTTCCCAGCTGTCCTCCGCGTTCTGCACCAGGAACTGCTCATTAACGTAACACCGCACGGTCCCGTACCGAACTTCTTCGTTTATCCCCGGCCGTGGTATCGCGACGGTGCGATGATGGCGCTGGCGTTTCGCGAAACCGGCAACCTCGGATGCGTTCGCGATTGGATTCTAGGTCTGCGCGAAGCGTTTGATCGCAACAATGCCGGAGAAACCGAGGCGGACAATCTGGGCCAAGCCCTGTTTCTAGTTTCGCTCGTCTCGGACAAAAACCATCCGCTCGTGCCGCGAATCCTAACCGAGGCCCCGCGGTTCGAGACCAACGGACCCGCCGGGAAGTTCCTGCAGGGGCGCTCCGACTTCGCTTTTCATCCGGTTTATCAAACCCAATGGATGAAGTTCGGCTTGCGAGCGCTGGGATTGTCGGATCCCTATACCGTGCCGCCGTTGCAGGATTCATATGCGGCTCTGTTCTGGATGGAGACCCGGGACGCTTACGTGCCTGGCCGCGATGCGAACGATCGCGACCGGTATCCGTACCTGGGTTGGGCCTGTGACCATTTCCACGGCACAAAACAAAGCCCGATCAGCAACCGCGACTACCCGTTAACTTGGGAAGCGCACGCCAGTCAGGCCCACTACGAGGGCATCGAGCCGTTAAGTGAAACCTACTCGGCGCAAAAGCTGGCCGCACCCCATACCTGGCACGCCGCGGAAGTGTTCCTCTACCTCTTAAAACCCAATCCATAGAAACCTATCTTCGCGAATTCTGTCGGACCAAAAGAATGCATTGCACAAATTCCCCAGTCCGCTCTCACTGGAGGCGCTCGGCCGACGCCAGAATTGAACTAACAGATCGAGGTCGCACCTTTCCGTCTATCAAACATTAGGAAAGTCCGGCCGATCAAACGGTGGAAATGAGAATGCCGTTATGGCCACATCGACACCCAAGGCCTTCGGCGGGGTGATTGCGGAAGAACAGGAATTCCGAATGATAAAGCGATGGCTTTCGTCCGGGCTGCTTGCCTGGTTGGTGCTGGCCGGAGGCCAGGCCGGATCAACTCCTGCCGCTGGTGAACCGATCGCTGTCCCGGACGGGTCGACCGGTGCGAAGTCTCCCTCGGAGCGAGTCGCCGAGATGCGGGGATGCGTGGCCTTCTGGGACTTCGTGAAACGGGAAACGGCTGAACCCAAGCGGTTCGCGGCCCATGTCCCGATAGGTGCGACGAACGACTTTCCCCTGGATGCGGGAAACTACGTCCAGGATTTCTGGGGCGAAGGGCGGGCCGCAACCGACCGCGATTTTCCGCAACTTGGCCGTGGGCCATTCGGCAACGCGATTCTCATCCGGAAAGAGACGGACCCGAACTTCCGTCCTTTCCTCTTTGTACCCAGGGAACGGCTCCATGACACGCCGCTGGATATCAAGGGAGCCAACAAGTCGGTCACTGTCGTCGTCTGGGCCATCCGCGAGAGCGGAAATCACGCTCTGGCGGGAATTTGGCATGAGGGGACGGATCTGGACCAAACGGAAGCAGTTAACGTCCGAAGGGTTCAGCGTGGCCAGCGTCAATACGCCCTGTTTGCCGGACTGAATATCGAAGGCAGTGCTTGCGGACACGTCTCGGAAACCGGCGCGAGTTCGTTCCTGAACCGGTATGCGTTACACAAGAGCAATTCGGCCGGCGCGTCGCCTAGAGTACCCGCGGACTCTCCCGACGCGACACTGGATGAGTCGTGGCAGTGTTTTGCCATGACTTTCGATCACCAGCGCCAAGAGCTAACCGGCTGGCTGAACGGCGTGTCCGGCGACCGATGGCTGGAGAACCCGAAGGCGGACAAACTGATTTCCTCCGCCTACCGGGCCTATATGCAAGGGCACTACGCAGGGATGCCAAGTGTGCAACCTGGCGAGGACGTGAGCTTCCCGAAGGACCAGTTCTACAATCCGCCCGAGGAAACCCCCGTTTCGACGAAGGTAATTCGCTCGACTGACAACGAACGGGTGGAACTCCGTGAGTATCGCTACACGAAAGTGGAAATCACTCTGCGGAGAGGCGACGACAGGCACTTCGCCGAGTCCAACCGCGACCTCGTGGGATTGAGACTGAACCCCTGGTGGTACCCACATGGAATCTACAAACCGAAGGACGATGGAAGTGGCGGACCGTTCACCATCGGGCGTGTGATTCACACCTCGCGCGGGGTGGGGTTCACGGGCTGGATCGGCGGAGTGGCGGTATTCGACAGGGCTCTCAACGCCGCTGAACTCGCGAATCTTTCGGACTACAGCAAGTCGGTGTCAGCAGGAGATGCGGTCTCCACGGCCCAGCAACCGAACCAGGCGCTGCACCTGCGGGCCCCCCAAAGCGGCGCTCGCAGGTGAGCTGAATCGTTGGGCAACAAGAAACGCGCTTTACCACCAACGGCAACTTTTTTCACAAATCGGCGACTCGCTCCCGAAAGGCATAGTGCGACGTCTGAATCTGTCGGCCCAGGTCCGCGCTGTTAATGATGTTGCCGGGATGCTCCTTGCTGGAGATCAACGTCACCGCCCCTCCCAGGGCCAGGTCCATACCAATCCGGACCTCCCCGTTGTCCAGATACGTCATGTTCGGCTCTGGCATTGACGAGGCGCCGTAGACGGCAACGCGGACACTCACGAGCAAGCCGGCCGTCAGCCGTGCTCGATACCGGGGGCTGGTGCGCATACGAGCAAGCTGGATTTCAGGAACGGATCTCCAGAGCCAAAGCGGTCTTGGCCTTGAACCCCTCCGGCAGGACAACCTGCACGCCTGCGGCATCGCGGGTGAACTTGAGTTTACCGCCCCCCACCAAACGGACGCTGCCGATCTTGCCCGGCCAGTATGGGGACTGGGTCCCCAGCGAGCTCACCCTGATTTGGCCATCCTTCGGAATCTCCAGCACGATCGCGTAAAGCGTCTTGCCATCTTTCGATTGCGTGAAGCGGATGTCCTCCGCGGTGAACGGGGCTTTTTCCACGTCTGTCTGCCCGGCGAACTGGCCCTTCTCGTGGCGCGCGGTAGACGGTCCCTCGCCGTAGACCTTCCAGGGACGCGTGGCGTAGATCGCCTTGCCGTTGATCTTCATCCACGCGCCGATTTCATTGATGATCGCAATCTCGTCGGAGTCAGGTTGTCCGTCGCCCCGGAGCGGCACGTTCAGCATGAGATTGCCATTCTTGCTGACAATGTCGGCGAGCATGCGAATCACCGACGGGGCAGACTTGTATCGGTGGTTAGTGAAAACGTCCCGGTCGTAATGCCACTCGCCGATGCAGGTGTCGGTCTGCCAGGGCTGCGGCATGATTCCCTCTGCTTTGCCCCGCTCGAAGTCCCAAACCAGGGCCTGGCGCTGCATTTCGTTGAGCATTTTGCCGTTCACCACCGCTTCCGTGCGACCGTGCTTGTCCAGGCGCGAGTTGTAGGCATGCGCGGCGAGCTTCAGTCCCACTTCATCCGTGACGCCGACGAACGGAAGCACCGTGTCGTCGAAGTAGATCTGGTCTGGCCGGTAGTCATCCCAGAGCTGTTTGGTGCGCTTGAAGAACTTCTCCATGTAAGCGGCGTCGGGCACGCTGCTGCCTTTGCTGGCGTCCCAGGACCACTCCAGGGTTGTTCCGGGCTTATGGTTTTGAGCGTAAAGATCCTGCGGGTCCAGCCCCTCCCACCATTGGCCTTTGCCGTCGGCTTTGGTCAGCTTGCCGTCGTAGGGTACCCCGGCAAACGGACCTTCCTTGTCCGCCCCCTGGGCTGGCTCATACCATGACCACGGGCGCGAACCATGCACGCTCACGGCAAAGCGCAGACCGTGCTTGCGCGCCGCCCTGGCCCAACCGCCGATCAGGTCCTTTTGGGGCCCGAGCGCGACGGAGTTCCACGGCTGGTACTTGGAGTTCCAGTTATCGAAGTTGTCGTGGTGGTTGGCCAGGGCCATGAAATACTTCGCGCCGTTGTCCTTGTAGAATTTGAGCAGTTTGTCGGGATCGAAGTGCTCCGCTTTCCAGACGTGGATGACGTCCTTAAAGCCGTTGGTCGAGGGATGGCCGTATTCAACGACGTGGGACTTGTAGTTGCGGCTGCCAGTCTCGTACATGCTACGCGCGTACCAATCCCCATGCTCAGGCTGGCATTGGGATCCCCAGTGCGCCCAGATGCCGAACTTGGCATCGCGGAACCACTCGGGCGTTTGGTAGCTCGTGAGCGAATTCCAGTCCGGCTTGAATGGGCCGTCGGTGATGGGCGGGAGTTGGAGGGGCGTGGTCTGCGCCGCCGCCGCGGAAAAGCAAGCGGTCAGGAGCATGAAGGAGGTCATTTTCTTCATAGTGTTTGCATCGACTTCGGGAGCCTTGGGTATCTTTTTTTCTGTGAGCGTGAGTTATGAACTATTACTTTGCACGCTCGAAGTGAGGCGCAGAATTAGAATCCTCGAAGCTCGGTACTGCTCCGTTTTGGCAGGCCGGGCGCCGGCGTGCGTTTGAGCACGAGGTATTCAATGCCGAGTTGCCGGCAATATTCTCTCTTGCCTCCCTTGTCGCCGTCTTCGTTGACAACGTAGATGTGAGGTTTTAGCCGGCGGATTTCCGGATCGGCATCCATCCACCCGGAACCGGAAGCAATGAGCGCCTGCTTCACGTATTTGATCGAGCCCACCACGTAACGGCGTTCCTCCTGCGACAAGAGTGGATGGCCTTCACCCTTGAGCAGGCGCACATTCGCGTCGCTGCCGACGCAGACGTATAGATCTCCGTAAGCCGCCGCTTCTTCGGTGAAGCGCACGTGGCCGGAATGAAACCAGTCATAGCAGCCGGTGGCGATCACTCGTTTCTTTCCGGGAGCAGAGGGCATGGGGGGCGGTTCAGGAAAGCCCGTCAAGTCAGACTCCGTGAAGACGCGGTACTCGATGTTCCTTTCCTCGCAGAATTTCCTCCGTGCTGGATTGGCCGAGGAATCCATGTCCGCCCAGATTCGCGAGCACACTCCCGGAATCTCCGGGAGTGCATTCAGGTTGGCCAGGTCTCCCAGCGAGACGACGCGGCTGACAGTGCGGACCGCGCCAAGGAAGTAGCTGCGCTCCGCCAGAGAGAACCTGGGCGGTCTGCCCGTCGTCTGGCGAATGGCAGTATCCGGCCAAAGCAGGACCGTCAGCTCGCCCAGCTTAGCGGCTTCTTCAAAGAAACGCAGATCGCGCGATTTGAGGTCGTCAAAGCTGCCGGAAACGATGACAGAGGTCATAGCCTGTGTGGCTGGTTCTTCTGTCGGGTCGTGCGCACGGTCACGTGAAGCGCCCCTGGCACGGGCTTCTCCGAAGCGACGATGAGGTAACCGCCGCCACAACCGGAATACATCGCGCCGGGGTATTGCCTTTGATAGGCCTTGAGAATTGGCTTCAAGTCCAGGCGGAGAGCCGGATGACGAAGGATCTGGGGCAGCAACGTTTCCCAGCACTTCATGTTCAGGTCAAACGACGCGCCCAGTTGTTCAACGTCCATCGCCCGGATGGCGTCGAAACAATCCTTGCCGGATTGCCCGAGTCTGGCCACCCACTCAGGTTTCAGGTTCTTCACCCCCAGGGGGGAATAGCCGTCCGGGCGCGGTTCGATTGGAATAAGGTGCAGCACTTGGCTCAACCACTGTGCGACGCGCCGCGAGTTGCACGACTCGATATGCGATGGGAACACGCCGCCGTGGATTTTGAAATCGTAGTCGAGCCGGTTCACGCCTGGGTAAACCAGGCCGATCATGTCCTGCGAACCGCTCGGCTCCTTCTTCCCTTCGTTCTCGGCGGTGTATAACTCGCGCACCAACTCGTCCGGCGGACGGTTAGGCAGTCTACCCCGCCACAATTTCATCGCCACCTGGCGCGTGCCGCTCGCGATGCCGCTCCGGTCCATCGGCCGGAAATCCGGTTCGATCTGGACCACGACCATGGAGCCGGGCGGACTGGGATTATGCCTGGATACGAACGGCTGGTCGATCCAACCGCCCGCGAGCTGCAGCCGGTTTGGAATGGCGCCCAGGAGCTTTGATACCGGGGAGACTTTCATCGCAGGTCGCAAGAGGCAGGTGATCGCTGTTGTCTAGCCAATGCCCACACGCTGGCCAGCGGCGCGCTTCTTGTGCTGCTCGTAAATCCAATGGAATGTCTCCTTCAGACCCTTATCCAGCGGCGTGCTCGGCTCCCATTTGAGCACCTTCTTAATGAAGGTGTTGTCCGAGTTGCGACCCGCGACGCCTTGCGGCGCATGCAAATCGTACTTGCGATTCATCGTCACGCCCGCGATGGCCTCGATTTTGGTCAAGAGCGTGTTGATGGAGACCATTTCGCTGGAGCCGAGATTGATCGGGGTGGCGATCAATTCGTCCGAGTGCATGATCTTGTCGATGCCCCGCACACAGTCATCGATATACATAAAGCTGCGGGTCTGGTGGCCGTTACCCCAAATGGTGATGTCTTTCTTGCCCAGCTCAATGGCTTCGATGACTTTACGGCAAAGCGCGGCGGGGGCCTTTTCCCGACCGCCGTCCCAAGTGCCATGCGGGCCATAAACATTATGGAATCGAGCAATGGCGGTCTTCATACCGCGTTCATGCCAGTATTCTTCGCAGAACTGTTCCGAGATCAGCTTTTCCCAGCCATAGCCGCGCTCGGCCATGGCTGGATAGGCGTCGGATTCCTTCAACGCGCGCACGTTCGGGTCTTTTTGGAGCAGCGTGTTGTAAGCGCAGGCTGAGCTCGAAAAGAAATAGCGGCGTGCTCCTGCGCGGTAAGCCGCTTCAATCATGTTTGTATTGATGAGAATTGAGCGCAGACACTCGACCCGAAAGCGTTCGATAAAACCCATCCCGCCCATATCCGCGGCCAGATTATAGACCTCCACGGCGCTTTCGCAGGCGCGTTTGCAGTTGGCGTCGGTGCTCACGTCGAGGCAGAGGTTCTGAACTCCCGGAACGTGCAAGTACCACTCGTAAAGCGGCTTCTTGTCGACCGCGCGGATGTTGGTGAAGCCCTTCTTCTTGAAGTAGAGGGCGAGGTTGCCGGCAATGAAACCGCCGGCGCCCGTGATGACGATGAGATCGTCTTTCTTCAGCTGCGGGTCCTTTACCACTGCTCGTCGCTGTTCCATGGGTATATCTTGCTTTGGCCTGTTCTTTTCGCTGTTAAAAGGGAGCGGCTGCTCCGAGTTCCGCCTACAGCATTGTATTTCTCCGGGAATTCGGGAATATCCATCATTGACCGCTGCATATCCGTGGTTGTCTTTTTATGGAAAACTCTCGTGCGAGCACCCCGGCCAACCCCGACTTCTTCTCAACGCAAATTCTGCAGGCGCGACGTTTCTTTCTGAATCTGAATCCCCGACCAGGCAACTCCCTTACGGTCGCCTGCGGCGGTATGGAGCACTGCGACCCGAACTATGCTATCCAACGAAGCTCATTCCCGTTTTGCTCCATCGAATTCGTGGCGCGGGGCCTTGGGCGTTTAAGTCTGGGGGCCAAAGAACATCGCCTCCACCCCGGAAGTGTGTTCTCATACGGGCCGGGCGTGCCCCACGAGATCTCCACCGATCCACAGCAACCGCTGATCAAATACTTTGTAGACTTCGCCGGTTCCGGCGCCAGCGCGTTGCTGAATTCGTCTGGGCTTCGCGCTGGTTCGGTGGGTCAGGTCTTTCCCCCCACGGAGATTCAACCGCTCTTCGATGAATTGATTCGCAATGGGCTGCGCGGCAGCCGCCAGTCCCCTCGGATCTGCGCGATTCTGCTAGATGCGTTGGCGCACAAGATAGCTGAGGCGCGTGCACCCCGGTCCGGCCGCGAAACGCTTGCGTTCGGGACGTACCAGCGATGCCGAGATCATATCGCCCGTCATTTCCAGCGACTTCGGTCGGTGGAACAGATCGCTCGGGAATGCCACCTCAACAATGCCTACCTATGCCGGTTGTTTAAGCGCTACGACGAAGGCACGGCTTACAGTTATCTCCTGCGCATAAAGATGAATTACGCCGCCGAGCGGCTGCAGAGCCCCGCTGCGCTCGTCAAACAAGTCGCCGAAGAAACCGGATTTGCCAATCAATTTCACTTCTCGCGCACCTTCAAAACTACCTTTGGCATCTCGCCAAGTGCGATGAGTAGAATGCGTGGATCGCAAGCCTTCCCACGCAGCGCATAGCCCTTTACTGCGATGCGATCAGCGTAATGAAGCGATGGGCTGTTTCGACGCGCTAATTCCCCTGCTGTGGAATATCGCTGCGCCCAATCGACCCGCGGCGCCTGACTTGACAGGCCGGAGTGCCCTTTGGCAGTGTCCCGTCATGCTCGGTATGTCCCCAAAACCAAGTCTGCCTTACCCGAGCAACGCTGATCGTTCGCCGTGCTCAAACAGCCATTTCCTAATCATGAAAATGCGTCGCAGAGACTTTCTCGGGCTCGTCCCCGCCGTTCTCGCTGCAGTTGCGTCCGTGGGTGAAACGCCGCGTCGCAACCCGTTCCCGCGCTGGCGCGGTTTCAATCTTCCGGGCGCGCCCGACCAGATTCCCGAAGACGACTTTCGCATGATCCAGGACCTCGGTTTCGACTGGGTGCGGTTGCCCGAGTCCTACTGGAACCTGGTCGATTCGGACGCGACTCGGAAGGGACGCATTGAACTGGCTGACGTGCGCAAAGTGAAAGAAAGCGCGCTGGCTCACATAGACCGCCTGATCGACTGGGGACGCAAGTACTCCATCCACGTGAACCTGGCCTTGCACCGCGCGCCCGGGTTTTGTATTGCCGATTACAATCCGGGCCGAAGCCCCAGCGAACCATTCAATCTCTGGAAAGACCCGGCGGCAGAGGACGCCTTCGTCTTTTACTGGGAGATGTTCGCGCGCCGCTACCAGGGTG
>JBGAIN010000011.1:0-104776 GCA_044225505.1 Limisphaerales bacterium
GCTTTGGTCGAGCATGCGCCCAGACTCAAACTCCCACAAACGGACGGAACCATCGTTTCCTCCAGTCACGAGCAGGCACCCGTCCAGCGAGAGGCGCAGGGCTTGAGTGAGGAGGCCCAGGTTCCTGGTTGTGTTCGTTCCGGTGGCTGACCACGAGCGCTCCAGCTTTCGAGCAGACAGGTTCCAAATATTGACGCCACCGTCGGTTCCCAGGGAGATGGCAGAGTTTGCATCTGGCGTAAGTGCCATGGCGGCGACTCCATCCCGGTGATGACCAATGACCAGAGAATCATTTGCCTGCGAGCGTTCCCAGGAGTGCCGCCATTCCCAACCGCGCTGACCGCGCTGCATCAACGAGGAGGCGATCTCCGCCAGCGTGGCACGCGCAAGCACGAGGTTGTTGGCTTCCAAAGCTTCGTTGGCCAGATGCACGTTAGCCACATAAAGGTGCCGCGCCGCCAAGTCCCGGGCGCGCGCGGCGCGCAAAGCCAGCAATGGCCCACCGGTCGAAATCACCGCCAGGAGGATGGCTGAAAATGCAACGGCGGCGGCCAAGACCGGCTTTCGCTTGCACCAGCGTCGGAGCTTTTCCGCACCGCTGATGGGCCGTGCTTTCACCGGTTCATTATGCAAAAAGCGCTGCAGGTCATCCGCTAGCTCACGGGAAGCGGTATATCGGTGCGCAGGCTCCTTGTGCAGGCATTTAAGGCAGATTGTTTCGAGGTCGGGAGGAATTCCTCCAGCGAGAGCGCCTGGGGGCACGGGCTCTCTTTGGAGCACCTGCTGGATTGTGTCGGCGGTGTGTGCGGCATAGAAAGGTGGCCGGCCCGTGAGCAGATGATAAAGGACGGCGCCCATGGAATAGACGTCGGCTGCAGTGCCGACTTCGCCAAAAGCAGCGCTCAATTGTTCCGGTGAGGAGTAGCTCGGTGAACCCAGCGTTTGACCTGTTTCGGTGAGTTGCGCATCTCGATCGAAACGCTTCGCAAGGCCGAAATCAGTGACGCGCGGCTCATTGTGGTCATCCAGCAAGACGTTCGACGGCTTCAAGTCGCGATGCAAGACACGGTGGTCATGAGCGTGTTGGATGGCACGGGCGATTCGCTCCACATACCGTGCGGCCTCTGAGGGTAACTGCGCCTTCCCGCTATGAACCAAGTGCGCCAATGTCCGCCCGGAGAGAAGTTCCATCGAAAAGCACGGCTGGCCTTCGAGTTCGAAGAATTCGTAAATGGAAATGAGGTTTGGATGGCGAAGGACTGCGGTCGCTTCGGCTTCCGCTCGGAAGCGACGAATCTCGGAGGCAGTGGCAAATCGTCCCGCCAGGATCATCTTCAGTGCTACCAATCGGCCCAGGGGAATCTGTCGGGCTTTCCAAACGACCCCCATGCCGCCACGCCCGATTTCCTCGATTAATTCATAATCGCCGAAACGCACCGAAGGCTGGACTCCGCCTGTTCCTGAGGAATTGCTGCAGTCAGGGATAGATTCGGATGCGGTCAGAGCACCGCGCAATTCACATTGCGGACAGAAGCCGTTCCGCAATTCTGGTGCGCCCCGTCCGCCGCATTCTGGGCAGTTGCCAGGATCAAGACCAGTTTCGCTATCCATTCTGTGCATTGATTTCCCCTCTACTCGCGAAATCGGCCTCACCGAGTGGCAGGAGTTTCATTCGCCACTAAAAATTGCGAGCAGGCAGCGGATTTCAGTATCTATCTCCCCCGGATGCGCGACGGTTTGAGCAATCTCCTCACGTATTAACTGTTGATGACGTTGCCTCAATCGAAAGATCGCGGACTTTAACGCGCTTTCCGTCATCCCCAATTCGCTAGAAAGCCGGGTGTAACTCACGGGACCGCGCTCACGTGGGGCGAGATCTTTCACCGCATCGAACAACCGACCGTCGCCGCGCTCCTGGTACTCCGTGTGCAGTCGCTGGAAAGCCCTGCGCAGCACCGCCAGCCCCCAACGGCGATCGAATGCTGCATCCGGTCTGAGAGCGGCGGCCGAGCTGAGTTGCTCGCGCTCTTCGTCGGCTAATTCATCGAGAGAAATGATTGAGTGACCGCCCCCGCGTTTAAGGGCGTTGTCGTAGCGTCGGGCATCAATCAGGAAGTTTTTGAGAAACGCCAGGAGGAACGACCTGAACCGACCGTCCTGATGACGCAGGTGACTTAGAAAATCCCTTTCCACCAGTCGCACGAAAAAGTCCTGGGTCAGGTCCTGGGCTTCGGAAACAGACTTGCCGTCGCGCCGAATAAACCAATAGATCGGCGCCCAATATGCGCGGCACAACGATTCTAGAGCAGCACACGCTTCAACCGCACTGGAACCTTTGGCGGCGAGCACCTGGCTCCAGCGCGTCGCAGGAAAGACACCGCACTCATTGGAATCAGGTCTCATTCAACTTCGAGCTTCCGGAGCCGTGGCCAAATCGTGGCGGCAGTTCCTGTGCGTGATGCAGTCGGGATCCCATCATCATGCCGCGGAGCATTTAGAGACGTTTCGACACCAAAGGAAAGGCCCAATTCCATTCAGTGAGTCGCCCAGAGATCTGACTTTCTTCTTCAATCGAAACGAACCGGATCAGGACCGACGAGAGTCGATTCGAGATCGATGCACCCGTATCTGCTGAAATCTCCCGGAGTAGGGGCGTTCTGGCGTGAGCACAAACTATCCCGCAGGATGGGCGGTGAAGTCGTAGGAATGGCTGCCGGTATGCCTGGCTGGCCGGCGGCTTTCTCGAGCACTTTCAGGATAATTGCATCTAGTTCGCCGTTGACCGCTTGGTGTCGTGGCCGGAGATAGCAGCTTCGACACGGCGGTGACTGTCGGGGAGGCCAAAATGTGGTCCGGACGGACCTTGCTCAGGCGATGCAGTTTAACAGGTTGCGCAAGCAATGACGGTTGCGCGCCCAGGATCAGGTAAGGCGCAGTCGGGGAACGCGTTTACCCTGGTTGAGTTGCTCGTTGTCGTTGCGATCCTCGCAAGCCTGCTTTTGCCTGCGCTCGCTCGGGGAGAATCTACAGCCTTAGCGGCTGAGTGCCGTCAGAACTTGCGCGACATCGGTCTGGCCATGCGCATGTTCCTGGACGAAGCCAATGCCTACCCCATCGACCAAGGGAGCAGCCGAATCCTCATCAATGACTTTTACGGCCTGCTCAATCTCACCGACTAGAAGCTCGAGCTTTAACCGCATCTTGGAATCATCGACGAATCGGCAAGCAGTTATGTAAAAATGAGGAAGCTCCGCTGCCGCAGATCCTGTGAACCTCCGACCGCGGAAGGAAATGGCCAGTATGGATATAACGGTTCCGGTACCGGCAAACCTCAGAGCAAGCTGGACCTCGGGCTGGGAGGGGCTGATTGATCTAAACCCAAACCGGAATCACGTATTGTCGCGCCCTCTTCCATGATTGCGGCGGGCGATATCGCTCCCGGGCGCGCGAAAAACCCGAGCGGTGGCGTTAGGTTGGAGGTTTGCAGTGGCAACTGTCAACCATTTAGATACGACCCCATTGCAATTCTCCAAGGTGGCTCGAGCCTTGGCCAAATGCGGATACACGAGCTTGGCAAAAAGCCGATAGCGATCGGTTGGCGCAAAGAGGCTGGCGGAGAGCGCCGCCGTGGAAAAGAGCTCGGACTGAGTCGAGAAGGTGGGTAGGCTCGCGAAGCTCAGCACCGCCAGAGGCAGGAGTAGCCGTGGACATGCCGCTAGCGTAAGCGCTAGCTCTATTTTATGCAAGCCAAATACCCGATGAAGGTGCAAGTCATCCGCTCCAAAGGTGCGACGCCTCGTTTTTACATCAATATTCCACTCCCCTTGGCTGCGGCCATCGATCTGGCCGCGGGCGAAGAAATGCAATGGCAACTGATCGGACGGTCCGATCTCCGCTTGCGGCGCGTCGCCGATCCCGCCGCCCCCACGAAGAACAAAAATAGCCGCTAAGGTTTTTCAGCAGAATCAACGATTAGACGCGACCCCATTGCCCCCTGTCTATCTGCCTTTATGCGGCGTGGCCCCCAAGCCGGGCCGCACCGTCTGATCGGGGTCGTATAACCTCAGCGGGGACGAAGACCGACGAGATGCAAGTCAGACAGCGTGGCCACGGCAAAAGCATTGTAATCAGCCACTTGAGAGTCTATGGGGGCATCCGATGGATACCCAAAACAGGCACGGATTAAAGTGAGAACGGGATTCAGCCGATAGTTAGCGCCAGGGATCTTGTTAATGACAGTCGTATTGTCGAGTCGTCCCGGCCGGTCCACGGGATTTGGAATGGGATGAGCATCTTTGACTTTCAGGTTGTTTCAGACCGGTTCGCGCTCCGACGATCCGGTATGGGTTCGCGTCGAGCCGTTCAGGGTTGGATCGGCTGCGTGATATTGCTTCATTTAGCCATTATAGAGGGCTGGTCTGGCGAGCCTTCGCTAGGACTGCGCCCGGAGACTCTGACAGTGGGCTTTACCAAGTGCGCATTTCTGCACATGAATCGGAGTGACGTGGACGCGAGCTACCGCGTGCTCGCGGAAACGCTCGGGCGCAAACGAGGGTATCAGATCCATTCCAGCTCAGGAGAGTTCGATGAACCTGCCGAACTGGAGGCTGCGTTGCGGGCTGGGACCATCCGTCTGGCGGCGGTGGATTCTTGGTCGTATCTGGCCATGGATAAGCAACTGGTGACTCCGGCGCTTGTTTCTTCTGAGCATAATCGTGTGGGGCGGACTTACTTGTTGCTCGCCCGTGAAGATAGCGGATTTCGAACGATCGCGGACCTCAAGAACAAGGAGATTATGGAATTGGCCACCGCCAACAATTCCCTTGGCCCAAACTGGTTGGAAACGCTATTGCTCACTAACCGGCTGGGACCCAGCGGCGCCTTCTTCGGCCGAGTTGAAACCGTCAGCAAGCCCTCGGCTGCTGTGCTGCCAGTCTTTTTCGGGAAGAAGCAGGCTTGTGTCGTCGACACAACCGGCTTCGAAGTGATGAAGGAACTCAATCCCCAGGTGGGGAAGACGCTTCACGTCATTGCAAGCTCCGAGCCACTTACCTCCGTGGTCATTTGCTTGCGGAGTGGAGAATGGGCGTCGGAACAGTTCCGCCGGGATCTGATCCAAGTCCTAGTCGAATGCCACACGGATCCAGCGGGCCAACAGCTGCTTAGTCTATTTAAGACCGATCAACTCATTCCGTTTCAAGAGTCGCACCTCGATGCCGTGCGCGAGCTTCGATCTCATTACGACCAATTTCACCAGGAAGTCGCAGCGCGACATTGATCCCGGCGATGAGAAGGGGCAATGGGGTCGTATCTAAAGAGTCGACAGATGAGTGCGGCGTTTGGATGGTGGAGGAAAGGCTAGGTCATTCCTTTACCTGACCTGGATCAGGCTCGAGATGGGAACGTCGTATAAGTCGCCGTCGCCTTCACCAGCGGAAATAATCAAATGATCGCCGTCGAGAGTAATGGCTTCGGCTTCCTCGTCCTCGGTGGGAATCCAGCGGATGGAACCGTCAAACCACCGCTCTTTCTCGGCCGCATCGAAGATCCAGATACCAGTATAAGTGAGCACCGCGAGGCGGCGGCCATCGGCACTGGCGTTGGCGCCCGTGACCTGGCCGCGCGTGTCAAAGCGATCCAGGAGCGTTAGCACGTTCACCTTGTTTGGATCCGTCGAGTCGAGGCGGTACAGAGTTGTGCCGGAATCACTCCGGTGTTTCGTGAGCACATACACATGGTCGTGCGCATAGAAGACGGCCTCGGCATCAAAATTCCTCACGACCGAAGGGACCTTCTCCTGGTCAGGGTAAGCGAAAAAGACTTTTCGTTGGACGCTGGTTTGTCCCACGGACGGATGGGGTTCGAAGATCCAATAGAAGCAGAGGTCCCGCCGGTCGTTCTGTTCGCTGTTTCCGAAGTCAGCGATAATGAGATTTCCCTGGTCGTCCGTCGTGATGTCTTCCCAGTCAACGTTGACGGCGTCGGGAATATGCACTCCGTGCGCGGCCCCATACCGCGCGCTCGGGTAGATTCGGCCATCCCGGTGCACAGCAAAGATCCGTGGGATATCGCCGGAATCGTTGTGCGCCCAGTAAACGTCCTCCCAGAGGCGGCTTTTGACCAGACCGGACGGCTCGGTGTTTGCCGGAACCTCGAGTGAGGCGTAAGGCTTGAGTTTGGCCGGTTGAACATTCGGCAGCGCCACGCCTTTCATGGGAATACGCGAGGACCCCAGCGGGGTCAGTTGCGCGGTGGCAACGACGGCACGGTGGTCTGACGGATACGGGTCAATCACCAGATCCGCGGCCGGTGTCGCTTCACCGACTAGCTCGCAGGCCGTGACTTCAACCGTGGTCCCGGAAAAGAAGACAAAGTCGATGCGATCATGGCGATCCTTGGGGTCGTTCGGCTTGGTGGTGGGCGTCCAGGTTCGGCCGGGACGCGCGACTTCGTCCGGGAAAACCGTCCGAAACGCGTCGTGCATCCCGGCCTCAATGATGGCACGCGTGGAAGGATATTCGACGGGCAGCGGGCACAATCCGGCGGCGGCGGCCCGTGTCGTCCAATCCAAGTGGGATGGTTCGTTGAAGTCGCCGGTTAAGAAGACCGGCGTGTTTTTGGCCACGGCAGGCTTTAGTTCGGAAAGGAGGCTCGTGATTTGGGAACCCCGAGCCTTTCGCGATTCGGCCACGGCTTCCTCCGCCGTCTTAATAAACGGAGCGTCCGCGTAGGGAGTGCCCAATAGTTGGTAGGGCTGGTAGGGCGCGTGTGACAAATGAGCGTTGAACATCCAAACCTCGCTGCCTGACGGCAGCTTCACAGAAATCCCCCAGCGGCGAGGCGTGTTCGTCACGATCGGAAATCGACTTATGATCGCGGTGTGGTCTCCTTGATCGAAGTAATTCCATCCCAGCATTTCCGCGAGCTTTTTGGCGTTATCAGGTTGCACGCCGTTCTTTTCCCAGCCGTGCGTCTCCTGGAGGCCCACAATATCCGCGCCTGCGGCTCGGATGGCAGCGACGCTCTGCGTTAGGGGTTGCTTGCCGGAGTCCCCTCCGACCCAGAGATTGAACGTCATGACGCGGAGGGTATCTGCGGCGTTCGCTACGGTGTTAGCGCTCGCAAGTCCGACCAAGCTCAGGCCGGTGACGATGGCGAATCGGTGAAGCTTAGAGAGGATTCCTGGCGCGTACGGGTGACCGTGCATGCGCTAAGGTGATCCTAATCGTATGAAGGCGGCAAGCTCTCTTCAGAATCGTTCAATGCTCTGCTCTCCAGCCAGGTTTTGTTACCTTTTCGTCAGTTCTGGAACATATCATTGGAATGCGAGATACCGACTTACTGGAGCAGTACTTGCAGCACGGTTCCGAATCTGCGTTCACCGACCTGGTGAACCGATACGTGAACTTGGCGTATTCGGTCGCCCAGCGACAGGTGCGGGATCCGGGCCTGGCGGAGGAAGTCGTCCAACAGACGTTCTGTCTTTTGTCCCAAAAGGCTCGCCACTTGGCGCAATACAACAACCTTGCAGGGTGGATTTACCGCGCAACTTACAACCTCAGCTTGAAGGCGTTGCGCAATGAGCGAATCCGCCGCGAACGGGAGCACGCTATGGCCAATCTTGACCAACCGACCCTTGGTGACACTTCAAACGCGCCTTGGGAGTCTCTCGTCCCTCTACTGGACGAAGCGTTGACCCAACTGCCGGACAACGACCGTGCCGTGCTTGTGCTTCGGTTCACCCAGCACAAGCCGCTGCGTGAGGTTGGGGAAGCGATGGGGACGAGCGAAGCAGCCGCCAAGATGCGGCTTGGCCGAGCTCTGGACAAGCTACGACACTTCTTCAAAGGGCGAGGGATTAGTTGCACAAGCGTTTCCCTAATCGCCGCTATGGCTGCCCTATCCACCACCGCTGCGCCGGCCGGTTTGACGGCGAGCAGCGTGGCGGCAGCGCTGGCTGCCACCAGTAACGGCCCGCTCGCGGCAATCTCACTCACAACACTTCTGATGCATATGGCCAAACTAAAGACCAAACTCGTTCTTGCTGGACTTGGCGCCGCTGCGGTCGTCCTGACCGGAAACTACGCCCTGAATTCGTATCTCTGGTTGATCCCCCGTTCCGGGAGTCACGCAACCTCCAAGACCGTTGGCGCAACGAACCAAACGGCCCAAACCGGGGCCACGGAGGCTTCTGGATTCAGTGAGCGGTGGGCCGCGAAGCTGCGCGATCTTGGGCTGAGCCGTGCCGCGGCTAAACTTCGCTCGGCGCTGGACGAACCGCCACGCAAAGGGACTCGCAGTTACCCTTCCCGAGCGATGGAAGACGCGATCGCGGCATTCGGGCCGTATCATGCAGAAGCCTTTGCCATTCTAAAAGCGGCGATTGAAGATGGGAACCCGGAGGCCCGGCAACAAGCGATCGCTGCGCTCGGCGGGATTGGACGGGACGTCCCGGAAGCCAAATCCTTGCTTTGGCAACTGCTGAAATCCGGTGAAGATCGCGCCTGTTCACTCGCCCTTATGTCACTGGGAAACATCGGATTTCTGCCAGAGGAGATCAGCACTCTCGCGGGAATCCTACCCGGGCAAACGGACCAACAGCTGATTCGTTACGTGCCCGAGGCCATCGCCCGGACGATCCAGCGCGATCCAGAAGGCACAAAGCCCTATATGGCATCGGTCGAGGCTCTGCTCCAGCATTCCGATCCGGCCGTTCGGTTTGGCGCGGCGTGCGCTCTGGCCGAACATCGCGGCGGCCAGGACAAACAGATCCTGGAAGGACTGGCCTCGGGCCTCGCCGTTTCGGAAGCCTACCGGATCCGACGGGAAGCGACGGGAGAAGCGGTCCGCCACCTGATGGCGGTCGAAACGCTGCAGCGCGTTGGGCCGGAGGCGAAATCAGTCCTTCCCGAACTTCGAACGTTTGCGGAACGGACGCCCGATTCGCTGATGCGCGAACTGGCCCTGAAAGCGATCGGCGCGATTGATGTGCAGGCGGCTCAAACTGAGCCGGAAATACAGGCACTCATTGCCAAGGACGAGCGCCGGAACGGCCTTCTAGAGCGGCTTCAAGGGGCTGCTTATACCCCTGAAGATTTGGCTCAAGGGTTAAAGGAGCCGATGACCGTCTCGTTGGCGGCGTCAAAATTGGCCGAATCCGGCGCGGCCGCCAAAGACTCGCTGCCTGCCATGCACGAAGCCATGGCCGGCAAAGATGAAGCCACTCGCGATGAGATTCTCGCAGCGATGAAACGCATTGACCCGGATTATGCCGTCGCGCGCGTTGCTCGAGAACCGGTGGCCTATGGAGCGATGGCGGCGCAGATGGAGCTGGATCGTCAAATCGCGGATGGTGAACTCAACGACGCCGCGGCCGCGTCGCTCCAGAAGCGCGTCGACTCCTATCGCATGGGGAACACTTCATGGTATACCCAGCGCGAACTCGCCGAGTTTGCCCAGCAAATTCAGAAGGAGAATCCTCGGCTCTGGGACGCGTTTGTAGCCAAAGCGACCGAGGTGGATACAAACTTCCTGCAAGCGCTCGAAGCCAAACGCCGGTGAGAAGCTGCTGGGGCGAGGGCAGCCTTTCGGGAAGGACTGCTGTAGTGGATTGAGCAAGAACGGGCCGAGCACCATGACGGAGAAGAGACGGTGGAGTCTTTGAAGCGAGCAGCGGAGCGACTGCTGGGGGAGATGATCAAAGAGATGGAGTGAACGGAGAAAGACTTGCCCACGCATCGCAAAACTGATCCGCGCAAAGTCCGGATCGCAGCCCCCTTGCGGTCTGGGAGCACAGTGGGTTGGAAGTGGATCGCGGAGAAGTCGCGGATGGGTCATTGGCGGAGCGCGGCGAACGCCGTTCGAGTAATACCGTGAGGCCCGCAGAGCTGACATACAATGGTCGTCCAAACGTCGCGCGCCAGGCGAATCGGTTGTTGTTTCCACGGTCAGGACAGGGTTCTCCCAGACCGTGGAGTTGGACTTGATATGGTGTGCTACCGAAGCAACAAAGCAGTGTCCGAGGTGCTGCAACGGATAAAGACGTTTAGGGGTTCGATGTGTCTGATGACGGAACGATGATCTGAGCTTCGGCCTCGGCAACTTGAATCTCGCTTTGGATGAGCGTGTAGATTGGAACTTCGCCCTGCATCACTTCAAAGGACACGGCGAGGCAATAGCGAGCCGTGCCCCCCTCCTTCAAATGATTCCAGCCGATGTGAGAGCGCACGGCGATAGCAAATTCTTCGGGCAGGTTGAATGAATCAAAAATCGCCCAATCCTTCTGCACCGACCCGCGATTGCGACTGGTCTCTTGCGCTTCTCCCCAACCTTCGCGCTTGTGCAGCGTCCAGGGGAATTCTTCATAGGGAGATGTGCCACCATCTTGCATCCGCGCCAAAAATTCATCTCGCGGCTCGTTCAATTTGCAGGTTTCCCAATCGAGCCATGTTTCTAAATAACCAGTGCGCCGGGCACGCGTGCGACGCGGCAGCGCCGTGTAAGCCAGCGTCACGTCTAACCGAATCCTCGCTTCCAACGCGGCACTCCGCAGTTCTTCGGGAATCCGAATGGTGTAGAGATGCAACTGCTTGCTCGGAATTATTTCGGAATCGGGCGTGATCAAAGTGACACGCATTTCGGAATTGGCCGTGGCCCTGAGCAGTGAGGGAAGCCCGTAGCCGATTAGTTTAAGCACCTTGTCTTTGTCGGCTTCGCTTTCAGCCCAGCCGGGCCATCGGGCGCTTTGCACAATCAACGTCCGGTAGAGCAAAGGCGACGCGGCGGGGAGTAGATTTTGCAGATGCGCCGCGATGTGAGCCACCTTCGGCGCTGCAAACGATGTGCCCGCGCCATCCTTGGAGTAAGCGGGTTGGCCGTGCACGGTCGAGTTGAGCAATTCGACTGCAACCTCCGGGTGGAGCCTGACGAGGCGGGGCGGATTCTTGGAATAGACAAGGTCGCCGCCAATTTCCACAACTTCGGGTTTCACGACTGACCACGGCTCGCCATAGCCAGCTCGGCTGAAACCAGAAGGCTGATGTTTCCCTGCTGCAAACGAACGGGTGTCCGCATCGTCAAAGACAGTCGCACTGACCGAACCGACGGACAGCGCATGGAGGCTTTGAGCTGGATTCGCCACACGCATCGAGGCTTCCAGTTGATGTGCGGGCGGTTGCTTGCCGGCATCCAAATGGGCACGCAAGCCCGGATTAGAATGGTCGCCGGTGTCAAAGCGGTTTTGATTGCCCGCCGACTGGATGAACAACACTTCCTGCTCATGCGAAAGCTGGTCCAGCTTGGCTGCCCAGGAAGTCATGCGCTGCATTGGGCAAGGCACATTCGCATTAATCGAGTGATTGAAAATCTTGGTGAAGCGCGGTGCGGCGTGAAAATGCGCTACAACCTGCTGGAGATATTCTTCCGGTGCGAGCGCGTCGGGTAATTTGCTGGCTGCATCAAGAACACGGGCGTTCTGAATCCAAGCAACTGGTTCGACTTCGCCGACGGCGGGGATCGTGTCGGGATAGAGAACTGCGCCAGCGACCCGAGTGCCGTGTCCTTGCGGGTGAACGTAATCAGCCACATCGTCTGCGGCGACGCCGGGCAGAAAGCACCGGCTCGTTTCTGTATCAATGGCTGGTTCAAGCCAGCGGTGGCCTTCCTCGATGCCGCTGTCTATCACGCACACCGTGGCCGCACTGTCAGCCGGCGGACGCACTCGCAATTGCGGTTCGCCCTGAAGCCCCAGGCTTTCGCTCACCAGTTGCTGCAACTCCGGCGGAAACACGACATCAAACAAGTGAGCGAAATTCAGAATCACGTCACGGAAGCCTGCACCCTTCATCCGCACGCGCACTTGCACGCTATCGGGAAAAACCATGCCAAGTTCCCCTTGTTGGGCGGGATCGGAAATCATCCCTGAAATGATTTCTCCGCCGTAGTGCTGGATGAACTGATGCAGTTCGTCCACGCGGGCCTCCGCTTTTTCGTCCCACTCGATGGTTGCCTGCTCCCAAACTTTGTTGCGCTCCGTTTCCCGACGTTGCAAAAACATCTCCTGTGTTTCGCTCTTCTTCGGCTTTATTGGCGGCCATTTCACATCACGCGTGCTGGTTGCGGTCTGAATGCCGAGATCGAAAGTGTAGGTCGTGGCATCGGTCAACGGCCATAGAGCGAGGATTTCGGGAGCAAGAATGTTTTGCAGCCGGCGCGGGTCGTCCGGCTGTTCGTAAATGTCCAACAGGGATGAGCCGGCGACGAGTCCGCCTGCGCCGGTTTCAAATGCCTTCAACACCTCTTCCAGCTTGCTGAATTGAAGATCCACTGACGAAACCAACATTAAACCGTGCTCGATTTCTGCGACCAACTCCACGCCGAGTGCGCGGACGAGTTGGTCAACGTCCACGCCTTCGGGGAGCTTCAGCAGGAAACCTCTATCTGCGGGGATGGCGGGCAGTCCCATCTCGGCGCGCAGCCGGCGAAGTTCTTCATAAGAACGCCGCATCCCACCAAGAATACCGCGAATCTTGTTCGCGTGGCTTTGGGGGTTCGCGCGATTGGCGTCAACTTCCGGGTTCGGATGCGGCGTGGGCGGGAATTTTGGCGCGTAACTGCCTCGTAGCGCCAGATGCAGGTGCCGGAAATCTGGAGGCGCTGGCATAAAGTTCAGTGCGCTTGGTTGTGCTCCTGAACTTCGGCGAGCGCATGTCGGATGTCCGCCTCACTGACTCGCCGTCGACCTTCCAACACACAATGTTTCGCGGCGCTCTGCGCGACGTGAACCACCTCCGACCCCGACATGCCATCCATTGCTTGCGCGATTTCCCGCCAGCCGATGCTGGCCTCTTTTTCCATCGGCGATAATGTCGATTCCAACAGCCTGCAAATTTCCTCAATGCCGGGCAGCGGGACTTTCAGCACTTCATCAAATCGCCGAAACAGGGCGCCGTCCAAAGCCGAATCCAAATTGGTGGCGGCGATCACCAGGCCATCGCCTTTATAATCTTCCAACATTTCCAGCAAGGCGTTGGTGATGCGCGTGACTTCGCCCACGTCATTGCGCTCCGTGCGCGAACGCGCAAGCGAATCGCACTCATCCAAGAACAATGCGCACGGTGAAGCCTGGGCGGCATCAAACACTTTGCGCAGATTTGCCATCGTCTCGCCGAAGTAGGACGACAGCAACGTGTCGAACCGCACTTTGCGGAGCGGCAGTCCTGTGTTCCATGCGAGACGTTCAGCACCGAGGCTCTTGCCACAGCCGGGCGGACCGTAAAGCAATATACGATGGCGCGGCTTCAAGCCGTGCTTGGCCAGCCGTGTGCGCGCCGCAAATTCCTTCTCAATCCGGTGAAAGCGCCGTTCCACGGCATCCGGCAGAACCATGTGATGCCGGAGCTTGTCCACCGGGATTTCCTGCATCAGCGGTGCGGAATCTCGCTGGCTGGTGGGCAGTCGGTGAAGCGTGCCTGCATGTAGCGCGGACCTGGGTGTTTGCTTCGCAGTTAGAATCTGCTCCAACTCCTTGGCCACGCGGCCATGTCCCTGTTTCTTTTCCTCCTCGATGACGCGACGGCAGAGGGTCTCCACGTCAGCGCTTGAGCCTGACTGGATCACGCGGAACAATCGCTTCATTAGCGTCGCGTTCATGTTGACAATATTTTAGCGATTCTGCGCCAGAATGGGAATCTTTGTCTTTGCTCGGGCACATGGCAATTCGCGAATTCGCTTAAGCGCTTTCGTTGGCGATGGCAGACGGCGCTGATCAAGGCTGGCCCAGCGGCAAAGTTCGACATGGGTCTGACGGCCGTGCTTGCTGGGACGCTTGCCCGGCGAAAGCGCTCCGGTTCGGAGGGCGTCGCGGACAGCCGTGCTAAAAAACTAGCTGTTGGCTGCTGACGTGGAGATGGTGACGAAGCAATAAGTGAAAGAAGCGTCTTTTGAGGGGGGCATTCGAGAGGGGCAGACCCGAAGAATGCAAGATGTCTGTTGAGGTGCGGTGGGAGGTAGCGGCTGTTTTTGGCAATGGCAACGAAGTCGGAGGTGCCGTATCCAGGAGTGACCTACCCCGTGATGAGCTCAAGCGAAATCTATGCTGCTGCGCGCGTGGGCGGGTTGCTCAAGCAACCGTGAGGATCACCTCGCCGTCTCCCTGGATTTCCGAAACTGACAGATCCGATGCTGGGAGATTTCAAATCTCTTCTGCTAGGGACTAAGCAACGAGGTGCGCAGTTGTTTGTTTGCCAACAAAACGTTCGCGCGAGCGCAAGCGCTCCGCACGAGTCGGGCCGTGTCGATGATTGCTCGTTGGTGACGCGCGCTGCCTACCTGACCACTAGGATCGGTTGCAGTCACTTCAAAGCAGAAAAGCTTGCCCTCCCGACCGACGTATCGGGCTGAGGCAGTCACGAGAGCGCCGACCGGGGTCGGAGCCGAATGGGTGACGTCGATTTTGAATCCGACGGATAACTCGCCCGGACGCAGGACAGGGTGCAGCAGGCGCGCACATGCGATTTCCATCAGAGCGACCAGCCGGGATGTGGCCAGGACTTCCGGAAAAGCGTCACAAGGCTCGATGGGCAGCGCACTCGCCAAGTCGCCCGGAGATACGATGAGGGTCGCGGTTGCTTCCAGTTCATTGGGATCTGACTCATGGCTTATCATTAACTCGCACCACTGAAACTGAACATAGTACTTCGGTAGTAGCCGCTTCATTCGCACTAAGAGTCTGGGTGGCTGGACAAACGAAAGCGGCAAAACCAGGAGTTGGTTTGGTGCGTGCTGTCTACGAATTGGCCAAGTTTACGGCATACGCAGCCGATAAAAGAGATAGCTTGTCGTTTGGCTGGAGATGTCGATTGAGACTGCGTTCGTATCCGCTTCCCAGGAGGTGAGAAACTCCCAGTGCGTCAGGTCGGCTGACCATTCCACTTGATAAGCGACACTTGGTGACTGGTGCACCCTGAGTCGGATGCGCTTACCATCAAAGAAGATTTTCTCGATTTCGGGCGGAGCGGGCGGAGTGAACACGTTAATCTTAAAGCTCTGTGTGGCATACATGGGCGGATATCCGTCGTCGGACACAACAATTTCAACAGTGTGCTCACCAAGTTGATTGGGTTCGGCCATCCACGTGAACACTCCTGTTGTGGCGTCTAGCGTGGCGCCAGTAGGTGCAAAGCGTCCCAGCCAAAACCGGAGCGTGTTCGCTGGAATATCCGGATCTAGGGCGTCGAGTTGGAGTGTCAGTTTCTCTCCGAGAACGAGTTTTTGAGGCGGGATCGGAGTAATAGACCCAGGCTGGTTGACCTCCACGATCGGAACTTCGACGGCCTGTCTTATCTCAGTCCCCGGTGACCTGCTGTCCCGAGCAACCACAGCGAATCGGGCTACCCCAGGCCCTTCCGCTTCACCTGGAATCCACGTTATCTGCCCGTTTGTTGCATTAATGGAGAGGGTAGGTGGGCCTCCTTCAATCGAGAAAGTGAATGCACTGGATGGCGAATCCTCGCTCGAGATGAAAACGGAAAGAGGATAACGATTCAATTCTCGCGCGTCAGGCCCCGTTGGAATGAACAAGTTGGGCAGTCGCGTGTAAGAAGCACTCGGCGGGTTGGTGCCAATCAATCGTGCCACACCGTTGCGAAGCAGGCTGTTCATCCAAGTGAACCCTCCCGCAACGAGCAGGTTTCCATCAGCTTCGAGCGCCAAACTGCGGATGGCTTCGTTCGATTGGAATCCGGCAGGCCCACCGTCGGGATCAAAAGCGAGGTCCAGGGACGCATCGGGCTTTATCTTGGCAAGGCTATGGCGATATGTTGTGGACCCCTGGACCGTTACCGCCGAGAAGTTACCGGCAAACGTCAAGTGGTCATCCTCGTGGAGTGCCAGTGCAAGTACCTCGGACTGCAGAGACGGTAACCCAACTTGCCATCCTGTCTCATTCAGACGACCGGTCGGATCAATCTGGAGGATACCGCGAGTAACGGCGCTAGTGGCTTCCACCATGCGACCGCCGATCACGATCTGCCCCGAGGATCTGGTGGTTAAGGCGTTCACTCGACCGCTCCACGACAGAACGGGCGCGCCAGGCATTGGGTCCAGGGAACCCGTGAAAAACAATCGCGCCACTCCAGCGCGAGGCCGAGTGTTTACCTCCGTAAACTCGCCGCCAATCCAAATTCCGCCTTCGTGATCAAGCGTGATTGCGTGCACGGGGCCATTGGGACCGGGGTCATTTTCGAGTTCTGGTCGCACCGTGCCATCCCGATTGAGAAAGGCCAGGTTGCGGCGCGTTGCGCCAACACGTCGAGAAACTTCCTCCGACAACGAGATCTCCATTCGCTCGCGCCACGACAGAATGAACTTCACCTTCTGGATTCAGTCGCACGACAAACGAGATATCGAACTGGCCCGAGCGACCGAAGGGCGAGTTGCCATGGGCCACCGCTTGGATCGGACATATGACCGCCCGCGAGGAAATGGTCCGCATCCTCCGGCACCAAGCAGTGCACTGCGCCAGCGAGGATCAGGGAGGCCTCGATTGTCTCATCGAGGGAACCATCTTGGTTCAGGCGAGCCAGACCGTTCCGGGCTTTGCCCTGGTACTGAGAGAAACGGCCGCCAACCCAGCTTGCGCGGTTCGTTTGGGATAAAACAGCGAGGATCGGCCCATTAGCGCCCAATCCTGTGAAAGAACTTGGATCTGGGAGGCCAGCGGTTGCGTTAGCGGGGAGTGCGGTCAAGGTGGCACGGGAGAGAGGTAAGGATCCATCGGGCATTTCGGCGGTCAGGAGGTAGTTGCCTTGGTTGGTTTGTGTGACGCTGGCGATGGTGAGTGTCTGATTGGTTTTGGCACTTAGCACAGTGCTGCTGCTATCGTTGGTGAACGACCACTGGAACTTAGTTGGCCAGAGGCTCTCGACCACTGGACTTAACGTGATGGATTGACCCACACGTGCCGTCCTGTTGAACAGAGGTGACACGAGGCGAGGTGCCTCTGGGGCAGGGGCTTTACCAAAAACTCGACCCACGCGAGCGCGTTGAAGTTCTCCAATAATATTGAAATAACCGGCGACCAGGATGTCGCCATCAGGTTGCAGACCCAAGGCCATGCCGACAGGGCGATCGTTCGTCCAGGTCGCAGTTAGGTCGAGGCCCGACGCAAACGTGGAGTCGACAGAACCATTGGGATCAAGGCGGACTAGCCCCTTGTGATCCGTCTTAGTCAGCTTAAGAATCTCGCCAGTAACGACCAGCTTTTCGTCTGCCTGCACCAGAATGTCCGAGACTGCTTCGGTCGTGATTGTTGAGGCAAACGTTGCATCGTAAGCTCCATCCTCAAGGAAGCGAGCCAACCCGTTCACGTAGTCAAGATCGTCCCCGGCAAAAGAAAAACTGCCGCCAACAACGATCTTGCCACCCTGGAGCGCCATGGCGTAAACCGCGTCGTCCAATCCAGTCTGGGCGTTGAACGATGGGTCCACCGTACCGTTTGATCTTAACCGAGCCAGGTGATCACATCGCGCACCGTTCACTTCGGTGAAAGCGCCCGCGATTAGAAGTCGATCCTCGTCTTGCCAAAGAATTTTATTAACCTCGCCATTTACCTTTGCGATAAAGTCAGCGTCGTGTGTGCCATCGCGTCGCAGCAGGACTAGATTCTGGACTGGGATTCCATTCACTTCATCGATAGTTCCGCCCACCGCAATTTCACCATTGGCTCGGATCGCCACGGTACGGATCCAAGTGCCTTCGCCAAAGTGCGGGGAAAAAGTCAAATCCACGGCTCCGTCCGTTCTGCACCGTATCAAATGGGCGTTGGTGCTGCCGTCTGCGCGTTCCTGCGAAATCGCCGCCCAAATAGACGCTGTCTTCTTGAGGCTGCAGCACATGGACCGAACCCGTGGCGCGAACCCAGCCTACGTCAAACGTTCCGAGTTGCCCGTTCGGTCCGAGCCTGGCCACCAAGCGAGTGTTCGTGTCACCGATGCGCATGAAGCTGCCGGAGATCAATACTTGCCCATCTGCTTCTGGTAATACGCAGGAGACTAATCCCTGAACGGGCCCAGGTGGCGCGAAGCGTGGGTCAGGAAATCCTGCCTTTTGCGTGACATTGGTAACACTGATGTATACCGGAGTGCCAACGTCCGTGCCCAAGACGTTTCGCACCGTGACTGTGACAGGCTCGGCTCCAAATGTGCGGAGATTGGGAAGGCGCAACGTGGGATTAGTTGCTCCTGGAATACTCTCGTTGCCAATCTTCCACTGAAACTCGACTGGTTCAGAGCTTCTCAATCCACAACCTAGGATCACATCTTCGCCCGACCGGATTGCAAGCTTCCCAATCCACTTCAGGAAGTTGGATTGAAGTGTTGGCAGGTTGCACGCTGTGACCGAGGTCATGTTGGGCGGTTCCGCGGCACCGGCCCCTCCAAAGAATCGAGCAATCCGATTTCGCGGCAAACCCCCAGCGACGGTGAAGTTTCCGACTGCAACGATCTTGTCGTCCGGGAGTATCGCGATGGCATTCCCATACCCGGCATCGGAAGTGCCGGCGTTAGTACTGTTGCCAAAAGTGGAGTTAACTGACCCATCCGTATTGATTCTGGCAAGAATAGGACGACTAAGCCCGTTCACATACAGTGATTGTCCTGAAAGCAACAAACGGCCGTTTCTATCCGCCGCCACGCAGTGGACGTCGGAGAACAATCCGCCTTCTGGTCGTCCAGCGACGGTGAAGAACGTCGGGTCCACCTCCCCGGTTTCGGTGAGACGGACGACTCCGGCGCGGACTTCGTCATTCGCTCGTTTAACGTTGCCGGAGATGTAAAGTTTCCCATCCGCAGCCGGCAAGACGGACCGCACATACTGTGCAGTATCAAACCCGTGGACTCCCCAACCCGGGTTGAAATCCCAATCGAGGCGGCCGTCGGGCAGCAACCGTGCTACGTCAATACGGCGAGAATTCCCGACCGTGGAAAACGTGCCACCGATGATAATGCGCTCGTCGGTCTGTACCGCCGCGCTATAGATAAACCCGTCCGGCGGAGTGCTCGCGAACGTGGAATCGATCGATCCGTCCGGATTGAGTCGCACCAACCGACCAAGCGGTTTGGAGTCAAACGAGCTGAAGGCACCAGCGACCAGGATCTTACCGTTAGAATCAATTGCTAAGCTATAAACGGGGCCGTCTGTTCCGTTCCCAATTTGGAACGACTCGTCAATGGACCCGTCCGAGTTTAGGCGGAACAAGTTGGAGCGGATCAGTCCGTTACTGTGACTGAAAACACCGCCACCCAAAATCTTCCCGTCTGGCTGGAGTAGAAGAGTCCGGACGGTTCCATCCACGCCTGCATCTGGCGAAAAACTCGGGTCGAGCGTCCCATCAGAATTCAATCGAGCCAAGCCAGGGCGAGACCTGCCGTCGAAGGTCGTCATGGCGCCGCCGATGACTAACTTCCCGTCGGATTGAACCTGGAGCGCGAACAACTCTCCATCAGCGCCCGTGCCAGGATTGAAGGTGGCATCTCCATTGCCTGGGGTGAAATCCTCTGTGGCTTCGAGACAAAGAATCGCAACATTGCTTCGAACGGCGCCACCTGTATTCGAAACTTGAACGAAGTAAGCGCCGGCATCAGCGGCGCGCGCGTTGAGAATTAATAGCGTAGCGTTGGTTTGATCAGCGACCACCGTTCCATTCCAAAACCACTGATAGTTCATAGGTGTAGGACTGGAAGCAGCGACACTGAATGCTGTGGATCGCCCCGGAAAGGTTCGAACGGAAACCGGATGTTGGCCAATCACTGGAGGGGATAGAGGCTCGATTGCCGCACGCAACACCGCCAACTCTGGAAGAACTATGACAGAAGTGATTAATCCAAGAAGAAATGACCCTATGACAGGTCCTTGAAAGTGACCCAGTAATCGGCGCATGAATCATAAGACTAGCTTGCCATGCGGAATAATAACAGCAAAAAGGCTACTGCAAGCAGGGCGATGCATGGTGATAGAAATCTGATTCATGAAGCGTCGAAGTTGACCGTGTGCGACATGTTTGTTGAGGCGTGATGGCAGGCAGGGGCAGATTCTGGCAATGGCAAGGAAGTCGGAGGTGCTGTATCCGGGCGCGATCTACCTCGTGCTGACCTCGAGGGACTCGACGCGAACGAATGGTGGTCGATGGCACGAAGTGGTTTTGGGGGAGATGAGGATTCCCAAGGACAGTGGGGATGGACGCCGCGAGTTGGAACGACAAGTCGAAGCGTGGCAGACCACGCTCCTGCACGCGTGCGTGAGTTGCTGAAGCAAACGTGAGGATCAACTCGCCTATTCCCGATTTCCGGGAGAGACGTCACTGAATGTTCCTGATCTGGCTCGTAATCTTGATCCACGATTGGCAGCCGGCGAGGTCACGAGGCGGAATGATTTCTTTTCAGGGAATGATCTTCTAATGACCACTCGCAGCGCCGTCCTACCCAGCCCGTTCGGATCCGGCGCTGGGAGATTTCAAATCTCCTTAGCTAGGGACCAAGCAAAGAGGTGCGGAGTTGTTTCCCAGGCTCGACCCGAAGCCAAAGAAGACCGTCGTGTCATACGGTTGCTGACGGCGTGCTAACAGCAACAGAAGATTCCTGCAGCTCTCGATCGTCTTTTTCGCTGCGGGGCTAATCGCCTTGACCGATCTCTGACTTCGTCGCAAGGTGCGTCTTGGTAAACCGACAATACGTGGAGATGCCTATGCAACGCATTCGTGAATTCATTCCGCTTTCTCTCAAAGTCCTCGCGATCGCAGCCACCCTGTTCGGTCCAGTGTCTCGCCTTTGCGCGGATATTACTCCGATTCTCGAGTATCGAATGGGCGAAGACGATTCCCCCAACACTCTCAACGGTCCTGCGACCGACCCGAGCAAAGCCAAGACCGGCACTGAAAATCTGACACGTCACGGTGCACCACGTTACGTTGCGGGCAACGCTGCGGTCACTTCCACTCGTGCGATTCAATTCAGTAATGTCGCGGGCGTCGCGCCGCAGTTCTACAGCACGGAATTTGACTTCAATCCGACTGAGGCAAATCAGTGGGGGTTTAGCTGCTGGGTGAAGTTCGATGCCTTGCCTGACCCGGATCGTTCGCCGGAAGTTACGATTCTGCAGATCGGCGACATCACGGCGAACTCCATCGTGCTGCAGACGATGGCCAAAGACGGAGGCATCAAGTTCGGGACGCACGCTCCGGGCATCGCCATAAACGTGGGCAGCTCCGAAGTCCAGCTTGGACGCTGGACGCACCTTGCGGTGGTCTTCGACGGCAGCGGGCGGTTGTTCGTGAACGGTGTGGAGGAAGCGTCAGTGGGCGCTGGGCAGGATCCGCCAGCCGGGTTTACCGTTGGTGGTACACGCTTCACGACCGGCAGTTTTGGTTCAGCGGGTAGTTTTACGGTGGATGATGTGCGTCTGTTTGAAGTGCCAGCAGGGACGTTCACAGAGGCGGATTTGGGCGTTCCAGCGGTCACCGGTCCGTTCGTCTCCGCCGTTACCGGAGGGCCGCTTGGGTTTACGATCGAAATTCAGGATAACATTGACGCGTCCCTCGATGCGACCAGCCTCGTCCTGAAGGTTAATGGCACGGAAATAAAACCGACGTCCGTCACCAAGCCGTCGAGCACCCTCATTGAAGTGCAGCGCCCAGTGGAGAACCCGTTCCCCGGAGGTGTTTACGGAATCGAGATCAGCTTTAAAGACACGACCGGAAAAGCTTATACGGACGCGCGCTCGTTCCGAGTGCGCGCCTACACGTTGGTGCCACAAGCTTTCCTGGCCAGCGGCGTCGATAAGAACGCGCATGGGTTCTTAGTCCGCTCGTACCAAACCACGAACGAACAACCCAACAGCTTGAAGTGGACTGAAGAGCAACTGGACGGGGCGCACGGAGCGAATCTGGCCAACCTCGCGGGGGCGACTGGCGGCTATTTCGTCCGCGATAGTGTGATCGACTTCAAGAACGAAGCGGGGGGCAGTGCCAACTTCCAATATGACTTTCTGTTCTCCGAGATCGGGATTCCAGGCAGCACTCTCAGCACCGAAGACAACATGGCTCTTGAGGTTCTTACGTATCTCGAGTTTCCGGCGGCTGGCTTCTACACTTTGGGGGTCAATAGCGATGACGGTTTCCGGGTGAGCACCGGAGCCAATGCCCGAGAAAAGCTTGGCACTGTGCTCGGGCAGTATGACGGCGATCGGCTCGCTGCAGATACCACCTTCCCGATTTATATCCCCAAAGCAGGGATTTATCCGTTCCGCCTTGTTTACGAGAATGGATCTGGGACCGCCTCGTTGGAATGGTTCAGCGTGCTGGCCGACGGGAGCAAGGTGCTGCTCAATGACACCGTCACTCCCGGAGCGATTCCAGCCTACCGGGTTGGACCTAATCCAGCCTACGTCTCGAGTGTCTCTCCATTTCCAGACGACACGGAAGCATCCCGAAGCGGCGGCATCACGATCAAGATCACGGATGGCGATACCACGGTCAGCGAAAGCTCGGTTCTGTTGGGGCTCAATGGCGCAGTGGGCACGCCAACGACCGTCTCGAAGACTGGAAGTGTCATCACCGCGGCACTCAAACCGGCTAGTGCACTGTCGGCCGGATCGACCAACCGGGCCACCTTAGTCTACGTGGATAGCAACGGCCTCAGCGTGACCAACTCCTGGAGTTTTGTCGTGCCGCAGCAACTTGGCGGCATTGTTCTGATTACCCCCAATGGCATTACCCAAAAGGCGGGAGATACTTTGGGCGGGTTTCCAGTGGCCAACCTGATCAACAACTCTGGTTTTAGCACTCCACCAGATGCCAATAGCTTTGCCACGACGACGCACAATGCCTCGGGGAACACCTGGGTGACAGCAACGTCGACGGGGCCCAACTATTTTGCAGCTGGGAAGACACCGCCAATCTTTGTACTGTCATTGCCTGGGTTGTTTGAACTGAGCGACCTGGTGGTTTGGGGATACGGAGGGAATAACAATGAGGCGACCGATTTCAGTGTGGAGTTCTCCACGGACGGTGGCACCACTTTCTCAGGGAGCGAATCTGTGCAAACCAAGGCACTGCTGGGCGGTAACGGCGCCGCCCTCACATTTGCTCAGAAGCACAGTGCTAATGCAGTCCGCGTGACCATGACCAACAATGGCGGCGGCCGAGAGTTCACCGGCGCGGGTACGGGTGATCGTGTTGGACTAGGGGAAATCAAGTTCCTCGGACGCGCAGTCCTGTTGATTACCCCCAGCGGCATTACCCAAAAGGCGGGCGATACGCTCGGCGGATTTCCCGTCGCCAACCTGATCAACAACTCTGGGTTCTCGACGCCCCCAGACTCCGGTAATTTTAGCACGACGGCCCACAACGCCTCGGGGAACACTTGGGTGACGTCCACGGCCGCCAGCCCGAACTATTTCTCCGCTGGCCATGTGCCTCCTCAATTCGTCATGACTCTGCCCGATCTCTACGAGCTGAATGCCCTCGTTGTTTGGGGCTACGGCGGCAACAATAACGAGGCGACGGATTTCGCCGTCGAATTCTCCACTGACTCGGGCGCGACCTTCGCGGGCAGCGAGACGGTGCAGACCACCGCGCTGCTCGGCGGCAACGCGGCGGCTCTCGCATTCGCCAACACGCACAGCGCGAATGCCGTTCGCATCACCATGACAAACAATGGCGGTGGCCGCGGCTTTGCCGGCGCTGGGAGCGGTGACCGGGTTGGGTTGGGCGAAATAAAATTTCTGGGCAAAGCGCCCGAACCGACTCAACCGTTGGCTCTGACGGTAACGCGCAGCAGCACCGGAATTGAAATTGCCTGGCCCTCGGACAGCACCGGGGTCGTCCTCGAATTCAGCGATCGAATCCCGGCGGTCGCGTGGACGGCGGTAACTGGGGTGACGGGCAATCGATTCACAGTGACGCCTGGATCGGGAATCCGATTCTATCGCTTGAACAAGCCCTAATCATTCCGAGACGGCAATGCTGGACGATAGGTCTCTGATTAATTGAGCCTCCGAGTTACCGAGATGGCCTAGTTGTTCCGAACTTATCGACCGCTAAAGCTCCTTGAGCTTAACTTTGGACAGGCGCTTGAACTGGTCGAATTCAAGGTCGGTGAACGCGCCGAGCAGTGTGGCCTGGCCGTAATCCCCTTGATTGGCATAGAGGCGGAGATCGGTGTGCTGCCTCAGCAGTTCGGAGAAGCGCGGGATTTTCGCTTTGCCAAAATGCTGAACATACTGAGGGACTCAACAAGCCGTGAGCTGCGCCGATCAGCCCGGCTCGATCCAGCGGATGTCTGTAATGTCCGGATCGGACGAGAGTATGATCGCTAAAGCCTCGGTAAGGCGAGTCAACGCTGGCGTAGCATCGACCCGACGGAAGAGCTTCTTGACCACGGGCGTGCTCGGGTCGGTGAAGCACAAGAATTTGTCGTTGTCCCCGTTCTGATGGCCGCAACACAGCGCGAGCCGGAATTCGTCATTCGGAATCGGAATATAATAGCCCCAGTCTTCGACCACAAATGGACCTGACTGGATGCCACGGGCCGCGAGCTTCTCGACGAGATATTCTGCTAATCGCCGGCCCCACAAGCCCGGGTTGATCTCTTCTTCCTCGCCTTGATAAGGGGGGAACTTCTTGGACCGGAACTCGACTTGTGTTTTCAATGGGTAATGAGTGCGTGAAGCATGACTCAGCATGGAGCGGCTTCAACCCCAATTTCGTGAGCCACTCTTTCCGCAAACCGTGGGGCTGGCATGAAGCGCACCGAATCGTGTCTCGGGATGCGGTCCAATGGGGCATCGAGCGTCCTCAGGCTAGAATAGCTGTCCCTGCGACGGTGGAGACTCTGAATTGGATTGGCCGAACGGATGGTCGGGCTGCCGTTGCCGCACGACATCTCGGACTTTGGCTAACACATGCTCCAAATGACATGGCAAAGGCGCACACCAGCATTGCAGCGCGATCCGCTCGTTCGCCAGCACACGGTCGGCCAACTCTTGAATGGCGCGACACATCGGGCCTTGCGAAGCCCAGTCGGCTTCGAGATCGAGGCGGTAAGCTTCGATAACTCGCGCGCGCTCGTCCGGATCGCGAGGGTTGTGCAAGACGTGCCGGTTGCCCAGGACGGGGTTGGTGCGATCACCGTCGAGGACGGTTTCGCCAGGCTCGGGCTTTGGGCCCTTGCTCTTGCGCTTGTTCGTGATGCGAATGTAACCGGTCATGAGTATCCATTCTACGACGGGAATAGAATTGCCTGAAACTCTTCCGGGAGGATAGTGAAGGTGTGAGTGCCTAACTCACGGCGTTGGTGGGTGGGGCACGATGTTGTAACATGAAGGTATCTTCGGCAATCTGGATGGCGATCGTCGTCGGTGTTTGGTCCACCGTCCTGGAATCCGCCCTGAGCCAGCAAACGGGGGCCAGGTTCGTCAAGAGCGGTTTTGTCGGGGAGGCGTTCTTTCTTGGGCTCGTGCCTGAGACCCACCAGTGGCTGACGGTGGAGGTCTCGACCAATCTGGTCACCTGGACCGCGCTCGCGCACTTGAGCACGACAAATCACGTTACCGAATTCGTCGACACGGAGGTAGCTAGGGAGCCGAAGCGGTTTTATCGGTTGCGCCAACCTGGGATGACCCTCGCTGAAGCGGAGGCGATCTGGTTGCAGGGAGCTATCGATGGTTACCAGTTCCACATCCAGCACGTTCGCTCCTACGCTCGCCCGGCTGTGCTCGATGCCGTCGTTACCGTCCGTGCGGGGAAGAAACAGGTATCCGATGTCTTGGCGGATGGGGAGCGGCCGATCGAGACCGTGGATTCGAGCGAATTGCCGATGATTTCCGAGCTGTTTGAAAGGCTCAAGCAAGCGCAAGCGCCGGGCTGTTGGCGCGTTGCTGTCATCTATGATTCGATTCGTGGTTACCCGTCCTGGTGCGTGATGGAGCGGTTGACCGACGACCTCGTGAACGGAAAGCACATCGACATCTACCGCGCGACAGGCTTTTCGGTGACCGAGGCTGGCTTTTGAGGGCGACGCGGCCATGCTGACGGCCAAAGGTTGAAATCGCCTCGCGTACTGGCCGCACTCCGTTGAATTCAAAACAGGCGTTTAGAGTTCTTGAAAGACGTATTCGTGTTGAGCGTCTCGCAAGGTCAGCGTTTTCTTGGTGCCGTTGCCTACGACAAACGGAGTGCCTGAAACCCCCGGGGCCGTCGTGATGAAAGAGACGGTTCCATCCGGATTGCGGCGCGACGCCATTTCCGACTTCCATTCACCGAAATCAAATGTGGTCACTCCACCGGTGTGGCGGACGGCGATGCGACCGAGCGCCGGGTTATGATAGTTGGCGGCCAGTTTGTCGCTTTCCGTACGATCGGCTGGAATCGTGAGCAACTTGCGATCGGCGTCTATTTGAGCGAAGAACGTCTTGCCGGCCGCCGCGAGGTCGGCGTCGGCTTCAGACTTGCCATCGAACAACACTTCCAAAAGCCTGCGCCGAAACTTGGTGCGAATGATCCAACCTGGATCTCCGTTGGTTAGGACGACAGCGCCGACGTTCTGTTCAGGAAGCCAGATCATATCGCTATGTTGACCGATCATATCACCACCGTGATGGACGACGGTAACCCCGTAAGTGGAGTCGACCATTAGCCCCATCCCATAGGTCTCGTCCTGGCCAATCGGGACCTGGGCCGCACGCCGTTCCAAGAGAGGGGACTTACTGATGTAACGTTGGCCGTTAGGCAAAACGCCTTCAGCAAGTTCCATGGAGACGTAGCGCAGCATATCGCGAACGCTGCTCCAAGCCCCACCGGCGGGACGCAATGGAATGACCGCATAGTTCGGTTGCATCGTTGCGCGTTGTTGTTTTCCGTCGATGTCCGGCGAGTGCGCCACAGTATAATTGCCGGACTGCGCGCGGGCAAAATCGAACGTCGTGGCCTTCATTTGCAGCGGATCAAAGACAAGGTGTTGCATGGCGCGGTCGTAAGCGGCCCCAAGTTCCATCTCGGGATACAACACGTGGCCGGCGACGAAACCGGCAGCCGCCGCCATCGGATTCGAGTATTGAAAGAGTTCGCCGAATTTGGACGTGGGTTGCATGGTCGCCAAGGTGTCCAGCGCACCTTGGGGGGTCAGTGCGCCGAACTCGAAAAACCATTCCAAGTCCTGTCTGGGGAGGCCGGTGCAAGCGCAGATGAGGTGTTTGACAAGAACCCGCGCAGTGGTGTCCATGTCCCCCAAGCGAAAGCGCGGCAGCAAGCTGCGGACAGGCGTTTCCCAGGTCAGCCGGCCGTCGTCGACTAGTTTAGCGAGCAATAGCGTGGTCAACGCTTTCGTATTCGAGGCGACCATGAAGAGGGTATCTCCGTCCACGGCCCTCCCTTCGTCCAGAGCACGGACACCGAAACCACCGGCAAAGACGATTTTTCCGTCCTGAACAATTCCCAAACCGACGCCCGGAACATTGAGTGCTTTGCGTCCGGATTCGATGAAGTGTCCGAGTTCTGCGATGCGTTTGCTATCTAAGAGATTTGGTTTTTTGCCGGCAAACGATTCGCGCTTAAATCCTTTGGGGAACAGGCTGTCGAAGACGAGGGCTGCTTGCGCCCCTCGCTTCTCGCCAGTTGCTTGGGTCATGTCGTAGATGACCACCGTCCAGGCATTGCTGGCATAGCGCACGCTCGCTCCGACTTCACGGCGCTCATTGGGGGAAGTTTGATAATCATAGCCGCGTTGCCTGCTCCATCCATCTTTGTCGGGATGATCCGTCGTGACCTTGAGCGGCCATTTGGCATCCGGCTTGTAAGCTTCCCACGCTTTGGCGAGAGCGTTATCCGCATTCTCGGCTGGGATATCAACCAGGGCGATCCACGAATCGCCCTCCGGCGGGGCGAGGATCGTGGCTGGGCCACGGACGGATCGAGTCCAGCCGTCTGGGAGTATGAAGGTGTTGCCCACAACGGTTTCTGAGGGAGTATCAGCTGCTCGGGATACAGGCAACGAGACGGCGATCAGAAAGAGTAGAATGAACTTATGCATGTCAAGTCCCATAGTTCGTGGCTGAATTAGGATCTGTTTACCCATTGCCGAAACATCGCATCCTCCGGAACGCGAGCGTGGGATGATCGGAAGAGGGAGCATGGCCGAAATTCAGCGCATTGGCCAGGCTATTTGCGGGACGGGTGTTTTGTTGCGCGATGCCGGCAATCGTTTTATTGTAAGCGACGGGCGAACATGGCGACTACTTCTGCAAATCCAACGATTATTCACGTATGAAGATTACAACTCTGGGCGTCTGGGGAATATTGACGCTTTGGACGCTGGGGCAGGGCGGCGTATCGCAAGGCGCGGAAAAGGCGACTCTCAGTGTGGGAGACGCGGCGCCTGCTTTGCAAACTGGCCAATGGGTCCAGGGCGAACCGGTCCGCGCGTTTGAAAAAGGAAAAGCCTACATCGTCGAGTTTTGGGCGACCTGGTGCGGCCCTTGCCGGACTTCGATCCCGCATTTGAACGAGATTCACACGAAGTTCCGGGAAAAGGGCTTGGTCGTGATCGGTCAGGATGTTTGGGAGGACGACGAGAGTCTGGTGGAGCCTTTTGTGAAGAAGATGGGCACAAAGATGACCTACCGCGTGGCGCTGGACGATAAGAAGGAGAGCAAGAAAGGCAAAATGGCCGAGACTTGGATGGAAGCCGCCGGGCAGAACGGCATTCCGACGGCCTTCGTTGTCGATCCTAAGGGCCGGTTGGCGTGGATCGGGCATCCGATGAACCTCAAAGAGGAACTGATCGAAGCGGTGCTGAACGGCACGCACGATCTCGCAAAGGCACTGGCTGCATTCAACGAGGACCGTCAAAAGATGGAAGAATGGAAAGCGGCACAACTGCCCAAGAGCAAGGTCTACACCGCACTCCAAAAGAAAGACTGGGCTGAGGCCGAGGCGAAAATTACCGAAGCGGAAAAGGTTATTTCCAAAGAAGACGTGGCGGGGCTGCGTCTCGCTTTGTTGATGGCGAAGAAAGAGTATGGTGCCGTGGAGAAATTCGTGCAGAAATCCTTTGGATCGGCGGATGATCAGTTTCCACCAGATCAGGCGATGCGCCTCAATGGCATTGCCTGGGAAATGGCGATTAGTCCGGACCTTTCTGCGGACGACTTGGAACGGGCGGAAAGGATCGCAGTTTGGGCCAATGCAGCGAGCAGCAACAAGGATCCGATGATCTTGGATACGGTGGCGCGAGTGCTATTTCGCCGGAGCAAACAAAAGGAGGCAATCGCTTTGCAGGAAAAGGCGGTTCAGCTAGCCCCGGATGACGCTAAAGAGATGTATGAAGCAACGCTCCAAAGCTATCGCAAGGGTGTGTTGCCCAAAGCGAATTAAGCGCGAGTCATGCGGACTTGGCCATGGCGTGTGTTAGGGGGTCTCGCTCTCCCAGTTATGGCTGGGAGTCTCGCGACGGCGGCCCCGGTGCGGGACCTGATTGTCACCAATGATCTCCGGTTGCCGCCAGGCGACCACGCCATTCGCCTGATCGTCCGGGGGAGCCACATCACGATCGAGGGTCGCGGGGCGGTTTTGGTAGGACCCGGAGAAACCGGCGATACTAATAGCCTAGCGGTGGCAGGGGTTGGGGTCGCGGTCGATGGAGTGGCGGGAGTCACGCTCAAGAACGTTACGGTGCGCGGTTTTGCAATTGGTCTGCAGATGCGCGATGCCACGGCCATCTCGGTTTCGGAGTGCGATTTCTCAGACAATTACCACAATCCAGGGCATGGCTGGGGGGAATTGCCAGCACGGGGCGGAATTTTGTGTGAACGGGTGACGCAAAGCACTTTCCTAAAGAACCGCGCGTCGCGCGTTTGGGATGGGCTGAACTTAGTCGACTCGGACGACAACTTGATCAAGGACAATGATTTTTCGCACTGTTCCAATACGGCGGTGAAACTGTGGCATTCGTCGCGAAACCACTTTCTCGAGAATAATTTATCGTATGGCATTCGGATTGATCGCAGCGCCGGTGAAGTGCACGCTCGGGACTCGACCGGTGTCTTGATTGAGACCGGCTCCAACGACAATTACTGGTTTCGCAACGATGTCACCTATGGCGGCGACGGGATATTCATCCGCCCGTTAAATCGTTGGGTCTCACGTGGGAATATCTTCGTCGAGAACGACACGTCTTTCGCCAATAACAATTGCGTCGAATCGTGGAGTCCTGGAAACGTCTTCATTCGGAATCGAGCGAACCACGGGAGTTACGGTTTTTGGTTGGGTGGAAGCGACCAGACGGTGCTGATCGGCAACGAGGCAGCGTTCAATGGGCTGACCAATGGAAATCACAATGCGCCAGAGCCTGGGTTTGGGCACGGGGGGCATTGTGCTGGTTGGGGGATCGTCCAGTCACACGCGGATCGAAGGCAACGATGTGCATGACAATAACGGCGCTGGCATTGCCTTTCGCGGTGATGTCGCCTCGCGAGGTCGAGCGTGGAAGACGGAGCATTGGGTCGTGCAGCAGAACCGCATTTACAATAACCGCTATGGCTGGTGGGGACGATGGGGGGACGGCATTGTGGTGGCAGCGAACGTCCTGACGAACAATTCACAGGGGAACTACCTCACGAATGTGTCGAACTGGATTGAGTTAAACGGAGGCTCCGAAGCGCACGCTATTCCCGAGATCGGAATTGTTGGTCCGAATCGGGCGCTGGTTGGAGAGCCCGTGCGCTTTCGGGCGGATCGAACGGTGGACGGTTGGGGAAAAGCGCTGGCGTTTCACTGGTGGTTGGAAGGAGAGGCAGGGCGTGAGGCGGCTTTAGAACGTGTGTTCGATCGTCCTGGTTTCTATCGCCTGGGATTGACGGTGGACAATGGCGGGCGAGCCGCTTTGAGTTGGAAGGATTTGATCATTGTCCAGCCAGTGAGGGAGGAGTTAGGAACGGAGCGGCAAGCGCATCGCTGGGGATACGAGTTGGAAGGCAACTCCGATGGGAAAAGCGAAATCCTTTTCACGGACGATGTTGAGAGCATCTTCGGCAGCGCAAGCTTGCGGTTCTCGCCGAATCCCTATCCGGGGGCCTACGCGACCGCGATTTACCCGAAGACGCGGGATGCGCACTGGGATTTTTCGGCAAGAAATGAGGTCCGATTTTGGATAAAGGCGCAAAACCCAAACTTGCCAGGCTTTCAGAACGCTGGACCTGTGATCCGTCTGCTGGGTCCACATGGGCACATTGAATTAAAGCCGGTCAAGGAGGGGAATCTCTTGAACGATCCGCCATGGAGTGAGGGGCGTTGGTCTTGGATACCGATTGTCATCCCGCTAGCGGGAAGCGATCAGTGGCAGCGAACGGTGCAAGGGGACTGTAGGCTTTCGCAGATCGACGCGCTCAGTATTGCGCTAGACTCGTGGGGCGGTGACCCTTTCAACGTCTGGCTCGATGGGCTGGCTGTGGAATAAGCTGAAGCGACGGTCGCTGACAACAAGGTGGCCATCCGTAGGCGAGAAAAGCTGGCATTCTTCGAAGCTTATTTGAAAATGAGGAACGGTTGCCAGGGAACTGCCCTGCAGTCGCACATCAGTCGGCGTGACCGGAAACTCGACGTTCTTGTCTATTAAGGAAATCCTCTTGGTTAGCGTCTGCGACTGGTCTGGCGACACCGCGCTGCTCCATTTGACCCGGTTTTATCTCACCCAAAGGGCACATCATCCCGTTGAGGAACTAGGCGACTTGGAGTGGTGCCGAGAGTATTCCGCTAACATGCGCACGTTTTCATGAGGAGTGTCGCGCGGGATTTCGCAACCGGGACCGACGATGTAACGCGGGCCCGCTTCAGCATGACACTGTTCGAGCGCTCGCATGACGTCGACGGGCTTGCCGCCTCGGACGACGGTGACGGGATTGACGTTTCCCAGGATGATCTGATTTGAACCCATTTTGGCGCGCCCTTCATGGACGGGACTCAGGAAGTCCAGGTCAACAATCTCGCAGCCGAGACGCCCCATTCCGTTCAAGACGTAGCGCGTGTTGCCGCAGATGTGCAAGCGCACGCGGGTGCCCAGGGCGTGAGTCGTCGACCAGTTTCTTTTCATACTCCCAAACAAATTCCTCGTAGAGGTCGGGTCCAATAAGAGAGACGGCGGCATCACCCACGCCAATCAGGTCGGCGCCGGCTTGGACCTGTGCTTTGGCGAAGCCAAGCTCCATCTCAATGATGAAGGCAAAGAGGTCTTTGACAAACTTGGGATCATCGAAAAAGTCCAGCATCACCGTATTGATTCCGCGCAGATCAGCGGCTTCGGCCATCGGTCCTTCGATCCACCCTTCGACCGCCTTGGTGCCACCAACTTTCTCACGCAGCAGACGCACTGCTTCAATCCCGTTGGTCATTCGTCCGCCGCCGAGGGGGTCGGGAATCTTCAAGCTGGCCAGCTTCGATTTATCTGCAAGGACTGCTTTTTCTTCAATCAAGGCTGCCGGTGAGTTTTCCATGTACTCGAGCACGGCCCCGCAGTCGGCGGCTTCTCGTCCTGGATCGGACATGGTGTTGACGTAGTCGAAGTCGAACTTCTCGGCAACGCGGCACGGGCTTCCGCAAGCGACTCGGCATCCGTTTCGTAGGCTAGATATCTGGCGCCGATCAGATCGCAGGCGAATTGCATCGTGATGGGCATTACGGGCAGTCGATCGACTGGTTTTCCGTCGAGATGGGCGAGAATCCGTTCGCGTCCGTCATAAAGTTTCTCACACAAAGCCCCTGTTCATTGGTCGCAACACGCCATCCTGGAAGGACCACCAGAAAGTCTGCGTAATTCCAGTAACCGTCCATCAGGAGTTTAAGCGGTGAGACACGGGGATTCTCTTTGCGAGCGGACTGACGCTCGAGAGCAGACGTTGAGCGCCTGGGTTGCGATGATCGCTGTGCGCTGTCGAAACGCGCGGCGATCTTCAGCGGCGCGGTCAACGTGGGCAGAGCGACCTCGGCCGCGAGCGACGTGCGTTGACTCAAGCCTTGGAAAGAGAGCGGCCTTGACGAGAGAAGCGCGGTGTTGTTGAGCTCGATCGTTCGTCGAGCAAGCTGATGCAATCCTTGGCTCGCGGCAAAACGATCGGAACTGTCCGGGCCGTCAAACCGCGGAAAGAGGGTTTACAGCTGCCGGCCACGAGCAGCACCGCTTGGTAGATCGATCGTGGGAGGGCATCGATCACTGTTTGGAGATGGCAGACTCGTTCACGATCGGTCAATTGGTGAGCAGGGTGACGAAGGATCTGGATTTCTATGAGGTTGGTGGAACGAGCGCTGGCCCGTCGAACCTCAGCCTCGAACACGTCGCAAGTGATGAGCCGGGCGCGCGGCCCTCAAATGTTTGGCGTCCAACGCCGGGGCATTGGGGCGCGCCTGATCTCGAGAACGTGGCGTCCATCGGTCCGCGTTGACCTCGCGGCGACAGCGAGCCCAACGCTGATGCCTAGTCTGAGAACAAAGTGCGGCAAGTTCCTTGACTGGAATCAATGGAACCGATCGTCGCCTGGTCCATGCTCTCAACCTATCACACGTGACTCCAAGTTCCGAGAGAGTCTGCGTGATGTCAGCTCTGTCGAAATCAGCCGCATCGAGCTTTGCCGATATGCTAAATGTCAATCGCCGCCGCTTTCTACGCACGTCCGCCGTCGCTTTTGGGGGAGTCACCTTAATTCCGTCTGGGGTCCTGGCAGCGCCAGGACGACCCGGGGCGAATGATCGGTTTGTCGTTGCCCATATTGGCGTGGGGGGCATGGGAATGAATCACCTGAATAATATGTTGCGCTTTCAGAAAGAAGGGAAAGTGCGGCTGGCGGCAGTGTGCGACGCGGAGGAAAATCGGTTGGAGGCAGCGGTGACCAATGCCGGTGGGGCTGTGGCTGCCTACACCGATTATCGCCATATCCTCCAACGCAAAGACATCGACGCTGTCTTGATCGCCACGCCAGACCATTGGCACGCCGTGCAAACGGTGCACGCGTGCGAGCCGGGTAAACATGTTTATGTCGAGGCTTTCGTCCGTCAGCGTTCGCGAAGGTCGCTTATGGTCGCCGCGGCACGGGCGGCCAAAGTCGCCGTCCAGGTCGGCGCCCAAGCGCGAACTGCCAAAGGAAGATGGCACACGTGCCGCGCCATTCGCAACGGCATCGTCGGAAAGGTGCACAAGGTCACATGCTGGCACTATGCAAATCCGGTGGACTAAACGCCGGTGGCCGACAGCGAACCACCCGACTGGATTGACTGGGATTTGTGGCTGGCCGCCGCCTTGCTGCCGCACACCGACGTTACCAACCTGCGAACTTCCGGTGGTTCCTGGAAATTGGCGGCGGGCAGATCCGCGACCGCGGCGCACATCAGTTCAGCACCATTTTGTGGTGCGTTTGACGCTGGGATCACTTTGCAAACCTCTTTTACCGTCGAAGCCAAGGGCAAAGCACCGAGCCAAGGTTTATGGGACTGCCCGGTCGACATGGAAGTCACCTACCAGTTTCGGAATCCGGACTGGACGCTGGAATGGGGCCAGCCAGGAAACAAGGTCGGTAAAACCGAATTTGGCAACGTGTTTTGGGGAGAACAGGGACAGCTGATATTGGAATGGGAAGGGGGCTATCGCCCGGCCAATCCCGAGGCGGCGAATTTTCAATTGACACCTGGCGGGAAAGAGGTTTACCGCACGGACGAGTACGAGGATTTCAACATGAACCACAAAGCCGATTGGTTTAAGTCGATCCGCGAAGGACATCTCCGGCCAGCGGTGGATATTGAAATCGGCCACCGAACCGCGACTTTATGTAAACTCGGGAATCTCTCGTACATCTGGGGCGAAAATTGGTTTAGACGGTGAGAAGCAGGAGGCGGTATGATCCTCAGGTACCGCCCTGAGCGCCGGCCGCAACGATATCCCTACGTGTTGTGATGAAGCGACTTGCTCCGACTACCCACGCGGCCAAGGAGGACGTGTTAATGAAGATGACCCGACGCAACTTACATGTTTAGCTTGCCAAAGCCGACGACGATCTTGAAGTCCCGCGCGGGCGAGGGAGCCCTCGACCCCGCTGGGGTTCAGCGAGCTCAGTATTCCGCGTCGTCGTTGTTGTTCCGGAAACTATCGTTGGATCAAGCGTGTGAACGGATAGGCCGGCTTGGATTCGACGCACTGGATATCTGGTCTGGATACGAAGGGTGTCCCCACTTGGATGCTGCCGCGACCGAGTGGGGAGCTGAGAAATTCCGCGAAACGCTCGCGCGCCATCGACTAAGGCTCGGCAGTTTTTCAACTTATGTGGGAGGATACGCCAAGTATGCGGCTTTGCTTGGAGCCATGGGAGGGGGGGTGGCGATCCAGGGGAGCGAAGGTCCGTGCCCGCCCGATGAGGTCAGGGGGCGCATGAAACGATTTCTTGAGAGTTTGAAGCCTCTCGTGGACCTGGCGGAGCGAGACAAGTCTTTTCTCGCAATCGAGAACCACGAGAATTCGCTCTTAAGCTCATTAGACTCGATCAAAGCCTTTGTGGATCTCAATTCATCGCCGCGCTTGGGCGTGGCATTGGCCCCGTATCATCTTCAAGCCGGTCAAATCTCAGTGCCGGAGGCGATCGCGGTTTGTGGCCGGCAATTGTTCTTCTTTTATGCGTGGCAGCACGCAAAAGGTCTCGAACAATTGCCTGGCATTGGGCCAACGGATTTCCGGCCTTGGCTCCAAGCATTAGGGGCGGCGCAGTACCGGGGTTATATCAACCCCTTTCTGCACGGTGAATTCAGCGTCCAGGAGACGGAATCCAATCTCCAGTCAGCTCTCAGTTACCTTCGGACAAAAGCGGTTTAAAGGAGCGAGAGGGCTTCGTGCAGCTCGGCATCGGTATTGTAAAAATGCGGTGGGATACGAGCCTCGGTTAGCTTTTGATGGAGGGACTGCAGATCCGTTCCAGGTTTGTAGAAGCTCACGATGCCGCTCGCATTTTCCCGCGGCAGATTGGGGTGCAGCACGGCGTAGCCTTTGGCCTGGAGCGCGGGGATGAGCCAAGTGCGTTTTCGAACGAGTTCCTCGGCGATGGACGTGACTCCGATTTCCAAAAGGAGTTCGAGCGCAGCGTTGAGGCCCACTAAGCCGAGCAGATTATGGCTGCCCGCTTCATAGCGCGCCGCGCCGGAACGCAGTTCGAGTTCTTCTTGAGCCACGAAGCCTGGGCAACGGACGTTGTTCCAGCCGTAGACAATGGGCCGCAGTTGGTCTTGAACTTCTTTGCGCACGTACATGAGTCCGGCGGCGCACGGCCCGAGCATCCATTTGTGCGCATCAGCCGCTAGGAAATCGACGTTTTTCACAGACGTGGGAAAAGCGCCGACGGTCTGAATGCCGTCGACGCAGAAAAGGATGTTGCGCTGTCGCAGGGCAGCGCCGATCTCGTCGATGGCTAACCGATGGCCCGAGATGAAGTGGCATGAGGCCAAGGCGACCAGTCGAGTGCCTTCGTCGATTTGTCCCAAAACATCCACGGGTCGAATCCGTCCGAGCTCCCGGACATTTAGAAATCGGACTTCGACGCCCCGGTTGGCCAGGGCCATCCATGGATAGACGTTGGAGGGATAGTCATCGAAGTAAATCACCACATTGTCGCGCTTCCGGAAGAAGAGTCCGCCAGCGACGAAACTTAACGCGAGCGACGTGGGACCGACATAAGCGATCTCTTCGGGTTTGGCATCCAGGAAACGCGCTGCCAGCTCACGAGATTGATGCAACTGGAAAGCTGGCAGGAGGGTTTCCTGATCACCTTCCGTGGACTGGCTGGCGTAGCTGCGAATCGCTTCAGCGACGCGTCGTGGCAGCGGGCAGACACCAGCGTGAGCGAGGAAAATCTTGTCTCGGGTAACTGGGAATTCGTGCTCGCGAAGGGCTTTGTCGGCGTGGAGTTGGGCGATAGTTAACATGGCAAGGAAGGCAGATCACCCGGTAATTTCGTTGATCTGAGAAAAGTAACCGGACCAAAACGCGATGATTTGCCGGGCGATAACCAACATGATGATCAGGTAAAGCAAGCGAGGCATCCATTGGGCCATGGCCCGGAATTTAGCGATAGCTTCGTCCTGGTAATGCCGGTAAAGGCGATGCAAGGTGCTATCCAATTGGCCACTGACTTCCCCTGTCGCGTAAAGGCTGACGAAAAGATCGGGAAAGCGTCCGCTGGCGCGAACGGCTTCGGCTGGCGTTTGGCCCGCGAGCACATCTTGCCGCCATTGCAGGACCGTCCGGCGGAGCGCCGGAGAGCCACTGGCCGCTGCGGCCAATTCCCACGCTTCAATGATCGTGACGCCGGCGTTCAACAGGCTTTCCAGGGCGATGGAAAGGCGAGCCAAGGCCAGCTGAGCCCACGCTTTGCCCAGGATCGGAATCCATTGCATCGCACGCTCCGCCCAACGGCGCCAGAATTCGGCGTGGTTCGCGCGACCGAGATAAAGCAGCAGGAAGACGCCGCCGTAGAGAGGCAGAAGAATGGCCGCTTTGGCCATGATGAACGGCACCGCCTCGCCCTGCAACACCAAGCGGGTCAGGAGTGAAACAGGAAAAAGGAGGATGGCGAAGTGAAGGACAAATACTGGATAAGCCAAATCCGAAAAGACCTGGTGCAGGAGTCGGCCGCATTCACTGTAATATTCAGAAAGATAACGGCAACATAGGTCAAGACGGCCACTCGTTTCGCCAGCTTGCACAAGGGCAACATCAAATGCGGGTAACCAGCGAGGCGCCGCGGTTTGAAGCGCATCGGAAAAAGTTGCGCCTTCTTCGATGGCGGCAATGACACGCTGGAGCGGGCGCGAAAAAGAACGGCTGAGGCGGGCGTCCCGAGCCATCCCCAACGCGGAGGGGAGGCTGATCCCGGCGGAAATCAACGTCGAGAGCTGGTGGTAGAGATCAGCCCGTTGGCTGAACTGCCGCGGGGTCAGCAGGAGCGGCATAACCACTCAGCAGCCTGGAGATCAATCAGGTGACCAATCGATCCAGGTTTGCTTTGAGATCACGCTTGCTTCGCAGTCCGACGATTTGGTCAGCAACCTCACCGTTTTTGAAAACGAGCAACGTTGGGATGGCGCGGATGCCATGTTGCGTCGCTAGAGCTTGTTGATCGTCGATATTGACTTTCCCTATTTTCAAACGCCCGTCATACTCTTGGGCGATTTCATCGAGAATAGGGGCAATCATCTTGCAAGGCCCGCACCATTCCGCCCAAAAATCAACCAAGACGGGCACGGGCGATTTCAGTACTTCCTCGCCGAAGTTGGCTTCAGTTAAAGTCAGCATGTTTGCTAGGAATTGAGAGACTCCCAAATTCAACGCATCCCGAACATCCTGAGGCGTTTAGGAGGCCAACAGGAACACCCGAACAAGCGCCAGTAGACAAACTACCGCCGCCGCGATGGCCAATCCTTTGTCGACCATGCTAAGCGACGAGGCCGCGGGCAAGGGACGGGGAGCAGGTGCGGGGCGAGGAGCAGCTGCTGGTGCTGCCACAGCAGGCCGAGCGGCGGAGGCTGGCGCTGGAGCCGCGGTCGCGGCAGGTGCGCCAGTTCCAGCGGCGACAGGTGCTGCCGGAGCTGGAGTTGCCGCTGCTACTGCGGCCGGAGAGGGAATCTTGATGGTCGGCGCTGCCGTCGGCTTTGGAGGCAGGTTGATGCGCACCGTTTCCTTCTTCGGCTGCACTTTGGCAGATTCAGAGGGCTTTGGTGGAACGGCCCCGGGTGGGGTAGGAGTGTTCTCAGCCATAACGTCTTCTAGATTATTGGCTCAAACTAGGTGCCGCGCTGGCCCGTGTCAAATGGTTATTACGGGAACCAGCGCTATTAACCGACCGAAAGCATGAAGCCGCTTTCGCGGTGCCTTAATAGCGCTCGCGACGTCCACCTTCGCGATCGCCGCCGTCTCGACCTCCGCGGTAACCACCGCCACCACCACCGCCACCGCTCCGCGGCGCTCGTTCTTCACGAGGACGGGCAATGTTCACGGTCAGGGCGCGCCCTTGCAGTTCTTTGCCATGGAACATTTCCACGGCCCGATTGGCTTCCTCCGGAGTGGAGAACTCAACGAAGGCGAATCCCCGCGATTTTCCGGTGAACTTGTCGAGCATAAGAGTCACCGAAGTTACCACACCGGCCTGCGCGAAAAAGTCTTGCAGGTCTCGGTCCATGGTCTGATACGAGAGATTACCAACGAAGAGTCTGTTCTGATTCATTTGACTTGTGGGATATTAGCACAAAAAACCAGGAGGGAGATTCTGCACTCGCACGAATCACTGAATGTCACTGAAGTTGGAGAACTGACAATCTGTCATACTGACACCGGCACTTCTGGTTTCTTGTGCTGGGTGGCACCCTATCAAACCGGCGCTAGGAGTCAACGAGAGATTCAGCGGGCGAGATTCCGCTACGGCCGCTTGACCTTCCTGACCTCACGCCAGAGCTGGTTCTCCCTGGAGCACTTGGGTAACGGCGGCGGCAACTTCGTCCAAGCGAAACGGCTTGGAAAGGTGCGGGTTTCCAACCTCGTCAAGGAAGGCTCGCGTTTCCTGGTTCACAACGTCTCCGGTTACAAAAACGATCCGTTTGGCCAGGCTAGGTTGCTCCTGGCTAAGCCTTTCGTAGAACTCGCGCCCGTTCATCAGAGGCATCCGAAAATCAGAAAGAATCAGATCGAAGGACTGTTCCTGGACTAGTTCCAGCGCCTGGAGCGCTGAGCCAGATGTGACGGTGGTATGACCCAGCGTCGTCAGCAACTCGGCAAGCAGTTCGGCCAGAACGGGCTCGTCATCAAGGACCAAAATATGGGCACGGGGCTGGTTGGCCGGGTTGACAAGGGGAGCGGTCTCCGGGAGCGGCAGGGTGCCTTCCTCAGTTCCCGTGACTTGTGCTTCGACAATCGGGAGTTCGATAATGAAGGCGGCTCCGCCCCCAGGTGGCGTTTGGCAGTAAATCCGGCCGTGGTGTTCGGCGATGATGCTATGGGCAATCGAAAGTCCTAGCCCCGTCCCGCATCCTACAGGTTTAGTCGTGAAGAACGGTTCGAAAATATGGGGCAGCGCGTCCGGCGCGACGCCTGGCCCGCTATCTTCTACCTGGATCAGGATGATGTCGCCGCGCAACCGGGTCGAAATCTTTAGCCGTCGGTTCCCGGGCCATTCGGCCAAGGCGTGAAGAGCGTTGCCGACCAAGTTGACGAGCACTTGCTCGAGTTGTGAGGCGTCCGCCTCTGTTTTTGGAATGGTACCGTCCAAGTTCAGTTCCCGTTGCACTCCTAGTATGCGGAGATCCATTTCGCGCAGTTCCATGACCCGTTGAACCATGCGATTCAAGTCGACCGCTTCATGCCGCGCCGCCCGTTCGCGGGCGAACGACAAGAAATTGCTGACGAGTTTTGCCGCGCGATTGCTTTCGTGGACAACTTTCTCCAAGTCAGCGCGGGTTTGAGGGGCAAGATCGTGGCGAGAAAGAACGAGATCGAGGTATCCTTTAATAACGGCGAGGGGATTGTTCAATTCATGGGCGATCCCAGAGATCATCTGACCGAGCGCCGACAGTTTTTCCGCCTGTCGTAATTGCTGTTCGAGGCGCGTCCGTTCGGTGATCTCGTGAAAGAAGAACTGATAGGCAGGCTTCCCATCGAATTCCAAAGGCGCACCTGCGACTTCGGCTGGCAGCACCGTCCCATCGGATCGGATCAATTCCAGACGCGGTTGTTTGGTCAAAGCCGCATACCATTCCGGGCCGGTCGCGGGATGAGAGCCGTCCGCGCTTGGCTGGAGCCGAATGAAGCTGCTCAATCGCTGGGGCGGTGACTCGACGGCGGAGAAACGGAGCAATCGGCAAGCAGCTTCATTCATCTCCAGCAAATGCAGATCATCCGCTGAAGCGATGATAATGGCTTCGCTAGCCTGTGCGAAAAGGGTGCGATAGCGTTCCTCCGTTGACTGAATCTTTGTCCGCAGATCATCGCTTTCCGTCTTTTGACTCGCGATTTCACAGAGTGCGAGTTGATTTGTCGTTCGAGCTTCCTCGAGCACGAGGATGATCATGCTGACGGCAATAAAAAGCTGCAGGATCGCGGAAATGAAAAAGCCCGAGGCGATCATCGGCGCGGAGGATTCCCAAATGGGGTAGCAACCGAGGTAACCCGCCCAGAGCAGAAATCCCACCGACAAAAGCCCGGCTCCCAAATAGAGGCAGCGATGTCTAACCTTATAAAAACTGTAGGCTGTGAGGGCGCTGCCCAGCCCCATCAACGCAAACACACCGACTTGCATCCAGTGAAGGCCGCTTCCGTGGAACGCTCCCAAGTAACTCCAAACCAGGAGAAATCCCATGAACAGTCCGAAAACGCGCTCAGAGGTCGGCTGCTCTAGAAATGCGGCTGCGCCCCAAAGCAAAAACATGGCGGAAATGCCCACGCTGCAGTGCTTGAGCATGAGTTGCCACGGGTTCGCCCCATCTTCACCAAGAACCAGCGAAAGGGTCAGCCAGAGCGCGTAGAACAACCAGGCAGCATTCCAAATCGCGAAGTAACGTCGTTTGGTATACGCGTTAAGATAAAAGAATAGACCGACTAAAACCCAGACGCTCAGCAACGATACAACCAGCGCCGGTTTCAAGTATTCCCCTGGGAAGTTGAAAATGTATCCGTTCGTTATGAACATGGCCACCGGGTCCAGGCACACTCGGCCTGCGCGCGGCATTGACAGCACCGCGTCCCAACCACGCATTTGGTTCAGCAACCTCGATGCCGTGCGCAAACTTGTGAAAACGTGCGGCGGTCAGCTCAGTTCAGAAGGAAATTGTCCTGATTTCGAACAGTTGGCTGGGTCGCCCGCGCTTTGGAGTTGAATCGCTGTGCCGCAATACCGGACCAGCGGCCTGGAAATCTCTTGCGGTGCTACCTCGAGTTTTGTATTAGATCGCGTTCGTAAGGTGGAGGTGGAGAATAAGCCGGTCGACTGAAAATCGACGTTGTGCTCAAGGGCAAGGCAAAAACCTATTGCCGCTCGTCGCCACGGTTCCACCGCCTAGTTCAAGGAGCGATCAACCATCAAGGAGACAAGAGTATGCCAAAGTACAAAACGTTCGATGAAGTTCCAGTGTGGCAGGAAGCAGCCCGCCTTTACGGCCGGGTCTTGGATGTTCTTGAAGAACCCAATCCCCCGTTAACGGCCGCTTTTCGTAATCAACTCGAGCGCGCGGCGTTGGCCATTTCAAGTTCGGTTGCGGAAGGCTATGAAACCCCCAAAACCGGTGATCTCCTAGCGCTGCTTGCCAACGCGCGCGGAGCTGCCGCTGAGGTGCAATCCATGGTGGCGGTGGTGAGTGCCCGTCCCAAAGTTGCCCGGATGCGCGAGTCGCTCGGTCAGATTCGTGTCTCTGCCGAAGAATGCGCGCGGCAATTGAGCGCATGGCGTATCTCCGTGGAGAATCCCGGGTTGACCAGGCGCGTTTCTGGAGATGGGGCCTCGACCGGTAGCAGTGCCGGAAAAACGCCGGCTCCGGAATACGCGTCGGGACTAGGCAGCGCGCGTGCCACGGGGACTGGAGGAGGCGAGCGCCGAGGGTAATCTTCTCGCCTAGGACTCAGGCGGCTCACTCGGAGATCGATCTTGTGCGCCGCCTTTTATTCAAAATAGTGACGCACAGAATGAGGGGCAGCGCCATCAGGACGAGTCGGCCGCCACGATACCAAAGCGGGCTGGAGGCTTCCCGCCCGAATAGGCCTTCGCTCAGCAACTCGGCTTTGGCCGCATAAATGCCCAGGCTTGCCAAGGCCACCGAAACTATCAAAGAAATCGTTATGGAAAGAGTTCCTCCTAGGGAGCGAGTCAGCAAACGATAGGTTAAGAGACTCGCCGCTATCCAAGCGAACAGCAAAAACGCTGTCCAATCCCAGCGTGGTTTCCATTCAGCCAAGTTCCAGTAAAGGTCCAAGACCAAGCAACCGAGGTATAACGCGAGACCAGAAAACACCCAACCCAGGCCGATCCAGAGCTGCCTTTTGATTGGAGCGGGCGAAGCCTTTGGGTCGCGGGAAGACATGGCGTCAAAGCTCTACTGTACGTTATTCGTGGAAGAAGTCCCTTCTTTTCCTCGGAATCGGAGTTGTCTTGCCTCGTGGCTGTTGGGCAGAGTGGGATTCATGAGCGAGACGCGGGATTTATTTGCAGCCAGTTCGCCCGACATCTATCGGGTGCAAACCAAAGCCCATGGTCCGACCGGGAGTTTGCCGCTTACGGACGAAATGTTGCGGACGCGTCCGAGTGGGGACTTATTCGGCTGGACGCAGAATGCGGGCATGGGATGGGATGCGCGGGAGTTGGGGCGCAAGCAATTCCTCATACTCAGCACGCAAGGGGGCTTGCGAGCAACCGATGGCAAGCCGATCGCGCTCGGATACCACACCGGGCACTGGGAAATTGGGTTGCTCGTGGAGGCAGCGGCTCGCGAGTTTCACCGGCAAAAGACGATCCCATTTGCGGCTTTCTGTTCAGATCCGTGCGACGGACGAACGCAGGGAACGTTGGGCATGTTTGACAGTTTGCCTTACCGCAATGACGCCGCGCTGATTTTTCGTCGCTTGATTCGGTCGCTGCCGACCCGCGCCGGAGTCCTGGGCATTGCGACGTGCGACAAGGGATTGCCCGCGATGATGATGGCCCTCGCCGGCATGAAGGAGTTGCCTTCGGTGCTGGTTCCTGGAGGAGTCACACTCCCGCCTGAGAGCGGCGAGGATGCAGGCGCGATCCAGACGATCGGAGCGAGGTATGCGCACAATCTAATTAGTTTGCAGGAGGCCGCTGACCTTGGTTGCCGCGCTTGTGCCAGCCCGGGAGGGGGTTGTCAGTTTCTAGGAACCGCGGCGACGGCTCAAGTCGTGGGCGAGGCCTTAGGCATGAGTTTGCCCCATTCAGCACTGGCGCCTTCTGGACAGGCCGTCTGGACGGATATGGCTGCCCGTTCGGCCGAGGCTCTCTGTGCTTTAGAATCACAAGCCCTCCGATTGAAGGACATCGTGACCTCGGAGAGCATTCGAAACGCCATGACGGTCCATGCCGCATTCGGCGGCTCGACGAATTTGCTCCTTCATATTCCGGCGATTGCGCATGCGGCCGGTTTGCCTCGGCCAACTGTTGAGGACTGGATTGCCATTAATCGACGGGTCCCTCGCTTAGTCGATGTGCTGCCAAACGGGCCGCGGCACCATCCCACGATCCGTGTTTTTTTGGCGGGCGGAGTGCCGGAAGTAATGCTTCATTTGCGCGACCTCGGATTGCTGGCGACGGACGTTTTGACCGTGACCGGGCAATCGTTGGGCACGGTTTTGGCACAGTGGGAGGAATCCGAGCGGCGCCTGCGTTTTCGCGAAGTGTTAGAGAGCCAGGATGGGGTGTCACCGAATGATGTGATTATGGGCCCAACCGAGGCGCGTGCGCGCGGACTCACCAGCACGCTCACGTTTCCCCGAGGGAATCTTGCGCCGGAGGGATCGGTGATCAAGAGTACCGCAATCGATCCGAGCGTGGTGGATGCCGACGGCGTCTATCGGCTCGAAGGCCGGGCGCGAGTGTTCGTGAGCGAGAAGCGCGCCATCGCTGCCATTAAAGAAGGCCAGATCAGCGCGGGCGATGTCCTGGTTCTAGCCGGTTGTGGTCCCATGGGAACAGGAATGGAAGAGACCTATCAACTCACGTCCGCATTGAAACATCTTCCGTTTGGTAAGAAGGTTGCTTTGATTACAGACGCTCGCTTTTCCGGAGTTTCAACAGGTGCTTGCATTGGACATGTCGGTCCGGAAGCGCTGGCTGGCGGACCACTCGGCCGGGTGCGAGACGGCGACAGAGTTCGAATTGTCGTGGATCGTTTGAACTTGGAAGGCAGCGTGGATTTGGTCGGGGATGAAAATGGTCCGTGCACCTGGCAGCAAGGCGCGGAGATTTTGAATCGGCGCGCACCTCATCCGGAGTTGGCTGCAAATCCCCAATTGCCCGACGATACGCGTTTATGGGCCGCGCTGCAGGCAGCAGGAGGCGGCACGTGGGGCGGCTGCGTTTATGATACCGACGCCATCCTGGAGGCGTTGCAGCGCGCGCGACCAGGCGAAACCGGCCGCGCGGTGCTCGGATAAGAATCTCAGGGCTGACTAGGCGATAAAGCTGTAGTCGTACGGCTTCCGCATTTCACGCGCCAGGAAACGATTTCCTTCCGCAGCGTTTTCACCGATGAATTCTTCCTTTTCCGGATCCCATTTCAAGGGCAGACCAAGGCGGACGGAGATCACGCCGAGGTGTGCGGTGCTGATGGAGCGATGACCAATTTCGACGTCGCAGATCGGCTGCTTGCGTGTTCGAACGCAATCGAAGAAGTTGGCCATGTGATTGTCGCTCTTGTAGAGCCGGAGCGCGTCATCGGGCAGGGGTTCCGTCAATAGCTCAGGTTTACTCGCGTCGATTTTTCCCCGTGTCACAAAAATCCAGGCCCCTTTGTCGCCGACGAATTTGACACCGTTCGGCACGACCTCGTCGTTAAGGATGATCATGTCGACGTCGTTGGCATATTTGAACTTGATGTAGTATTCGGAGGCGGCGTCGTATCCGCCTGGAATCATTTTCACGAGCGAATGTCCGCTGACCTCAATGGGACCGGTGCGTTCGGTGCCGTTGCCCCACTGGGCGATGTCATTGTGGTGCGCGCCCCAATCTGTCATTTGACCACCGGAGAATTGGTACCACCATCGAAATTCCAGTGGGAATTGTGTCCGTTGAAATCAACCTTAGGCGTTTGCCCGAGGTAAAAATCCCAATTCATTCCCTCGGGGACAGGTTGGGCTTTGAATGGGCCTTCGCGCGGCCCGGTGGGAAGCCCCACGATGATGCGGCGCAGTTTGCCGATACGTCCATTGCGGACGAGTTCGCAGGCGAGCCGGAAGTTGCGATCGCTCCGTTGCTGGCTGCCGACTTGAACGACGCGTTGGCTTTCTTTCACTGCTTTCACCAGGCGCTTTCCTTCGTCGATGGTCAGCGTCAACGGTTTCTCCGTGTAAACGTCTTTGCCCGTTTTGACAGCGAGCAGATTCACTAGGGTATGCCAGTGGTCCGGCGTTCCGGTAATCACGATGTGGACATCGTCCCGTTCCATTACCTTGCGAAAATCGTTGTAGACGATCGGACTGGTCTTGCCCTCGACCGTAAACCGCTTCGCGGCTTTCTCGGCCTGCTTCTGGTCCACGTCACAAACGGCAATGACATTGCCAAACCGGCGAGCCCCTTCACAATCGCCCGAGCCTTGACCTCCGCACCCAATGAGTGCGATTCCCGGGCGATCATTCGGGCTCGGCGGCGCGGCGTCCGCGGCCGAGGCTCCCTCTCGCGCCAGAAACCAGGCAGGCAACGCTACGCTCGCGGCCGCGATACTCGAACTTTTCAAAAAAGAACGACGACCGACCAGACTATCAGAGGATTTCATGCGCCGATTTCAGTCTGGTCCCGTCCGCGCGTCAACTGGGAATTCGCGCGAATGAGGCGCGAAAGTCCTTCACTCTACGGGCCGACATTATTACTCTCGCGCGGCCATGAGTTCTCGACGATTCAAAATTGCAGCCCTTGCTGGGGATGGCATCGGGCCGGAAGTGATGCGTGAAGCCATAAAGGTTCTGCGTGTCATCGAGCAGAAGTTTTCCGTCACGTTTCACATCACGGAGGCGCCCGTGGGATGGGCAGGGATCGATGCCGCCGGTAAAGCCTTGCCCGACGCGACGCTGGCGCTCTGCCGGGAGTCGGACGCCGTCTTGTTTGGGTCTGTAGGCTTGCCCGATCGCGATCCGACCTTGCCGAAGGACGAGCGTCCGGAACGGGCCGCGTTGCTTCGTCTCCGCAAAGAGTTTGAACTGTTTGCGAACCTCCGACCGGTGGTGTTGTGGAAGGAATTAACCCACACCTGTCCGTTGGTTCGCGAACGGCAAGGCGAAGGAATCGACCTGCTCGTGGTTCGCGAATTGACCGGGGGCATGTATTTCGGCCGCCCGAAACTGACAGAAGCGCTCGGGGATGGCCGGCAGCGTGCGATCGATACCATGGTCTACACGACCTCGGAAATCGAACGCATTGCCCACGTGGCGTTTCAAGCCGCGCGGCGCCGCGTCCGAAACGGGGCGCGAACGCGCGGCAAAGTAACGAGCATCGATAAGGCGAACGTGCTGGAGAATGGACTTTTGTGGCGCGACGTGGTCACGCGAGTCGGGACACACTATCGCGATGTCGAATTGGAGCATATGCTGGTCGATAATGCGGCCATGCAGCTGATGCTTCGCCCTACACAATTTGACGTCGTGCTCTGTGAGAACATGTTCGGAGATATCCTGAGTGATGAAGCGGCCGCTTTGGTCGGATCGTTGGGGATGGTCCCGAGCGCCAGCCTGGGCGCCACCAAAGGGGATCAGGTCTTTGGCTTGTACGAACCGGCCGGCGGAACTGCGCCGGACATTGCAGGGAAAGGCGTCGCGAATCCTATCGCGCAGATTTTGTCCGCGGCTCTGATGTTGCTTTACAGCTTTAACCTGGACGAGGCCTATCAGGCACTGGTTCAGGCCGTTAGTCGGGCGATTGCATCGGGTCTTCGCACGGGAGACATCTTCGCCCGCATTGATCCAGGCGTTCGCAAAGTCGGAACTCAAGAGATGGGAGATGCGATCGCGGCGGCGTTGCGAGCTTAACCTGGAGCCTCGAATTTGCCGTTGGTAACAAGTTGGGCCGACTTTCTAAGGTATGGACAAACGTCTCCTCGGCTATTCGGGATTGGCAACGGCGCCAATTATCTTCGGCGGAAATGTCTTTGGCTGGACCGTGGACGCGGCCGCGTCGTTCCAATTGTTGGATGCCTTCGTCGACGCGGGCTTTAACATGGTCGACACGGCGAATTCCTACTCGCGATGGGCGCCCGGAAATAAAGGAGGCGAATCCGAAACCGTGATTGGCCAGTGGTTTCAACGGACCGGTAAGCGGGATCGAGTCATTCTGGCGACCAAAGTGGGCAGCGATCTTGGGCCGGGGCGGAAGGGGCTTTCCAAAGCCTATATTGTGCGAGCGGTCGAAGAGTCACTCCAGCGATTACGGACGGATACCATTGACCTGTACCAATCGCATCGCGACGATCCAACCGTTCCCCAGGAAGAGGCATTGGAGGCTTACGCTCAGTTGCTGCAGCAAGGCAAGGTGAAGGCCATCGGAGCATCCAATTTTACGGCGCAACGACTGACCAAAGCCCTCGAGATCAGCCAGCAATCCAGGTTGCCTCGCTATGAAACGCTGCAGCCGCTCTACAACCTGTACGATCGCTCCGAATTTGAGGGGGAACTGGAATCGGTCTGTCGTGCGCACGGTCTCGGGGTCATTCCCTATTTCCCGTTGGCCAGCGGCTTTCTGACGGGCAAATATCGGGCGGCGTCAGATCTCGTGGGCAAACCGCGCGCCCAATTCCTGGAAAAATATTTTACGGATCGGGGACAACGGATCCTGGCCGCCTTGCACGAGGTGGCCAATCTCCAAAACGTCAAACCTGTCCAAGTTGCGTTGGCTTGGTTGATTGGCCGACCCGCGGTGACAGCGCCGATTGTCAGCGCAACATCCTTGAGCCAACTCCGGGAAATACTAGCGGCGGCCGAGCTTCGACTGGACTCCGAATCGACCGGGCTGCTCGATCAGGCGAGCGCATAACGGGCGCGAACGTGCTTGGGCGCACGAACAATGCAAAGGCGAGGTTCGCACTCGCTGTTTCGTCAAAAGCGTGTTTCACTTCCGAGCGGAATATGATCCCGCGTCATTCTCTTCTGCGCTTCATTTGCCTCTTCGGCATCACGTTCACTGGGACGACGATTGGTCTCGGACCGGCTTGGGCAGCCGGCTCGCCGGAAGTAATCGAGCTTTGGCCAGGGAAGGTTCCCGATCAAGCCGAGAACCTTCGAACCGAGCGGGTGCGAATGTCTCCTCAACTCGATCGCAAGAAGGTGGAAGTGACCGAGTCTACGCGACTGCTGACGGACGTGAACAAGCCCAGTATTTCCGTTTACCACCCGCCAACGAATCGTCGCTCGGGCACCGCCATGGTCATCTGCCCAGGAGGCGGCTATTGGGATTTGTACTGGGAGCTCGAAGGCGAAGAGGTGGCCGCGTGGCTGAATTCTTTGGGCATCACAGGAATCGTACTGAAATACCGCGTGCCTCGCCTACCGGAGGAACCTCCTTCCGAACCGGCGCGGCGTCCTCTTCAGGATGCCCAGCGGGCGGTTCGGCTCGTTCGTAGTCACGCCCCAGAGTGGGGGATTGACGCGAAGCACATCGGCGTCATTGGGTTTTCCGCGGGAGGACATTTAGCGATTGCGACCGCGACGAGCTTTGCCAAGAAGACTTACGAGCCGGTCGATGAGGTCGATGGAGTGAGTTGCCGGCCGGACTTCGCGATCCTGGCGTATCCAGGCTATTTAAAAGCCAAAGACACTTTGGAATTGGGTTCAGGCTTGAGCATTCCTGCAGGAACACCGCCCGTGTTTTTGGTGCATGGAGGCGAGGATATCATCAGTAGCCCGGAGCATAGCGTGGCGATGTATTTAGCACTGAAGAAAGCGGGGATACCTGCGGAATTACATATCTACGCCTCGACGGCGCACGATTTCGGTGTTCGCATCGCGGATCGCCCCTATGCAGCATGGACCGAAGCGTGCGTGCGCTGGTTGCGCGACGCACAACTCTTGAAAAAAGCGGAATGACGCTACGCGAGACTCTGCCTCCGCATTTGGCCGCGCGGTGCCCTGCTCAGGCGGCGGGCTGTAACTCCGCAAGCGTGACGCGGTCCTTCCCTTCCGTCTTGCTCCGGAACAGGCAACGGTCGGCTTCCAAGAGCAGCTGGCGTTTGTCTTTCGCGTCCTGGGGGTAGGCCGCGACGCCGAAGGACGCGGTCAAGCGTGCGTGGATTCCTTCGGTCTGCAAGAACGCGGTTGAAGCGATGGCCTGGCGCATTGCGCTAACTTTGAGAACCGCTTCCTGCTTCGTCTGCCGAGGCAACACGACGATAAATTCGTCGCCGCCATAGCGGATTAGTCGGTCGTCTTCCCCGAGCACCAAGGCGACCGCTTGGGCGACCTCCTTTAACGTTTTAGACCCGAGCAGGTGGCCGTGGGTATCCACCAGGCGTTTAAAGTTGTCTAGATCGAAGAAGACCAAGCTGACGTCGGTCGGCTTCGGGTTGGCAGGGTCGATAACTCGGTCGAGGTAACGGTGCAAATAGCGGGTGTTGTGAAACCCGGTGACGTCATCTGTCACAGCCAACTTCATCACGCGATCATGCTCGCGTTTCAGCCCGACGGACCACCGACGCATACGGAGCAAATTCGCAACACGCGCCTGAATCTCTTTTTCGTGCAATGGCCGGACGATCAGGTCATCCACCAGTTTTCCTAGATGCTTGGCCGGGACATTTCCCCGGCGTCGCATGGTGAGGAGCAAGAACGGCAGGAAGACAGGTTCATCCACCTTTCGGCGCACTTGAACTTCTTTCCGCAGACGCTTCAGCGACGGACCGTCCAGGATGACGAGATCGAATTCGCCTTCGAAAGGCTGATCCCGATGACCCACGATCAGTTGGCAGGTCTTGCCGAGCCAGTCTTCGAGCTGACGGCGGTCCTGCTTTCGCGTAACTTGAAGTAATACCCGATCCATGGGACTCAAACTCGTCTCGAGGGGAACCTTCGACGCCCCAAATCTAACGATGGCACAGCACGAGCGCGATGACACACTGACCTAGCTGACCGAAACAATATGACATGAAGTGAGTGTGACGTAAACGATTACGTTAGAAGCAGCCGAATCCGCGGTGCGTCAGATGCGATTCCAGCTTGATCCCGAGCCCTATTCCTATGGTTGCTTAGGCAGGTCGGTATCACCCGCCATGACCCAGGCTTCATTGAAATGGGCATGTTTGATCGATTTCGCCGCCGGATCTCCATCCACGTCTTTCGGCAAATCCCGGTTCGCCAGATGAAAACTATAGGTTGCGTGCAAGCTCCCGTCTTTCGCCTGGATCAGACTTGGATAATGAAACGATCCCGCTTCCGGTCCTGGTGATCGAAGTTCCAGGTGGCGCTTCCATTTCCATGTCTGACCTTCGTCGTCAGAAATCTGTACGAGTAAACTGTGCCGCCCTTTTTCCGTATCGTTTCCGATCAAGACCCAATGACCGTTTCGGAGCGTAATGATCTCAGCACCTGATCCTGGGTTGGGCAACTCCGAGTCCGTCACAGGACTCCAGGTTTCACCCCGGTCTGTCGACCGGCTCTGGAGCAAGCGTTTTGGCGCCGGACCATTATCGCGCATTAGCGTATAGAGAGACCCGTCCCGGGCGAGGGCAATGCTCGGTTGAATGTTTCCGTAGCCGACGAGGGGCGTGCTCGTGTGCCAGGTTTGCCCCCAGTTGTCGGTGATGGCCATCAACGAGAACGAAAATCCATCCGAGTACAACGGAACGATCAGTCGCTTTTCGTCCAGCACAAACGGGTGCGCGCGTGTCATCCAGCCGAGTCGCCGGTAGAGCTTGTCGTGCGCGTGAGCGCTCAATTCCTTGTGCCACGCTCGCGCCGTTCGGCCTTCTTCGACGACCAGGCCGTCGCTGCTTCCAAGTCGTTGCTCTTCGACATGGATGAACTGCTCAACACCTGCTTCAAACGACTTTCCCGGCGTTACGTGAAGAACCTCACTCTGCGTCCACTTGGGAGGCCCATCCTCGGAATAATCTGTGGCGATCCGGTATTTCATCAGAGCGGTATGCCACTGGTTGGCCAGGATGGTCGGCCAGAGCAACCAGAGCCGCCCTTGAGGATCGATAAACATGGCGCAGTTCGTGTCTGGATAATCTGGAGTGTCTGCCATCACAAACCGCTCGCTCCAAGTTCGAGAGCCCTTGCGCAAACGTGCCCCTTCGATTTTGACATCATCCGCCGTCCGCTCTCCCGAACCGTGAAACCAGCAGACTAGCAGGTCCCCATTCGGCGCCTCCACCACGCAAGAGGCGTGATTATGCCAATGTTCCAGCGTGAAAATCAGTTCTGCTTCGAGAAATGCGGGTTGCGCATCACTCGGACTCGGAGCTGCTCTCACCGCGCAAACCGAGGCCGATACGGTGAGGAGGAGAGCCCAGACCAATCCTGCGAGCTTATGGGAGGTGATCATTTCAGAAGCCAGAAAACCACGGACCGAGGCAAGGTGCAATCTTGAGTGGGAAGACGCGTGGGGAATTCTCGCGTTTTTGCGGAGGTGAAAGCGAGTGCCGGGCTCGTCCGACATTTCGTAATCCTATGAGGGACAACCCAGTATCGTTGGTGACAAAATGTCGCCTGCCATCCGATGGACTTCCCAGGCACAGCTGGTAGGGAGTCATGATCAGACCTGGGTGATGCGGTCGTGACGTCGGGAGTGGCACCGGGGCCGGGCGGAAGTGTCCCGAGGAGACCGCGTGATTTTGCTTGGTTCAGCGTTTTCGTTCGAGTTTTGACCGGTTAAACCGTCTTAAAGGCATGAAGCACTTGGATTTGGCCTTTAAGCTGCTATTTAATGAGGTGATGAAATTCCCTGCTGCACGTGTGGCTCTGGCCACATGGATCTATCTTGCCGCCATCCATTTGGCGCAAAGCCAAGTGGTCATCAACGAGTTCTTGGCCAGCAATGGCAGCGGCCTGACAGATAGCGATGGTGAGAATTCCGATTGGATCGAGCTCTACAACTCAGGAACTGCCCCAGTGAACTTGGAAGGATGGTATCTGACCGATGACACGACCGACCTTCGGAAATGGCGTTTCCCTGCTAATGCGTTGCCAGCCAATGGATACCAAATCGTCTTCGCTTCCGGGAAGAACCGGGCGACGCCAGGTGCGCCGCTGCATGTGAACTTTAGCCTCGACGCCAATGGCGAGTATCTGGCGCTGGTCAAGCCTGACGGCGTCACCGTCGCCTCTGAGTTTGCTCCAGCTTTTCCCAATCAGGATCGCGATATCTCCTACGGACTGAGCCAAGGGGCTTACGCTTACTTTACAACTCCAACCCCCGGAGCGGCCAATTCCGCGGGGGTGGCCGGTTTGGTGTCGGACACCAAGTTCAGCCGGGACCGCGGGTTTTATGACGCACCGATCGAAGTGGCCATCACGACAACAACTCCGGGGGCGACGATTTATTATACCACCAACGGAACCGTGCCCTCGCTGACCAATGGCTCCGTCTATACCGGGCCGCTCACCATCTCTGCCACGACGGTTTTGCGAGCCGCGGCGTTTAAGACGGGTTTCCTCCCGAGTTCAGTCGATACGGAAACCTACCTCTTTTTGGATGACGTGATCCGGCAGTCTGCGGATGGGAAGGCGCCGCCAGGGTGGCCGACCAGTTGGGGCGGGAACACTGTGAACTACGGGATGGATCCGGACGTCGTCAACAACCCTCGTTATAGCGCTACCATCAAGGATGACCTAAAGACCATTCCTTCCTTTTCATTGGTCATGGATTTGAAGGACTTGTTCGACGCCGGTCGTGGGATCTACGCTAATCCCGGGCAGGACGGGATTAATTGGGAGCGGCCCAGTTCTTTGGAACTGATCTATCCGGACGGAACCAAAGGGTTCCAGGTCAATGCAGGGGTGCGAATCCGCGGCGGATACAGCCGGAGCACAAGCAACCCGAAACATGCTTTCCGCTTCTTCTTTCGCGAGGAGTATGGGGATACCAAATTAGATTACCCACTCTTTGGCGACTCTGGCGCAAAGACCTTCGATGCGTTTGATTTACGAACGTTTCAGAACTACTCCTGGAGTTTTGAGGGAGATAGCCGTGGCGTTTTCATTCGCGACCAGTTTTCCCGGGACGCTCAGTTAGCGATGGGCAGCCAGGCGGAGCGCGGCAACTACTATCATCTTTACATCAACGGCCAGTACTGGGGCTTGTTCAATACGGATGAACGTCCGGAAGCCTCCTATGGCGCGACCTATTTCGGCGGGAATAAAGAAGACTACGACGTCGTGAAAGTCGCGCCCGATAGCGGATATACCATCTATGCGACGGACGGAAATCTAAGCGCCTGGACTCGACTCTGGAATGCGGCCAAGGCCGGTTTGGCAAGCGACGCGGCTTATCAGAAAATCCAGGGGAACAATCCGGACGGCACGCCGAATCCAGATTACGAGGTCCTTCTCGATGTGGATAATCTCATCGACTACATGCTCGTCATCCTTTACGGGGGCAACCTGGACGCGCCTATTTCGAATTTCTTAGGCAACAGCTCTCCCAATAACTTCTTTGCGATGCGCCATCGCACCGCCCGGTCCGGGTTCAAATTCTTTTCCCATGATGCGGAGCACACGCTCTTGGATGTGAATCAGAATCGCATCGGACCGTTCTCGGCGGGAGGCACTCTGGACAAAAGCAATCCGCAGTATTTCTGGCAGCAATGCTGGGCGAACGCCGAATTCCGAATCCGCGTGGCTGATCATGTGCAACGGCATTTGTTCAACGGCGGCGTGCTCACGACTCAAGGCGCGACGAACCTTTTCCTCAAGCGAAAAGCGGAAATAGATCGCGCCGTTGTGGGCGAATCCGCGCGTTGGGGCGATTCCAAGCGGGGCACTCCCTTGACTCGCGACGTGGAATGGGTCGCGGAAGTGAATCGGATCGTGAACAGCTACATGGCGCAGCGAACGGCGATCGTCTTGAAACAGCTTCAATCGAAGAACCTTTACCCGAGTGTCGTGGCGCCTTCCTTCAGTCAGCAGGGAGGGTATGTGGCAGCGGGATTTCAACTGACCATGACAGCGCCGGCTGGAACGATCTATTACTCGCGCGACGGCAGCGACCCGCGGTTGCTCGGGGGAGCGATCGCTCCAGGGGCGCTAACCTTCACTGGACCAATTCCAATAACCGAAAGCGTCACGATCAAGTCACGCGTATGGGATGGCTCCGCGTGGAGCGCACTCAACGAGGCCCAGTTCACTCGGATTCAGACGTTCAAAGAGCTCCAAATTACAGAGCTCATGTATCACCCCCCCGCGCTCAATGGTGTCGATGGTGATGAGTTCGAGTTTGTCGAATTGAAGAACGTTGGTTCCGCGGAACTCGACCTGAGCGGCGTCTATTTCACGAATGGCGTCAACTATGTCTTCCCTAGCGGACGAAAGCTTGGGCCTGGTCAGTTCACGGTGCTGGTGAGCAATCCAGCGGCTTTCGCTAGTAAATATCCAGGCGTTCGCGTGGATGGCGTCTATACCGGGAAGTTCTCGAACACAGGCGAGACGGTGGCTTTGGTGCACGCGGTGGGCACACCTCTCTTCGCGTTTACCTATGCTCCGAAGGCACCTTGGCCGATCTCCGCAGATGGTCAGGGTTTTTCGCTCGTGCCGGTCAACGCCAACTTTAATCCAGACCCTAATAACGTTGCGAACTGGCGGGCGAGCGTTCGGGCGGGCGGTTCGCCCGGCGCGGATGATCCACCGCTCAACGTGCAGCCAGTCTGGATCACAGAAGTATTGACCCACACCGATCCACCCGCCGTGGACGAGATCGAGCTGTTCAACCCGGGCCCAGGGGAGAGTGATATTTCGAATTGGTATTTGACCGATTCCAGAGCCTTTCCGAAGCGATTTCGCATCCCCGCTGGCACCATTCTTAAGCCCGGCGAATATCGCGTGTATACGGAACAGGATTTCAACGCGGCTCCCGGCAGTGAATCGAGTTTCCGCCTCGATTCGCATGGGGAAGAGGTTTACCTCTACTCGGCGGATGCAGCGGGTAATCTCACGGGCTATAGCGACGGATTCAGCTTTGGCGCGTCGGCCAACGGCGTCACTTTCGGCCGATTCGTCAATAGCGTTGGTGAAATTCAGTATCCTCCGCAGAGCGCACCGACGCTCGGCTCGGCAAATGCCGGGCCGGCTGTGGGTCCCGTGGTCATCAACGAGATTAACTTCGAGCCAGCGGCTGGCGACGAGGAATTCGTCGAGTTGAAGAATATCACCGCTCTCGCCGTAAAACTCTACGATGCGGAGCGCCCCACGAACGTATGGAAGTTGGACGGCGTTGGCTATATGTTTCCAGCGAGCAGCGAGATTCCTGGAAATGGCCTGGCGCTAGTCGTGCCCACCGATCCGGGCGCATTCCGACTTCGCCACGCAGTTCCTGCGACCGTGCCCGTTTTTGGCCCTTACCCAGGCGTCCTGCAGGATAGTGGGGAATTCCTGGAGTTGGCGCGACCCGACGCGCCGGACGTCGATACGAATGGCGTGACCGTTGTTCCGTACCTGCGGGTCGACGCCGTGCGCTATAACGACAAAGCGCCCTGGCCGACGAACACCGCCGGACTAGGGTCATCCCTGGAACGAGTCAACCCCCGCGCTTACGCGGATGATCCCGCAAATTGGCGTGCGAGCTTCGCGACTCCATCCCCTGGCTTTGAGAACGACGGAAATCGCGTGCCGCGGGTGAATGCCGGAGCGGATGCCGTCTACCAAGCAAACGGATTCCCATTCTCTGCCAATCTCACCGGACGAGTGACGGACGATGGGCAACCAAATCCTCCCGGCGCAGTGACGGTTGCCTGGAGTCAAATCGCCGGGCCGGGCCCGGTAAGTTTCACCAGCCCAAACCAGGTGAACACCGCGGTCGGTTTTCCGGGCGTCGGCACCTATACGTTGCGTCTCACTGCGAATGACGGCGCCGCTCAGACCGGCGACGACGTCGTGGTGTCGATCGAACGCACTCCGTCCGAGGTGACCTTTGTTCCCGCTGGAGCGACCTGGAAGTATCTCGATGACGGGTCAAACCAAGGCGCCCTGTGGCGAACGGCCGACTTCGATGACGCGGCCTGGCGGTCCGGGCCAGCGGAGCTCGGTTATGGGGATGGTGGAGAAAAGACAGTGCTGGGCTTTGGCCCAGAGTCGTCCAACAAGTACGTCACTTATTACTTCAGGCATGCGTTTAATATCAGCAACGCGGCTTCGGTAAAACAATTGACCGTTCAACTCATGCGGGACGACGGCGCCATCGTCTACATCAATGGCATCGAGGCCGTCCGCAGCAACATGCCATTGGGCGATATCGGAAGCACCACCCTGGCCAGCGCCACCGTGGGGAATGAAGAGGAATCCACCTTTTTCGACAGCACGGTGAACCCGTCCGTCCTCCGTGAGGGGCGGAACGTCATCGCGGTGGAGGTGCATCAGATTAACCTGAGCAGTTCCGATATCAGCTTCGATCTATCGCTCAAAGGATTGGCACTCCCGGACAACCAGCCTCCCGTCGTCAATGCCGGACCGGACACAACGGTCTCTACGGGCGGCGCCGCCGCGCTGCAAGGCTCCGCGATTGACGATGGATTGCCCGCAACTCCGGGACGGCTCAGTGTCGCCTGGTCCAAGTTAAGTGGTCCAGGTGATGTCACCTTCGCGGATGCCAGCTCGGCAGTGACGACCGCCCGCTTCAGCCAAGCCGGAAATTACGTTCTCCATTTGACGGCATCGGACGGCGCACTCTCCGCGCAAGACGATGTCGCGATCACGGTCACGGGCGGAGATCCGTTCACGGAATGGAAAGCGCGTTATTTCTCCGCGGCCGAGCTGAGCAATCCCGCCATCAGTGGCGACGCGGCGGACCCGGATGCAGACGGCCATAACAACGTGCAGGAATTTACGGCGGGAACGGATCCTAAGGATGCTCAAAGTGTGCTACGCGCGGAAGTCAGCGAACCCAATCTGGGGGCAGCCACGACGCTCACGATCCGATTCCAGGCCATGCCCGACCGGAGCTACACCGTCCAACGGCAGGATTCTGCAGGAGCGCCTTGGATCAAGGTGGGCGATGTCCCCGCGGGCGGTTCAGCGCGACCGGTCGAAGTGAACGATACGTTGCCCAACCAATCGGCCACGCGCTTTTACCGGATTGTGACACCACAACAGTAAGTGCGCAGCGGTCGGGCGCGGAAGTGCTGCATCCGCGCCTGACAGGCTTTCGCTTTTTCCCGCGGTGCCTGGAGTGGGCTCATCAACGCAGTTGCCAGGCTTCGTCGAAAAACCCGGCGATCGCGATCTTCCCAGGCGCTCGGGCATTGGGTGGGATGCTCAAATCAACCACGGCATAATCGGGTAACTTCGCAACTTGCCGTGCGTTGTTCAGATAGTCGTACTCGCGGAAGGTGAATCCGCTGTTGCAAACCACGTAGCGTTTAGGATTCAGTGGATTGGGGGAGATCAAAATCAACGCATGCCGATCGTTCGGATAGATCGCGTCTCCGGTTTGCACGCCCGATTGGGTCCAGCGGATTGGGAGTTGCGCGGCGATCCGCGCCAGGAGCCGATTGCTTTGCGGGTCGCCCCAAAGCACCAAGTGGTGCGACGCGATGTCCTCGTCGGTAACGGCATCGTCATTTTTCACTCGAGCTTCGCCGCGAAATTGACGGCGCCAGTGTTCGATCGCGCGTTTTTCTTCCGCGGCGACCCATTGGCCGATCTGCGGCGTGAGGGCTTGGCCGGTCGGGTGCACCATCAGGAAGCTATCCATAAATGCGTCGTCGATCGGTCCTTGCAATCCGTGCTGCTTGCGCAACCCAGGGCGATTCGTCGATGACAAGACGCTCCACTCGTTGCCCGACCGGATAAAATGCGCGGACCAGGAGCGATCCGACTGGACGGGGGGCGCGGTTAAGGTCGCGCCGTCCAGCACGACCTGCGGGCGTTGCGTCGGGTCGAGCGGACATTCCCCAGACTCCATGGATAAAGTGAGCGCGGTCACGTTCTCGCTCTGCGCTCGAATGGTATGGTCGTCCACAATCTCGGCCTTGATGCGCGCGCGTTCCCAGTGCTGGTTCAATCCGTCGAGCGTCACCCAAAACATGCGATTATAACGCAGCGTCCAGGTGGTAAACCGGACCGTCTTCGGCACTGGATCCCGCCCTTTGGCGACGATCCGATCGATGCGCGCATTGAGCTCCTCTTTCGCTTGCGGGTGGTACTTGTGCGCCGTGCCCGGGCCGATAATGTGAGTAAGCTGAATCCCTTCGGCCTCCAGCGCCCGGCTCATCATATCCGCCGCCTGCTTCTGCTTATCTACCTCCCCGCTGTAGGCCACCGTCGGACAATGGAATAGGTTCAACGCATAGTCCGTGCAATCATACCAATGCCAAAGCTTTTGCTCGTACCAAGGCGGTTGCACGACTTCATTCTGGAAGACTTTGAGAAAATCCGCGGTCTCGGAAAACCCCGCGCCCGGAGCGGCTGCGACCCAGCGATCGGCATAGTGGGTGGCGAATTGCCAGCACGCCGCGCCGCCCATGGAGAATCCTCGGACGACGATGCGGTTTTGGTCGATGGGATAAAGCCGGCCCACCGCGTCGAGGGCTTCGAGCAGGTCAACCTCGCCGGCGAACTTGTTCGCATTGCAGTAGCGACCGTAAAGATGCAGCACGAAGGCATCGGGGGGAGTGAACTCTCCGGCTGATTTCAGCCGTCCGCGCAGGAAATTTAACTCCGTTAGTTTCTCGTCGCGACCGTGGAACCAAGCGTCCAAGCGGTAGCGCTGGCCTGAATTCGGCCGGAAACTCGCGGGCACAACGAGACCATACGGCTGGACCGATCCGTCAATTTTCGAAGTGTAGCCCCGGACAACCAAGCCGGTGGCGTTCAGCCATGGGGCCAAGCCGCCTTGAAGCGCGGCGACACGTTCCATCCCGAGCTGCAGAAAGGATCGAGCCGCGGAGACCTCGTTCGTCGTGTCGAAAAACTCGTCGAATTCCAGAGCGTAGCGCACGGCATTGGCGAAGATCTGCACGTCAGGCAGGCAAAGCCGCGTCCAGGTAGAGGTGGCAGCTCTCGATTGAAGAGGGGCGATCTCGGTCACCAGTTGCGCGAGGCTATTTTGGAGCGCGGTTCGATCTTGCTCCGGGATGGTGACGCCTTTCGGTGGGACAGGCCGCACCGAATCCGGGCGGTTGTCGGACGGACCATCCGCGTGCAACGCCAGGGCGCAGGCCATGAGAATCAGGAAGGAACGGGTGAGCATGAGGTATTGTTGCTAGAGAAAATCGAGAGGGTAGGCAAGCTTGAGGTTCGATTTAAGACTGAGGGACGAGTGGCGCAACGATCTCCAGGTCTGCTAGATTCGCTTATAACAGGGAATTCACTTGGAATAAACAGGGATTAAACACGGAGAAAACCCGTGTCATATCCGTGTTATATCCCTGTTATCTCCGTGTTATCAGCGAAGGATGAGCCTGGGAAGGTCCTCGAAACGGCGGTGCCAACGAGAATCCAGTGTCGTTGGGGAAACCTGAACGAGTCGCTGCCATGGCAATCCGGACGCCTCTCAAGCGGGTCTTGCCCATGGCGAAGCCGAGCGACGCGCTGCTGGAACCGGCACCTCCTAAAGTCGCGGTCTGCTAAAGTAGTAAAGCAGCGAACAGAGAATCAACGAAACGACGATGCCCACAATCAACGCCGAACGAAAGTACTGCCGGTGACGCTTCCGGTTGGAGCGCCCCATGCCTGGAAGCAAATAGTACCGGTGCTCCTCTTTATTTCGTTTTTGCCAAAACACAGCGTTGCGAACGATTCGTTATCCGTTACACCTCGACACCGTCGTGGAACCAGGTGTGATCTGCCGCCAGTATAGGAAAGGGACCGGCGGGAGGCAATCCTGACTCTCCCGTTTGACGAGAATCCCAACTGCAACCAAGTTAAGCGCAAGGTCGATTCCCCAACGTGGGGCGACCTGAACAGCGTTATGAAAGTCACCCGTTTACAGCCCGTTCATTCCGAGTCGGAAGCGCATTCCCCAGGGTCTGGATCCGAATTACTGCCGGGGCCGAACGCACCTCAAAGCGCGGCCGACGCGCTTCTCCTGGATGCCTATTCTCAAGCGGTCGTGCGTGCGGCGGACGAGGTCAGTCCGTCCGTGGTGAATATCGAGGTTCGCAAACCGGGAGCGCGCGGGGAGGCGAGAACGGGGGGCGCAGGGAGCGGGTCTGGGTTTATCATCAGTCCGGATGGACTGGTGCTGACCAATAGCCACGTGGTGCATGGCGCGAGCAAGATCGAAGTGAGTCTAGGCGATGGACGCCGTCCAGACGCGCACTTGGTGGGCGAGGATCCCGACACGGACCTGGCAGTCCTGCGCATCTACGCGCCTAATTTGAGGGCAGCGCCGTTGGGGAATTCCCGCGGAGTTCGAGTCGGACAAGTGGCGATTGCCATCGGAAACCCGTACGGCTTCCAATGCACCGTGACGGCTGGGGTCGTGAGCGCGTTGGGCCGCTCGTTTCGCGCGGATTCGGGGCGATTAATGGACGACATCATTCAGACGGACGCCGCTTTGAATCCGGGCAACTCGGGCGGGCCGCTAGTAAACTCGCGAGGGGAAGTGATCGGCGTGAACACGGCGGTGATTCTGCCAGCGCAGGGGATCTGCTTCGCGATCGCGATTGATACCGCGAAATACGTCGCGGGTTGGCTGATCAAAGACGGCAAGGTTCGGAGGAGCTACATTGGCGTGGGCGGCCAGACGGTGCCACTCCATCGGCGTATCATCCGCTTTCATCGGTTGCCTGTGGAGAGCGGTCTCCTGGTGGTCTCGTTAGAGCCGGGCGGGGCAGGGACGCGGGCCGGATTGCAGGAAGGGGACGTGATTGTCGAGTTCGACGGTAAACCGATCTCCGGTATCGATAGCTTGCACAAGGTGCTGACCGACACCACGATCGACCGGCGCTGCCCAGTGACCCTGATCCGGCGAACAGAGAAGATGGTCCTGGACGTATTCCCAACCGAATCGCGACGGGGCTAAAGCCCCAATCGATGTGTGGCCAGGCCGCGTTAAAAGGTGGACGCCGGGCAGGGGGAGCGAATAAGCGGCGCGGGCCTGAACAACGGAAGGCCGGTGTTGGCCCTTGCCTTGAAAAGCGGCACTTCGTCCCGAACGTTGGCTTTGTTCCGCGATCAAGGATACTCTCGGCGTATGACGCGCGATCAAGCTTGGCTCTTGCTCAACGAGTATACCCAGTCCGAGTCGCTGCTGAAACACGCTCTCGCTGTGGAAGCGGCAATGCGCCAGTATGCCCCTCGTTTTGGCGGCGACGTCGAACTCTGGGGAGTCACTGGACTCATCCACGACTTTGACTACGAACGATGGCCCAATCCGCCTGACCACACCCGGGAAGGTGCGAAGATTCTCCGCGAACGACGTGTGGACGAAGAGATTGTCGGTGCGATGCTGTCGCACGCCGAATGGAATCATCGGGAGTATCCACTCGACCGGCCCATTCGGAAAACGCTGTTTGCGGTCGATGAACTTTGCGGGTTCGTGACGGCTGTGGCTTACGTGCGACCGGAGAAACTGCACGGGATGACCGCCAGCAGTGTCCGCAAGAAACTGAAACAGAAGTCGTTCGCGGCGTCGGTGAGCCGCGAGGATATCGACCAGGGCGCGGCGCTGATGGAACGTTCGCTGGACGAGCATGTGACCGAAGTCATCCAGGCCCTGCAAAAAGTAGGGACCGAGCTGGGGTTCGCCTAGGAGCACAAGCCAAGTGGCGGAGCGCTCCGAAACGCGCATATTTATCGCGTTCCCAACGCGGGCCAGGTGCCCTCAATGATTGGCTTCGGACGGAGTTGGGCGGGGTCGATCACAGCATGCTTAATTCGTTCCCGTTTCCAGGAGTAAGTAATGTGCACGAGTCCGTCCCGCGTCTGAATGACGGCCGGGTAGGAATACTCGTCGCCAGGCTTATCCTCCAGGACCGCCGCGGCGTCCCAAGTGTGTCCGTCCGACGAGACGGCGACATTCAAGACACCGCGATCGTCGCGCGAGTGATTATAGACGAGTAAGCTTCGACCATCCTCCAACTTGACCGCATCGATCGCGCTATTCGGGTTAGGCAGTTCCGTGCGAGTCAACGGCGACCAATGTTTGCCCCGATCGTTGGACCACGCGTCAACAATGCGGCCTTGTTTGGTGCGGCAAAGGATTTGGATACGATCCAAGCGGTGGACCAGGATCGTAGGCTGGATGGCTGCCACCTCACGCGATTCGTTGAGGGGCTCGGTTTTGCCATAATCTTTGCCTGGGCTGCGCAGCCATTCCATGTGGACTCTCCAGCCAGCCTCTTCGGTGCTAGAGCCGCACAACAGCACGCCTTCGGGCAACTCCACCGGCTTGCTTCGGATGGGGCCGTAGTGGTCTTTGGGAAGGAGCTTCGGCTCGGACCAGGTCACGCCCTGGTTGTCCGATGTAGTGATTAAACTCCACCAACGTTCCGGGCTGGGACCGACTTTGTAGAAGAGCACGAGCGGACGTACTTCGGCTGAAATGCGTCCACGGGTTCCAGCAGGGATAGCGTCTGAGCCCATTCTCGCCAAAGCCCTCCAGAAAGGAGCACGATCAGACCAACGATCCTTCGTAACGCGACATCCAGATTCCCACATCAAGCGCCCGCTCTCGGCTGCCAGCGGAACCAACCGCGAGGAGCGTATGGTCTTTATTTCAACGATGGTGGAGGCATAGGCCGCGGAAGGCATCGTTTTCAAAATAGATTCATTCTTGATCACGCCAGGTTGTTGGGCAACGCCCTCGAGAGTGAGCGTCGCGACGAGCAAAGCTGCCCTCACGAACCCGCGCCCGAGTGGAAACGGGCGGCTCTTCCATAGAGAGACGGCCGCCGCTGTTAAACGGAACGAGGGTCTGGAACCCTTGCGGTCTGCAGTAACATCGTGAATCGCACCTTGCTCATTTGCTAACAGACAATTGGGGTTTGGGCTCTGTCACCATCTTGTAATGGTCCGTGCGGAACGGTGACGCGGGGAGGCCATTCTTGTTCCAAAGGTTGACTACTGGAAAGTCAGCCCAACCATAGCGGACCGATTCCGGGTGGGACACTTGGGAGCTGCTCACGACGACTTTATCACCTTGAATCTCCGCGTTCGCCCACGAATTTCTGGTCGGCTCCAGCGATGGCAAAGCCCAGCAAATCGCCGCTGCGCACTTCGAGGCCCGCCCCGACGTGGTCAAAGCTCAGCACGGCTTTGTCGCCATCGATCTTCAAGGCTTTATACACAGGGCCACTATAGACCAGGTTTTCGCCATAGGCGATGCCGCGTGCTGCTAAAGCGAGTCGGGCGCCCACTGGTTCTTTCTTGGTGGGATGGATGTCATCTTTGTCACCAACGTCGGTCATCACAGCCATGCCCACCTTGGGCAACGTCTGCGTGGCGAGCACCTGCGCTTCCCGAAGTTCTGCCCAGTCACTATCGCCCGGGGCGGCTGCGATCTCGCTCACAGATCGTTTCTTGCCTTTATCCCAAGGCGCGAGTTGGACTTCCAGGAAGGTGAAGTTGCCCTGGCCCCAGTCGCGACGCCAATTCCGAATCATATCCGCGAAGAGCGACCGATACTGATGTGCGCGGGAGGCGTTAGACTCGCCTTGATACCAAATTGCGCCTCGGATCGCATAGGGGATGAGTGGTGCGATCATTCCATTGTAAAGCTCACACGGCTTCCAGTAGGGCGGCGTGGGCTTGTTTTCCGGCCGGTTTCTTCCCTTCGGGTGCTAAAGCCGTGGCCTCTTGCTCATACTTCGCGAGGGCATCCTGGTAAGCCTTGAACGCTTTCGGGTAAGCGTCGAGGATCGTCGTCTTATAGTCGGCGTTCGACGCTAAAACACTCTCGGTCATCCAAACCTCAGCAGGGGACCCGCCCCAAGACGTATGGATAAGGCCAATGGGCACGCCCAAGGACTTCTGCAGATCACGACCGAAAAAGTAGGCCACAGCGGAACAGCCCGGAACGGTGTCCGGGCCGCACAGGTTCCAATGGCCCGAGACATTATTCGTGGGAGCGTTCGCCTTGAGTTTGGGAACGGTAAACAGGCGGATGGCAGGATTGCCCGATTGCGCAATGACGTTAGTCGGTTCAAAGCTGCGGTTCACTGGCCATTCCATATTGGACTGACCACTGCAAACCCAGACCTCACCCACGAGCACATTCTGGAGCTGGATCTCGTTCCTTCCCGATACCGTGAGAACGTCAGGCCCGCCCGCTTGCTGTCGCCGGAGTTTCACTTGCCATTTCCCGGCGCGCGCGGTGGTGTTCACCTTTTGGTCCCGAAAGCGCACGGTGACAACCTCGCCCTCGTCCGCCCAGCCCCACACCGGCACCGCGATACCCTGTTGCAGGACCATGTTATCACCGAAAATCCCAGACAATTTGACTTCCGCACGGAGTGCTGGGTAAACGAGCGCAGAGCAGCAAGCCCAACGATCAAGCGTTGTTTAGAACGCGTGCCCGACAAGCGTGGCAGTTCAGAAATAGCACGGCCGAGAATGCGGCCGATAGCTCGACTGAGCGTGCGAGAGTTGTGCATAAAGAGAGAGTGCATCTTAAGTCTTCCGGCCCGTCAACGCTGAAGGCTGGCCAGGAGTGAATCGGCACGCCGGGTCGACGGATACACCTCTCGCTGGAATCGCATCTGCCATGTCTAGAGTTGCGGCGCGCGCGCCCCTGTTTAGCATCGGGCCATGCGCGCAGCACGTCTTTGTTCGGAGTGGAGGCGCTCCATTCCATGATTCTTTCTCTCGCGGTCGGGACGTTAGCTGGATTGAGCTTCCTCCTCACTGTCTGGCAATGGGTGGGAGCACGCCGATTTCCATTGCACCAACGGCGGGCCTCATCGTTGACACCAGCGGTAACCGTGCTCAAACCGTTAAAAGGGACGGATGCGGAGCTCGAGGCGTGTTTAAGGTCCTGGTTGGACCAGGATTATGCAGGCCAGGTTCAGATCTTGTTCGGAGTCGCCTTTGCGGAGGATCCTGTCTGCGATTTGGTGCGCAAACTCTTGGCTGATTATCCCGAGGCGGATGCGCAGTTGGTCCTTTGCCCGAAGATTCTTGGGCCCAACGCGAAGGTTTCATCGCTCGTTCATCTGCAAGCGTTGGCCAAACACCCGGTGATCGTCATCAGCGATGCCGACGTGCATGCCCCGGCTGACTTGCTCGAGAATGTGGCTCCAATGCTCGAGGATCCAAAGGTCGGTTTGGTCAATTGCTTTTACCGCCTGGGGAAGGTCGTTACCGCGGCCATGGAATGGGAGGCGGTCGCGGTGAATTCCGATTTCTGGAGCCAGGTCCTGCAATCGCGCGCTCTCAAACCGCTCGACTTCGCCTTGGGCGCTGTGATGGCCACGACCCAAGCGCGGCTCAAAGCCATCGGAGGCTTTTCTGCGTTGCTGGACTATCTGGCGGATGATTATCAGCTCGGCCATAAGATAAAGGCCGCTGGCGGTTTGATCGAACTTTGTCCGGTGGTGGTGGAATGCCGCTCCGAGCCAATGGGGTGGAGGGAAGTTTGGATTCACCAGCTGCGCTGGACCCGGACGATTCGCGTCTGCCAGCCTGTGCCCTTCTTCTTTAGCATATTGAGCAACGCAACGCTGTGGCCGTCACTTTGGGTGCTGGCCGATCGAACGGCTGTGTCCGGAGTGGGCGCAGTCTTTTGTGGGCTCTTCCGGGTGTGGACAGCGGCGTCGCAGCAACGGCGCTTGACTGGCCGCTGGCCGGGCGGGCGCAGCTTGGCGCTCGTGATCGCCAAAGATCTGCTTGGATTCCTCATCTGGGCTCTCGCCCTGGTCGGCAATACCATCGTCTGGCGGGGGGATCGATATCGGATGTTGCGTGATGGACGACTCGCGGGCCCGCTTTGACGGGCGAATCTCGCCCAGCGACAGGTCGTGAAAATTGAACATGGCGTTCGGCGTGAGACCGCCCGCCGGTTTCCTCCAGTTCGTGCTGGCCGTTTTTGCTTGCACTTGGCGGCGGCTGGATTAAGAAGGGGCAGCTCTTTGAAACGGTGGAGTGTTACTCCATCTCATGCCGCAGCTCAATGTCTGGGAACCCCGTGCAAATCGGGGACGGTTGCGCCACTGTAACGGGCTACAGACTCCCACAGCCACTGTTCCAATCGTGAATGGGAAGGCGGGAGCGAGATTTGAAGCTCGAAGTCAGGATACCGGTTGAGCTGTGCTCGTCTAGGCCATCGAAAGATGGCCTGCTTCTCCGTCAAAGAGAAGGATGAGGCCAGCCTGCCAAATTGTCGTTTGGCCGGTTTCTAGAATGCCTTCAGTCTCGATTTGATGGAGTCTGAAGGTTTTGTTTTTCGGCTGTGAAACGGCCGTGCGTCCTGGAGCCAAGTTTCAATCCTGGCTCTGGCCTGCCTCCTCTCAGACTTCGTCCTGGTCTCTCAACCGTAAACTCATCTGCTGCCACGCAGCAGGTTGTCAGACTAGTTCATATGCTGATCAGGACTGTTCTTGGAACGTTCGCCTTGGCGAGCGTGTTTTTCGTCACCAAAGTTTACGCGGCTCAGTACGCCGACGGCGTCGTTGCCTATTCGGCCGGCACTGGTTTCGCCACCGAATTTGGATCGGGAATCGGCTATACAAATGCTACCGCCGCCTTGGGCGAACCTTCCCGGGTGACTCCAGGCACATTCGGCGGGCCAGTCGATCCGTTCAGCCCTCCGTTTTCCAAGGAACAATTGGTCTCCATCGGTGCGGGCGGGTCGCTGACGCTCCGCATGAGCAGCCCGATACCGAACGATCCGAATCACCGTTTCGGAATCGACTTCACACTCTACGGCAACTCCGGTTTCGTCATCACCAACGGCAACTTTTCCGGCGGAGGTATCACGGACGGCTCACTTTTCAGCGGAAATCCCGGAGCGACGCGCGTTTCGGTGAGCCAAGACGGCCAGACTTACTACCAACTCGATCCCAACCGAGCTCCAGCTGTCGATACGCTTTTCCCGACCGACGGCTCTGGAAGCTTTGATCTGCCCGTGAATCCGGCATTCACGAGTGCTGACTTTGCGGGACTAGGGTTGGATGGCATTCGGAATCTCTACGCTGGATCGGGCGGAGGGCTCGGATTTGACTTGGCGTGGGCGCAGGATGCCATTGGGCAGAGTGTTAGCCTGGACGACGTGCGGTTTATCCGCATTGAAGTGCTTTCCGGAGTCGCTGAGGTCGACGGCGTGGCCGTTCCGGGAGTGGTGCCAGAACCGGAAGTGTGGACGCTCTTTTTGTCGGCCCTTGGGCTTCTCTGGATTCAGCGCCGATCCGAGCGGGTGAAACGCTCTGCTATTCACGGGTTCCTGGTCGAGAGTCCCGGAACCTAGGCAGGTGGAGGAACGATCATGCGCGCTCTCGCGTTGACTCTCTTTGCCGTCGGCCTGGCATTTCCGCTCCGAGGCGCGTCCATCCAGGAAGATTTCAAGACCGATCCGATCGCTCGAGGGTGGCGAAAAGTGGGAGACGAGGGGCTGTTTCGTTGGGATTCAGTAGCTCAAAATCTGCAGGTCACCTGGGATTCGTCCAGGCCGAACAGTTATTTCTATGTGCCTCTGGAGACTATCCTTACCAAACACGAGGACTTTCGTTATGGGTTTGACCTGCGATTGGAGGCGGTCGCTGTGGGAATGGCGATCGGTCAACCCTATACCTTCGAGTTGGCGATTGGATTGATCAACCGGCTGCAGGCGACCGGGACCAACTTTTGGCGCGGCACAGCGGCGGACTCGCCCAATCTGCTGGAGTTGGACTACTTTCCGGATTCGGGGTTCGGCGCGACGCTTTCCCCAACGATCATCTCGAGCAACCACCAGTTTGAAACCAGTTTCACCTTTCCCTATGAACTCACTCCAGGCGATGTCTTCCGGTTCGCCTTGAGCTATTCAGCGACGAACCAAACACTGACCGGAAGCGTGCAGCGTAACGACGAACTCGCAAGCGCGTTGAAACCCGTCGTCATTCGGCCAGCGTTTACGGACTTCCGCCTCGACGCCCTGGCGGTAAGCAGCTTCAGCGATCAAGGGAGCGACGGTTCGTTGCTGGCGCAAGGCCGTGTGGACCAGGTTTGGTTTGAAGGTCCTGATCCTCCCGTCGCCAACCTCGTGGGGCGCTGGCATCAGGATCGTTGGCAAGTGACTTTCGTGGGGCAGTTCGAGTGGCTTTACACGCTGGAAAGAAGTGCCGATTGGCGTGCGTGGAGCGCCGTGGGAGCGGCGGTGACTGGTTCAGGAATTCCACAGAGTTTGGAGGATCCAAGTCCCTCGGTCGGCGGGGCGTTCTACCGGATCCGTGCCGAAAGGCCTTGAATGCGTTCAATCTCTCTCAACTCGATGGAGTGGGTGGTCCCAGGGCGGGCGAAGCGCCTGGTCAGCGAAAGGAGATGGCTGGTCGCCTGGCCGGAATCAGGTTTCACCTTGGTAGAATTGCTGACGGTGGTGGCGGTCATTGGAATTCTAACATCGTTACTCTTGCCGACGCTCGGGCGCGCAAAGCAATCCGCGCGTCAGGTCCAGTGCGCCAGCAACTTGCGTCAGTTGGCCTTGGCTGGCCAAATGTATTGGGATGATAACTCGGGCAAAGCGTTTCGATGGCGCGGGGCAGCGTTGAACGATGGGCAGATCTATTGGTTTGGTTGGCTCCAGAATGGACAGGAAGGCGAGCGGAGATTCGATCCCAGTTTTGGGGCCCTCTACCCTTACTTGGGCGGAAAGGGGGTCGAAGTTTGTGGGGCGTTCAACTATTTCCATCCACAGTTTAAGCGGAAAGCCAGGGTCACGTCCTTCGGCTATGGCTACAACCTAATCCTTTCGTCGCGTGCGGACGAACCGCCTGTGGATCTGGGCAAAGTGAAGCATCCGGACGCGGCCGTCTTTTTGGCGGATTCCGCCCAGGTCAACACGTTTCAAGCTCCGGCCTCGGCGGACCATCCGATGTTGGAGGAGTTCTATTACGTGAACGAAAGCGAAGCGACGGCGCATTTCCGGCATCATTCGCAGGCCAATGTGGCGTTCTGCGATGGACATGTCGGGGCTGAACGACCTGCTCCGGGCGGCCTGGACCGGCGTTTGCCGGGGGAGACGATCGGGCGTTTGCGGTCGGAGATCCTTCGGTTGGAGTAGGCGAACACGTTCTAGCGTTGCCAAGACCTACTTGGCTTGCGTAGGATCCGGGCACCGTTCGAGGCTGCCCTCACGGTTCTTGGCATGGTTGAAAATAAGGTCCAGCTCGACGTTTTCGAAGGTCCGCTCGATCTCCTTCTTTATCTCGTGAAGAAGGAGGAGGTTAATATTTACGAGGTTAATCTTACCAAAATAGCGACGCAATTCGTTCAGTACATCGAGGTCATGCGCGAGTTGGACCTGGATGTTGCGGGCGAGTTCCTGGTAATGGCCGCGACATTGATGTACATCAAAAGCCGCGAGTTGCTGCCTGTCGACAAGCAAGCCCAGGTCGAAGAGGAAGAAGACGGTGACGATCCGCGTTGGGAGCTCATTCGCCGACTCGTTGAGTACAAGAAATTTAAAGACGCGGCCGCCCAGTTGCAGGAGAAGGAAGCGTTGCAGGAGAAGATTTTCCCCCGTATTCCGGGCAAAATCGAGTTTGTGCAGGAAGGGCCTGCTCTGAAGCCGGATGTCTCGGTCTTCGACTTGATCAATGCGGTTAGCAGTATTCTCAAACGCATCAGTCAGCGGGATCAAACCCGCGATGTCTTCGAGGATAAATGGACCGTAAGCGATAAAATCGAGCATTTGCTCAAGCTGACCAAAGAACAACCTCGCTTGCGGTTCTCCGAGCTCTTTGCCGATAGCACCAGCCGCTTGGAGGTGGTGACGACCTTCTTAGCGGTGCTGGAACTAATCCGACTGAAGGTTTTCAAGGCGGTACAGCCGGAACCGTTTAGCGAAATTGAGATCGTCTCGGTCGGTGGAGCTGCTCCCGCGGCGCCGGACCGTGAGGATCCTGCCCCTTCGGAAACTGCGCCGGACGCCAATTAAGGCTCATCCCCATGGAATTGAAGTTCATTTTGGAGTCCGTGTTGTTTGCTGCGCAGAAGCCTCTCACCCCGCGTGAGCTCCGGGATGTCCTGAGCGCGGCGGTTGAACACGCAGAAGAGGCGAAGCCCTTCAAGAAAGCCAAAGAAGAGGAGATAATTCCTTTGCTGGAGGAGCTCGAGCGCGAACACCTTCAAGCTGGGCGGACCTATCGATTGGTGTGCGTGGCGGGTTCTTGGCAGTTTGTCAGCTTGCCAGAATATGCACCTTGGCTGCGCGCGCTGGTGGGCGAGAAAGTGCGGCCACCACGACTATCTCAGCCCGGGTTGGAGACACTGGCGATCATCGCTTATCGTCAACCCCTGACCCGCAACGAAATGGAACAAATCCGAGGTGTTTCCGTCGATGGCGTGGTGCAAACACTTTTGGAGCGCGGACTTGTCGAAGCGGTCGGCCGCGCGGAAGTTATCGGCCGTCCAATGACGTATGGCACAACACCGCTCTTTCTCGAATACTTTGGACTTCGGAGCCTGGACGACCTTCCGGCGGCGGATGAATTGCGTCGAGTCGTTGTCGAGAAGCCCGAAACCCTCCTGACGGTCGAACCGGGATCGGCCACCGCGCCTCCCGATGACTTAAAGGCGAGCGGTTCAGGCGCGAACTCAGAAGCGCCTGCATCTTCGCCGCCCATTTCATCTGAGGCACCTGCTGTTGACCTGTCTCAATCCAGTTCAGAGAATACGGCCCCGGCCGAGCCAAGCCCTTAATCTGCTATGTCTCTCCAACAACATCGCCAGGCCATCGATAAGCTCGATCACGAGATTGTTCGCCTGCTGAACGAGCGGACGCAGCATGTCCTGGAAATCGGCGCCATTAAAATGCGGGCGGGTGAAGAGATATACGCTCCTCATCGGGAATTGGCGGTGTTAGATCGCCTCTGCAAGCTGAACAAGGGGCCGATGACCAACGATTCCCTTCGGGCGATCTATCGAGAGATTATGTCGAGCGCGCTGTCGCTCGAAAAATCGATGACCATCGCTTATTTGGGACCGGAAGCGACTTTCACGCACCAGGCTGCTATCCGACGTTTTGGTTCGAGCTTGCGCTATGTGCCGTTGAAGACGATCACCGATGTGTTTGCCGAGGTGAGCAAACGCCGCGCGGAATATGGCGTCGTTCCGGTCGAGAACTCGACGGAAGGGGTGGTCACGCACACTCTGGATATGTTCGTCGATAGTGACCTTAAGATCGTGGCTCAAATCGTTCTCCCCGTACAGCAATGCCTCCTGTGTCGCGGAAGACGTGCCGATATCAAAAGGCTCTTCGCCCATCCTCAGTCGCTAGCCCAGTGCCGCGGGTGGATCCAAAACAATCTGCCTCATGTGGAAATCATTGAGACCTCTTCTAATGCTCGGTCTGCAGAACGCGCCGCAGAAGAACCTGAGTCTGCGGCCATCGCGGGTGCGCTAGCTGCCGAACGATACGGATTAGAGATCCTCGAGTTTGACATTCAGGATAATTCATCGAACGCCACGCGATTCCTCGTGTTGGGACGCCAATGTTCGCCCGCGACCGGACGCGATCGGACCAGTATTATGCTTAGCATCGTCGATGAAGTGGGGGCCCTGCATCGAGCCCTGGCGCCGTTGCGTCGTTCCAAGATTAACATGACGAAAATAGAATCACGCCCAAGCAAACGCAAAGCTTGGGAATACTTTTTCTTCGTCGATTGCGACGGACACATCCAGGATCCTGAGCTCGCTAAAGCGGTTCGTCAATTGGGCAAGCACTGCAACTTCGTCAAGGTGCTTGGATCGTATCCCAACGCCGAATAGAGATTATCTGCCCCGTGAGCCACGGGATTGGCTTGGTCAGCAGCGGGGCCGATCAAAGGTGTTCCGTGGCGTTCCAGAGAGAAAAGGAAAGATTCTCCGATAGTCGACAGAGCATTTCTACCAGCGCTTCCAGCGTTGAAGGCTTGGCCAAGTACCAGTTCGCGCCGTCCTGGTAAGCCAAGCCGACGTCTGCAGGCTGGTCTGACGCCGAGAAAATAATAAACGGAAGGGTGCGCAACTTCGCATCGCGACGAATCCACTGGACCAGTTCTAGACCGGAACATCGCGGCATTTTTAGATCTGAAAGCACGACACCGGGGATGGGATGCTTGGAACGATCTCGAAATCGATTCTGGCCGAGCAAGTACTCTTTTGCCTCCGCACCATCTCGAACCCACTGGAGATTGGCTCCCGGGTCTGCCCTCTGCAAAGCCCGGCGCAATAGCATAAAGTCATTCTCGTCATCTTCCACGAGCAACCAGACTCTCGGCTCAGGCGGTCTCATTCAACTGTTAGACTACCCTCTCGATGGGGTAGGTGACAAGAATCCTTCGTGGAAAGCCTGAATGGCCTTTCGGGCCGCCCTGCAGTGCTAGATTGGGGCACAAAATGACCTCGTGGAGCCGACAGGGTTCGCCGTGTTGTCCGGTTCTATTCGATTGTCGACTAAGTCACTGGACGGAATGGTGGTTCCGGCGTGTCGCGGAGGTGCGAGTGTGCAGGCTTCTCTCCTCGAAGCAGAAAGTTCATTCCCACTTGTCACTCTCTGGCCCTCACCTTACCTTGCCTAACACGTGCATAGCGTCGCTTTTCAGTTGGGTAGCTTCACCATTTACTGGTATGGAGTCCTTGCCGCGCTTGGGTTTTTGGCGGCGTTTTGGACAAGCAGCCGTCGCGCGCCGCGCGAGGGATTCTCTCCGGATACGGTGGTGGATCTGGCTCCTTGGTTAATTGGGGGAGCGATCGTCGGGGCGCGTCTGTTCTATGTAGTCACTCACTGGGAGGCGGAATTTGCCCATGAGCCACTCTCCAATGTGTTCGCTTTGCGAAGGAGCGGACTGGTGTGGTATGGTGGCCTGATCGGGGCATCGCTGGCCACGATTGCGTATGCGCGCAAAGCCAAAGTATCGCTTTGGAAACTGGCAGATGTGATTGCGCCGAGCATCGCTCTCGGCCACGTGTTTGGACGGTTTGGCTGTTTGATGACGGGATGTTGTTACGGGCGTCCAACGGATTTGCCCTGGGCAGTTCGGTTCCCGAGCGATCATTGGACCGGAGGTGTCCCGGTGCATCCGACCCAGATTTATGAAGCGCTATTGAACGCCGCGCTTTATTTCGGCCTGATGAGACTCTACCGCCGTAAGTCCTTCGACGGTCAGATATTTGCCGCTTACTTATTAGGTTATGCGGTTCTGCGTGCGATTGTGGAGGCATTTCGCGGGGACTATCCAAAGTACTACCTCGGAGGGCACGTGACTCCGGCGCAATTCGTCAGTATAGGAATATTCCTCGCGGGCGCGGTGTTGTTCTGGCGGTTGTCGGAAGGAGCTGCTTCGTTTGCAGGTGAGAAGAGCGATGTCCGGTGATACTCAGATTATCGTCGTCCCGAGCTACCGGCCGAAGGAACGGCTTGACACCTTCCTGCGCACCTATTTCCCGGTGCTCTCACGGGGTGCAATCCAGCGCTTAATCGAGCAGGGCGATATCCGGGTGAATGGGCTCGCAGTGAAGTCCACGCACTGCCCGCATATAGGCGAGACGATCGAGGTCCATTGCCCGCCGCCCAAGCCTTGCACCGCTTTGCCGGAAGAGATGCCGCTCGCGATGCTTTTCGAAGATGAGGAGATCCTTGTCCTAAACAAAGCGCCAGGTCTTGTCGTTCATCCGGCCGCTGGACACGAAGAACATACGTTGGTCAATGCTCTGCTGCATCATTGCCAGGGTGGCCTGAGCGGTATTGGCGGTGTGGCACGGCCTGGGATTGTGCATCGTCTCGACAAGGATACGAGCGGTTGTTTGGTTGTCGCCAAGAACGATGCGGCCCATTTGGGATTGGCCGTACAGTTTGCGAATCGGAAGGTCCATAAACTCTACGAGGCGATTGTTTGCGGCGAGTTGCCCAACCTCAAAGGCGAGATCCGGACTGGTATCGCGCGTCACCCGAACCATCGCAAGCGCATGGCGGTAATCGACGGGGGGCGAGACGCCTGGACAAGCTACCGGGTTCAGCGCCGACTTCGGGGCGCCACTTTCCTGCAGGCCGAATTGCATACCGGACGGACTCATCAAATCCGCGTGCATCTGCAACATCTTGGATTTCCGCTGGTAGGTGACGACGTTTACGGAAAGCGGCAAAACCAGCGCTTGCGGGAAGCGCAAGGTTACACTTCGCCTCGTCAACTGCTGCATGCCTCTGTTCTGAGTTTTGTTCATCCCAAAACGAACGAGGAGATGCGGTTTGAAGCACCGCTACCGGAAGACTTTCGTGATGCTCTAGCGAGATTGGCGCTTCTGCGCGACCCTGGTGAATCGCCCGGGGTAGGCTAACTTACCGCATGAGCGTCGACCAATGGATCGGTTTAAGCTTGGCCCTAATTCTAATGGCCATCGGGTTGGTCGGAAGTGTCCTTCCCGGACTGCCGAGCACACCGCTGGTGCTCGTGGCTGCGATTGGACACCGGGTTTACTTTGGCGAAGCCAGTGTGAGCAATGCAATACTGGCGATCCTCATTTTGGTGACTTTGTTTTCGCTCGTCTTGGACTATCTCGCAAGCGTCTTGGGTGCAAAGAAGATGGGAGCGACCTGGCGAGGGATTGCAGGCGCCGTCATTGGCGCCGTCGTTGGGTTGTTCTTCGGACCATTCGGTATTTTCCTCGGGCCATTTCTTGGAGCGCTTGCCTTTGAACTTGTGGGTGGGCGCGAATTACCTGCGGCGGCGCGGGCTGGGGCCGGGGCATTGATCGGATTAGTGTTGGGGGCCGCCGGGAAGTTGGCGTGTTGTGTCGCGATGATGGGCTTGTTTGCCATCAATGTGATCAGCCGGTCGAACGGGTAGGGGTGATTGTCATTCGCACGGTCATTGCTAGAATCTATCCATGACACGCCACTGTTGGAAATGCGGTTGGGAATGGACACTGAGCGTTCAACCCGGTCGGAGCGATTCCTGTCACGGCTGCGGCAACGATATGAAGGTTTGCCTTAACTGCGTGAGTTATGATTCGAGAGTCGCTCATCAATGTCGGGACCGTCGTGCGGATCCAGTCGGCGAGAAACAAGCGGCTAACTTTTGTGAATACTTCGAGATGATCCGGCGCGTTTACAAAGCGCCGGAGGGTGGCAATCCCAGGGAATCTGCGGCTCGAGAGCAGTTGAAGAAGTTGTTTGGAGACTGATAAACGGACCGTTGGGCCCTGCGCAATCACTCCAAATCGATGCGACCCCAGTCTTCTGGGCGGCCCATCACTCCCGATCGGGGAGCCCACGCAAGACGCGATTTGTTGATATTCTCGCCCGGCAGAGCGTCGCGTTTGTCACCGTCGTAGATTAACAGGTTAAACCCAAGGCGCTTCGTGGAGGCAACCTCGACGCCGAGTTCGCCCATTGGGATCGCTGCCCGGACATGGTAGCCTCCAGGCACGCGCCACGATGTCAGCCGCGTCCTTGGCGCGGTCTCTTCCGCGGGACCCTGATTTGCGTCGGCATCGCGCGCGGCGCGGACTGTTCCTGTCGTGTCAAACGGGAATATCCCTAGCTTGTAGCATCCCATTGTATGTTCGGAGCCCGGGGTTGGGTCCACGCAGATCTCGATCGAATCACTTCGCCAGTGGCCCTTGATGTCATTGGTCGCGATGTTGCTGACCACAATGTCGTCTTGAACATGGACGTCCACAAAGAGCGTTTTCCCATCGTGGGCGATGCGGAACCGTGCGCTGTTATCGTCGTCGTTAGCAACTTTGCCTTGCCAGGTCTGGGTCGCTCCAATGTGAAGTTCTGGAACGCGATCCCAGCCAGCGTCCGTCTGGTCCATCGTCAAGCCCTGGGAAAGGCGAATGACGGCTGCGCGCGGAACAGGATGCAGAGTTGCGCTGGCGACGATCGGGCCATCCGACCCGTCAAGGGCCGCTGTTAATTCGACATCGGCGTCGGCTTGTGCGGGGGGAACGACGTGCAGCCTAATCTCCTGGCTTGAGCTTGCTGCGACTTGTGTGGCGATAGAAACTTGGTCAGCCCTCCAGCCTTCCGGCAAGGCGAGCTTAAGTACCCCAGAGAACGCCCTGGGTCCATGGTTCACGACTTGCAGCACAATCAAGTTCGGTTCCGCGGCAACGACAGGCAGATCCGCCCGGAATTGGGCCGCGACATGGGCAATGCCCTGCTGCTCTGCCCAGGTGCGATACCGAGCAACGGCTGGCCGGGGGATGAAGCGGATTCGAACCTGAGCCTCCTGAGCTTGAGGGAATTCCACAGCGAGTAGGGGACTTGTGGCTACGCCGTCGAGAAGGTCATGGCCAGTCTCGCCGTTTGGAACAAAGCTTTTCCCGAGGGTGAATTTCTGCGGTCGTTGCAGCCAAGGGGAGTCTCCGAAGTTGCCAAACGCTTGAGATCGATGGTTGGACAAGGCGCGGCCGGCGATCTTGGCGGCGGTCTCCTTTTCTCGAATTACCTTCGTAACGTCGATCGTTGTGATGATCCCGGTGCTGCCTCCGCTATAATAGAGTTTTCGCACTTGCCAAGGGTTCAGCCCTTCCTTGGAGAGTTGGAGTGCGAAGCGCTTGGGGTCTGCGGCCGCAGCGAATGCCTCCGTCGCGAGGATCCCAGCGGCTTGATGGTGTCCATGCTGGCCCGGATTGGGCGCTGGGTTCATGGTGACCAGCACGTCTGGACGCAAGGATCGGATAAGCCGCACCAACCGTTCCAGCGTTTGCTCTTTGTTCCACTTGTCCAGCGTTGCGGCGGCACTTTCGGTATAAGCCCAGTCGAGACAGTCCAGGAAGTAACAATACTTTACACCGAGTACTTCTAGACATTCGCGCAGTTCGCCTTCACGCAGTATTCCGAGGGCCGCGCCCGATTGAGTGCCGACCATATTTCCGCCCCCTTCCCCGCGAGTGCAATAAATGTTGGCGACAACCGAGGTCCGGCCGAGGGCATAGGTGGCGAGCGTCGCGGCCACGCCAGTCTCGTCATCTGGATGCGCGAAAACACCCATGAGATCGGCTTTTAAGAGGTCCGCGCCTTGCCTGACGACAGCGTCGGCGCCGATCGCAGTGTTGCCAGACAGAATTAAAACGAGCAAGCCGAGGGCACTCGCGCGGGCGAGATACCTCACGGCCAAAGCCATGGAGAACATTTGGCCAATTGAGCCCGGTCTGTTCAGAATGGCAACGCGTTTCTTCGCGGTTACTCAATTCGTGGGTTGAGCAAGCCGAGAAAGCGATCGTGAGCCTGAGCCCAGGTGTTGGGGTTTTGAGGATCAATCCGTTGCAGGTCGATTGAACGGCGCACCAGGTCCCGAGCGGCGTCGAGCGAAGGGAGGTGTCCTAAGGCAATGGCCTGGACCAGAACATTTCCCATCGCCGTTGCTTCTGTGGGGCCGACCCAGACCGGAATTTGCAGGGCGTTTGCTGTGAACTGATTGAGCAATGCATTCTTGCTACCTCCGCCGACGATATGCAATCGGTCAATCCGTTCTCCGGTGAGCTGTTCAATCTGAGTGAGAGTAAGTCGATAGAGCAACGCTAGGCTTTCGAGCACGGACCGAATAATCGCTCCTGGAGTTTCCGGGATGGGCTGTTTTGTCTCTCGGCAAAACGCGGCAATTTTGGCCGGCATTTCATCCGGACCGAGAAAGCGTGGGTCGGTTGGATTGATCAACGCGCTAAAGGGTGGGGCCGCTGCGGCCAGATCGGTCAATGCGCTATAGCTGAAGTCGTGCCCTTGAGATGCCCACTTTCGACGGCATTCTTGCACCAGCCACAGCCCGCTAATGTTCTTCAAGAGACGCACGGTTCCTCCGTGCCCGATTTCGTTGGTGAAATTAAGGTCTCGACACGCGTCCGTGACGATGGGTTCATTCCTCTCCACACCCATCAACGACCAGGTTCCGCTGCTCAGGTAGGCCCAGCCCGATCCAGAGGCTGGAACGGCAGCCACAGCCGCTCCGGTGTCGTGCGAACAGCTCGCTACGACTTCAATGGGGCCGCAGCCAGTTTCGCGTCGCAATTCCGCGGACAAGGTTCCAAGGCGCGTTCCCGAAGGAACAATTTCCGGAAACAGCTCGCGTCGAAATCCCATCGCGTCAATCAGAGCCGTTGACCAGTTTCGCAGGCGCGGGTTGTAAAGCTGGAATGTGCTTGCCATGGATTGTTCCACCGCCACGCGTCCGCCAAACAAAAAATTGAATCCATCCCCAATGCCTACAATCCACCGGGCTTGCTGGAGGCGTTCCGGACGCTCGGCAGCAAGTTGAAAAAGCGTGTTAAGTACCATGAATTGAATGCCGGATTCGGCAAAGATGGTTTTCCAATCCACTTTTGCCAATGCGTTTTCCACGCCCTGCTTGGTCCTGGAATCCCGATAATGAAACGTTGGCGCAAGCACCGACCCATCTTCCTTGAGCAACAGGTAATCGACTCCCCAAGAATCGGTGCTGATACTGGAAATCGGAAGCTTTTTGGCCGCGACTTTCCGCAGCCCAGCTTTTGCTTCCTGCAAGAGGCTCGAGATATCCCAATGCAGTGAGTGCTCTGTCTTGATTGGGACGTTTTGAAATCGATGAACCTCCTCGAGATACAGGCCAGTTTCTGAAAGGCGTCCTAGCATGACGCGGCCACTTTCGGCTCCCAAATCACAGGCTAGATAATGGGTCATCATGGTTTCGAAACTAGCTGCCGCTGGCGATAGGCCTCGTCCGGGCGGCCGGCAATGCGGTCCACATGTTGAGGGGAGAGGAAGTTGGGGCCTCCCAGAGCAGCTGCGCCGACGAAGATTTGGGCGGCCTTGGCCGCCATGAGGGTTGCTGCCAAGACCACGCTCGGGGAGTTGCCCAATGCGATGATCCCGTGATTCTGGAGCACAATTAGCTTCGGGGTATGTCCCTGTTGCTGCATAAAAGCGTTTGTTCGATCCCGGATCTCGCGTGCCAGCACGAGACCGGGATCGGCATAAGGAATGAAGACCGACGATGCGCCACAGTAAACAATCTCATCCGGAAAGAGCCGCCGCTCGGCAAAATCGCGCGCGCGGGGAGAACACAGGATTTGGTTTGCGGTCATGCAATGGGTATGTCCCACGAATGCTACGTCGGTCAACGTTAGCAGCCACGCGTGGAATACGGCTTCGATACTTGGTTTCTTGCCTTGCCCTTCCAGGCGAGCGTTTAGCAGCGCGGTGTTCAGCTCTTGATCAGTGAGATTCTTCTTGTCGAGGAGCGCAAGGACCGCGGTCGTGTCGCAGCGAGTGATGTCATCTCCGGTGAGGGTGGCGAGGTTGCAGCCGCTGGCTTTGACGGCAAACGCATCGTCGCCGAGTTTCACTGAAGTGTTGCCCTCTCCGAGGATCGCCAGTTGCCTGTCTTCTCTCCCAAGTTCGTGAGACAGCTCCACCAGTTCTGCAAGCGGGTCTTTCATTGTGACGCGTTTAGATCGAGTCAGGCGATCGTGATCATGACATGAACGTCTCTATCGTAGAACGGTTCGTCCTCATGGACAAGCCGCTCCGGAGTTCGTTTTGGCCCTCGGGACACCCACTCAAGCGATTTACTCAAAAGGCGAGGGACCTTTTTCGAAGGCGTAGCTTCCGCGGTTGGCCTAGCGCAACTCCACGTGGCCGCACAAATGAACTTCGAGTCCAAGCTCGTCCAGCAATGCAGCTTTAATGCGAGCTGCGCGGTGAGCTTGCTTTTCGTTCGGCGCGTAGACCACTTGGATATGATTGGACTTGTGCCGCGCCATCATCTGGTCTCGGCTCACCCCATCCAGGACCGCGTGCATGATGGGCCATTGCGGAGTCGTCTCGCGCCAACGGCGAGCCGTTTCTTTCTCAGGCAACTCCACGACCTTAGCGACTCCGAGGTCACAGTGGAGCTTGCCGTCCATAACAAACACCCGGCTCCAAACGATGTGACCTGGTTTGGAAATCCCTTTAATCGTTCCGCCTCCAAGGCGAAAGTACATCGCGGGTTGTCGCTCGCTACTGGCGCCTTTATAGCCTCCCGCGAAATGGGCCGGAGGGACCGCACCTGAAATGAGAAAGACCCAAACGTAATCATTTAATTCACGCCCTTTGTACTGCTGACCCCAACGGAGATCGTGCAATGTGTTTTCCGGAGCAAAACCAAGCTCACGCCATAGGCGGTAGGTTAGCAGGCCGTCCAGGCCTGCACATTCATCCACTTCATTGAAGTGCGGGATCGCTTCACCTGAGCGAATTACCTTTCCAGTCGCCAAGTTTTTAACGGGCGGACGATCGACATTGTTAAGTAATCCTTCCACGAGATCACTCGCGGGAGTCAAATCCTTCAATCCTTGTTGGTATTGAATCCCGACAGCGGCACATCCGAACTCATCAGCGATGCGCACGGAAGCAATGTACATCCGGCATTGCTGTAAGGTCTGAGCTTCGGTCAATTCTGTAGCTTCGTCGCTCCCCCACCGAAATTGCATCCCTTTCTTCATCAGCCAGGAGAGCACCTCACGCGCTTCAGCATCCGAGACGAGTTGCATGGCTGCGTAAAGGGACGATTGGCTAAGGCGTTCTTTGAAGACTCCGGTTGGATTCAGGAGTTCATCGGGGATGATGGCGTTGTGCATTCCCATACAACCTTCGTCGAAAACGCCGAGCAGCGCCTTATTCTGGTGGAACTCGCGGGCGACACGGCGCCCAAGTTGGTCTTCTGCAGAAGGAAGCTTTAAAAGACGCAGATCACGGACATGGCTTTGATCGTGTTTGATGTAACCTTCGTTCAGCCACTGCTTCAAACCATCATTGAAAAAGCGATCTTTAAAGCCTTCGCTCCATAAGCTGCTATAGCGAACGCCCATCTTTGTGAGTGAGCCGTTCAGATTGAGCATTCCTACGAGCCCGGGCCAAGTCCCGCTCCAATTGGCGACCGTAAGGATTGGTCCGCGGTGAGTCGATAAACCTGGGAGGATATGTTGACTGTACTGCCAAACGCATTCGGCCACGATGAGCGGAGCGGCGGGATCGAGATGTCTGAAGACCTCCAAGCCCATTTTTTGCGAATCGATGAAACCGTGGCGTTTTTCTTTGTCAAAGGCATGGCCGCGCACCACTTTCCAACCTTGGCTGCGGAGGGCATTGCCAAGCGCGGCTTCCATCTTGGCCTGCTCCGGCCAGCATTTTTGATTAGCCGAAAGTCGCAGGTCTCCGTTCGCGATTAGATACGCTTGCTTTGGCTTTAATCCAGTTACAGTTTTCATTCTCGTGCCGCGAAACTAACCAGTGGCCGCCTGGCTTCAAAGCTCAAAATCCGGACGTCTGTTGAATGCCCTTCTCCAGTCCGACCTTGTATATCGTCACCCGCTTGAGGCGAAGTTCCGATTCCTTGGCAGCCAGCTTTTCCCTGTGAAATCGCGACAGCTAGCCTTTCGTGGAACTCCTGCGGGTTGCAGGCGTTCCGAACTCTGCTACATACGAAGGAATGCAACACCCTCGATCGTCGATACTCCGTTCGTTTTTGATGGGAGGATTGCTTCTTTCGCAATGCCACGAGGTTTTGGACCTGCCGTGCCAGCTTCAAGCGGAAGGGGCGCCGGCCGAACGTGGGGCTAACAACGAAGGAAAAGCGCCCTGGCCTCGCTACGTTCTCAAAGCAGAACGGACTTGGCAGCTGAATTTGCCACAGGGCGAACGATTTGACGCTTCTGGCCTGGCAAAGACCTCAACCGGGGAACTGCTGACAGTCAACGATCGTGGGTCCACTGTTTACCGGATTCAATTCCACTCCTACACCAATTCGGCAGATCTGATACCTCTGCCGAATTGTTTTACGGCTGAGCAACTACGGCCCTTTGCCCGCGAGAAGGCCGATCGATACGATACCGAAGGAATTGCACTGGATAGCGAGGGCCGGATTTATATTTGCGAGGAGGCGAACCGGTGGGTTATGCGATGGGACGGGGCTGGAAATAAGGTCGAACGACTGGCAATCGATTGGGCGCCGGTGAACAAGTATTTTGATCTGAGCGACAGCAATGCCTCGTTTGAAGGAATTGCTGTTATGGGCGACCGGCTTTTTGTAGCTAATGAGCGTCAGATGGGGCGGATCGTTGTTCTGGATTTGAAGACGCTGCGAATTTTGGACGACTTTTCCGTGCGTCCTTGGGGCAGCAATGCTCGAGACGTGCATTACTCAGACCTAAGTGTTTACAGGGGTGTCCTTTACGCCCTATTGCGGGAAAGTCGATGCGTCCTCGCAGTTCAACCAGAGACGCACCAGGTCCTGGCCGAGTATGATTACCGAGATATGGAACGTGAACCGGAAGTTCTGTATCGCTCGCTCTTTCCCACGGGCCAAATCGAAGGTCTAGCGGTGGATGAAGATGCGATTTGGCTCGTAACCGACAACAATGGCACAGGTCGAGCCCGTTATCCGACCGATATTCGGCCGACATTGTTCCGGTGCAAGCGGATGGAGCTTCGAGGAACTCGTTAGCAGTCACGGCAGGTATTTCCCTTCCTGCTTCATTCTGCACCTTCGGAAGTTTCGGGCGCTAGCCCGTACAAAAACGCTTTTATTAAGGGCCTGTTTTGTGTTCACTCCCCTGTTCATGCAGAAGACAGCGTTGTTGTTTGCGGGACAAGGAGCCCAGACCGTCGGAATGGGCCGTGACTTGTCAGAACAATTCCCCACGGCGCGGAGCCTGTTCGGTCGGGCGAATGACCTGCTCGGATTTGATCTTGCCAGCGTTTGCTTCACCGGACCGGAAGCAGAACTCACGAAGACGGCCAATGCTCAGCCTGGGATCTATCTGGTCAGTTGGGTCGTGCTCACGTTGCTTCGGGAGCAGTGCCCAGGTTTTACGTTTCAAGCGACCGCCGGCCTATCGTTAGGGGAATTCACGGCCTTGGCAGCAGCACAGGCAATCAGCTTTGAGGATGGACTTCGTTTGGTCCACCAACGAGGCCAGTTTATGCAGGAAGCTTGTGATGCGACGCAAGGAGGCATGGCTGCCATCATGGGATTAGACGAAGCGGCCACGCGGAACGTATGCGATCAGGCAGGCGTGGCTCTGGCCAATCTCAATTGCCCCGGGCAAATCGTGATTTCCGGCGATACGGATCGTTTGGCGGTTGCCTGTGAGTTAGCAAAAGTGGCTGGAGCCAAGCGCGCGGTGCCTCTGACGGTGGCGGGGGCTTATCATTCTCCGCTGATGGCGAGTGCGAAGAACAAGTTGGCGACGGTCCTGGAGACAGTATCAGTGCAGCGTCCCACCGTGCCGGTGATTAGCAATGTGAATGCCCAGGCTCATGGTGCGCCGGACAGCGTGCGGCAAAGCTTGGTTGAGCAAGTGACAGCTCCAGTGCGTTGGGAAGATTCTATGCGATTGCTTTTGGCACAAGGATTTACGCAGTTTATAGAACTTGGTCCAGGCGTGGCCCTGGCGGGGTTCATGAAACGGATCGACAAAAAGGTTCGCATTTGGAGTATTAACGACTGCGCGACCTTGAGCGGCGTTGGATCCTCGCTCACCGCCTAAACAGCGCGCCGATGTCGTATTCCATTTGACAACCTGACATCCAGCAACGACAACTGCCGTCCGCATGAGTGACTTAGCGAATCAGATTGCCATTGTGACAGGCGCCGGGCGGGGCATTGGCCGGGCCATCGCACTGCAGTTCGCGGCCGCCGGAGCGGACGTGGTGAGTATATCGCGCACCGCAGAGAATGCCGAAAAAGTTGCGGCCGAAGTGCGTGCGGCTGGGCGAAGGGCTTGGGCCTATGCTGTCGATGTGGCGGATGGGGCAGCGATTAACGTTGCGGCGGAAAAGATTCTCGCCGAGGTCGGGCGTGTCGACGTCCTGGTGAACAACGCCGGAGTGACCCGGGACGGCTTGCTCATGCGCATGAGTGAAGAGGATTGGGACACGGTCATGAATACGAATTTGCGCGGTGCCTTCCTGCTCACCAAGGCATTAACGCGCGCCTTCGTGAAACAACGCTCGGGACGGATTATCAATGTTGCTTCGATTGCTGGACTGATTGGCAATGCTGGGCAGTGCAACTACGCCGCCAGCAAAGCGGCGCTCATTGGTTTTACAAAGTCATTGGCACGTGAATTGGCGTCCCGTGGCATCACCGTGAATGCTCTAGCTCCCGGCTTCATTGAGACGGATATGACGTCGGTTCTTGGGACGGCGATTCGCGACGAAGTTCTGAAGAGAATCCCAATGAACCGGTTTGGACAGGCGGAAGACATCGCCCGTGCGGCGCACTTCCTAGCAGGGCCTGGGGGACGATATATTACAGGTCAAGTATTGACGGTCGACGGGGGCATGGTCATGTAATTTGCTGGCGGCAGCGGCGTCGAATTGTAGAATTCGGCATTGTCTCCACGCCAGGAATAATCTGCGATTCAGGGCTTGACGCCCTCTTGAACGTCGCATAGACACACAGCAAAACAGAAACGGAGTAACTCATGGCTGCTGATAAATCGATTGAGCAAAAGGTTAAAGAGATCATCGTGGAGCAACTGGGTGTGAATGCGGATCAGGTCACCCCAGATGCGAAGTTTATCGAAGATCTCGGGGCGGATTCGCTGGACACCGTTGAGCTCGTCATGGCGTTAGAAGAAGAATTCGGGCAGGAGATTCCCGACGAAGAAGCCGAAAAGCTCCAGAGTGTTGGCGACGTCATTAAGTACATCGAGGAAAGCCAGCAGAAGTAGTTTTCCAGTACTATTTTTTGCGGGGCAGCACCGGCTGGACCAAGCACGAGCTGCCCCGTAATTTTTATGACCATGAGCATCGGTGAGCGAAGGATTGTCGTTACGGGCCTGGGTGTGGTGACCCCGCTCGGGAATGATATCGACTCGTTTTGGAAGAACGTCGTGGCTGGAGAGTGCGGCGTCGGCAAAATCACCGCTTTCGATGCTGCGGCTTACAGCTGCCAGATCGCTGCGGAAGTGCGGGATTTTGATCCTTTGCCTGCGTTTCCCTCACCGAAAGAGGTGCGACGGACGGATCGCTTTGCGCAATTCGGCATCTATGCCGGGTATAAGGCATTGTTGGATTCTGGACTCGAGTTAGAGAAGGTGAACCGAGATGAAGTGGGCGTGTTCATCGGATCTGGCATTGGCGGGCTTTACACCGTGGAGGAGCAACATAAAGTCCTGCTCGCCAAAGGCCCGAACCGGCTCTCGCCGTTCATGATTCCGATGCTGATCCTGAATATGGCCTCCGGAGTCTTCTCGATGCATTACCGATTGCGCGGACCGAATGTCGCCACGTGTTCAGCCTGTGCTACTGCCAACCACGCTATCGGAGAGGCATGGCGCACTCTGAAAATGGGAGATGCTCAGGTCATGTTCGCGGGGGGGGCAGAGGCTACCATTGTCGAATTGGGCATTGGCGGATTCTGTGCCATGAAAGCAATGAGCACGCGCAACCAAGAGCCCAAACGCGCCTCGCGCCCTTTTGACCGCGAACGGGATGGCTTTGTCATGGGGGAAGGTGCCGGGGTTGTGGTCCTTGAACAATTAGAACATGCGAAAGCTCGTGGCGCCCGGATTTACTGTGAACTGGTTGGATACGGGAATACGGCAGATGCAAACCATTTAACGGCGCCAGCGCCTGAGGGGGAAGGTGCGGCGCGTTGCATGCGAATGGCGTTGCGTTCCGCAGGCCTCAATCCGACCGATATCTCCTATATCAACGCTCACGGCACGTCCACTCCGCAGGGCGATGTCTGCGAGACGCAGGCGATTAAGACAGTTTTTGGCGATCATGCCAAGCGGTTGGCGGTGAGCTCCACGAAAGGGGCCACTGGCCATATGCTAGGCGCGGCTGGGGCGGTGGAAATGGCTCTATGCGCCAAAGCCCTCCAGGAGAATGTGATTCCGCCCACGATCAACTACGAGAATCCCGACCCGGCGTGCGATTTGGATTATGTGCCAAATTCGGCCCGTGAACTCAACGTGCAGGCGATCATCAACAACTCGTTTGGGTTCGGAGGCCACAACGCCAGCCTCGTAGCTCGCAAGTTTGTCGGCTAGCGAGACGAAGCTGGCGGGGTGTGTGGCCGGGACAGTGCAGGCCAGGGTTCTTCGTGACTAATCCGTGACAGGCACGGCGCGATAAAACTGGTGAGTGGCGTTAGTGCTCTCTGGGTCCGTGAACTCGAATGTATCCTCTTGGGCGTCCACGGTTCCAATTTCGGCCCAACTACGAAGATCGGCCGAGGTCTGGATTGAATACTGTTGGCCCGGTTGCCCTGTAAATCGCAACACGCTTCCCGCACTCAACCCTTGCTTGGCCGCAATGGGATTGGCGGCACTTTCCACCAGGATAGTGACCGATTTTGCTGTTACCAGTGCACCCGCTGCGTCCTTGGCTTGGGCCGTGAGCGTGTATTTGCCGGCCGGAACGTTTTTCCAATCCAACGAGTGGTGGACAGGCGTTCCTGGATCTGGGGCTCGAATGAAAAACACTTGAGAGACACCAATTGACCGCTCATTGGCAAAGAACTCGACCCGGCTGAGATAGCCTTTTGGGTCGATGGCAGTGGCTTGAATCACCACATCGGCTGGCGCTTTGAAGGTCGTACCCTCTTTTGGGCTGTCGATTGTTAGAGTCGCTGGCTTGTTGGGATCGTCAGGACCTCCTACAAGCAATCCGTTCAGTTCCAGATCAAAGCTCAGGTCTGAGCTGCCAGCGGTTCGCTGATGCACCTCCACCGCAACCACGTTGAGTCCCTTCACCAGGACTTTCGGGTCTAACTTTACAACCAGGGCAGCCGACTCGTTCTCGCCGCTGACGGTAGCGGAGGCCAGAGTTTGCGCAGTGATCGCACCGTCCGGCATGTTGTTGCGGTAAACCTCCGCGTTATTCACGTAAACCACCGCGCCGTCGTCTCGCACCAGGCGCAGGACCAGCGACGTGAAGGCCGCCGGATCGTCGACCGTCAGAGTGCGACGAAAATAGGTGGTGATGTATTTCTGTTCGGGATTTGGACCGAACCCTACGACGGTGGCTTCGTCGCCATCCCCGTAGCCCAATTGAGCGGGTCCGGAGGCCCACGTGCTAGCGTCAAACGACAGGGTCCTCCAATTGGCCGGTGCTTCGATTCCCTTGTCAAGATACTGCCAGACGGCACCATGGCCGATCAAGCGCGTGCCTGGATTCACGGGAACAACGCGGATCTCGACGGCGCTCGACTGGGTTGTCTCTCCTTGATTGTCCGTGGCCTTGGCGTGGATAATGTAGCGTCCTGCAGGCGCGCTATTCCAAACCAGAGTGTAAGGAGCCTCGAGGACCGAGCCCACGGGCTTTTCGTTTACGAGGAAGGTGACGAAACTGATCTTGCCGTCGGAGTCAGTGGCTTCAGCAACGAGCTTAATGTCTGTGCCGGCGTCGAATTCCTGCCCGCTCTTTGGGCTGGTCAGAGTGACTTTCGGGGCCTCGTTCGGCAGTTGATCGTAAATGGTGACCGTGGCAGACCGCGGCGACCCGAGCTTGTAGCTGTTCGCGGGGACGGGGGCGGCATTTCCTTGCGAGCCATCTGGCGTTAGGAGAGTGATTGTGACAGTTTCCTTTGCCTCGATCGCTTTGTCTGGAACTGGAACGACATTGATTGGAGCTGAGCTTTCACCGGCTGGAATGGTAATGAGGCCGGTAAGCTTTGTGTAGTCGACGCCGTTCTGGGCGTTTCCGGTAACCGAGTAACGCACATCCAGCTTGCTCGCCAAATCCCCAGTTCGAGTGACGGTGAGAATGCCAGGACGGGCCGGGTCCGACTCCAGGACGCGGACGACTTTGCCCTGAATGACGACGGTTGGCGGCGCGGGTGCCGCCACTCGAATCTTGACCGGACCGGACAAAGTGCTCCCACCGAGATTATCGGTCGCTTTCGCCGTGAGCGAATAATCGCCGACAGCAACATTGTTCCAGGTCATCTGGAAAGGGTTAACCGCGCTGGCGCTCGCCGGATTACCTTTGGTCAATCCGATGCTCTTGTCATTGGCGAAGAACTCAACCGAGAGGACGCTCCCATCCTTGTCGGTGGCCTGGGCAGCGATGGAAATGGAAGCGGGTGCTGTAAACGACGCACCCGACTTGGGCGAGGTGATCTCGACACTCGGGCGAACATTGACCGGATCATTATCTTCAATGATTACGGTTGCCGCATCGGGTTGGTTGATGGCGTAGAGTGCACTGGGTTTCAGTTTTATGGAAACATGTTCCGGCCCTTCAACAACGGTGTCGTCGATCGGCAGCACCGAAATCACTATGGAACGTTCGCCCGGTGGCAGCGTCGCTGATCCTGAGAGGAGCTGGTAGTCCGTTCCGCCTGTGGCCGCCGGGATCGTGACCGTCACGGGCGCCCCGGTTGACGCGATCGAGTCGGCGACAGCTGGCTGCGTGATTGGCCCGGTTTGAACTTCGTAATCGACTTTTAACGCTTCGGTCGTTGCGCCTAATCTCGCAATTGTGAATTTCCCAACTGCACTCGGTTCGCTGGCTTTGGGGTCTGTCGCCCGAATGGAGATTGTGGGAAGGGGTACAATCCCCAGGTCATTGTCGTTGACCACGACCGTGGCACTGTTTGGGCGGCCCACGGTATATAAGGCGGTCGGATCCCCGGACAACACCGCCACCACCGTGACCACGATGGTCTCTTCTGTCTCTGCGATAATGTCGTCGGCGGGCGTAACAAGCGTGAACGCTGAGGAGGCACCGATCGGAATGACGATAGAACCCGTCAGAGCTGGGTAATCTCCTGGGCTTACGGCAGTTCCGCTGGTTTTGTAACGGACTGTGAGTGCCGTAGTTGTCGGACCAGAGCGATGAAAAGTGAACAGGCCACTGCTCGGCCCTGATTCCGCTGCGATGGAGTCTGTGGCTGTTACCGTGACTTGGACCGGTTCCGTGCTCACGGCGACTGGGAGTCCGAGAGTGTGAAAGCCGTTCGAAACGAACAGCACCGCCAACGCGCAAGCTGCCTTAAACCGAGATTTCATAGGAGTGGAATTCAAGCCCAACTAGCACCCAGATCTCGACGTGGTCGGCACAATCCACGGGACGGATCCTGAGGGCTACGATTGTCTCTTGTAGGCGAGTCTACAGCAGAAAGCGTGCTGCTCCAGCGACAGTCTTGAGCTTATCCGTCCCGTCGCCTTCGCTGGCTAACTTAAAACATCCCCACCGCAATGATCATGCTCGTCCCATTGGCTCGCAATGGACGCTTGGCAGGTCTCCTTCCGCCCGATAAAAGCTCACACATCCTCTATTCGACCCCGGCGATTTTAAAGACGTGCGCGTGTGGCGTAGGCACCTGGTCAATCGAGAGGGGCGGCACTTCAATTTTCAGCCGTCCGTCTTGCGACGACCATGGCAGAGGCTCTGTCCGGCCGAGGAGCGTGACCCGTGTGTCTGGAGTTGTTTTTGGTGCCGTCAGGACCAGTTCTCGGTCCGGCCAATCGTAGCAGATGGCGTAAAGGTCACGACCTTTCGCAGTGTAGCGGATCGACTTGCCTTCGGCCGTCTGCCGCCAGGCCCGGGTACCATAGATCGCTTCCGCGTTGACCTTGAGCCAGTCCCCCATTTCGATCAAACGTTGCTGCATTATCACGGGAATGCGTCCATCGCCCGTCGGGCCGATATCCAGCAGGAGATTGCCACCTTGGGCGGTCATATCCACCAGCAATCGGATCAAGTCCTTGCCCGGTCGATAGTCGTCGATGTTTTCATTGCGGTTGTATCCAAACGATCGCCCAATCCCGCGATTCTCTTCCCAAGCATGCTTTTCCTGCGGCACGTCCTTGCCTTGTCCCACGTGGACTTCGCCATATTCCGTTGTGTAATAACCGCCATGCTTCCCACGCGTTTCTTTTCCCCAACGATCATTGACAACGACGTCGTCGCGGCAGTTGGACTCGTTGAATAGCCACGCGAGCAGTTCGGGGCTCCTCCAGGTCGCACTCGGATGCTCCCACTCTCCGTCAGCAAAGATTAAAGATGGCTGATAGCGATTCACGAGGTCTTTGAACTGCGGAAAGAAATGCTCCTGGACGAAGCGGTTAACGTCGGATTTGTAGACCGGATTAAACCATTCGTAGAGGGAATAGTAAAAGCCCATCTTCAATCCTCGTTGCCGCACCGCTTGGGTGAGTTCGCCGCAAAGATCACGGTGCGGCCCGACGTCGACGCTGTTCCAGTTCCAGCTCTGCGCATTGGGCCAGAGGCAGAATCCTTCATGATGCTTAGATGTCAGAACGACGTACTTTGCTCCGGAACGTGCCAAGATGTCCGCCCACTCGGTCGGTTGAAAGAGTTCGGCCCTAAACTGCCCGGCAAAATCCTGGTATTTGGCTTTTTCCCCGTAGGTTCGGGCGTGGAATTTCCAGGTGGCCTTGTTCGTGTCTTGCATGTCGTGCCAATACCACTCTGCGTAGGTTCCCTTGGGCCCCCACGCGGGCACCGAATAGACGCCCCAGTGAATGAATATTCCGAATTTAGCATCTTCAAACCATGCGGGATTAGGCCGCTTGTCGATCGATTCCCAGGTTGCTTGGTACGGTTGTCCATTCACCGGCGCGGGTCCGTGAATGGCCAGGAAGAGGAGCAGAGCGAAGAGCGTAGTTTTCATTTGGATCACGTCGGCTGTGCGCGGGAAGCGTAAGTCACCGGCCATTTCCGTCAATGAATTAGCGAAATTATGGATTCCCCACCCGATGCGCATGCCGTTTTCAGTCTTGAATAGAAAACAGGGCACTGTAGATAGTTACGGGCATGAACACAGCCCCTCTTCGCAGTCCTGATCCATCGCTTGGAACCACGGCTTCTCCCGGAGCCTCATCCCAGCTTCCGGATTACCTTCGGAGTGCTACCCCTAACCCGAGATCCAACCGTGCTCCTTGGTACAAGAATACCGCACCGACCTATGCGGGTATCTTTCTTTGGTTTGTGTTTTGGGACTCCATGTCGGCCAATGGATTGTCCGTCGGCGGCCTCATGCCGACCTTGCTCGGCATCGTGGTCGGAGCGCTGATCTGCCACTTTTTGTTCTATATTGTTCCCGGGAATTTGGGGATGCAAACGGGCTTGCCTCTGTACATCGTCGGGGCGTCAACGTTCGGAGCAGCTGGCAGTTTGATCATGCCTGGGTTTTTCATGGGCATCCTGCAGTTCGGCTGGCTGGGCGTAAACATCTGGGGTTCATCACACGCGTTAGCCAACGGCTTTAACGCTCCGAACTTGTATATGCCATTATGCATTCTGTGGGGCGTGGCAGCGGCGTTTGTTGGACTCAAAGGAATCCAGTATGTGGCCAAGGTTGCGACCTACCTGCCGCTGATTCCCTTGGTTGTGCTGGTGATTGGCTTGGTCAAGTTCGGGCCTTCGGCCGGAAGTTACGTCCCGCCGGCTGCTGAGGCTGGTGCCGCGAGCGGCCCTCTCACCGCCTTTCTTTTGATGGTCGCTGCGATTGTGGGATTCTTCGCCACGGCCGGCGCGGCGGGTGTGGATATTTGCAGTAACAATCGTGACAAAGGCGATGTGAGCATGGGCGGTTGGGTCGGAGTTGTCATCGCGATCGTTTTCACGGCGGGGATCTCGGTTTTGGCGGTTGCTGGCGCTCGTGCCACGGGCGTGCTTTCGCCAACGGAAGTCAACATGACCGATGCGTTGCGGAAGACGTTCTCCTCCGGGACGTATGGCGCCATCATGATCGGGCTCACCATCGCGTCGTTCCCGGGCGCTTGCTTCTCCTCGTTTATCGCCGCTAACAGTTTCAAAACCGTTATGCCCAAGGTCAATCCGTTCGTCTCGGTTGGCATCGGCACGATTATCAGCATCATTCTGGCGGTGACCAATGCCGCGGGCCAATTGCCCAGTGTCTTCGGTTTGATTGGCGCTTCGTTTGGACCGATCGTCGGCGCCATGGTCGTCGATTATGTGTTGTCCGGTGGCAAGTGGTCCGGGCCTCGGGCTGGCTTGAATATGGCTGGCTGGATCGCCTGGGCGCTCGGGTTCATCGTGGGAATCCTCCCCAATGGACTGTTGCCTGCCTCGATGCGGGTCAATATTCCGTGCGCGCCTGTCGCAGCGTTCATTGTAGGCGCCGCGGTTTACTTCATTTGCGCCCAGATTGGTTTGAGATCTCCCGTGGTTCCGTTTGATAAGACGGCCAAAGCCTAACCAATCCGATCCGCATTTTAGTGAGCCCACCCAGCAGGGTCAGTGGCTGGGTGGGCTTTGTTTTCAGAACGATTTTGCTCAATGAAGGAGAATCCAATGCAGACTCAAACACTTTCGATCAATCGGCGACAAATGCTCGTTCGCTCGACCGCCCTGACGGTTGCGGGTGCCGCCGCTTTACTAAATTCGAGCCCAGCGAATGCCGCGGAGAGTCGTGGCAAAGCGGTCCGCCATGGCCATATCAACCAATCCATTGCCCAATGGTGTTTTGAACTGTTCGGAGGCAAATGGCCACTGGACAAAACTTGCCAAGTCGCGCGTGAACTTGGGTGCAAGAGCGTGGAACTGCTCACGGCAGAATTCCTCCCGACAGTAAAGAAGGCCGGACTCACCTGTGCGATGGTCCAGATCAATACCAATCCCGACCCGCCGTTTCTCAAAGGGTTTAATAACCCGGCCCATTGGTCCATGGTGGTCAAAGCTACCCAAGATGCGATCGACGCGGCGGCCCAGTTCGGGATGCCCAACGTGATTTGTTTCACAGGCTATTCGGCGCGCGATGTTGCCAATCCGAAAGGCGAACAGATCCCCCGTGACGAAGGAGCCAAGAACTGCGTGGAAGGCTTGAAAAAGGTCATTGGCTATGCCGAGAAAAAGAATGTGACCCTTTGCATGGAGATGCTCAACAGCCGTGAGGATTCACACCCGATGAAAGGACATCCTGGCTATCAAGGGGATCACACGGACTACTGCATCGACATTATCAAAGCGGTCGGATCAAACCGGCTGAAATTGCTGTTCGACGTCTATCACGTGCAAATCATGGACGGCGATATCATTCGCCGCATCCATCAATGCAAAGATTACATCGGTCATGTCCATGTGGCGGGCAATCCAGGCCGCGGCGAGTTGGACGACAAACAGGAAATCAATTACCCACCCGTCATGAAAGCGTTGTTGGACGTGGGCTACCAAGGGTTTGTCGGTCAGGAGTTCATCCCCAATCGCGATCCGTCCCAAGGGCTCCAGCAAGCCGTGCGGTTGTGTGACGTCGCCTGATTCGCGCCAGGCATCTCTTAGAACTGAATTTAGGCCAGGTCCCGCGTCAAGCGGGGCTGGCCTTATTCATCTGATCCGTTCGCGTCTGATTTACGTTCCCAGCGGCGGGGCGTTCGCTCGGGCAGAGCTGTGTCCACTTTAGCGTAGTAAGTGTCCGCCACGCAAAGTTCATCGGCGGCCTTTTCAAACGGCAAGGATGGGTTGACCGAGAAACGCTCGTGCGCCTCGATAAAGACCACCTCTCCTCCAGGGTAACGGCAGCACAAGAACAACGGGCATTTCCCCGGATGCGCGCGCGTCAGTTCGCCGAGGGTTTGTAAGCGGTCCGGGGTCAGAGCCGACATGTTCAAACGCAGATGCACCTGTTTGGTGAATTTCCGCGGCGCGTCTTCCAACGGCATGAGCTCTTGCGGAAAAATCTTCGGTTTGTCTTCACCGTTGTTGATCTCGCCGACGACCAGGACGGCCTTATTAGGTACGAGAAGTTCTCGAAACTTTTCGTAGTTCTCGTTCATAAACAGCATTTGGACTGTCCCCACGAGGTCTTCGAGCGTCACTAACGCATACGGTTTATTGGTCTTCTTCGAAATCCCTTGCTGCACCGCTGTGATCATGCCCCCGATCCGGGTCAAAGCGCGGTTTTCCACCTGAGCGGCAGTACTTGTGTTTGAGAGGGAGTATTTCTCCAGAAGACTGGTGTACGGGGTCAACGGATGGCCTGTCACGTAGAAGCCCAACAATTCCTTCTCCGCTGCCAGCATTTCGCTTTGCGGCCATTCAGGGAGTTTTGGGCCGCTTGTGTCCGGAGGATTTTTGGCATTTTCCTCAAATACCCCAAACAGCGAGGCCTGCCCACGTTGTCGGTCGTGCGCGAGGCTGGCCGCGCGTGACAGGGTATGGTCGATTTGGGAAAACAGGGTGGCCCGAGTCTCGCCAAAAGCGTCGCAGGCGCCACTCTTGATAAGAGCTTCCAGAACTTTGCGGTTCACCGTCCGGCCGTCAACTCGTTGGCAGAGATCGGCGAGGGACTTGAATTTTCCGCCTTCCTCCCGCGCTTTGAGAATACTCTCGACGGCTACTTCGCCAACGCCCTTGATGGCCGCCAATCCAAACCGAATCACCGTGCCATTGCGAGCTGGCGCGAAGGCCACCTGACTTTCATTCACGTCCGGTGGCAGCACTTCGATGCCGAACGTCCGAGCCTCATGAATCAGAATGCTGACTTTTGCGGTATCGCCCATGTCGTTCGTCAGCATGGCGCTGAGGAACTCGACGGGGTAATTGGCCTTTAGGTAAGCGGTCTGATAGGCCACGATCGCGTAGGCCGCAGCATGCGACTTGTTGAAACCGTAACCGGCGAATTTCTCCAACAAATCGAAGATCTGATTGGCCTTGGCCGCTGGGATATTGTTGGTTTTGGCGCAGCCTTTGACGAACGTATCTCGCTGCTTGGCCATTTCTTCCGGTTTCTTTTTTCCCATGGCGCGGCGCAAAAGATCGGCGCCACCCAGAGTGTAGCCCGCAAGCGCTTGGGCCGCTTGCATGACCTGTTCCTGGTAAACCATGATGCCGTAGGTTTCGCGGCAGATCGGTTCGAGCAGGGGATGCTCATACTCAATGCGCACTTCCCCATGGCGGCGGCTGATGAATTCCGGGATCAGTTCCATGGGCCCCGGCCGGTAAAGAGCGATCAGCGCCGTGATATGTTCCACCGAACTGATTTGGAACTTTCGACACAGGTCGCGCATGCCGCCGGATTCCAACTGGAAGATGCCTACCGTGAGCGCTTTGTTGAGAAGTTCATAGGTGCGGGCGTCTTCTAACGGCAATTGATCGATGGGGATCTCCGCCCCTTTGCCCGCCTTCACCAACTCGCACGTGTTGCGAATGACGGTCAGAGTCTTGAGCCCGAGGAAATCCATCTTGAGCAAACCCAAATCGCCCACTGGGCCCATCGCGTACTGGGTAACAATCGTCCCTTCTTCGTCTCGTTTGAGGGGCAGTAAATTATCGAGCGGTTGATCGCCAATCACGACTCCGGCGGCGTGCACCGAGGCGTTCCGCGTCAGGTCTTCCAACACGAAGGCGGTGTCGACCAATTCGCGCGTGGCTTCTTCGGAATCGTAGGCCGTCTTGAGATCCGGCGATTGCTTCAGGGCTTTCTCAAGGCTCATCTTGAGCTCGTTCGGCACCATTTTAGCCAGTCGGTCGCATTCCGAATAACTCAAGCCCATCACTCGACCCACATCCCGCAAAACAGACTTCGCGCCCATGGTGCCAAACGTGACGATTTGGGCGACGGAAGTGCGCCCGTACTTTTCCCGCACGTATTCGATCACGTCCGCGCGGCGGTCGTCGGCAAAGTCGATGTCAATATCGGGAGGGTTGACGCGTTCCGGATTCAGGAATCGTTCGAAGAGTAAGGCGTAGCGGATGGGATCGACGTTCGAAATCTCCAAAAGGTAAGTGACAATGGAACCGGCTGCGGAACCACGAGCCACGCATGAAACCCCTTTGCTTCGGCCGTAACGAACGAAGTCGCCGACGATTAGGAAGTAACTGATAAACCCAGTTTTCTCGATGACCTTAAGCTCGAGTTGCAGTCGGTCAATTACCGCTTGGATCGCGGCCTCGACCGAAATCGTTGTCGTTTCTGGGGCATCCCGACTCGCATCCTGATCGGCCTCGCTCCGCTTGCCATACGTTGGCAACCGCGTGGGATCATCGATTCCCTCCACGATAAATTCGCTGCCCTCGGCGCGCACTCGCAGGCTGTATCGCGTGTAAAGGCCTTCCGCCAGGAGTTTGCGCAGGTATCCCTCCCGCGTGTAATGCTCCGGCGGGGTAAACGCAGGATAATGCAGTTTGCCAAATTCGATTTGCAGGTTGCACTGTTCGGCCACCTGCACGGTGTTAAGCACTGCCTCGGGCACCTCTCGGAAGAGCGCCTTCATCTCATCTGCAGACCGTAGATAAAACTGCTCTGGGACGTAGCGCATCCGTTTGCTGTCTTCAAGCAGGCTTTGGGTGCCGATGCAAATGAGGCAGTCATGCGCGTGCGAGTGTTCCCGTTCGACGTAATGGACGTCATTGGTGGCGACTAGCTTTAAGCCAAACTCTTTCGCCCACGGGATGAGCTGGCGATTGACCTTGGCTTGCTCACCAATGCCATGATTTTGTAGCTCGAGATAAAAGTTCTCAGCTCCGAAGACCTGCTTGAACCAATCGACGGATTGGCGGGCTTGCTGGAGTTCGTCCTTCTGAATGAGTTCCGGGATTTCGCTGGCGAGGCATCCTGACAGGGCGATCAACCCGCCTTTGCACGCGGCGAGGATCTCTTTGTCGATGCGCGGTTTATAATAGTAACCGTCCAGATGGGCCGAGGTCACCAACTTGATCAGATTCCGATAGCCCTCCTCATTTTTCGCCAGCAAAACCAAGTGATTATAGACATCGCGTCCGTTCGCCGAGCTCTTCTTTTCCAATCGGCTGCCGGGCGCGATGTAAACTTCACAACCAATGATCGGTTTCAGCCCTTTGCTCCGCACGGCTTGATAAAAATCAACCGCACCGTAAAGCACCCCATGGTCGGTAATCGCCAGCGCAGAGAACTGCAGCTCACTCGCTTTGTCCACCAGCCGGTCCAACCGGCATGCTCCATCGAGCAGTGAATACTCGGTGTGAAGATGAAGGTGAACAAAATCCGCATTCGACATAGCGAGAATCTACCGTGCGCGATCGTACCCGCGCAAGAGAAGAGACCGAGCGAGCGCCTAAGACTTGTCCACAAGCGTTCTCGCCGTGCCGGGCTGACGTCCGTCTTCCTTTCGAGGAGTGCACCTGCCCCACACTCCCCATCCGTGCGCAAGATAAATAGAGTTCTTGGCCGCGCGCACGGGCGGGGGTAAACCTTGTCTATGCACCTGACTTTTCCGCCGGATGCGCAAACGACTCGAGAGCTGACCCTTGTTCCATCGGCAAGCTCCATTCCTGGCGCGCAAGTCACGACTCGGCGTGGTTTCCTTCGAAGTATATCCTGGTTGGCAGGCGCATGCGCGGTGGCACCAAGCTTTGTCTCGGTGGCTGGGGAAGCCGCGCCAAGCAACCGCGTGGTCGTGGCAGTCATGGGAACGTCACGCAATAGCTCGGGGGGCGACGGGCGCGGGACCGATCTGGCGGTGGGGTTGGCTTCGTTGCCCGGAGTAGAAGTGAGCTACATTTGCGATGTCGACGATCAGCACGCGGCCAAGGCGGTCGAGTCTGTCATGACTAAGGCCAAACCTACTCAGGCGCCCAAAGGCATTCGAGACTTTCGTCGTGTGCTTGAGGACAAAACGGTGGATGCACTCGTCATTGCCACACCTGACCATTGGCATGCTCCCGCAGGGATCCTGGGATGTCTCACCGGGAAGCATGTCTACGTTGAGAAACCGTGCTCCCACAATCCGCATGAGGGCGAGTTGCTCGTCATGGCAGCTCGTAAATATCGCCGTCTCGTCCAGCACGGCACCCAGCGTCGCAGTTGGCCCGCGCTTGGCGAAGCGGTCGCGCGGATTCGCGCCGGAGATATTGGGCGAGTGCTCTTCGCCAAAGCTTGGTATTACGGACCGCGGCCGAGCATTGGCAAAGGCAAAGTGGTGCCCGTGCCTGCAGGGCTGGACTACGCTCTCTGGCAAGGGCCAGCGCCCGAACGTCCCTTCCAGGACAACTTGATCCCATATAATTGGCACTGGTTTTGGCATTACGGCACTGGCGAATTAGGGAACAATGCGGTGCATTACCTTGACGTCATCCGCTGGGCGCTCGGGCAGGAATACGCCACGCGCGTGACCGCTTCCGGCGGCAAATATCGTTTCCCGGAAGATGACCAAGAGACGCCGGACACCTTGGTCGCCAGTTTCGACTTGGGCACCAGCACTATCAGTTGGGAGCAACGAAGTTGGGCTCCGCACATGCCTCAAGATCCGAAATACGAAATGGCGTTTTACGGCGAGAAAGGAATGCTGACGATCGATGGTGGCTCTTATGCCATTTATGATCCCAAAGGGGAGGAGCTTGCCCGGCAGTCGGGCGAGGGTGGCAATCGCGCCCACCTGCAGAACTTCATCGATGCCATTCGCGATAAGAAACCGCTGAACGCGGAGATTGAAGATGGCTTTAAGAGCACGCTCCTCTGTCACTTAGGCAACATCGCTTACCGCACTGGCCGAACGATTATGTTCGATGGAGCCAATCGCAAAATCGTCGGAGACAAAGCAGCGGAGAAACTCTGGACGCGCGATTACCGGCGCGAGTGGCAACCGCGCATTTGAGGCAGGTTCACCGTCTCCGGCCCTTCCGCCGTCCAAGTTTGGCCCGACGGCCGATTTGACGGACTTTGGCCGCGCTGGCGCGGGCTGACTGTCATCGGCCAGTCCAACGCCGCAACCGTTCGCGCAACGAGTCGAGATGAGACATCCGCTCTGCAATCTCTGGAAAATCGGCCTGAATCTGCTCGAGCGTTGGAACTTCACCCCATGCCGTGACGGTAAACACTTCAAAGACGTGGTCCGATCGGATTCCCACTTCCCGGTTCTGCCGTTCAAATCGAGCTCGCAACGTGGCGGACCATTCCGAGAGGTTAGCCGGAGCATCCATTTGATGACGTCCAACCCAGGGGAGCCATTCCATGAGCTGCGACTGGTGACAATACGTGAGTTGCGTAATCAGCGGGAAAGCCGATTCGACATCGAACGCCAGGTCGAACGCATTCGCTCCCGCCATGTAGCCATCGTAGACGTTCAAGATGACCGGTGTCTTGCGCAGTTCCGAACGCGTTTCATCGGCAGGATATTCCGGGGTGAAGGCGTGCGGCACATTGATCATGTAGGCGACTTTGCGCACCGCTTCGGCGACCGCCACATGGTCAACGTGCACCCCCGCCAATGGATCCACCGGGATGGGAGGACAAAAAAGATAGTCCGGTTCGAACTCACGGATAGATCGCCAGAGCGCCGCGAGCAATGGCACCGAGACTTGCAGACACGCTTCTCTGGGCACCGTCCCGTCGGGTAATCGCAAAACTTCCAGCTCATAGCCTCCGAGCCGCGCCGAAGCTTCCTGCTCGGCAATTCGGCGCCCGTGGAGTTCGTCACGGGTTCGGAAATGATGCCCAGCCTTGCCGTCTGTGCATACGAGCACCCGCGCGCGCAATGCATCGCCCAGTCGCCGCTTGCAAAGCTCAAACGTGCCTGCGGCGACGAATTCGTAGTCGTCAAAGTGCGCGTGGACAGACAGGATCTTCATAGTAGGGAGTTTCCGAAATTCGGGGAGCGGGGCAATACCATTCCGGTGCTTTGCTCTTGTGCGTCTCGTTCCATTTCCCCAGGCTCTCCCAGCGGACAGCGCAACATGGGTATGACAAAGAAACGCCTTCAGGCTCTCGCGAAAGAACATGGCACACCGCTCGTGATCATCGATCACGACGTGATCCGCCGTAACTATGCCGAGTTTAAACGGCATTTGCCCAAGATCCAAGTCTACTACGCGGTGAAGGCGAACCCGGCCCCGGAGATCATTCATACTCTATACAAGAGCGGCGCCAGCTTCGATGTCGCGTCCATGCCTGAGTTCATGATGGTCTATGAAAACATCAAGCAACTCCCCGCCAAAGCGCAGCAAGATTTCATCTGGGACAAGGTGATCTACGCGAACCCAACCAAGCCTAAGGAAACGCTCATGTGGTTGGACCAGTACAAGCCGCTCGTGACCTACGATAACCTGGCCGAACTGGAAAAGATCAAGCAGTACGCCCCTCGCGCGGGTGTCGTCCTCCGGTTGCGCGTGGCCAACACTGGTTCCCAATGCGAACTTTCCTCGAAGTTCGGCTGCGATCCTGGCGAAGCCGTCGATCTGATCCTGGCGGCGTTTCGAATGGGGTTGGTCGTGGAGGGCCTCAGCTTCCACGTCGGCAGCCAATGCACGAACTTCGAAAACTTCGTCCAAGCATTGAATGTGGCGGCAGCTGTGATGAAAGAGTCGAAGGAGAGGGGACATCGCATCAAGATTCTGGATATCGGGGGTGGGTTTCCCGCTCCCTACAATCGCCATGTCAAACCGTTCGCAGACCTGGCGCGGGTCATCAATACCGAGATCGAACGTCTCTTCGAGCCCGAGCTGGAAATCCTGGCGGAGCCTGGCCGATTCTTGGTGGCGACGGCGGCGACGGCCGTCGCCCGAATCATCGGCCGCGCCGTCCGAGACGGCAAACCTTGCTACTATATCGACGACTCGGTCTATCACACCTTTTCTGGAATCATTTTCGACCATTGCCAGTATCATCTTCAGGCCTTCAAAAAAGGTCGCGCGGAAGTATCGGCGGTGTTCGGCCAAACGTGCGATGGTTTGGATACCATTTCGCAATCCGAGTTGCTGCCGGAGTTGGAGATCGATGACCTGGTGTATTCCGAGAATATTGGGGCCTACAGCAACGCCTCGGCGACCTATTTCAATGGCTTTCCGCCGGCCAAGGTCGTGCACATCAATACCTAGTCTAAGAGCGGTCGAGCCGCCCGCCGCGCAGAGCGTCTGCGCGGGGCGGTCGCGACTTTGTGGCGCGTTTGGTCATAGCCGAACGGCTGTCGTTTGGACTCCGCCCAACCGTTGCGTTGGAAATCGTGCTTGAATCCGCGGTGCAACCGTCTTTGTATCCTTTACCGACGTTATGCCTCTAACCTCAGATTTATTAGATGGCCTTGGGAAGATCGTGGGCCACAAGAGCGTCCTGGTCGCCAAAGAAGACCTGATCCCATACTCTTTTGATGGGACAGCCGCCTTGCACGCCATGCCGGGCTGTGTCCTCTTCGCGAAGAACACCCAGGAAGTCGCCGATGTCATCAAACTCGCGAACGCCACCAAAACCCCCATTGTCACCCGCGGCTCTGGCACTGGGCTAAGCGGCGGCAGTCTGCCCAGCCCGGACTGCGTCGTCCTGTGCCTCGTGCAGATGGATAAAATCCTCGAGACGGACCGGGCTAATTTGACAATGCTCGTGGAGGCAGGCGTCACCACTCTGCAAATTGCCGACGCCGCCACGGCGGCAGGACTTTTTTATCCTCCCGATCCCGGGTCGATGCGGATTTCAACGATCGGCGGCAATGTCGCCGAGAACTCAGGAGGCCTGCGAGGCTTGAAATACGGTGTGACGCGGAACTACGTCATGGGCATGGAAGTCGTCTTGCCCACAGGGGAACATGTGGATGGGGAATAAATGCGTCAAAGACGTCGCGGGCTACTCGTTGAAAGACGTTTTCATCGGTTCTGAAGGCACTCTCGGTGTGATCACTCAAGTGTTGCTGCGCCTCATTCCCAAGCCCCAAGCCAAGAAAACCATGGTCGCCACGTTCGCGCAGATGGACCAGGCCGCGGATTGTGTTTCGGCGATTATTGCGGCCCAGATCATCCCTTGCACGCTCGAGTTCCTGGATCGCATGACTATCCATTGCGTGGAGGACTACGCTAAAATCGGCCTGCCTCTGGATTGTGAAGCCCTCCTGCTCATGGAGACGGACGGCCACCCCGCTGTTGTCGCCGAAGAAGCCGAGCAGATGGAGAAGATTTGCCGCGCCAAAGGCTGCTTGGAGTTGCGCATCGCGAAAGACGAAGCCGAAGCCACCAAGCTCGCGAGCGCCAGGCGCACCGCCTTTTCCGCGCTCGCCAGGGTGGCTCCCACCACCATTCTGGAAGACGCCACGGTTCCTCGCAGCGAACTCGCCCGGATGATTCGGTTTGTTGAGGCGATCGCCAAGAAGTACAAACTCCGGATTGGCACCTTCGGGCATATGGGGGATGGCAATCTTCACCCCACCTTCCTCACGGACGAACGCAATAAAGAGGAAATGCATCGTGTCGAAGAGGCGTTCACCGAGATCTTTGACGAAGCCATCCGGCTCGGGGGCACGATCACGGGCGAGCACGGCATTGGCGTGGCCAAAAAATCGTTCCTTCCGAAGTTCGCAGGCGACGCTCAAATGCGCACCATGCGCGAATTGCGTCGAGTTCTCGATCCGAACGGGATCTTGAACCCTGGCAAAATGTTTGACTAACAGCGTCCGGCGGTCGGCAGGTGACATTTTGTCACCGACATCGGGAGTGGACCTTCCTACGTTGGAGCAGGAAGCAGGTAAGAGATAGATAAGTAAAAGGACATTAATGGTTTACGTCGATTTCTGTGGTTTAGGTGTTAAACTTCGCTGCGACTGCAGACCGCTTCTTCTCCCGGCCAAGATCCGCTCTTCATTCGGAGGTAACCCACTGGTCACCCACTCCCAGTGGGTTACCAGCGAATGAAGAGCGAAGGACGAAGCGGTTTACCGCGAATCGAGAACTAGGGAATCAGGGCGCCAATGCAGTGCTAATACTGAGGTAGAGCGTTGAATGGCAAGAGGGTAGGACTCTTTCAGCTTCTCTTGGAAGCATCCATCGGTTCAACTCCGCCCGGCGAGATCGTGAGACTCCCTAGCGTTGGGCGATTCCTAGTGAGGAAGTTGGCGAAACAAGACTTGCGCCTTAGGGGAAAGTGCCGCGAGATTGGGGGGTTGCATGATCACACCACGTCCGAAAGGTGAACGGGAACTGACGTTCGTTGTTCAGGCGGCAAGCGCATTGAGCTTGGGGACATTGGCTGGGTTGCTTTATTCCGTCAAAACGGTCATCCCAAGCATTCAGTTCGAGGTAACTTGGCTATCGGCAGTCGCGTTTCTCTGTGCGGCAGCGGCCTCGGTCGCGATTTGGCACCTGGTATTCCAGATCAGTGCTGCGGATGGCGACGAAACATCCCTGGGACAGGCTGGGACGCGGTCCCGAAAGCGAATGTACAACGCTCTGGCGACGCTCTTAGGTTTAGCGCTAGTGGTGGCATTTATCGTTCCGCTGCGAGGGTTTTCCCGCGACAAGCTTTCGGAGATCGGATACGGAGCTGTGATCGCCGTGTTTTTCCTCACAATCCTGGGTGTTATCTTCTGGAAAGTGGTGCGATTCCTGGAGCGGGACGAGACTCCAGAGTCTTAACCAGCCCAACTTGACACTTGGCACCGTTCGAAATGTCAGGGAACATTCCTTGATCGCATTCGGTCAGAAGCAGGAAAATCCATGACAACTGTTGGAGAGGAGCGGGCCACTCCAGGCCTGCAATTGCAGAATCTGGACTACTCAGTGGTTCAGCAGTGCATGCACTGTGGTTTGTGTTTGCCCACGTGCCCGACGTATTCCGCCACCAAGTTGGAGCGAAACAGTCCACGCGGGCGAATCTCGCTGATGCGAGCGATTGCGGACGGACGTTTGGAACCCACCAAAAGCTTCGCCGACGAGATGTATTTTTGCCTCGGTTGCCTCGCGTGCATGACCGCTTGTCCGGCTGGGGTAAACTACGCGGAACTCTTCGAGCATGCGCGGGCGGAAGTGGAACAGAGTGGCCAACTCAATTCCCCGCGTCGAAACCTGCTCCGATGGTTCACGGTGGGGTGGCTGTTCATGAAATTGGGACGGCTTCGAT
>JBGAIN010000220.1:0-10960 GCA_044225505.1 Limisphaerales bacterium
TTCGTTAACCAGGACATTCGCGGGAAGTTCCAATCGGAGGGCGAGTTCGTGATGTTGCGTCCGCTCCAGGACGGCAGCAGCGGCGTCGACGAATCCTCCGATTCCTACGACACCATCGAGTGGCTGATTCGCAACGTGCCGTACAACAACGGAGCGGTCGGCATTTTCGGGACTTCGTACGTGGGCTGGACCACCCTCATGGGGACGCGGCGTCCACACCTGGCATTGCGCGCGGCGTGCGAGGAAGCGAGTCCGGCGGACATGTTTCTCGGCGATGACTTTCATCACAATGGTGCGTTCCGGTTGAGCTATGGCTACGAATATGCATGCATGATGGAGACGGCGCGCACCAACGTGGACGTCCGGCTGGATCACTATGATGCCTATGACGCGTACCTGCGCCTGGGCAGCCTCGCCAATGTCGCCAAACGGTGGTTGCAGGGGAAGACGCTACCCACTTGGAACAACTTTGTGCTCCACCCGAACTATGATGAGTTTTGGCAGCGGCAGGCGCTTGCCAGTTTCCTGACCAATGTCACGGTCCCGATCCTTCACGTCGCCGGCTGGTGGGATCAGGAGGATTTCTACGGCCCACAGAAAGCGTATGAACTGCTCGAGCAAACCGATTCTGCGGGAAAGAACTTCTTTATCGCCGGACCCTGGAATCACGGGGGCTGGAGCGGTGACGGCCGCCGCCTGGGCAAGATCGACTTTGGCAGTGCCACGGGCGAGTTCTTTCGCAAGGAGATTCGTGCGAAGTGGTTCGCGATGCACTTGAAGGGACGCTCCTCCACCAACTTCCCGGAGGCGATCACCTTTCAAACGGGCGCCAACAAGTGGGAGAGCCATGACCGCTGGCCGCCGCGCGATGTCCAGCGCCGCTCCCTCTATTTTCACGAACAGGGGCGGCTGAGCTTTGAGAAGCCCGCACGCGATGGCGGCTCGGAGGCAGACCGCTTTGTTTCTGACCCAGCACACCCAGTGCCCTATCGGACTCGCCCAATTGAGACGACCTATGGCGATGGCTCCCGCTGGTCCACCTGGCTGGTCGAAGACCAACGCCATGTTCACCAGCGTCCGGACGTCTTAACCTATGAGACCGAAACGCTGGGTGAGGATCTGGTTGCGACCGGGGAAGTGGTGGCGCATCTGTTTGCGGCCACGTCAGGAACCGACGCCGATTGGATTGTGAAGCTAATTGACGTCTATCCACCCCATGTCGCGGACAATCCGACCATGGGAGGTTATCAGCTCATGGTGGCGAATGAAGTGTTCCGTGGTCGATTCCACAAAGGGTTCGATACGCCCGAGGCCATTCCAGCCAATGAGGTCGTTCCTTACCAGTTCAGCTTGCACTCGCTCAATCACCGTTTCCTCAAGGGGCACAAGATCATGGTGCAAGTCCAGAGCACCTGGTTTCCGCTGATCGACCGCAACCCGCAAAAGTTCGTGCCCAACATCTTCTGGGCAGACGACTCGGATTTTCATAGTGCTACTCACCAGATAATGCGCAGTGCCATAGCTCCGTCCCACGTGGAACTGCCCGTTCGGGAATCGTCGTCAGATCCTTGAAAATGCGCCTCCAGCCTTTAGCCCCGTCCGTGAGGTTCCTGGTGGCCATCAGCCTCGCGACGCTTTTCCCTGTGTGGTTGACCTGCGCCAGTGCCGCAGAGGGTGTCGACGAACGGCTGTTGGACCCGACGGTCGCGTCAAATGGCGTCAGGCTTGGCCGCTCTTCCGCCGGCCGTGGGAGCGAACCCCAGGCCAACCCAGATGCCTTTGCGGGACGGCGCGCCTTCCGTGATCCCGCAGATGTGGCTCGCAAGCTGCAATCCGCGCAAACAGTGTTCCCGTTTCGAGTGGTTCACCATGGTGACGATCTGTGGAAGCTCCCGGCCGCCGAAGCGGCTTCGGCGTTCGCGCCGGTCTACGCCTGGAAAGGCCGCACCTACGGCCTTGGGGAGTTCAACGAACGTACGCATACCAGTGCCATGCTCATTCTCAAGGACGGCAAGATTGTCCATGAGACCTACTTGGCGGGGGCATCGCCGGAAACGCTCTTTTTCGGCTACTCGCTCTCGAAATCCTTTACCTCAACCCTAGTCGGAATGGCTCTCGAAGATGGCTCGCTCGGGAGCCTTGATGAGCGGCTCAGCCACTATCTCCCGACCCTGGCCTGTGGCGCATACGAGGGCGTGACGATCCGAGACGCGCTCCAGATGCTCTCCGGGGTCGAGTTCATGCCGGGACACTTCAGTTGGACCGACGAGTCGATCCCAGCTGCGCGCGTCTACCAATCCTCTCTCGTGAACCAGCGCTATCGCTATATCGAAGGAGCCAATTCGCTCAAACGCGCTTACCCCATTCGATCCAAATTCAGTTACTGCGACATGGATGCCGCCCTACTCGGCGGCGTGCTCGAAAACGCTACTCGACAAAGGCTGGCGACCTACATGGAAGAGAGACTCTGGAAGCCAGCTGGGATGGAAGCCGACGCGGTGTGGATCCTGGATGGGCCGCCAGAAATCGGACGGGAGGTCGCCGCCCTGAGCTTTGCCGCAACGTTGAGAGACTACGGCCGATTTGGGCTTCTGGCGTTACAGCGGGGAAACGTCCGGGGCAAACAGTTGGTTTCTCCGGATTGGTTTCAATCCGCCACGACCCCGGGCCGACGAGCCGTCGAGTTTGGCCAACTAAGCGAGAACTATCCACTGGGCTACGGCTATTACTGGTGGCTCTTGCCGAACGGCGCGTTTACCGGTCAAGGTGCATTCGGCCACTTCATTTACGTCGTGCCACAGGCCAATGTGGTCATCGTCAAGCATAGCCATTGGCCCAAAGAGTGGGATGATGAACTGGAAATGGAGATGTACAGCTTTTGTGACGGAGTGGTCAGAGCTTTGGGGACAAGAGACTGAATTGTGCGGACCCCGCGGACCAACAGTTAGATTCGATTTGGGAGAGACAATGAAGACTTGCTATTGCAGATCGCTAAAACACGTCCGGCCAATTCTAACAGCTCGCCTTCTGCGCGGCTTGACGGCGGCCTTAGTCCTTGCGTGGAACGTGAACGCCGATGCCTTCGTCTACTTCGCTCTTACGCCGCAAGGAACGATTGAGGGCATGAAGATCCGAGCGATCTCTTCCCTCATGGACCCCGGTTTTTGCTTCCAGGATTTGAACCTTGTTCCAAAAGGCGATCGAGAATGAGCTTTAACTCGAACGAGGTTTCGAGGGCCCCCTCCCAGGCGCTCCTGGCGGTGATTGATCTTCCGTCTAACCAGCTATTGAAGAGCTTGCGTGACAGCCGCGACCTCACCTCTCTTGAGGGCATAACCCGTTCCAAATGGCTGTCCAAATTGAATCTGAATCGCATGATCATGAGAATCCAGTCTATCGTCCTTACCATCTGTGCCGCAGTGACGTGTGGGTGCGTTGAGATCGCAGCCGCCGAGCCCGATCGCGACGCGGCGACGTCGCCCTCTCTTGTACGGCCAGATCGCCCAACACAACCATCACTCTCCGTAACGGCCACCCAACTCTTTGCCAACTATTTCGAGGAACGGCTGAAGCTGTTTCCATTGGAGGCAACGCAGGCAGGCGACCATCGCTATGATGACCAATTGCCTAATGATTTGACGGAGGCATTTCGCGCTACCAAGCATGACTTTTTTCAACGTTACTTGCGAGCGGTGCGCGACTTGGATCCGGAACGGCTTTCGCATGAGGAACGCTTAAGCTGCGGCATTCTGATATCGGAATGCGAAGCGGCGCTGGACAGTCTGCGCTTTCCCACGCACTTGATGCCCATCAATCAGTTCGAGTCTCTGCATCTCAAGATTGGCCAGTGGGCGGCAGGCACAGGGGCGCAACCTTTCAAAACCGTCAAGGATTACGAGAATTGGCTCAAACGTCTGGATGGGTTTGCGGAATGGTCCCATACCGCGGTGACGAACATGAGGGAAGGCATCAAGAGAGGCTGGGTGCTGCCCAAGGCGCTCATTCGTAAGACAATCCCGCAAATGGCGGCCATGGCCCGGCTTCCCGTCGAGAACCATCTCTACTATAGCCCCATCCGGCATATGCCGGAAACGTTCTCTGCCGCGGACCGGGCGCGGCTTTCCCAGGCCTATTCCAGGACAATCCAGGAGACGATTATACCGGCTTTTAAAGAGCTGGAGGAATTTCTAACTCGCGAGTATCTGCCCGCCGGTCGCGATTCATCGGGAATCGCAGCGATACCGCTGGGTTCGGAATTCTATCGTAGTCAAGTCAAGCGATTCACGACCACAGCGGTGTCGCCGGACGAAATCTTTGAATTGGGCCAACGCGAGGTGGCGCGGATTCAAGGCGAGATGGAGAAAGTCAAGCAGTCCGTTGGATTCAAAGGTGAACTGCGGTCCTTCTTTGACCACGTCCGTTCCCGCAAAGAGTTGATGCCCTTTACAGATGCGCTGCAAGTGCTGGAACGCTTTCATGCCATTCGCGAGAGCATGAGCCCCTCGCTGACGCGCCTGTTTCGCCTCAAGCCCAAAACCCCGTTGGAGATCCGCCGCACCGAGGCGTTCCGGGAAGCCAGTGCGAGCGCGGAATGGGTCAGCGGTTCGCTGGACGGGGATCGGCCCGCAATCTTTTACGTGCCCATTCCAGAGGTGCATAAATATAACGTCCTTCAGGATGAGGCCCTGTTCCTGCACGAGGCCATTCCGGGGCACCATTACCACCTCTCGTTACAGCGAGAAAACAAAGACCTCCCCATGTTTCGACGTGTGCTGGACCTGTCTACGTTCAACGAAGGCTGGGCGCTCTATTGCGAATCGCTCGGGAAAGAGCTCGGCCTTTATAGTGATCCGTACCAGTATTTTGGCATGCTCAGCATGGAGATGCACCGGGCTATCCGGCTGGTCGTCGATCCCGGTCTGCATGTCAAGGGCTGGACACGTGAACAGGCGATCCAATACTCCCTGGAGCACGAAGCGGATTCCGAGGAGGGTATCATCTCTGAGGTCGAGCGCTACATGGCCTGGCCAGGTCAAGCTGTCGCCTACAAGATAGGGCAGCTCAAGATCCTCGAACTGCGCGCGCTCGCTGAACAGGCATTAGGCCCTGCGTTTGAGATGCGCGATTTTCATGACTGGATTCTGGAATCCGGGGCCATGCCTCTGCCGCTCCTGGAAGCGAAGGTGAATCGATCGATAGCGCAGAAACGTGCTCGCTCCACGGCGGACACCCAACACGCACCCAAAGCAGAGTCATCTTCCCTCTCGCCGCGCGAAGGGTTCATCCCCGTGGAGGGCGGGCCAGTCTGGTACCGGATCTTCGGAGGCGGCCGTGCGACACCCCTGCTTATGGTTCATGGAGGGCCCGGAGGCAGATCTTGCACCTTCGAACCGAGCGCGCAAATCCTGAGCCAAGATCGGCCGGTTATCCTGTATGATCAACTGGGGACCGGTCGATCCGGACGTCCACTCGATCCGACCCTGTGGACTGTCGATCGGTATGTGCGCGAGCTCGGCCAGGTCAGAGCAGCTCTCGGTCTGACCAACGTCCATCTCTTGGGACATTCCTGGGGAACAGGTTTAGTCGTGTCGTATTTGCAAACGGCTGGTTTCGATGGTGTCCAGTCCGCGACGTTTCTGGGTCCATTCTTCAGCACCCGAATCTGGCTGGAAGATGCCCAACTTCTTTTGGCTCAGCTGCCCGCGGATCTGCAAGCGACAGTGAAACGACACGAGCAAGCGGGCACGACTCAATCCAAAGAGTATCAGGAAGCAACCGAGGTCTTTTACAGTCGCTTCTTTTATCACAAAAGCAATCCACCGCTTCCTGCCTCTTGTGACGAATCCAGGAGGAATGACGAGATCTACCAGCAGATGTGGGGACCGACAGAATTCCATGCCACCGGCACGTTACGAGACTTCGACGTCACCGACGTCCTGCCTCGGCTTCGTATGCCAGTGCTCCTGGTGGTGGGGCGCTTTGACGAGGCGCGCTCAGAAACCGCGGCCCGCTTTCAAGGCATGATGCCCGATGCACGTCTGGAGATCGTCGAGGATTGCGGGCACATGGTCCCTGTCGAGGATCCTGCGGGGCTCGCTCGAATCGTCCGCGAATTCCTGCGAGAGCGACAGCGTGGACGTTAGATTGCATCAGATCCGGGTGAACGAACCGTTCAAACAAACGGTTGTCGCCATGTCACTTCTTTCATCCCTGTGCCTTTGTGCCTCCGTGAGAACCCTTCTAGCAATCTAACCATTTTCGTGCTCAAGCCAGTAAATGCGCAAAGCGGGCCTTGATGATTGCGGAACTCCCGTCTGATTACGGGTGTTCTCCCAGGTAAAAGGAGGAGACCTTGCCATCGGGAGCCAGGCCAATCCGCACATAACGCCTTTCCCCGGCAAAAGTGAGTTCGTAAAGGTAGAGGCGGTCGTCTCCGCGCTCGCTTCGCTCCATCAGCTGCATGCGGGAAGGCGTTCCTGCTTTCCGAAGTTCATCGCGATAATAGTTTGCGGTGTCGGGAAAGAATCCCGCGCGGGCGTAGGCCATTTCGCCCGGGACGAGCTTGCCGTCGCGAAGTGTGTTGAGGAAATGAGCCAATCGTTCGGCAACCTGCGGTTCGCGATCCTCAATCGGGACCGGTGTCTTAACAGCGAGTGCAGGGTTGAGGATCGACGCAATCCCATCCACGAACCGAGGCGGTTCGGCTTGGGCGAGATTGGCGAGAACGAGTATGTCGAGATCATCTTCGATAAAGCGCGAGAACTGCGTTTTGAAGCCTTGCCACGCGCCTCCGTGATGTTGCAGCGGCTTGCCGTTGCGTTCGTCCAAAACCCAGCCCATCCCGTAAGGATAAGTCTTTCCGCTGTTCAACCGGGCGGGAGTGAGGATCTCGTTCCAACTTTCAGGCTTGAGCACCGCGCGCTTCTTCACAGCAGTATCCCACGCGAGGAGATCCCGCAGTGAAACGTAGAGCGAACCGTCCGCGGTCGTGTTGAGAGCGGGGGCGACCCAGTCTTGGTTCTTGAGCTCATCTTTCACAAGCTGGTAACCGGCCGCACGGTTCGGAATAATATCCGATGCTGGTAGAAAGCTCGTGTGTAACCAGTAACCAAGGGGCTATCGCGCAGAGGAACAGGTGCCAGGGTGACATGCCAGGAAGCTGTCTGGCGTGCTCTGGAATGTCAATTGGATGTGATTCGGCATGGATCGACCACGCGATCGACGCCCCACCACTCCTTCATTGCCCCGTGAGAATGCTGAGGCTACAAGATTCGCGGCTATTCCAAAGCGGGGTAAATGCGTTGTCACATTCGTCTTCTTAAGAGCAGGACAGCGTCATCGCCCGAGACTCTTACTCGGATGCCTCGCCTGCCAAAGGGGCCACGTGCCCGTCCATGAACACCACGTTCTTGCCGGGTTTGGGTGGACGAGAGTGAAACTCGTCGTAGTCGAGAAGGAGCGGAGTCGCTGCCGGAGGGAATGTGAGGACGAAGTTTGTGATTCCTGCGGAAAGGTCTCCTTTCTTAATTAACAGGAATGCGCTATCCGTTCGAGTTTCGTCAATCCGATGCCCGTTGAGCTCATAGTTCCATTCGTAACTCGAGCCTTCGGCGGCGAACCGGCCCCTTTTATCGGACGGGCATTTGAAAACCGTGACACTGTTTGTGTTCGTGCCGCTGCTCCTGCCCACATAACTCGCCAGCACATCGCAGATGCGCGGTAACGGATGTTGAGGATCGACTGGATTCGTTGGAAGGATCTCGGCACTCGGCAAGCGCTCCTGATTATCATCGGCATAAACACGGGTGGCCATCCCCAGTTGCCGTAGATTATTCACGCACACCGAATTATAGGCTTTGGACTTCCCTCGGCCCAAAGCAGGCAGGAGCAGGCTGGCCAGGATCGCGATAATCGCAATCACGACGAGCAATTCGATGAGAGTGAAGGCGCGACGCGCGTGCCAAAGGAGAGAGAGGTGGCGCACTTCTACGCGGGGGTTCGGCTCAAAAGAGGTTGTGTTCATAAGCAGGGTCATCGTTGGGCAACTGTCGATCGAGAAGTTTGGGCTTTCATTTGTTTCTCTATCCGCCCGGACCATGTCCTTTTCTGGCGAATTCAACCCGTTTCTCCGGCGTGAAATCCCTAAAACGCCGGGAGGGATTTGGGGGCCGGATCACATGTCCGGGCTTGGGTTGGTGGTCTGAGGCTTCGAGGCCGATGCCCTGGGTCGATTTGTTGGACGTGTTCGTGTGTCGGTCCGATCGGGCGAGCCACAATCCAGCCAAGGCAACAAGCAGCACTACGAGCCCTAGGGAAAGACGTTTTATTTTCATCATGTTTCGCTTTCTTGGTTTAAACTTCGCCTCCACTTTTTCCCCGATTCGCGGTGCGCGCGAAGGAAATGTGACCAAGGCAGATCGATTCCGGGACGAGAACGGCAGAGTGGGGGACGGAGAAGAACCGGACTAGAGTTTGCCGAGGCGGGTTTCCAGTTCGCTCAGACTGCAGGTCATGTCCAAACGGGTTCCGTTCTTTAACAACAGCGCATACCGTCCCGATCCAGCCGGTTGTATCTCGCGAATGTAAGCGAGGTTCACGATCACCGAACGGCTGATGCGCATAAAACCTGCCGCAGCGAGCCGAGCTTCCATGGCCGAGATGGTTTCGCGGATGATATGTTGCTCTTTGCCCGAGTGGAGGACGACATAATTGCCCGCCGCTTCAACACGAACGATCTCTTCAGGCTTGAGGAAGAGGATCCGCTCGGAAGATCGGACAAAAATCCGGCCGCCACCTGTTACGGGTGCGTGGAGCTGGCTTAAGAGAGCTTTCAGTTGGGGATCCGCTTGGCGGAGACCTTTTTCTAAGCGGTCCCGAGCCCGTTGCAGCGACATCTTGAAGCGTGCTTCAGTGAAGGGCTTGAGCAAGTAATCCAGGGCATTGAAATCGAAAGCTTGAATGGCGTGCTCATCATGGGCGGTCGTGAAAATCACGATTGGAATCGGGCCTGGCGCAAGGGCCTGGAGCACCTCGAAGCCGTTGAGCCGTGGCATCTGCACATCTAGAAAAAGCAGATCTGGTTGGCGCTTCTGCGTTTCCTGGAGAGCCTGAGCGCCGTCGGCGCATTCGGCCAGGATCTCTACGTCGGGTTCATCTTTAAGAAAAGACCGAACCCGTTCGCGTGCGAGCGGTTCGTCATCCGCAAGGATGGTGCTAATTCTCTTCAAACCTCGGAAGAGCCGGCCGTTTCGGAGGATGTTTGTGGACGCCAGGGAATCTCCACACGAACGCTAGTGCCTCCGGTTTCGCCCGGCGTTAGTTCGAGTCTCTGTCGATCACCGTAAAGGGCTTGGAGCCGTTCTCGGAGGTTGCTCAAACCGATTCCGGTCCCGGGCTTGGCCAAGACCACGCTCGTCGCCGAGCTCTCCGCAGGCGCCGGCGAACTTCGGTTGAATCTTGGAGGATCGTCCGGGCCAACGGAATCCGGACCACCTCGGGCGAGGCCTACCCCATCGTCTTCCACGGTCAGGACAAGCTTGCCATCGCGGAGGAATGCGCTTACTCGCACCATCCCCGCCTTTTCAGCCGGCTCGATTCCGTGCCGAATGGCATTCTCCACCAGGGGTTGCAACACCAGTGTCGGAACCAAACACTCCAGCGCCTGCGGCTCAATATCCTGTTGAATGCGCAGCTTGTCGCCGAATCGGGTTTGTTGAATCTCCAAGTAACGTTGGACGAACTCGAGTTCCTCGCGGAGGGCTCCCTCCTGTCGCTCCGACTGGCTGAGGGCCAGGCGTAGCAACTCACTCAAGGCCACCAACGTCGTTTCGGCCAGCCGTGGATCACGACGGAGCAGGGCAGCAATCGCATTGAGGCTATTGAACAGGAAGTGCGGCTGCAATTGAGCTTTGAGGGTGTGGAGGCGCGCCTTGGCCAGGTTGGATTCCAGAAGGAGTGCCCGACTCTCTCTCTCACGCAAGCGTCGGTAGAAGTTCACAGAATGGACTAGACCGGTCATTGCTCCATAAGCGAGCAGGTCCAGAATCGTCGAGCGCAAAGACACTTTCGGGGCGCGTGGCAGGAATTCGAAACCGGTAAATCGAGCCGATGGACGCCTGAACTGAACTGGCTGGTCGTTTGGGATCAAACGGCTGGGAGCGCGCTCCGCCGGAGGCTCGTTCGTTTCGGAAGGCTCCGTTTCGAGACCGGGAGCATAGTCGGAGTTAACCAGTAAAAACCTTGGATGAGGCAGGTTCGTTCGGAGGGCGATCGCCTGGCAGGCGCAGATGAAAGCCAGGCAAGCCGCGGCGTTGAGCGGCAAGTTGCGGCGGAGGCGCTCACGTTCCAGGGGAAAGTGCCAAGCGATCAGGGCCAAGTAGGGGCCGAACAAGATCCAGGGATAGGTGCGCTGCAACCCAAGCTCGCCGCGGAACATCGCTTGAACTTTCTCGCTAAATCCGGGCAGAGCCAAGTCTCGGTCCGGCAAGACCCACAAGGCAATCGCCCCGTGGCCTTTCGCTAGCCACCAAAGGGCGATGCTGACAAAGGCTGTCCATCCCAGAAAACAAATCCATAAAATCCGGCGACCGCGTAAAGGATTCGGCGGCCCCTTTCCAAGACCGCGTTGGGCTGCCTGGATCCAATCGGCTCCCGACGTGGTCTGGGCTTCAGTCCTCATTCAAGGCAAAAGAGAGAACTTCGCGACAAAAAGCAATCTCGCAGTGACAAAACCGGGGCAAAGCGGGACTAGATGAACGGAACAAGTGACGAACACGGGGAGGAATCGCCGAAGCTTCAATTCGCGGGTCGCATCCAGCGGTGTTTGGCACCCAAGTAGCGGGGGCCAGCGCGACCTGGGCCAATGACTGTGCACAATCCACAGCGCCAAAATTCGCAGAAGGCCTCCGGTAACGCGAATCCATATCGCGCTTCGATTTCCCTGAAAAGCGGGTCCATTGCC
>JBGAIN010000221.1:0-10964 GCA_044225505.1 Limisphaerales bacterium
GCTCGAGACCGGAGGAAACTATGATCCGGTCGAATTCACGGTTAGTTCTGCTGGAGAAGAGCAAACTCCCGCTCAGAAATCAGGGACTGTCTCGAGCACGCGCCAGCGCGATTCCTTCCTTTTCCAGGCAGCACCCAGTTCGACCATCAGTGTCGTCGTCAACGGGAAGAACAGTGCCTCGGACTTCGATCCAGTGGTCGAACTGTACGATCCAGAGGATTTCTTGATTGGCGCCAGCGATAACGGGCCGGGCCGGGGCCGGAACGCGGCCTTACTGGGTGTCACTCTCCCCGCCACCACGGTTAGCGGCAACGGGGCGCCGGACCCTAGCACATATCGGGTGGTTGTCAGTGCGGTCGACAACTTCTCCAGCCCTAATCCGCTGACCGTCGGAAGCGCCTATGTCCGCCAGGCCGCCACTGGTGCTTACGAGCTCAAGGTATTCACCGGCTCTGGACCACTCACGCCTCCGCTAAATCCCCCGACCATTACCGGGTTCCAGGCAACCATTATCGCTCAGTTGGAGAAACCTGGAGGCATCGCCGTCGATTCCAACGGCAATGTCTTTATGATTGGCCGTGACTCGGGAACCCTCGTTAGAATTACCCCGAGCGGTTCCCGCAGCCAGATCGCCCAACTGAGCCCCGAACCGGGAGGCTGGTTCGCGCTCGTGGTCGACAAAGTCGGCAACATTTACGTCTCCCATCCCACCGCCAACCAGGTCGTTCGTGTTGCGCCATCCGGCACCCCGACCGTGGTGACCTCGGCTATCTCCCAACCCACAGGACTGGCGCTGGACGCGGCCGGCAACCTTTACGTCGCGAGCCTCGACACTGGGAATATCTTCAAAATCCCCGCCGCCTCCGCCGCCGGAGCTGGCCCTGGCTCAACGAGTGGATCGGCATTGGTGAGCGTAAAGTTGGCAGCCCCAAGCCCCTCGCTCTACGCTTCTGGTCTATCGCAACCTGTCGCTCTGGCCTTTAATACCCTGGGCGAGCTCTTCGTCGCCAATCGGGGCAGCAAACAAATCAGCCGCATCCCAATCGGCGGTGGCACGGGCAGTACCGTTCAGCAGCTGGAACAGTCGCCCGAATCGCTGGTGGTGGATCTCAACGGCGACGTGCTGGCTGGTTCATCGGACGGAAAACTGTTCCGCATCCGCCCAGACGGCGCTATCCGCATTGTTAGCACAGACCTATCGCTTGTGAGTGGCCTAGCGATCGACCGTCTGGGCGTTCTCTTTTTGACCGATGCCAAACGGAACGGCGCCTTCAAAGCTGTGCCAACCGAGCCAGACCCGAATACCCCTGTGCCGCCGACCCAGCCTGCTGAAGTTCACCTCTATGGTCTATCCCTCAAAATTCATCCCGCCACCGTTCAGGCCGATGGCGATCGCTTCACTCTCGAGCTCTCCACCAGCACCACCGGCCCCGCGAACGGTGAGTTGTATCCTCTGTTCGACCAGTTTGATCCCCTAGCACCGATCGATCCCGCCCATGGTGGCTCGTTTACGTTAAGCGCGTCGAGTCTCAGTGAACCAATGCTCGGCGATCTCTTCCTCGATCTGCCCTTTGCGGCCAACCCATCCTTCGGCAGTGTCCCCGATTTCTTTACGATCAACCGCGCCATCGGGCCTGTGACGACCGAGGGCGATTTCTTCAACGATTTCGATCAAGGCACCATCACGGCGACCTGGCAACGGGCCGCGAATTCCGCCAGCGGCACCGTGCAACTGCGCGTGGAGAGCGACCTTCTGGGAGCCCTGCCGGAATTCACGCATGCCTTTGACATCTTTGTATACGCCGGAACCATGAGCTACACACCGGGAACGAACGTGACCGGAAATATCAAACTGTTAGGCCAACTCCGACCGGATACAGCTCTCAACGGGCCCATAACATTTCGCCACTTTCCCGGGAACCAGACCAATACCCTCGAAGTGCTCTCCGGAACATGGAAAGATCAAACGGGGGGTACCCTGTCCTTCCTGGACACTTCCGTCGCGCGAACCGCCTCCGGCACGACCTATTTCGGGTATCTCAATTTCGACGATGGCGATCTCACGACCCAGACGTCCGACTACTACAATTGGGTCTTGCTCATTGACGACCCGAACGACGCCAACGCTAATGGCATCCCGGACCTGAGCGACACCAATGCCCAACCTCCGTCCCTCTCCGTTATCCGTATTCAACGCGAGCCCGGGCAAGTAGCCCTCACGTGGACGGGCCAAGCTCGACTCCAAGGGTCAGACACGATCACCGGCCCTTGGACTGACTTGCCTCCATCAACGCCGCCCGTTTCTTTGCCTGTCACGAATCGTCAACAGTTCTACCGGCTCACACGGGCGCCTTAGCGTCCATTCCACCTGGCCTTCGGGCGACGAGATGCATTCGCCTGTCTCCCTAACGTTACGGTTGCTTTCGCGACATCAGCCATCATTGGAATTCGGCCTGATTGGCCTCACCAGGTCACATACGAACTGGCTTTGAGTTTGACTTAAGGCCGCTTGAGCCGTAGAAAGACACCCAGTCCGTTCCCATTTTCCCGTAACAGTCCGAGGTCCGTCGTGGTAATGCTCAATGAAACCACTGCTTCGAACGGCTGAGGCTTGCTGCTCGATCGTCTGCCTGATCATTTGTTTGCTGGTCTGGACTGAATTCCAAACGATCCGAGTCCAGTCCGCACCGACGCTGGAAATTCGCAGCGAGGGCGCGGATCTGCTGCTCTCCTGGCCAGCAGCCACGGACGGATTTCGCCTCGAAACCACGGATCCACTTTCAACCACAACATCGTGGAAATCGGTCGCAGGTTCGCCTTTGCTTCGTGGCGATCAATTTGTCGTCAACCTGATCGCGGCAGACAAGGCGCGTTTCTATCGGCTGGCCAGCCGTGGCGCATCTCCAACTTTGACCGACGTTGCCTTGGACACCACCTTTATATCTCCAGCCAGCGTGGCCACGCTGCATTTCGGTTATTCTGCTCCTGGCGGCGAGCCGCATTTCGTCGTCATCACACGTTCCAACTGGACGGGGGTCGTCACGGAACGAGTCCCCGCCGCCCTGGTTGGCGTCACGGGAACATCCGGGATGCTGGAACGCGAGATGCAAGTCGGATCGCTGGCATTTGGCCCCAATACCATTTGCATCGCGTTGGAAGATGCCGCTGGACACGTGAGCGAACGCTCTTGCGTTGATCTCGTCTTGGGCGGCGACCAGCGCGGCACGTCTCCTCAATTAGTAACGCTGCAACCGGAGCACATCGAACAGCGATTGCCGTTGTCTCCCGGCAAAGTCGTCCGCGAATTCGCTCTCACTTGGAACGACGCGGATGGCGATGTCGAGCGGGCTCGCGTCCGTATCGTGCGACCTAACGGCGCAGTGCAAGCGTTCGAACTGGAGGCGCGCCAGGTCGGAATCATCGGCCCGAGCGGCACAGTCCAAGTTCCGCTACTGACGCTTCGGTCCGCAGATGAAGCGGGCGACTACCGCATTGAAGTCAGCCTGGTGGATGCCAGCGGCCAGATTGGGAACAGCCATAGCATCGTCATCACTGCCTCTCGCGAGTCTGGGGAAGAACATTTGCGCGTCCTGAGCGCAGCGGTGGAAGACAACCCAGACCTCATGAGCCGAGTGCTAGTCATCCGCGGGATTGGTTTTGAATCGGAGAAGCCGGAGAGCAACCGCATTCAGCTGCAAGGCAAAGAATTGGTCGTCCTCAGTGCGACCGCCAACAAGCTGACTGCGCTGCTGCCAAACGACGTGGCCCCGGCGCGGGTGCGGGTAAGTAATCGCCGCGGCAGCGCTTGGTCTGACGCAGCTCTGGAAGGTCTGCCGTTAGAACTCAGCCTAGTCCCGCCCGCTCCCACGCTGGCTGTCGGCGCTGCCCAGACGTTCACCGCGCTGCTCTATGGCCAGCCCATGCCGACGGTGGAATGGGCCGTGGACGATATTCCGGGCGGCAACGCCACGGTCGGTTTCATTTCCTCATCGGGCGAATATGTCGCGCCGGCAGTCGCGCCGGCGAACGGGCAAGTGACGGTCTCGGCATCCTCGCCCGAGCTTCAGATTGCCGCACAGACCAAGATCCTCTTGCTGACTCCGCCGCCAATCGCAGACACCGGCATTATCCGAGCGAAGCAGGGTGGCACAATCACCAGCAACGATGGACGAGCGGTCGCGGAGTGGCCGCCGCACGCCCTGACCGACGACTCCGTAGTTTCGCTCCGTTTGCTGCAAGAGCCAGCGCCTCTGCCTCCGCCCGGACGCAAAGTGCTGGCGGCATTCGAACTCATGGCACAACCGGCCCAGGGCTTCCCAACCGCGGCCCCTAAAGTCGGCCTCCAAGCCGTTGTCGCGCCATTGCTGCGAGCACCCGTCGCGGTCACGGTCCCGCTTGCCAACACGCAACCGCCCGGTGGTAACCCGATCCCTAATTTGGAGGTGAGAATCGGAGGTGTGCTATTCGAGTCGGTGCCAACGGTGGTCACGGATGACGGTAACGCGCTGAACCTCTTGCTTCCTGCCTTGGGTGAAGTCATCGTCTTCATTCCCGTTTTGCAACTCCCACTCCCTGCGCCCACGCTCGGACCCATCTCTGTTTGCGGCCGACTCGAAGAAGGTCGCTCGACCGCGGTGAGATTTTCCGGGCAGAACCTGACCGAAGACATGACCGCCGAAGTCTTGACGCAACAAGGTCAACCGACCGCGAATGTGACGCCCGGAACGCTGCATATTCGGGGGAACGATGGGGGAATTACTTTGCATTGCCGGACGATTCGCGATCTGGGCGAGAACCAATCTCGAGTGTTTCAACTCTTGCTGAGACGGCCTGACGGGGCGTCGGTAACCACCCCGTTTACCGTGACTGGACATGACGAACTCTTTCTCAATCCCGGTCAGCGATTGCTCTGGACGAACGACGCGGTTGTCCGCTTCTCCGAGATTGACATCCCCGCTGGCGCTACGGTGGAGATTGCCAAACCACGACTGGAAGGCAGCAGGATCGTCGGAGGCATCCGACAAGGGGGTAGCCTCCTTGGAGGCGTGCTGAGATGGGAGAGCACTGGACGCATCCGTATCAACGGCCAGATTGACGGCCGCGGTGGACCTGGCAGTCCTGGCAGTCGTTCGAATGGGGGGGGCCCGGGCGGTAGTGTTGGACCCGGTGGCGGGATCGGCGCGCTGGCGGGCTCAGGCGGTTTGGGACGAAGCGGTAGCGATTGCAGCGGCGTTGTTCAATGGCCATTCGATCCGGCCGGGTATTTGGCGATCGGCACCGTCAACAGTACTTGTCTGTTCTTGTTGGAACGATCGATTGGCGATTCCGCGAGCGATCGTTCGGCAAGGTCGAGTGAAGGGTTGGACTACTTCTATCGGCATGGCTTTGGCGGATTGGCCGGAGCGAATGTGAGCATTCTTGAGGATATCGCGGCAATCGTGGGGGTATTTGCCGATCTCGTTTCCACAGCCTTTAATTTCGCCGCTTGTTTTACCACGGGCACGACTTGCGCCACTCTCGTGCCGAATGCCGCACAGACGATCGACGGTGTCAGTGATCTGATCGAGCATTTCGACAGCAACGCCTCTCGTGGCGAACCTGGGCGCCCTGGCGAACCCGCTTCCCTTTCCGGACAACTTCGCGGCCACGGCGGCGGGGGTGGCGGCGGGGGCGGACGCTATAACTATGTCTTCGGGACGGATCCGGCGGCGGCGGGAGGTGGGGGGGTGGTGGAAGAGGGATCTCCTTGATTGCGGCGAGCGACGTCACTTTGGGTGGAATGTTAGACACGCGCGGCGGAAATGGCGGGGACGGCTCTGAAGACGGCGACTTCGTCCCGCGTCCCGGGCAGCCTGCAGTCCCCGGTCGATTTAGTGGCGGTGCCGGCGGCGGTGGAAGCGGCGGGGACATAGAGATCCGTGCGTTAGGGCAAGCGTTTGTCCCGACCGCACTGGTAACCTCTGCCGGAGGTGGTTCGGGTATCTCCGGAGTTTCGGTTCCTCATGAAGGCAGGCAATACCTCTTTGTTGACCCATCTTTGACGCAAGCGCCTTCCGGCCAGTTGAATTCGCGGGGCACGCCGAGGGCACCCACGCGTGAACTTGTGGTCTCCGAACGGCTTTATTCCGTGAACGGGTCGGGGCTCGCTTCTCCCGCAACCCTCATTGTGCAAGCGCAGGACGGCGCCACTCGTCGGGTGACTGTCACCCCAGGCCAGACGACGCAATTGACTCTGTTCGATGGGTTCAACCGCATTTATGATGCACGCGACGAAAGCAGCAGTGATCTGCTGCACCGCTGCGTCCTGTACCTGCCGGAAGGCCCCATCTCCGTAATGCCGGACGACACTGACGGCGATTCGTTTCCCGACTCGATCGAAGTTGCCTTCGGCTCCAATCCCGCCAACCGGCTGAGTACACCGCTCAACTCCGGTCTAGCGTCCGGGCCGCATCGAGGGCTCATCGGAGCCAAGCCTTCCAGTGCGCGCGTCGTTCGCCCATCCTTTGGTGCCTCCCAGGGCACCGCACCAAGCGTGGTGGTGGCGACGGCGCCGGGTCTCCGCATCCTTCGACCGTCGTTCGATTCTTCCGGAGGATTGCCTGGTGGCACCGTGATCGCGACGCCATGGGACTTGCGTGTCGTGCGGCCTGCGATTGGTCCGGCCAGCAATCTGCCTTATAGCGTCTTCCTCAGCCAACCGCCCTCCGTGCGCGTCTTCCGCCCATGATTCTACTCCCAAGCCAAACACCCACGATTATGAGAACATTTCAAACAGCTGTCGCGGTTTGGATGCTGAGTTCCGTTTTTGTTGCTTCCGCCGCCAATCAGAATTTGTTCCTTCCCAACGTGAGCGCCGGGACAGGATCTTTCTCGCCGACCTTTGCATCCACTGGAAGCACCGGCGTGACCAACCTGACGTTGCCTCCGGACGGTCGCCTGCAATTTACCACCATCACCATACCGCAGAATATCACCGTAAAATTCATCCGTAACGCGCTGAACACTCCGGTTTATTTGCTCGCGTCCGGCGATATCTCGATTGACGGTACCATCGAGGTCAACGGCGAGTCCGGCACGGACTCCCGAGGCGGCTTCGGCGGGCCCGGTGGATTCGATGGAGGCGCTCCCAGAGATAACCGGCCCGGGAGCGTCCCGGGCGATGGCTACGGCCCCGGGGCTGGGGCAGCTGTCGTTGGCGACAGGCTTGCCACTATAGGCCGAGCGGCCTATGGGACATTGCCGCAAGTTGCGCCTGCACCGGCCGATGGGCAGATCTACGGCACGCAACTACTGATGCCCTTGGCGGGCGGCTCGGGCGGTGGTGGCTATAGTCTCGAAGCTTTCGCATCCGCCGGCGGCGGCGGCGGCGGCGGAGCCATTTTGATCGCGTCAAGTACCCGGATTCGACACAACGGCGCGGTGCGCGCTTGGGGTGGTGCTCCGAATGGTTCCGGAGGAGCCATTCGATTGTTAGCGCCCGCTATTGATGGTCAAGGTTTGCTAGACGTCACCGGCGGCGGAACCGCTGGACATGGACGGATTCGATGCGATTTGATCGAGCGCAGCAGCTTCGCCCTGGTCTTTGTGCCAGCCTCCGCTCCGGTAACGACGGACCAATTCTTGGCCCTGACTACTCCCCCCGCGGATGTGCCAACTCTGCGAATCGTGCGGGTCGGCAACCAGACCATTCCATCCAACGCGGACGCGGGCTACACCGTTCTTCTGTCTCCTCTTAACACCCCCCTCCGGCAGGATGTCGTGATCGAAGCCTCGGGATTCAATGCATCCGTCCCGATTGCAATTAAACTGACACCGGTGACGGGTGTTTCATCCATTACCGAGGCCACGATCAACAATGGGGCGATCAATCCGGCCCGGGTTACCAACTCACTTCCGTTCCCAGGGAATGTCCCAATCACGGTCAGCGTGTGGACGCGGTAATCACGTTGCCGAAGTTCGGCTGAGTCGCCTCGCTTTAGGAACTTCTAGACCCGGCACAAGGGCAATCGAGGCGTGGGAACTCCCGTGGAGAGGCCTACCGTAAAAGTGCTTCAAGGCGTCGCTGTAACATTCCAGAAGATTTCCTGTGGTAACAGGTGGCGAGGAATCGCCGAACCAGCAGCGAAACAACTCTATAATGCTTAATAAACGGACCTGACCAGGTCTCCTGACAGAACGAAAGAACGATATGCAACACTCCCATTCGCAAATAACTCTGAACCGGCCCGCGACCAAGCCTGCGCGTAAATCCGCCTGGACTGCCCGGCTGTGCCTCCTTGCGATCGGCGCCGCTGTCCCGATTAGTTCGACCGCGTTCGCTCAGTCTGAAACCACTGCAACCGAATGTGAAAAAGTGGCGGGCGCGTTCGCCACCAACTTTATTGCCCAGGATCAAACGGCAGGGACTGCCACCGGCGATTTGAAGGGGGCGCTTGGGGTCAAAATCCTCTCGTTGACCGGGGAGGTCGGAAACGGAAAGCCCGTTACTGGCAAAGCGCAGCATTTTTGGGTGACCGAGACGGGCGACACGATTTACAGCTCGGAAGTCGTCGCTGAATTTTATCCCAGTGCGAGTCCCAGCCAGCCGACGCTGTATGCGTTGGTTGAGCAAGAAGTAAAAATCACGGGAGGCACGGGCAGATTTGACGGAGCTTCTGGCAGCTTGAAAGTCTGGGGTGGCGCCGATTTCGCCGCTGGACAGGCGGTGGGGCGCTATTCCGGCACGATCTGTTTCAAAGTCCCAACCCCGCCTAAGGTCACGGCGAGTTCCGTGCAGGATGGCCAGTTCCGATTTCAAGTCCAGGCCGTCGGAGCACGTGAAGTGGTTGCGGAAACATCCTCCAACATGAAGGACTGGGAGAAACTCGCCGCCAAGGCGCCGGTCGACGGTTTGGCCGAGTTCAGCGAAGCGAACGTGGCCACGCAGGCCCAGCGATTCTACCGAGCAAAGGGACAATAACCGCCGTTGCCCATTTCCGACGACGATACCCGATCGACAGGGCAAATGTTACGGGCCTGGGCAGGCCAAGCCAGGGGCAACCGACCACAGCCTGGCGCGTTGCCGAAGCTAGAAAAGAGCGCGACTGTGTTATCGGCGTAAAGCCGAGCACAGTCGAAGTTCTTTGAGAGGGTTCAGTGTTCGTTGACGGGACGATGCTCAATGATTTGGTGCGGCGGTTTTGTAAAGGAGTTTGCGTATGTGGTTTTTCTTTTTGGTTTTTGTTTGCTGTCGTTGAGATTTCCAAAGCCTCCCGCAGCGAGCTAAAACGAGCAAGGGGGGCAGGCTGCGAACCCACAGCTTGCGTCCAGTCCCGCCGCTTGAGTTCTTCGTTCACGATCCGCCGCCTCTTTTGCTCCCCTGTTTCCTGCCGCTCCGCTCCGTATTGATTGCCTCTCGCCTGGGCGTGCGCGGCTTCCAGCAATTCCTGCCGAAACTCTTCGTCCCCCAGATACCATCCCCGCCGCACCCCCTTCCATTCCTCTCCGGTGACCTCCAGGTGGCGCTCTTCCATCCTCCGCTCAGACTGCTTTCGACTCACCGGACTGTCCTTGGGGATCCCCATCTCACCTAACAACCGCTCCACGCGCAGCCAAGGCGGACGCCGGCTTGTTGACTTCAAGTATTGGACATAATTGCTCCACGGATATTCCCGAAGCTTTTGTTCCCCACTGAGCAACTTGCCTCGCACCGGATTCAAATGGGCGTAGTCGCAGACCGTCTTTAAATAACCATCGCCGCTGCCGTCCACGCTCAGCGATTTGTAACGTCCGCTGAACGAATGCCCAGAATTGGATGCGCAGCGGGCGGGGCAATCGGACGACTCCGATCTTGTCGAACCTCTGTGTCATTAGTGAGGACTGACACCTTCTCGCGTGAAGATGGAACTACTGTCACTTTGCGTTTGGATAAACGAACCGGCCGTCGTATATTGGAAAAACGGCGGCTGAAAGTGAACAGCTTACGCAGGCAAAGGTCGGCGATTCCCGGCTTTCAATAAACGAACCAACCGTCGGATAATCGGTTAGGCGGCTAAGCACGTCCATGATCCAGATACGACAGTGTCGAGCTGAGGATTTTAAAGATGTTTTGCCGTTGCTGCGCCAGCTTTGGCCCGACAAACCGCTGGACCGAGCATCACTGCAGACCGTGTTCGGGCGGGCTCTAGCTTCTGAGCTGCAGTTGTATTTGTGTGCGACCGAGAGTCAGAAAATTGTTGGCTTCGGTTCGCTCACCCTGAAGAACAACCTATGGCAAGAGGGCTATTTGGCTCACATTGATGAGTTGATTGTCGATATCGCCTATCGGGGGCGAGGTATCGGCGCGTTGCTATTGGATCGACTGCTTGTAGAAGCCACCGAGAGAGGGTGTCGCCGAGTGGAGTTGGATTCCGCCTTTCACAGGAAGCAAGCACACCAGTTTTACGAGCAACGCGGTTTTCTGAATCGTGCATTCCTGTTTTCTAGGGAGCTATGACCACGCCGCCTGACCATCGGGTGGAGGCAACCGCCGGATCCGCACCCGTTCTGTCATGGAGCGTTTGGTCGGCGGTGCCTCACCCGTGTCGTTGACAATCGCAAGATGACTACCACGGACCGTCTCCTCGATGTGGGGAAAAGAAGGCAGTGGGGTCGTATCTAAAGAGGCAGATTCCGGTGAAAAGAGATAGGTTTTTCAGCAGGAGTTTGAGGCTTGCAGAAACCGGTCGTGGAGGTCGGTTGCGGGATCGGCTACCGTGGATACTACGAGGAGGAACGAAACGCTCAGAAGGGAGATCGCTCAGATCCGGCCTTGGGACGCCGGGACACGGTTGGACGTCGATCTTTAGCGCGGGGACCAACTTCTCTCTTGCGTCAGTCTGGCGTGGTGGCCTGCACTTGACCTGCCGCGACTAACAGCGCCTGCCGGATTGTCCAAGCTTCCCGGCGCAACCACCGTTTTACGTTGCAGGCTGCGCCAATAAAGT
>JBGAIN010000222.1:0-10945 GCA_044225505.1 Limisphaerales bacterium
AAGGCCGCCGCCACCGCGATGCAGCAGATTCTTATCGACATCGCCCGGCGCAAGCAGCGACTGAAACACGGCGCTAACCAGGCCGCGGAGGAACTGCACGAGTCCCGCATCGCCGTGGCCGTGCCGTCGGAGGAATTGCTAGCGGTGAACGAAGCGCTGGCCGCCCTGGCGCTCGAAGATCCTCAGGCGGCGGAAGTGGTTCAGATGCGCTACTTCGTCGGCATGACGGTTCCAGAAATTGCCAATGCCCTCGGCCTCGCTCCCCGCACGGTGGACCGGCATTGGGCCTTCGCCCGCGCCTGGTTGAAGCGCACGATTCGGTCGTCGCTTTCCGGTTCGGCGGGTTCGGACCAAAAGTAGTCCCAAATCTGGTGGCGTGTTTGACGCCGAAATATCGCCTTGTTGGAGCATGGTCGCCAGCACGGACTCCAACTGAAATGATTGCACTGTGACCGAACGGGAAATCTTCCTTGAAGCCCTGGAAAGGACCACACCCGAGGCGCGTGCGGCCTACGTGGAGAGAGCCTGCGCCCGGGATTTGACACTCCGCCGCAAAGTGGAAGAGCTGCTGGAGGAACATTTTTCCAACGACGGTCTGCTCGCGGGTTCCGCCCTGGAGCGGGAACGGCTTGGCATTGTCGAAGCCCCAGCCTTGGAAGCGCCCGCCCACATGATAGGCCGCTACAAACTGCTCGAAAAGATTGGCGAGGGCGGTTTCGGTGAAGTCTGGATAGCCGAACAACGCGAGCCGGTCAAACGTCGCGTCGCGCTCAAGATCATCAAGCTGGGAATGGACAGCCGGCAGATCGTGGCGCGGTTTGAGGCCGAGCGGCAGGCGCTCGCGCTGATGGACCACGCGCACATCGCGAAGATTTTTGACGCGGGCACGACGGACGCCGGTCGTCCCTATTTCGTCATGGAACTGGTGCCTGGGATCAAGATTACAGAGTTTTGCGATCAGAAACAGTTGCCTACCCGCGAACGGCTGAGATTGTTCATCTTGGTTTGTCACGCCATTCAACACGCCCATCAAAAGGGGATCATCCATCGCGACATCAAGCCCTCAAACATTCTTGTCACATTGCACGATGGCGTGCCGGTTCCGAAGGTGATCGACTTTGGCATCGCCAAGGCCACTCAGGTCGAACTCACCGACAAGACCGTGTTCACTCAGTTCCACCAGTTTATCGGCACGCCGGCTTACATCAGCCCCGAACAGGCAGATATGAGAGGCCTGGACATCGACACGCGAGCGGATATCTACAGCCTCGGCGTGCTGCTCTACGAATTGCTGGTAGGCCAAACGCCGTTTGATGCGAAGGAAATGATGCAGGGCGGCCTCGACGCCATGCGCAAAACCATTCGCGAGAAAGAGCCACTGCGTCCGAGCACGCGATTAACGCAGGCGCTGGTCGCCGCCGAGGTTACGACGCGGACGCCTCGAGGTGCCGAGGAATCCGCCTCCTCACTTCGGCGGCTCCAGGAAGAGTTGCACCAACTCAAGGGTGATCTGGATTGGATCGTGATGAAGTGTCTGGAGAAGGACCGAACCCGAAGATACGAAACAGCCAACGGGCTCGCCGCGGACATTCAGCGGCACATAAACGACGAGCCCGTTGTCGCGCGCCCTCCCAGTGCGGCCTACCGATTTCAGAAGGCGTGGCAGCGGAACCGAGTCGCATTCTCGGCTGGGGCTGCTGTCGCCGCGGCGTTACTCGTGGGTACTGGCGTCAGCATTTGGCAAGCGATCCGGGCCACCGATGCGAGTTACTCGGCGCGAAGAGCGAATGCGAGCGAGAAGGAGCAGCGCCTTGCAGCCCAATCCGCCCAGGCGCTATCACGTCGATTTCTCTACGCCGCCGAAATGAATCTCGCCCAGCAGGCTTTAAAGGTGAACAACCTCGGGCGAGCGCGTCGATTGCTCGACCGGCACCGGCCGCAGCCCGGCGAGGAGGACCTTCGCGGATGGGAGTGGCGTTATCTCTGGCAACTGACCCGCGGTAGCGCCCCTGTCACGCTCACGAACCGGCCGACGCAAGCCTTCTCCGTCAGCTTTTCACCGGACGGTAGGAGACTGGCGGTGGGATGGTGGGACGGGCGAGTGGACTTATGGGATGTTTCGACCAGGCGATGCGTCCGACCCTTGACGGAAAGCGAGCTTCCCCACCCGTCACGCGTGGCCTTTTCCCCGGCGCGGAATCTTCTGGCTGCCACATCTGGACCCAGTGCAATTACTCTATATGACCTCGAATCTGGCCGGGAATCGATGCTCTGGCGGGTAACCGACCAGGGCGGTTGGGACATTCGTGACCTGGCGTTTTCGCAAGATGGTTCCAGATTGGTCATTTACGGTGGATCAAACCCCGAAAAGGGCGACGCGGTCTGGGTCGTAGATGTCGCCTCCCGCCGGGTTGAGGGTCCCTTTCCGGCCGGGCGCAGCCCGAAGGGGTGGACGCATATCGGAGCGGCCCGACTTTCCCCTGACAATCGGCGTCTATATCAAGTCCGGACTGACGCTTGGGATGGTCGTATCCAGTGTATCGACCTCGACACTAGCCAGGAACTCTGGAAATCCGATATGCAAAATGCCCCGCTCATCGCGATGGACATCTCGCCGGACGGGCGAGTGCTGGCTTCGGCTTCGGGATTTACAGACACGCAAATCCAGATCTGGGATACTGCCACCGGTGGCCTTCTCAAACGACTTGAGGGCCACACCGCCTCGGTTATCGATATGGCGTTTACCAGGGACGGACGACGGTTGATCTCCGCTGGAGCCGACCAAACCATTCGCTTCTGGGAAACGAACACCTGGACCGAAACCCAGGTGCTGCGCGGCCACACTCACGAAGTTTGGGCCATCGCGACGTCAGAGGCGGCACACCTCATCGCCAGTACGGACAAGGACGGAAGCCTCATGTTGTGGCGAATGGATGAGAAGCGCGTTGCCGACAGTTATCGGCGTTTGTCGGACAGGCTTGGGGATGATGATATCTATCCGCTGGACGGCTCGCGCGTGTTGTTGCTCCCCCCGGGTCAACCGCCCGAGGTGGTGGATCTCAACCGCCACTCCCCTCCGTCGCCGTTGCTCGGGATTGGATCTTCGGACAATGTCCTGGGCTGTTTTGGCACGAACCTGCTTGGCGTTTGGAACAATATCCACGACCCGCTCGGCGCCGATCTCCTCAGCAATGGTTCGTTCAGCAACGGCTTGACCGGGTGGGCTGCCGAGCAACATGACAACGCCCGCGCCTCGTTCGCGAGGACCTTTGAGTTCACTAACAACCAGCCGGCAGTCAAAGTTTCAGTCACCAACGCAGGCACCACCGACTGGTGCATCCAGCTCAATTATCCCAACCTCACACTGGCTTCGAACTTGGTATACACCATCTCGTTCGCCGCTAAAGCCAGCCCCGCTACCAACGCCATGGTTGCCGTCACGCAAGCTCAACCGGACTGGCTCGACCTTGGCTACTACCGTTCCTTGAACCTCACTCCCCATTGGCAAGGGTTCACCAACACTTTCCAACCCTCCACTAGCGATAGCCGCGCCCGCCTTAATTTCCGTTCGATGGGAAACAAACTTGCCACCTTTTGGTTTGCTGATGTGCGCCTGCAAGCCGGCACCATCCGGACCAACCAGATCCTCGTCGGCGAGTTGCGCGGTGCGGAGTTCGTTCAGCACGAAGCCATCACGCTCGACTCTAGCATGCGCCCAACTGGCTTGGCCTACAACCGCGCACGCCGGCTCCTGGCGTGGAGCGAAGGAACTTCCTCGAGGTCTGTCCACCTCGCCAACCTCGGGTCGGCTGGCCGTCGCATTGAACTGACGAATGATGTTCCAGGGCTCTTACCCCTCCGGTTCAGTGACGACGGGAAGCACCTGGCAGTGGCGAAGGAGCCAGAAACCCTGCGAGTCTGGAATGTCGAGACCAGGCAAATTGTAGCATCTATCAACCAGACCTTCAGCGGGATCGCCCGCACCAGTGGATGGCCAGACTTGGCCTGCTTTGCGGCGAACGGACGTGTTCTGGTCGTGGGGATTCTTCAAAGAGTTCACAATCAGATCGCCTTTTACGATTTAGACCGCCCAGGCCAAGCGCCGCGGCTTGTTTCGGGAGGGTTTTTCGAAGAGCAACTGGCGGTTTCACCCAACGGCGAATTTGTGGCTGGATCCTCATTTGGGAATGCAGTTCTGTTATTCGATGCCGCAACAGGCAACTTGATTCGGGCCTTCCAAGGGCATCTGGAAACCGTTGCAGGCCTCGCCTTCTCCCCGGATGGACGTCGATTGTTTTCTACCAATCACGGGCGGGAAACCGTCAAGCTTTGGGACGTCAGCACAGGTCAGGAGCTGCTGACCTTACCTGGCGCCGACACGCATCCGCGTAAGGCTCGATGGAGCGTCGATGGGAATGTGATCCTGGTCGGCTCGCCGTGGCAGGCCTGGAGCGCGCCCTCCTGGGAAGAAATCGAAGCGATGGAGGCGGTGGATCCGCCTTCGTCAGACTTGGGCGAGCAAGGAAAGAAGAAGGCGCCGAGCCATAAGCCCTGAATACCTTTAAAAGGTCATTTCGTTACAGATCTTCTCTCTCGTTAGTGGGCCTTCAACTTCGCTCAGGCCGAGAGACCGATTCCGCCCGGTCCGTGACAAACCCTTGGGAATGTAAACTCGCGGAAACTGTTCAAGAAATCTCCTTTCTCCCCCAAAAAAAGATTTCAAGACCGGTGGCGTGATTGCGCGGCGGAAAACGCCTTGGACCGGTGACACCTCAAATCCAGATTCCCGTATCTCGAACGCACAATTGAAAATTATGAGAACAAACGCGACTTGCCGCTGCCGCGCGGACCACCGTCAAACGAACCCTAACGTTCCAGCGCTGCTTCTTCGGCAATGCCTCCGGAGTGCATTGATAGCAGTTGCCGTGGCTCTTGCCGCTTCGATCCATGCCATGAACTCTCGGCTCATCGTCAATGGAGGATTTGAGACCCCGGATACGCGGACCTATATAGAGATCTATGCGGGCCAGAAGACCATCGCTCCTTGGGTTGTCGGGGGGGATAGTGTGGAGGTCGGCGACGCCGCTGGCAATGGCTTTATTGTCGGTCCGGCGTTCGAGGGCGGACAGTTTCTTGACCTCAATGGTCTCGAGCGGGGCCAACTGACACAAGCTTTCACCACCACTCCCGGCTCCCTCTACACAGTCACTTTCGCCTATACCGACAACTATTACGAGTCCTCTGAGCCGGCGACGGCCAGCGTTCGGCTCTTCGACGACCTGGGAGATCGACTGAATCAGACTATTACTCACGTCGGCGCGGTCGCCGGCAATTATCATTGGACGGTCTTCTCTGGACAGTTTACCGCGGTTCAGAGCACGACCCGTTTGGAGTTTACTTCATTGAGCGCCTCACCCAGCGGCCACACCGGCAGTGTCATGCTCGATGCCGTCCAGGTGCTTGAAGGCGGCGCGTTAAGGATTCATTCCATTACCCGCGCCGGAAATGGCGCCGTGGTGCTGAATGTTCGTGGGATCCCAAAGGGTGTGCATCGAATTCAGGCTTCGACTGACTTGAATGTCGGCAGTTTCACCGACATTGCGACCGTTACCGCCGACGCCGCCGGTCAATTTCAGTATCAAGATACGCGGTCAGACCTAGCGAAGAGCTATTACCGAGTCGTTCTCCCGTAATGATGCCGAAAACGCCGTAGACCAGTGACAAGCCGACCCTGGTAATCAGCCACGAGGCAGTTTTACCAGGACAAATACAAACAAAGACAAAACCCATTGAAAATGTTCAAACCCCTCACATTTCTATCGAACCTTGCCATACTCGGCCTCATCGGCCTAATGCCATTCGGCGGATTGCGAAATGGACAAGCGACTCCACTGAACCCGGCGGTGACGGTATCTGGCGCCGCTTCTGGAATACCGCAGAAAGGTACGGAATCTCACGACACTGAACGGTCCCGTGCAAAGCAACTCGGGAGCGTAAGAAATGAAGTCGCCTCAACGCTCTTGCCCGGCACCCACTATGACAATATCGTCAATATCGGCTGTGGCTGGGCGTCGGGGGTCAACTTCGCCAGCAGCTACGACTGGCCGAGCTTGCTGGAGGCGATCATGAGCGATCCTGCGCATGTTTACGACATCTTGACTTCTTCGCAAAACATGAAGAGATACCAAAACAGGTATCCGATCCTCGTCAAAGAAGCGCTGGAAGCACGCGACGGAACGTCCATTCGTCTAATTGACGTCGCCAAAACCGGCCATACGTCGCCTTATGGTCGGTTGGAGATGGATGATCTGGACGCAATCATTGCGGAACAATTCGGCGGCGCGCTCAGCGGCAATACCCTCGTTCTCTACGAGTTCGGCCCACCCGATTTCATTCGCCTGGTCTCGATGTTGTTCGACCGCGACCCAGAACTAAACCCCATCGCTACCTCATTCGGTGGCGAACCGCTTCCACCTGGCGCTGCCGCATTCGGGGATTCCTACTGGCAAGCTCGATTCATGGCAAGTCAGGGTGGTGATCCGTCGATTCCAGACACGGTATTGCGGAGATATGCGGGGCATTTTCTGCCAACTCAGACCCGGCGCGGAGTTCCTTACGTCGATGAGACGGACGTGCTTGGGCCACCCTATTCAAATAAGTTAACGGTGTCCGATCGCTTTTTCGCGAGCTACGCCCGCGATTACCAGCGTCTGCTTGGAAACGCTGGAAGCAAGTATGGCAATAAGGTCGATATCATCGCGATCGGCAATGAAAACCCGTACGAAGGCGGGGCGAACTTTCGGCAGTATGGAAACAGCGTCTCAGCGAATACCGCTGCGTGTTTTCCGTGCACGCTGTTCCCGACATTCTTTGGCTGCCGGCCCGACACGATTAGCTCGCCGCAACTTGGCATCGACAACGAGTTCGTGCACCCGTTTGCGCGTAAATTAGAGGAGCTCGCGTTCGACTACACAACAAAGCTGCTTGCACAGGCGAGGGAGCGAGGCGTCAGCATGATCAACGTTTGCAGGCTCTTTGCTGGGCATCATTCGAGATTTGATGATCCTACGTCGCCTTACTATGTCGAAGCCGACCCAACGTATTGGGCCTACATGGCGGAGATCAATGCCCTGGGCCATGAAGTGGTCGCGGATGTCATGTTGCACATTTTGAATACGGGAAAGAGTGTCTACGCCCGGAAGCACAGCGACACATTCCGGCAGCGAGCGCTGGAAAACGAGTTCCCTGGCGTATTCGGTTATTAAGCGTGAGGGTAGACACGGCGCTCAATCGGGCCCGGGAGGCCCCGCTCAGGGGAGCCTCGGGTGTGATTAAAATTGGGTGAGATTAAGGACCGCGGCGGTGTCGTCAGACCAGCCGCGGAATTTCTACCTTTTCAAGAGCTCTTCGAACCACACGAGGTGTTTTCGCGGATGCGGCGCTGCTGCGGCTAGGCTTCGTCGGACTCGCCATAGCCGCGCCCCGTGGAAGATATTGCGGCTGACCTCACCCACTTTAATTCATGCCCGGGAGCCCCCGGTGGGACACCCAGGCTCGACCATCGCAGGCGCGAGCGCCAAACTCAGTCCGAACACTGGCACCATGACAATTCTGCCCAGACCCAAATCACAGGGAGGCTCGAACCCCGGTCAATAGGATTGAATTGTGACTGAACGGGAAATATTTCTTGCCGCCCTGGAGATGACCACGCCGGAGGCGCGCACGGCATATCTTCGGACGGCTTGCGGAGGGGATGTCGCGCTCCGCCGTAAGGTGGACGAGTTGCTGAAAGAACATTTTGCCGAGGATAGCCTGCTCGCGGGCCCCGTGCTGACAGGAGCGCGCCCCGGCATCGCCGAATTCGAGGTGGCAAAGGCCCTGGAAGCCGGAACGACTTTGAATCCGACGCGGAAAGCCTCGCCAGCGGATCCAGCGCCGCTGGGCAAGATCAAGTATTTCGGCGACTACGAGTTGCTGGAGGAGGTCGCCCGGGGCGGCATGGGGGTGGTGTATAAAGCCAGGCAGCTCAGTTTGAATCGGATTGTGGCGGTGAAGATGATTCTGGCAGGTCAATTGGCCGGTGAGGCGGACATACGCCGGTTTCGCGCGGAGGCCGAGGCCGCGGCGAACTTGCAGCATCCGAACATCGTGGTCATTCACGAAGTCGGCGAGCACGAAAAGCGGCATTATTTCTCGATGGATTATGTGGAGGGGCAGAATCTGGCGGCCCTCGTGCGCGAACGTCCATTGCCGCCGGGCAAGGCCGCTGAATTGGTCAAAACCATCGCTGAAGCGATTCAGTATGCGCACGAGCGTGGCATCTTGCATCGGGACTTAAAACCCCAGAACGTGCTGGTCGATGAGCATGGCCGCCCGCGCGTGACCGACTTCGGCCTGGCCAAGCGCACGGACGAGGATAGCGGCCTGACGCATACCGGCGCTGTGATGGGCAGCCCAAGCTACATGCCGCCGGAGCAGGCCGCCGGGCGGCGCGATCAAGTTGGCCCGCACAGCGACGTTTACTCGCTCGGCGCCATTCTCTACCAACTGCTGACAGGCAAAGCGCCGCTCCTGGGGGAAACGCCGTTGGCAACGTTGCGGAAAGTGGTGGAAGAGGATCCAGTGCCGCTGTCGAAACAGAATGCAGACGTCCCGCCCGACCTCGAAACGATTTGTCTAAAATGTTTGGAGAAGAAACCTGAACGGCGCTATCCAACGGCCAGAGCCCTGGTGGATGAGTTGGGACGATTTCTAAATCACGAGCCGATCCTCGCGCGGCCTGCCAGCGGATTGAGAAAAGCGCTGTCGTGGGTGGTGAAGCGTCCGTGGCTGATCACCGGCGCACTGGCGTTGATTGGAACCGCCACCATTACCAGCTTGGCGGGTTTGGTCTATGGTTTTTGGGAGCATTCGCAACTTGCGGCCTGGCGAATCGCTCATCTCGGCGAAGTATCTCCTTATCGGACGGGAAAAGACTTTGTGAGCGCACACGGAGCCCGTTTCGTCTGGGGCAGAGTCACTTTGCTCGTTTTGCTTCTCCCGTATTTCGGCTTTTATTTTCGAAGGAAGGAAAATAGACCGGTTTCCACCGGCTTGTTTGCCGTCTTTGCATTTAGCGCCTTAGCGATGCTGGTGCTGGGAATGGCCGATGTCCTTTTACTCGTTAAGTTAGCAGTGTGGACATCCTGGGACTCCGCAAGATCCCTTGGGCCATGGAACTTTTACGGATCGTTGTATGTTTTTATAGCTCTGGGGTTCCTTCTCAACCTCTTCCTTCAACGCCAGCGCCAATGGTTTGGGCGGGAATTGATCAACCCCATCTTCTTTCGAATAGGATCGCCTCCGACAAGGCCGGAACCGGATTCGTTCGCCGGCCGATACCTGCCAGAATTCCTGGCCCTCAGAGACGCCTTCAGACGCGGACAATTACTAAAGCGATGTTTGCCAGGTCTCGGGGTAATCGTGGGGTGTAACGTTCTCGCCATTGCCGCAACCCGGGATCGGGAGTGGATGGGGGTCATTTGCATCTGGGCGTTAATGAGCGCTCACGCTCTCTGTATGCTAACCCTCGGGTTGGTTCCGCTTTCCCTGAGGCGTCATATCATCGAGAACTATGCTTTATTCTTGCCCGGCCGAAAGGAGAAGAACTTCATCACCTACGGCTTCCTTAACCTGTTTAATCTGACCCTCGTCGGCGTCAGTATTCTCCCGAAGGAGTTCTCTACTCCCGCAGCTTTAGGTGTCCTCGGTGGATTATCCCTGGCAACGCTCGTCATGATGCTGACGCTCCGCTCGATCCGCAGAGAGGACAAAGGCGAGGCACCCAGGGAATAGAATCCTTAAATGGCCCACCCCGCCCATGGCCATAGTCAAGGTCAGCCCTTGAGTTAAAAGTTAACGAGTTACGTCAGCTCGCATGGAGCAACAGGTCGTCGCGTTGACAGCGACAAGGGAAGGAGAAAACTGGCGGCGTCGTGGCGAGGTTGCTCCGGATTCAATTCGTGGGGGCCATTTATCCTGTGAGGGTGCGCGGGGCGGCCGCCTGGGTGCTAGTGCGGCACGCGGGATTAATGGTAATGCCATTCGGCAATTGCCTCCTGGCGCCCCGGATGGGGCAACTCGAGAATAGCTCGGCGTTTTAACGCCGAGGTTGAATGGGCGCGATTCCAAGTCCCGACGGGACGGCCGAGGACGTGGCATTGAACGGAAGAACCGGAGATTAAGCGGATCACAAGGTCGTAGAACCCAAACGCCCTTTCTCGCCGCACTCAGCCGCCCCTCCGGGGCTTGGGCCCTCTCACGTGAGCACCCGGCGCTAAAGCGACCGGGCTTCTCTCATTCTGTCCCTTCCGGGACTGAATAGAATCACCGAATGGCATTAGGATTAACGGATCGGGCCGCTGGATTCTCAGCGCTAAATCCAGAAACGGCGATTGGAACCGCGGAATACGCGAAGCACGCTGAAAATCAGGAGCTTTAGAGGAGCGAACTCAGGGATCCTTGGCGTGAACAACTCTTCACGGCTTCTCCTTCCGCGTATTCAGCGTGTTCCGCGGTTTGATCTGCCGCCCTTAGCCAAAGCGTCCGAGCTGGGCGCGCAGTCAAGGTCAGCCCTTAAGTTAGAAGTTAGCGAGGTTTGTCAGCTTGCTTCGAGCAACAGGTCGTCGCGTTGACAGCGACAAGGAAGGAGAAAACTGGCGGCGTCGTGGCGAGGTTACTCCGGATTCAATTCGTGGGGGCCATTTATCCTGTGAGGGTGCGCGGGGCGGCGGCCTGGGTGTTCGTGCGGCACGCGGAATTTATTCTAATGCCATTCGGCAATTGCCTCCTGGCGCCCCGGATGGGGCAACTCGAGAATAGCTCGGCGTTTTAACGCCGAGGTTGAATGGGCGCGATTCCAAGTCCCGACGGGACGGCCGAGGACGTGGCATTGAACGGAAGAACC
>JBGAIN010000223.1:0-10927 GCA_044225505.1 Limisphaerales bacterium
GAAGCGCTCGGCCTCCGGCGAGCCGCCAGCGAACTCGATCCCTGCATAAATGTCTTCCGTGTTCTCGCGAAAGATCACCATATCGACTTTTTCCGGATGCTTGACCGGCGATGGGACCCCTTGGAAGTACTGCACGGGCCGCAGGCAAACGTACAAGTCCAGCAATTGCCGCAGCGCCACGTTGAGCGACCGAATCCCTCCACCAACGGGCGTGGTTAGCGGCCCTTTGATTCCCACTAAGTACTCTTTAAACGCTTCCACCGTGTCATCAGGAAGCCAGGTATCGAATCGTTTCTTGGCGGATTCGCCGGCGAAGACTTCAAACCAAGAGATTCGTCGCTTGCCTCCGTAGGCCTTCTGGACCGCCGCGTTGAATACCTTCTCGCTGGCCGCCCAAATATCCGGACCCGTTCCGTCGCCTCGAATAAACGGAAGGATCGGATTGTCCGGGACGTTGAGTTTGCCGTTGACGACTGAGATCTTGGATCCCGCAGGAGGAGTTACGTCTTTGTAGGCCATGTTATCAGCTCGAGATGTCAGACAGTTATCTTCGCTATGCCACAGCAACTTCGTGCGCGCCTTCGACGGCGGTTTCCGTGAGCGCTGCTTTTACTTTTTCGACCACGTTGGACACGGTCAATCCATACTTGGCGCGCAGTTCCTCGACGGTGCTGGCGTGTTCAATGAACTGGTCGGGCCATCCGATCCGGATTACCGGTGTCGTCACTTTACGCTCGCTGAACAGTTCCAAAACACTGCAGCCATACCCGCCGGTCAAAACGTGGTCTTCCAACGTCACCACCACATCGGCGGCGCGACCAAAAAACTCCGTTGTCGCCGCGTCGATCGGCTTGGTAAACCGAGGATTAATCAAAGCGACGTCGTAGCCAGCCGCCGACAACTGTTCAGCAGCACTGCGCGCGATCGGGTTCATATTTCCGAGCGGGAACAACGCCACCTTGGCGCCGCCGTTTCGAGCAAAGTTGCGCAAAACCTCCGCCTTACCGATCTCAATCAACTTCGGATATTCTTTAAGGGGAACTCCCTCAGCGGGTCCGCGCGGGTAGCGGATGAAGGTGGGGTGTGGTTCATGGGTTGCGGTAAACATCATGTCCACAAGCTCGTCCTCATCCTTCGGCGCCATGGCGATGACATTCGGAACGCAACGCAAATAAGCAATATCGAACAAGCCGTGATGCGTCGGACCGTCCTGGGCCGAGAGCCCTGCTCGATCCATGCAAAAGATCACGGGCAAGTCCTGCAATGCGGCGTCATGCACAATGCAATCAAAGGCGCGCTGCAGAAACGTAGAGTAAATAGCGCACACTGGTCGGAATCCCATCGTCGCCATGCCACAAGCAAAAATCACCGCATGTTCCTCGGCAATGCCGACGTCATAGTAACGATCGGGCAACGCCTTTTGCAGGATGGACAAGCTGGTGCCGCTCGGCATGGCCGCCGTAATCCCGACAATCGAATTGTCCTTCTGGCAAAGTCGAACCATCGCTTCTCCAAAAACGTTCTGCCAGTTCGGGGGTGTGCCAGGGACGGGTTGCGGAGCCAAGCCCGTCTTGACATCGTACGGACCGGTGCCGTGAAACTTCTCGGGCTGATTCACGGCAGCATCGTAGCCCTTGCCCTTCTTCGTGAGGACATGAAGCACGACTGGCTCCTCGCAGCTCTTTGCATATTCCAAAACGCTAACGAGCATTTGCAGATCGTGCCCGTCGATCGGCCCGATATACCGCAAGCCCATCTCTTCGAAAATCAGGCTGCTCCCGAAACCACCGCGACCGTCGGCGCTGGCCGGAGAGGCGGACTGCTCGAGGGTCACTCCGGTGACGGCGCCCTTGAGCGCTTCTTCGGCTTTATGCCCTAGTTTCAAAGCAATCTCGCCTTTCGGGAAACGGCGTAGCAAACGCTCTAGATCGCGTTGCAAGCGATTGTAGGAAGGATGCGTAATCAGCTTGTTGAGGTAAGTCGCAATCGCCCCCACGTTTTTGGCAATGCTCCACTCGTTGTCATTGAGAATTCCAATGAAACGTTTCGTCGTTTGCGAGACATTGTTGAGCGCTTCGAACGAGACCCCGTTCGTCAGCGCTGCATCCCCAAAGATTGCCACCACATTCTCATCGCTGCCCCGTTTATCGCGGGCTGCAGCGATTCCCAAGGCGGCCGAAAGTGCTGTGCCCGCGTGTGCGGCGCCGTAGCAGTCATGCTCGCTCTCGGACCTCAAGGCAAAGCCACACAGACCGTCGGTCGACCGGATTGTCCCGAAACGGGCTTTTCGTCCGGTCAAAATCTTGTGGACGTAAGTTTGGTGGCTGACATCCCACACAAACTTATCCTTGGGCGTCTCGAAGACCCGGTGCAACGCGATGGACAGTTCCACAACACCCAAGTTCGGACCAAGATGGCCTCCATTCTTGGCAAGAACAGTAATGAGTTCGTGACGAATTTCTTCGGCGAGCTGCTGGAGCTGCGGAACCGTCAGCTTTTTGACGTGCGAGGGGTGATCAACCATGTCGAGATATCGGCTCATAGATTTCAGGCAGACTTGGGCGTGAAAGGGGTACGGCGATGAACGGCATACTGCTGAAAGGTCGAAATGTATGTCAAAGGGAACATGTCTGGGCGGATTCCAGTCTGATAACGTCCGGTCAAACCGTCGCCGTATCTTCTGAAAGAACCGCTGGCTTTGCAACTAATTGTCCGGCAGCAGTTTTCTCAAGTTGCTGGATCTTGAGTTCCGCGTCCGCGAGTCGAGTTTGGCAGAGTTGAGCCAATTGCGCGCCTTGCTCGAACCGTGCCAGGAGTGTTTCCAATGGTAAATCCGCGCTTTCCATCGCTTCAACGATGGACTCCAGGCTCTTCAGAGCCTCTTCGAACGACATCTGCGGATTGACCCCAGGCCCTTCGGCGCCCGGGCCTCTCGGTTTCGACATGGCCAAAAAGTATAAGAACTCGGCCATTCAGTCCAGCGCGATGTTAAGCCGCCGGACTTAAGGGGCAAATTAGTCGAACGGCTTCTTGTTACTTGGCCACTGTGGTGTTCTCTGCCCACCAGAGCACGTCGCGCAACGAATCGCCCGCCGGAACGTTGAGGGGCAACGCATTGTTATACTTCACCGGGGCTTTAATCTTCGACCCGATCCATTTGTGAATCTCAGAGTGGCCATCGGCGTAAGCCAAGCCGGCGGCGCCATTATGGTAGCTGGCAGGGAAGTCAATAATTTGCGCTGCCTTGGCATCCGGTTTCACCATTTGCACAGCGCACGCCGCATCGTTGATGCTGTCCGGGTGTTCGTCGATAAGAACCCATGTCTTGCTCGGAATCACAATATGATCGAGCTTTTGGTAAATCCTCCAATTGGCTGCCGGCAACCAAGATCCGTTGTCAAAGACTTGACTCATCGAGTTGCTGCGAACGCGGGGAACTTTCTGTCCCTTGTTGTTCTTGACCGTTCCAATGTCGGATGGGCATCTCCAAACAACGTAACTATTTCCTATATAAGGCATGAGCGGGCTTCGCGCGATGTCGTTGGTAGGGTCCCAATTGCTTCGGGCGTTGCTGTAGTCCAGGTTCCCCGTTACCCAACGCACGCGGTTGTATGGGTTTGGAGACATGTCAAGTGCGGCCAAAAGGATGTCGTTGAAATCCTCCGCGTAAAGTCGCCACCCAAGCATCATCTGCCGGGTGTTGTTCATACAAGAGATGCCTTTGGTCTTGGACTTGGCTTTGGCCAAGGCGGGCAGGAGCATCCCGGCTAGAATGGCGATAATCGCTATGACGACGAGTAATTCGATCAGAGTAAACCCGAACTTCGACACTCGGGTTGAACGGCCGAATAAAACAGTTTCGAGTTGAGTGGTTTTCATAAGCTTTGGGCACGCCTACGAGCAAATGACGGGAATGGTCTTTCGTAGCGCCGCCTACCCCTGGTTGTCAAGCGCCGATCCAAAAAGCTTAACTCTATTTGTCCACACCCGGTCTTTGCTTGCCCTCGTCTCGCTGGGTCACCTAACACATCCGGTATGAAATCCACCCAAAACTACGTCGTCATGCTTGTCACCGCGCCGAACCTGCGCACTGCACGAACGTTGGTCAAGCTGGCTTTAGCGTCTCGGCTTGTGGCCTGCGGCAATCTCGTGCCCAAATTGGAGTCCCACTACTGGTGGAAGGATAAAATCGAGCGCAGCCGCGAGGTGCTCATTATTTTCAAAACGACGGCCAGGCGCCTTAAGGCCCTCGAGGGACTGGTGCTGTCCAATCATCCCTACGAAACTCCGGAAGTTATCGCTATGCCGATTAGCCATGGCACACCGGCATATCTCCGCTGGATTACCGCGAGCGTCCGCGGTAATGGTCGGAACTAGCGCGTGCCCTGGGAAGCGTCCCCTCAGCGCGTTGCGCCCCGAGTGCGTTCGCCCAGATCAAGTCACAACGATCGCACGTGCATCGCGAGGCGCCGACGGTGCTCCTCTCGCGTTGAGGCGTCATAGAAATCGACCGGATTATAATCGTCTGTCAAAACGATGCCGTGTTCCGGATCGGCTTGCACGACTCCGTTGAATGCGGCCAACACCTCAGGGCGACAAGAGAAATGGACCCTCTCAAAGTCAGGCTGCCGCACCATTTCCAGTCCCGCTTTTGGCGAAGCGACAAAAAAGACATTTCCATTGCCCGATGCGTGGATTCGCACGGTGCCAAAGACGTGCCGCAGCGTCTTGTCCAAAGAGGCGGTAAAGAAGTCCTTCACCGTCTGAAAATCACCGAACATATTCATGACGAGCACGCCTTCTGGATTCAGGACACGTCGCACAGACTGGAACGCTTCTAGCGTCATCAGATGAGAGGGAGACGAATCGCCCAGGAACGCATCGATAATGACGGCGTCGTAGCGCTTCTGGCTTTGGTTGAGGAAATACCGACCGTCTCCAATAGTCAGGTGAAGTAAATTCGTCGCACAATGAAAGAGGCCTGCCGCCACCGGCACCACTGCTGGGTTGATCTCCACCACGTCGACAGTGATGCCTTCGCGAGCGAACTCGCTCGGGACAATCCCGACACCCAGCCCGACGCACAGAACATTCTTTAAACTCGCCGTATAGGCGAGGGCGAGGTCATGCAAGGCGTAAGTGAACACCGCCAGGCTTTTTCGCTCATTTGGATCGTAAGTGTTCTGGACCAGATTATCGTTCAAGTAAAATCGTCGATCTCCGCGCTTGTTTTCCAGCACCTGCACCAGTCCAAAGTTCGAATTTGCCCGGTACAGCTCTTTGGCATCGGCGAAAGGCGATTTCTTTTCTTGCATCCAGCCGTAGGTCAGAAGGGCAACGATTCCGAACGCTACCAACGCTGGCGCCCCGCGGCGTTTTTCCCACAGAAGAAAGTAACTTCCCGATAATCCAGCCAGCAGCAATGCAGTCAGATACATGGTGATGGAGTTTGGCAGGAATGGAATGAGCACATACCCGATCATGACCGTCCCAGCGAAGCTTCCCAGCGTACTAACCGCCGTCAAGCGGCCCACGCTCTGGCCGACGCTCGTCACCGAAACCGCCAGCACCCGAACGAAGAACGGGCCGACCATCGCCAACAAAGCGAGCGGCACGAAGTAAAGAAACCCAGATGCCAAGAGGGAGCCCAAGGCGAGTCGAACGGTCAAACAGGCGTAAGCCACTGGCTGGACCAGTGGCACAGAAATCGCCAGATACGCGGCCGCGCCAAGAATGCAGTAGTAGATGCGCCGAAGTTCGGGACTGCGATCGACCAACCGACCTCCCGCGTAATAGCCCGCCGCGAGCGCGACGAGCGTCACGGCGATCTGTGCCGTCCACACAAAATGCGATGTCCCAACGAACGGCGCGAGCATTTTGGCGCCCAAAATCTCGATGATCATGATCGAGCCGCCGGTGATGGTTGCGGAAAGGTAAAGAAATCGCCGCAAGGCAACAGGCATGCCAGAATCCGCCGGCCCGGCTGGTGTGCTTTTCACGCCGACGTTTTACGCGGTCTCGGGCGTCCCGGCAAGTCGTAGCGCAGCCAACCTTAAAAGTAGAAACCCAGTTGCTTCCTTCTTTAGGCTGCCGCACGCTTTGAGGAATTGAACTGCGCATGACCAAATACTGGCACGCGATCAACATCGGCATTCAGAATACCCTTGTTTATCGCGCCAATTTCTTGTTCCGAAGTGTCTTTGGACTGATCCCGTTGATGGCGACGATCTACCTATGGCGGGCCGTTTTTGCGGGCAAGTCGGACGATCCGGAAGTCGCAGGCTACACGCTGGCAGGCATGACCTCGTACTATCTGCTCGTCACAATTGTCGATATGCTGACGGCCGTGACCGATGACGACTGGCAGATCGCGGCGGACATTCGCGAAGGAAACATCAATCAATTCCTCCTCAAACCCATCGACTATTTAACCTACCGCTTTTGTCTCTTTGGCGCCAATCGCCTGATCTACACGTCGGTCGCATGCTTGCCTGTCCTGCTTTTTATTGGCCTGCAACGAGAGTTCTTCGTCCTGCCAAGCGATTTCACAACCCTGGCCTGTTTCGTCGTCTCCACCATCCTGACTGGGCTACTTCAATTCCTTGTCTCTTACAGCATGGCCCTGCTCGCGTTCTGGGTTCTGGAAGTTTCCACATTCATCTTCATTCTGTTCGCGTTTGAATACATTGCGGGTGGGCACCTGTTTCCGCTCGATATTCTACCGCCGTGGCTTTCGCAGATCCTATCCTATACACCTTTCCCGTATCAGTTGTTTTTCCCGGTCAGTATTTACCTCGGACGAACCACCGGGGACGAGCTCTGGCGGGGGCTGGCCATTCAACTCTTCTGGGTCGTTGCTTTCTATGCAATCGCCCGGTTCGCTTGGGCTCGTGGGATCCGCAAATACACTGCGTTCGGCGGATAACCGTTCTCTCTGCGATCCGCACAAACGCGGCATCAATGAGCCGACTCGCCCCCTGACAACTTGGCGTCCCGTGGATGCACCGTATTTCCTTGCTCGCCATTCTGGCCTTGGGTAATGCCGAGCTCATTGGTGTTACCACCGCCAATGGATCGTTGCCGATTTTGCTCTTCTTTGTTGCGGTCCAGTCGGCGTTGCCGTTTGCTCTGTGTGCTCTCTTGGCTTTTCATGGTATTGGATTCCAGGAGGGTCCGCTCCTTGACGGGTCTCGACACTCGTTATTGCCTCCTGGAAGACGAATACCATCGATTTCCAAAGATGCGAATCGGATTCAACCGGAGCTCTGCCCTGCACCAGATTTCCACCTTCCGTCAACCCGCGATCCCCGGAAGTCGTGTCCGCACGATTGACCGTGCGCGCAAGTCTGGCGTAGGATCCGTTCAGGATCCTCAGCCATGGCACGTTGCCTTTCAGTGTTGCGACTCTGTTGCATTGCGTATTGTGCGATCGCAAACCCAGGTCGGTTCTCCGGCTATGGCAGCAATGTTTGGGGTTTCACGGCATGCGATGGGCCAGGCGTTCCGCCTTTTCTTCCTTATACCGCGCGCGGCACGCCCAACCCGCTGAACGACGACGGAACCATCGCCCCAGCCGGCCCGGGTGGATCGCTCCCCTTTGCCCCGGAGTATGCAGTCCCAGCGCTCCGCACGATGTATGATCAATTTCAAACGAAGCTGTGGACCGTCTATGGATTTCGAGAGGCTCTTAATCTCCAGGCGAATTGGTGGGGGCCGCACGTCCTGGGAATAGACCAAGGACCAATCCTGCTCATGGCCGAGAACTACAGCTACGGGCGTGTCTGGGAGCGCTTCATGAAGAACCCCGAAGTCCAGCGTGGGCTGGCTGCGGCTGGCTTTCTCCCAGAGGTGAAGGCCAAACCCACCCGCCGCCCCCGGCCCGCTCCTCGAGAACTCAACAATCCTAGCTCGAACGTCGATACAGCTAGGATTCTTCCAACCAATCCGACCCGTTCAGATGACGCTATCATTCAGCCTTCGCCCCAAAATGTCAGTTCAAACTCCGAACCTCCTTAACTTCCATTGCCTATGCCACAGCACACCCGCCGCCAATTCATCGCCACAGTGACTCAGATCGCTTCCATCGCCGCCATCGCCCCGCTCGTCTCGCGTGGCGCTCTCGATACCCCGCGGCGAATGAAGATTTGCCTTTCCTGCGGATCGATCGGTGTCTCCGCAAACCAGACGGAAGCGATTCGACTTGCCGCACACTACGGCTTTGAAGCGGTGGAAGCGTATCCTGACTTTCTTGCGGGCCTGGACTCAGCACGAGCCAAGGAGCTAGTTGGCACACTGAAAGAACGTGGACTCGTCTTTGGTGCGGCTGGGCTCCCGGTAGAGTTTCGTCGCGACGATGCCGCGTTTCAATCTTCCCTGAAACGACTTCCAGCGTTGGCCGAGGGGCTTCGCCAAGTCGGTGCTGACCGCTGGGGAACATGGCTTTCCCCGTGCGACAACTCCCGAACCTATTTGGCAAACTTCAAACGCCATGCGCAACGTCTGCGCGAAGTGGCCCAAGTTCTAAAAGACTATGGTCAACGCCTCGGACTAGAATACGTCGGCACCAAGACGGCCCGGGAACAATGCCAATACCCGTTCGTCCATTCGATGAAGGAGATGAAAGAGCTCATTGCCGAGATTGGGACGGGGAATGTTGGATTCGTCCTGGATAGCTGGCACTGGTGGCAAGCGGATGATTCCGTTGAAGATCTTCTCACTCTCGCGAATGCTGATATCGTTTCCGTCGATCTCAATGATGCGCCCGCCAACGTCGACAAGAACAAACAACAAGATGGGCGGCGTGAATTGCCCGTGGCGACGGGGGTGATCGACGTCAAAGCATTTCTGAATTGTCTTTTCCAGATTGGCTATGATGGCCCCGTCCGCGCAGAACCGTTCAACAAGACCCTCAACGATCTGAACAACGAAGAGGCCTGCGAGGCTACCAAGGCTGCCATGAGCAAAGCCTTTGCCCTGCTCCAATAGTTCGTCACCCAAGAACGTATCGACGGGCACAAACGGTTGAGAACTGACAACGCGACGCGCGTGTGGCGCGCTTGCCAGCTCGTTGCGCGCGGAGGACGCCGCGCGAGACCGCCGCGGGACGTCGGTGTCTTATGTCATGACACGCTGTCGCGAACCAAGGCACCTTTCTCCCGTCGTGGCGAGCCATCCCCCAGGGAGAATTGAACCAGGCTGCGGGCATATTTCTTGCCCGCACAGAAACACCCGATGAACCTAGCTCGGCATACTCGACCGGTCTCCCGGAGCCATTCGAAACGCATGACGGTTCTTCACGAGTCCAGACATCGCGTCCTTCGAGCCTGCATCGTGAACACGGAGACGGCCGACATTGTCATCCGATCTTCCCCAGCGTTATGCGTAGGAAAGCGGATCTCCTTCGTCAAACTGTCCGATTGGGAGCGGATGAAGCCCAGCCGTCGACCCTCCGCCGAGTTGTGGAGGTCGGGCGTCATCTGGCGAATCGAGAAGAATTGCCTGCACCTTACTCGCACCTGAAGGGACTTTATAGACCTGTGTTGGCGCTTGGGCTGTGCTTCCGTTGGAGCGCGCTTCACGACCTTCTTGGCCGAGGCGCGCCCCAGACTCTCTCTCGCAATCGGCGCGCACTTAGACCTCCCACCCTGCCCGGTAGCTGCGTCGAACGTGTGAATTCACCGCGGGCAAGTTCGAGCATTCCATCTTTTCCACGTCCCATTCTACCTTGGCGCCGGGCCCAGCCCTCTGCGCCAGGTGCCCCGTCAATGCCATAGCCGTCAACGGAGCGGCTGCGTCAGGGAAATTAGACGCTGGGGCTCCCCCATTTCGAATGCACCAGTACAAGTCTTGAATCGGTCCTGCGCCATGAGCGCGGGGCAGAGTCTTCTCCGGTTTAGGAGTTCGGTCGTGCTCCGCCTGAGGGATGATTTTGGCATCGCTGCCCAGCATGCCTTTATTTCCTACAAACAAAGTGAATTCCCCGAATTTCCGTTGCTCCTTCGCTTCGGCATCTTTCCACACTTCTGGTCTCAAACCGTCGTGGTCATAGACGTAGAGTTTGCAGGCGGGGAAGGCTGGACGCGCGGGAACGTGATAGCAACCGATATTGACCTGCGGATACATCTCGTCGCTGCCGCCCTTGGTGGAGATGCATTCGACGGTAAACTTCTTCACTTCCCAGAGCCGCAACGCCATGAAAGGAAACGCTACGTGGTGACAAGCCATGTCCCCGATTGTTCCAGTGCCGAACTGTCTCCAGCTGCGCCAGCTGAAAGGATGGAGGCCATCATGAAACTCGCGGTACTCTGCTGGTCCTAACCACTCGTCCCAGTGCAAGTTCGATGGCACTGGTTTGCTGGCGGGACGTCCACCACTTCCGCCAAAGTTACGGCCCAGCACGGTGTGAGATTCAACCACATTGCCGATCGCGCCCGCAGCGATATATTCCGCCACGCGTCGAATCCCGTCATCGCAGTAGCCCTGATTGCCCATCTGCGTGCAGACCTTGGCGTCGCGGGCCGCCTTGGCGAGCGCATAACACTCGCGGATATTGTGAGCGAGCGGTTTTTGACAGAACACATGTTTTCCCAAATGAAGCGCGCGGATGGCCGCTGGGGCATGGTGATGGTCCGGGGTGGCAACCAACACGACATCAATGTCCCGATGACAGTCCTCCAGCATCTTGCGATAATCATGGAAAAGCTTGGGTTTCGCCTGGTCCTGGACCTTGTCTTTCATTACCTGGGCGATGGTATTGTCGTCGACATCCGCTATCGCCACGAGGTTCTCACGCAGGCTTTCATCCATACTGTAGCCCCCCATGCCACCCGCCCCGATGACCGCCACACCCAGCTTTTTGCCAGCGTCGGCCGCTGCGAACAACGGAGCCCGAGAAGTGACAGCCATTCCAGCGACACCAATTCCCAGC
>JBGAIN010000224.1:0-10913 GCA_044225505.1 Limisphaerales bacterium
CAATTTTGGCCAGGGCGAAGTCCCCTCGAGCGTCGATCAATTTGTGGTCCTCCAGGCATTTGAACCAAAGGCTGGCAGAACGTCGCTCACCAATCGGCCGGACATCGCCAGTATGGGAATCCTTCATAAGCGCGGTCGAAGCACCGGAGGATTGCCCAAAGCCAGTTTCTCACTGGAGACCCAAGACGAGTTTGGAGACGACCGCGACGTGGCGCTTGGGGGATTGCCCAGCGAGTCCGACTGGGTGCTATACGCGCCGAATTCATTTGACCCGGTGCTAATCCACAACCCCGTTGCTCATGCCCTCATGCGGCAAATGGGCCAGTACTCCCCGCGCACCCGGTTCGTCGAGGTTTATCTGCAAGACTCGGCCAATGGCCCTGGGACGATCAGCGCGGCCGAGTATAATGGTGTTTACGTGCTGGAAGAGAAGATCAAGATCAGCCCCAATCGCATCGCAATCGACAAGCTGCAACCGGAACATATCAAAGAGCCCCAGAGTACGGGCGGCTACTTGATGAGCATCGATAGCGCCCCCTCTGGCACCCGGCCTTTCTTTGGCGCGGGCGCCAGCATCAATTATCTCGATCCAGACTACTCCGAGATCACGACGCCGCAGCGCGATCCGCAAGAGAAATATATCACCGGCTTTTTTGATGCATTTGGCCAAGCGCTCAACGGTCCCGACTGGACCGATCCCGCCAAAGGCTACGCGGCTTACCTGGATGTGCCCGCGGCGATCAATCATCACTTGCAAGGAGTTCTCACCTTTAACGTCGATGCTCTTCGCCTCAGCGGTTACTTTTACAAACCGCGCCAAGCCAAACTCGTAATGGGACCAGTCTGGGATTTCGACCGTACCCAAGGATCCTCCGACGGTCGCGACTTCAACCCTCGGGTCTGGCGTTCGACCGTTCCCGATTATGGCACAGACATGTTCAACTCCGACCCGATCTTCGACAATCCTTGGTACAGCAAATTATTTCGTGACCCAAATTTCTGGCAGAATTGGATCGATCGCTATCAGGAACTCCGTCGCGACGTTCTCAGCCTCACCAACGTCTTCACCGTTATCGACACCTTTGCCGGCGAAGTCCGCCAGGCCCAACCCCGCGATGTGGCGCGCTGGCGCGGCTCAAGCGGGTCCGACACGTCGCCGCGCAGCGGCCGGCGCAGCTCGGGTCCGTTCGCTTACACGTTTCCCGGCACTTATCAGGGCGAAGTCGATTTCATGAAGATCTGGTATTCGAACCGACTGGACTTCCTCGACCATCAATTCGTGTTCCCGCCCCAACTGGATCGCGCGGGAGGTAAGTTCAGTGCCGGGACGCTCGTTTCGCTCACTGCCAACGAAGGCTCGACCATTTATTACACGTTGGACGGAACGGATCCCCGGCTGCCCAGCGGCGCGGTTTCTCCCGGCGCGCTTGCTTACGCCGGTCCCATTCGCATCGACGCCAATGCGCGGATTGTCGCGCGCGCACAAGATCTGGCGCATAGCAATCTGACCGGGGCCAACAAACCGCCCTTGTCCAGCACCTGGTCCGGACGCGCGGCCGCCACGTATGTGGTCCAAACGCCGCCTTTGGTCATCACGAAGATCATGTACGATCCTCCCGCTTCTTCTCCCACGGCCGCCGATGGCGGCCATTTCGAATACGTCGAGCTGAGGAATGTTGGCAGCACGCCCCTGAACCTCGCCGGTTTCCGGTTTACGCACGGCATTGACTTCCAATTCCCGTCGCTCGCTCTGGCCGCGGGCGAGCGGGTCGTGGTCGTTGCTGACGCCGCCTCGTTTCGAAACCGTTACGGAACCAACGCCTTGATCGCCGGCACCTATTCGGGACAACTCGAGAACGCCGGCGAGCGCCTCGCGCTGGAAGGCCCGCTCCAAGAACCGATCCTGGACTTTTCGTACGAGGACGACTGGGTTCCCGTCACACGAGGGCTCGGCTTTGCCTTGGTCATCGTCAATGACCAGGCACCGTTGAGTGCCTGGAGCAAGAAGAGTAGCTGGCGAGCCAGTAGCACTCCCCTTGGCTCGCCGGGGGCCGCTGATCCGCCCCCTCCGTCGTCTCCTAGGATTTTAGTCAATGAAATCACCAGCTTTACCTCCGCGCCCGGCGTTGATGCCATCGAACTGTTCAATGCCGACTCGGTCGAGGCCGATATCAGCGGCTGGTACCTGACAGACGACTTTAATACCCCATTTAAATTCCGCGTGCCCCCTCGCACCATCCTCCCACCTGGCGCCTTCCGGGTCTTCACGGATACGGACTTCGCGTCGGGCGCGACCGGATTCCGTCTGAGCTCGGATGGCGACGAAGCCTACCTATTTGCCGCGAATGCCGCGACGAACCTCATCGGCTACGTTCACGGGCACAAGTTTGGAGCCGCAGATCTCGATGTCTCTTTCGGCCGTTACGTGACCAGCACGGGCGACGAGGATTTTGTTGCTCAAAAATCGACCACCCTCAGCGGCACCAACGCCGGTCCGCGCGTCGGGCCAATCGTCATTAACGAAATCATGTCGGCGCCCCTGGGCTTGGCCGGGTCCGTCGGCAACGCGCGCGGGGAGTTCATCGAATTGCTCAATATCACCGACCAGCCCGTCATGCTAGGTGCCTCAACCACGACCGACGCCAGCTGGATCCTGCGAGGCGCCGTCCAGTTTTCGTTCCCACCCGCGTTCATCCTGCCCGCCAGCGGCTACGCCGTGGTCGTCGGTTTCGATCCGGTCGCCACGCCGTCCGAGTTGACCGCGTTCCGGGAGCAATACCAGATCGGGGCGGATGTCGTGATCCTGGGCCCTTGGTCCGGCCAATTGCAGAACTCCGGCGAAGCCATCCGGCTCTCCAAGTGGCACTCGGCGCAGGATCAGACCCTGGCGGGCCAAGAGGCGGAGATCCTGGTCGATCACGTCAAATATTCTGACGACGCTCCCTGGCCCACCGGCGCCAAAGCCACCGGACTGTCGTTGCAACGCCTCGTTAATAGCAGTTACGGCAATGATCCCATCAATTGGTGGGCCGCCGCTCCCACCCCCGGCCGCACCAATGCCGCACCCGAACCCGACAGCGATCACGACGGACTGCCCGATAGCTGGGAAACCAGCGCCGGTTTGGACCCGCAAGACGCGACGGGCGTGAATGGCGCGGATGGAGATCCAGACGGCGACGGGTTCACCAACCTCGAGGAATACGTGAGCGGCACGGACCCTCGCGCGGCGGGCAGCCATCTCACCATCGAGGCGATAACCTATTCGGGTCCCGAGCTCAAATTGCGCTTCTCCGCCGCCGCAGGCCGATCCTACTCCGTCCTCGCGCGCGCTTCCATGGGCACAGGCGCATGGACCAAGAAGCTTACGATTCCAGCCGGAGGGTCCGCGCGGGAAGTCGAGATCAGCCTGGGCGTTCCAGACACGGAGGACTTCCCGCAGCAGTTCTACCAGGTGGTCACACCGGCGCAACCGTAGTCCCAAAACAAGCTCCCGCACCTGCTCAGCGGAAAAACTCTTCCGTGCACACGTGTTTACGAACTAGCGCGCTGCCTGATCCATGGCCCGCTTGGCCTTGCGACAGGCGTCGTACGGATCTGGAACTTCCCATTCGTCGACCATGATCCACCCGCGAAATCCGCCGTCCCGCATGATGCGGAGGCTCTCCGCCACTTGCGCATGTCCATCACCCACGGCCACGTGTTTGGACGTCCCGCCGTCCCGAAGCGTTCCATCCGTATCCGTGAGCTGAACGTAGCCGAGATTCTTGACTCCGAGACTCTGCAGCAATTCATGCGGACGCCCTTGCGAGGCGTGAAACAGATCGAAGTGACTGGGATCGTAAATGAATTTCATGCCCGACCCCGTTTGGATGCGGCGCAAGTGCTCAGCGGTATTGAAGGCAAGCGGCGGTTCAATCTCAAACGCCGGAACGATGGAAACTTCACCCGCCACGCGCACGGCGTCGCGAAACGATTCGCACAGCCGGTCAATAGCCGCATCGATCGTCTGACCGCGCAGGCCACCTCCCGGCCAGAGGCCGACGTGAGCACAACCCAGTTGCGCCGCAAAACGCACACGGTCATTGAACTCCTCCAGCCAACGCCGCCGCGCCGCCGTGTCCGGCGCGAAAGCGCCCTCGGCCGAGAGCTGAATGGAAAACACCGTCAGCCCATAGCGTTCATACAGTCGGCGCAACGCTCCAATTCGTTCCTTTTCCCCTGCTCCCGGGTAGCCGCCTTGCGGCCAATTCCCAACGAGTTCCACCCCGTCAAAGCCTTCTGCATTCGCGAATTCGAGGACTTCCCAGATCGGATACCGCTTCTGGTATTTGCGTTCACCGGACTCAAAGCCGTTGAGTCCCACCGCCAGTTTCCAGAGCGGGTTATGGCGGCTCGAATTCGAGGGCGCCAGCGCCGAGAAAACGGGCGGCGCCGCCGCCAACGCCGCCGCACCACCAACTATTTGGCAAAAATCACGTCGGTTCATACCACCGTGGCCGCTAATGGTTCTGCTCCGCCAACGCGAGGACCTCGCTCAATTTTACGGGCGTACCGCCGCGCCGCTTACTCTCATCAGCGGCTTCCATGAAAGCGTAGATCGCGATCGTCTCTTCCGGCGACACCGGTGCGATCCCAGTCTCAAAAAACTTGATGATCTCTGCCACTAACGGCACGTAATCGCCGCTGCCTTTCTGCGTCGCCACACCACGATTGCCAAAGACGAGGACTTGGTGGGGAGTCGGCCCCACGCGCAAGGCGTGTAAGACGCCCAGTCGCCCGCCCGTCCAGACGCCCGTGATGACATCGGTATCTGGGGTCGTCACCCGCGAGACGGACTCACAATTCCCACCTAGAACAGTGAAAAGCGCTTCGGTTGGATGAATCCCATACCAGAACAGATCGGGATGGTGGGGTTCCAGATGCGCCGGCCCAGACGAGATGACACTGCGAATGTCTCCCACATTCGTTTGTTTAGTCTCCACCAAGCTTCGGTAGAAGCGGTAGGAAGACGAACTAAAGATCGGCACTTTGTTTTCCTTGGCCAGTCGATAAATCTCGAGGACGTCGCGCAGGCTGCCTGCGACTGGTTTGTCCACAAACACCGGTTTGTGGGCCTCTAAGACTGGCCGAACTTGTGCCAGGTGCGGGCGGCCATCCACGCTTTCCAGAAACACGGCGTCGACCTGCGAACAGAGCTCGGGAATCGAGTCCACGATTTTCACCCCAAATTCGTCTCGGAGCTGCCGAGTATATCCTTCAACTCGTGACGCGCTCGACTCAATATCGGCACTCCCCCCTTTGAAGGCTGCAACAACCCTCCCGCCAGGGATGTGTTGCGCACCGTTCGTGTCGTTCAGAAGTTTCGTGAAAGCGACCACGTGGGAGGTGTCCAACCCGATCATCCCTAGACGTAGTTCAGCGGCCGTGCTGCGGAATAAGCTCAACGCCAAAACGACAATCGACAAAGCTCGGCAGTGCATAGGACTGCACGCTAGAACCTCCGTCCGTCAAAATCAAACTCCAAGCACGGAAGAATACTCCGACAGCGCCGATTGAATCCGTCGGGCAGCGGCTGCTTAGCGAACGTAATTCTTCCATGTCTCATTCGGGCGGTAAACTCTTCGTCAAAGACTGGAGTCACCTCTTCCGGGCAGGACTTGGGCAATCGCCTGATCCAAGACCCCGCACCGTGTCTGCGGTCGTGTGGACCGATGCGCCCACGGCCTGGCAGTTCCTCGGCGACAGACTAAAAAGCACCGCCTAGTCCGCTGACTTCAACCCCGTCTCCGCCGGCCCGGACAACACCTCACCCGTGGCTTTAAACCGAGACCCGTGGCATGGGCAATCCCAAGTCTGATCGGCGCCGTTCCAACGGACGATACAGCCGAGGTGCGTGCACGCTGCCGAGAGCAATTTGAGTTTGCCAGCTTCATCCCGATACGCCGCAACTTTTTTCCCATCCACCTTGGCGATGGCGCCTTCTCCAAATCGAATGTTATCCGTCGATGAAACGTCCGCCTTTGCGAACCGATCTCGAAGCAGATAGTACGGATAATCGAGATTCTCCTTCACGTAGCGCCAGGTCCCACCCCAGAACTTTCGGCGGTTTACCTCGAACAATTCCATCCAAGGGTTGGAACGTCCCAAGAAACGATCTCGGGCCATCATCGCCGCGAGCGTTCCCAGCGTGAATCCGTTTCCACAAAAGCCCGTGGCGATAAATTGCTTCTCTGAACTTTCGCCGATAAAGGGCAAGCCATCGTTCGTTTCCACCACCTGTCCGAGCCAGCGATTCTGCACCGTCGCGTTCGGCAAGACCTTTTTGAGGCGAGCCTCGAGCGTTTGAAAGACTTCCGCCGCATCTTTTTCCTGTCCGGTTTTACAGTCCTCGCCACCGAAGATGGCATAATCATGGTCCGCATGACGGTCTACTCGTAGATAGTAGTACGGCTCGCTCGTATCCCAAAAGAGCGCTTCCGGCAGCGATTGATGCGGTAGACGCGCCCCCAGAACATAGCTGGTATAAAGCGAGAGCCTCGTCTGAAACAAGGTCGCGCTCACTAAACTCGTCTTGCCCATGATCGGGCAGTGGGTCGCAATGACGATGTAACGACAGTTTATCTTGTGTTTCTCCGTGTGGACCACCAAGGGGTCACTCTCCACTTTCGTGACTTCGGAATTCTCAAACACGAAAGATCCCCCACCCTCAATCTTCGCCAGCAATCCAGCCAGGTACTTGCGCGGATGAAACTTCGCTTGGTGGGCAAAACGGACTCCCGGCCGATGCGCATAGGGAACGTCCTCGATAAAGTCCGCTTGAAACCCAAGTTCCTTGGCAAGCGCAGCGTCTTTTTCCAGCGACTCTCGGTCTTTCTCACTCGATGCTTCCAGCGCGCCGTGCAAATACCCAGGGACCCATTCGAACTCGCATTCGATCTCGCAACGCCGCACCAGCTCGCACATCTGATCGATGGCGGCGGCGCCAGCTTCCCAGAACGCTTGCGCTCCGTCGCGTCCGAACGTCTGGACGAGCTGGTGGAGCCTCGTATCGGTGACGTAGGTGAGGTGGGCCGTGGTGTGGCCCGTGTCAGCAGAAGCCCAACGCTGGCGATCAAGCAACGCGACGCTAGCCCCGGCCTCTTTCAATAGGTAAGCCGCCGTAATCCCTGTTAGTCCGGCTCCCACCACGACCACGTCAACGGTTAAATCCCGATCAAGACTCGGGAATTTTTGTAAACTGACTTTTTCCCAATACGGTTTTGTATCCAAGCGCCCTCCTCCTACGAGAAGTAATAGCGCACGGGAGGCGCATGCGCTATCAGGGCGAAACCGGACTTTCAGGTCACCGTTGCACCGCAACTGAGTGACCACGACGGTGCACGAGATGGCTCGGTCCGACAGCAGCGCACGAGGGCGCTGTCAGCTGTCATAAGTCTGGGATCCTGGGACCATCGCGGACGCAAGCTCGGAGTCGACGCGGGGGAGGGCCAAACCCATTACCCTGCTACCGTTTATCCCGCCTCGTGACCTTTTAAGATACATAAACCCCTAACTGCGCATAAGTCCTTACGGTGCTGTATCTTTGAACCAGCATGCGCCCAGCGTTTGAAAAGCTCGGCGGCTACGATTGTTACTTCGCGCCAACCTTGAGCACACTCCCCATGGCCGGATCGCGTTCGGCAACCTTATCGACGAAGGCCTGGCCAACAGCCGGGTCGAGCGCGCTCACCTTTTTGACAAACGAGACGGCTTCTTCTTTCGTCCACCAGGTGCTGAAAGCACGACGTTCCATGATCAGCTTGGTCAACGGATCCTCGTAATCGTTGCCCCGGGCGCCCAGCATCACTTCGGCGTTAATCACGGCATTCATCACGGTCTGAGAATCAACGCGCTCGATCTTCGCTTGCGGATCAATCTTGTAGATCGATTCGACGATTTTCTCGCGGGCATCTTCGTCCTTCCCTTCCAGGCTCTGGCGAAGCACGGGCAAACTTCGACTGGCGGCAGAGCCCATGTCGCCCAGTTGTGCGGCGGCCAGCGTCGCGTATTGAGGCAATTGGGCCGCTGCCAGCAGTTCATCCAGGGACGCTGTCCCCCGCGTCAGCTTTATTCCCAAATCCTTGGCTCTCGCATCCTCCGATACCAGTTGGCCAACTTCCGGAATGGAGCTGGCTGCGGCGGGTTGGATCGCGTTTACAGATCGGTAGGCCTCATCGCGCAGCCATTTATTCCCGGTTTCCTTGGCCAGCTCGAGCAGTGCGGGGACATACCCAGCCGCTTTAGGACCCGCCTTTTCCAATGCCTGGACCGCCAGACTGGCGATGGACGGTTCACGGTTCGTCAGCAGCGGAGCCAATGTCGCCCCGATCCTGGGATCTGCATCCAATCGCGTCGAGGCGAGCGCCGACGCGGCGCTCCAACGCACGGAGTCGACCGGATTTTCCAAGAGCGTTTCCAAGGCGCGAATGGCACTGGTGGACACCGCCTCGCGATCGTGGCTTAGGACATCCGCGATGGCTTGCGGCACGTAGAGACGAAAAGCCGGGGATTGGCTGAATTTAGGGAGCTGATCGCTCAACGCGGTTATGTCGTCCGGTTTGAACCCGCCTGATTTTAGCACCGTGAAAGCCGACAGCGCCGTCGACACGTTGTCTGTCTTGTACAACTCCCACAGATACGGTCTCACCTCGGGCACATCCGCCAGCAGCCCTTGCAACGCATGAATGGCCCGGCCACGAACCAAATCCGCGGGATCGCCAACGCCCAGGTTGCCGGTGAACAACGCTTCGGGGTTGTCGATGGCCGCTTTCAGGGCGCTGAATGCTGCGCGTTTATCCGCGAAGCCCGCCACGGACTGGATGACTTCCTCGCTTGGCCACGAGATGCCGCTTTTGGGAATGGGCATGACCAAGGCCGCATGGAGACGCTGGATGGCAACCGCGGCCGGGTCCAAAGCCCGGGCGCGATCGATCGCGTGGAAAGGGTCCGCCTTCGCCGCACGGCCGCCGCTCACCGACCCGCCGTTGGTCGTTTCCGTGTTGATGATGCCTGCGCGGGCTGCGTCTGTTTCACGAGCAGACTTGAAATGTTGCCGCAGCGCCAAGAGCAACGCAGCACAGGCGATGATTCCGACAAGGATCGTTGTTTTTGTTTGAGAAAGAATAAGTGGTTTTAATCCAGAGAACTGTAGGCCGGTAAAACCCGATTGACCAATCCGACTGGAGAACTCGAACCGCGATCCCTGCCGGAGCGACACCACCGCCTTGTTGGAAAGCACAACTCCCAAGGTCGCGGATGTGCAAGCAATCCCTCGCCTGACGAAAAACTGCCGTAACCGTTCGATCGCCCGGCCGACGCGCATCTTGGCCGCGGCTTCGCTCACGCCCAAGGCCGACCCCACATCGCGCATGGGCTGTTTCAGGAGGTAACGGATGACGACAGCCATCCGATCGGATTCGCTCAGAGATTGCAGTGCTTCATCGAGCATCGGCAGAAGCTGATCAGCTTCCTTTTCTCCGTCGTCAGGCGCATTCAATCGCATTGCCTCCAGTTCCCGGGCTCGGCGCCGTTCCTCCGTACGCCGGGCTCGGTCAGCCAAGTGACAGCTCGTTCGGTAGATCCATCCGCCCAAGGCCGGATGCCGGGAAAGCAATAATGCCCGTTGAGCGACCAACAGGAACACGGATTGGACAACCTCTTCCGCGATTCGGGCATCACCACCCAACCTTCGCACCGCGGTCGAGAATGCCAGGTCGACATACCGTCGCACTAGCTCCTGGAACGCAGGTTCGCTGGCGGACTCGGCGTAAGCCCTTAATAGCTCGGCATCTTGCATTTCCAATTAGGATATCTCCGGAGCCTCCCAAAAGTAACAGCCTCCGCGCGAGGAAGCATCCATTGCGATCGTACGATCGATCCTGGCCCATTCTTGTAGCCGTCGAGGGCACGAGGCGGAATAGAAAATCATGCCCTGAAAAGGAACCTTTCCGCTGCGTCCGCAATTTGTGAACGGAGTGTGCGACAAGTCTCGGACAGCTCAGTCGTTTTTGGGAACGGACCGTTCCCAAAATCGTCAGCCCTGGTGACAATTTGTCTACAAGGAGAGGTTTATAAGTGCGAAACCAATGCCGATGAATGAGTTACAAATGGTTTAAATCTCCGGCTGGTGTTTGGCCCAGCGCCGCGGTCCGTGAAACGAGATTTGCCGGCCGGAGCGGACGTTCGCGAGTCATCGCGGTGGAATCCCAGTCTAACCCCATTTATAGCCCCTTCACGAGTGGGGTATGACTGGGATTTGAACGGGGTTCCAGTGGGATTGAGCCGCTCTAAACCCAATGAGAACCCTATGAGACCCCTATGAGACCCCTATCGCGATAGGGGTCTCATGCTGTTTACATTGTGTTCTGACTGAGCTTGGATCGAACCATGGGCGAGCCGTGCAGCGGCTGATCGTTTATCCGTTCTGGCAATAAGCCGCGGCAATCGGTGGTTTCTTCAACTTCGGAGAGACGGCGCGGAATCACGGCTCCGACTCTCCGCCGTCGGGATGTAAAGCCGTTCCGGCTGAAAACCCGGCAAATGTCGCACACTCTGTCGACAAATTGTTAACATAGTGTGAGACATTTGCGGAGGGTCGGGCGTCCCGGCGGACTAAAGTCCGCGTTCCTTTCCAATTTGGCACGCGGGACTTATCCTAATGCCATTCGGTAATTCTATTCAGTCCCGGAAGGGACAGAATGAGAGAAGCCCGGTCGCTTTAGCGCCGGGTGCTCAAGTGAGAAGGCCCAAGCCCCGGAGGGGCGGCTGAGTGCGGCGAGAAAGGGCGTTTGGGTTCTACGACCTTGTGATCCGCTTAATCTCCGGTTCTTCCGTTCAATGCCACGTCCTCGGCCGTCCCGTCGGGACTTGGAATC